>CAZVIA010000017.1:0-2566 GCA_964627525.1 uncultured Gammaproteobacteria bacterium | reverse complement strand
ACTTCCATTGCTGTGAAGGGTGGAGGAAGAGGTCTTTGAAAATGTCTTGCTCAACTTTTTCACTTTGGTTATGCAAAGCATCAACCATCTTGACCCACAGCTCTGGCTCTTTGTTAAGTCGTCGGACATCATCACCAGACAGGTGTGTTGCAGCAACTCTCTCAAATTCGCGCAACTCGCCTGCACTTACATCAAAGAAGCGTGTTGTTTCTGTCACAACTGACTCCTCTTTTGGGGTTTAAGGCGCACATCATCTAGTCATTGCGACTAAAATTAGCTGACCTTATTAAGTACAAGCTAGCATTTTTGAGCTAAGTTGTCAAGTTTTACACAGCATATCCCACTTCTATCCACTCCCTTAACTTGAACCCAAATCAATCTATATGTAATATACAAACACCATGGCTGACAATAAAAATTTAAAAATTCCACCACACTCTTTAGAAGCTGAAGCATCAATGCTTGGTTCTGTTTTGTTGGATAAAAATGTTTTGCTAAAAATTGTTGATAGAATCGCTGCAGAGGATTTTTATAAAGAAGCGCATAAAACTATTTTTGAAACTATTGTTGAATTGTACAGCAAGCACCAACCAATTGACTTGCTTACAGTTGGAAATCGTTTGGAAGAGAAAAAAAAGTTGGAACAGATTGGTGGGCGTAGTTTTTTGGTGCAATTAAGTAACAGTGTTGCAACTGCTAGTCATGCTTCAACTTATGCAAAAATTGTTCACAAAAAAGCAATGCTTCGTCGTTTGCTTGAGGCAGCTTCAGGAATTGCTGAATTAGGTTATAAAGAAGAAGATGATGTAGACAAGTTGTTGGATGAGGCACAACAAAAAGTTTTTAATGTTTCAACACAATTTATGAAGCAGGAGTTTACTCCGATTCGTTCTGTTTTAACAGATGCTTTTGATCGTATTGATGAGCTTCACAAAGAAAAAGGGAAAATGCGTGGAACTCCAACTGGTTTTCCTGGACTTGATAATGTTTTGGCTGGTTTGCAAAAAGCTGATTTGATTATTTTGGCAGCACGTCCTTCTGTTGGAAAAACTTCTCTTGCTTTAGATATGATTCGCCATATTGCCACTAAACAAAAAGTACCTGTAGGATTGTTTTCTTTGGAAATGTCAAAAGAGCAGCTTGTTGACCGTTTGTTGTGTTCAGAAGCAAATGTTGATTTGTGGAAAATGAGAACCGGTCGCTTGTCTGACAGACCAGAAGATGATGATTTTCCTCGTATTGGGCATGCTATGGGTGTTTTGGCTGAAGCTCCGATTTATATTGATGATCAAGCAAATGCAAATATTATCCAAATCCGAACCAAAGCTCGCCGTTTGCAGGCAGAGCATGGTTTGGGATTAATTGTCGTGGACTATTTACAACTTATGTCAGCAGCTAGTAAAACCGAAAGTCGTGTTCAAGAAGTTGCTGAGATGAGTCGTGGTTTAAAAGGTATTGCCCGTGAGTTAGGTGTGCCTGTTTTGGCTTTGTCACAATTATCTCGTGCAGTTGAAATGACAAAGCCGGCAATTCCTAAATTGTCGCATTTGAGGGAATCAGGATGTCTTGCTGCTGAAACTAAAATAGTACGTGCAGACACTGGAGAACGTGTTGCGATAAAAGATATTGTGGATGGAAAAATTAAAACACCTTTCCCTATCTTTGCTTTAGATGAAAATTGGAAAATTATTAAAACCAATCTTACAAAAGCTTTTTCATCTGGAAAGAAAAAACTTTTTGAATTAAAATTACGCAGTGGTCGTAAAATTCGTGCATCAGCTAATCATCCTTTTAGAACTTTGAATGGATGGCAGGCTTTGGAAGAGTTGGAGGTTGGTGAAAAGTTAGTTATTTTTTCAAAAAATAATGAACAAATGCTTTGGGATGAAATTATTTCAATCACACCACAAGGCACAGAAGAAGTATATGATGCAACAGTACCAGGTGTACATAATTTTGTGGCAGAAGATATTGTAGTACACAACAGTCTGGAGCAAGATGCTGACGTAGTTATGTTTATTTATAGAAAAGCTGCGGACAGAAACTATAGAGCAGAAGATATTCCACCAGATGAACGTCGTATTGCAGAAATTCATGTGGCAAAACATCGTAATGGACCAACTGGTCTTGTTAAAATGTTATTTGATGAAACAAAAGCTTCATTTAGAAGTTTAGATACTCGGCACAGTAGTGAGCCTGGTGGATAGTTAAGCAGGTGCGACTCTGTATAATAAAACTTGACAAACACATTAAAATTTGATATTACTTATAAGCCGTTTAGTAGGGCTAGTTTGTTTTTGACAAAACGTCAGAATACAGGCAGGTTCGACGGTGTAAAAAGGAGGCAGGTCAGAAATGGCTAGTCTTACTTCAGAATTGTTTCATTCTCAAACAGGAGAGCTGGTTGACCGCTTTGGTCGTGCTGGTTTAACTCCTGATGTGGCAAAAAGACTTCTTACTGATGATGATCTAGTCACCAGCACTGTTTGTTTTATAATAGCTGAACTAGAATCTAAAACTACTTTGTCAGAAGATCCTTTCCTTTCTCCTGGAGATCAGTGGAAGC
>CAZVIA010000016.1:0-2786 GCA_964627525.1 uncultured Gammaproteobacteria bacterium | reverse complement strand
TATCCCGCCTGGGGAGTACGGCCGCAAGGCTAAAACTCAAAGGAATAGACGGGGACCCGCACAAGCGGTGGAGCATGTGGTTTAATTCGATGATGAGCGAGGAACCTCACCTGGGCTTGAACTTGGTCTGCAAATCCTGTGAAAGCAGGACTCCTTCGAGGGTGACTGAGAGGTGGTGCATGGTTGCCGTCAGCTCGTGTTGTGAAATGTACCTTTCAGTAGGGTAACGAGCGCAACCCTTATCCTATGTTGTATATCATAGGAGACTGCCCGCGCAAGCGGGAGGAAGGCGGGGACGACGTCAAATCAGCATGTCTCTTACGTCCAGGGCGACACACATGCTACAATGGCTGGTACAGAGGGTTTGCCAAACCGTGAGGTGGAGCTAATCCCAGAAAACCAGCCCCAGTTCGGATTGAAGTCTGCAACTCGACTTCATGAAGCCGGAATCGCTAGTAAACGCGCATCAGCCACGGCGCGTTGAATACGTTCTCATCTCTTGTACTCACCGCCCGTCACACCAGGAAAGTTGGCAACAGCTTAAGTACCACGATTGTGGGGCCAAGCTGGGGTCAGTGATCAGGGTGAAGTCGTAACAAGGCACGGGTAGCGGAAGCTGTTCGTGGATCACCTCCTTTCTAGGGAGTTATGACCTGCTTTTTATAGTAGGGAAACTCAAGTCGACACAATGGGTTTGGGGTCTTACCTTAGATCCGAAACATTAACCATTGTGGAAAAATGAAAACAAAAATAATCAAAACGGTTGTATTAATTCTCTGTCGTCGGCAGATCTGTTCTGCAAGATCTCTAGATTTCAGATTGTAGATAAGCGCTATAAATTTTACTTGCTCTTTTTAAAAATTTGCGCTACACTATAGTCTGAAATCTAGAGATTTGTTGTATATTTTTTTATTTCAAAGATTTCAAATAAGAAACTTCAAAGGGTGATTAGCTCAGATGGTTAGAGCGCTACACTGATAATGTAGAGGTCCCAGGTTCAATTCCTGGATCACCCACCAATTTTTTTAGGAAGTCAAAAAAATACCAGCTTGTGCTGGTGTTTTTTGTTGTTTATTAGATTACAAAGGGCTTTTAATATTTTTTAGTTTTGGATTTGTAACTTGGGTGTACAATTGTGTTGTGCGTATGTTTGAGTGACCTAAAAGCACTTGAACATAACGGACATCAGTGCCATTTTCAAGTAAGTGTGTTGCAAAACTGTGGCGTAAAGAATGAAAAGTTGCTGGTTTGTTTATATTTGTTTTTATTAAGCTTTTACGAAACATTTTTTGTAACGAAGCAGTTGTTAGTTTGCCACCACGATTAGAATTAAAGATATAATCAAATGGTTTTTTCCCCGCAATAATATTTTGAAGGTCATTTTGTAGTTTTTCTGGTAATATGCTTATTCTGTCTTTTTTGCCTTTTGAATTTTTTATGTGGATTGTTAATTCGTTGATATCAAGATCAGCTACTTTTAGTTTTACTACTTCGCTAACTCTTAGGCCACAACCATAACCAATCGAAATCATTAATCTGTATTTTGGGTTAGTTGTGTTTTGTATTATTTTGATAATTTCTTTGTGTGATAATACTATTGGTAGTTTTTTTGGTCTTTTTGAGGATTTTATGTTGATTTTGTTGGTGTCTTTGAGGATTTCTCTATAGAAAAACTTAATGGAGTTAAGTGCTAGGTTGATTGTTTGTGGAGATTGATTTTTGCTGTGTTTTTCTAGGAGAAAATTTTCTATAGCTTTTTGTTTGTTTTTTATTTTAGATTTTTTGGCAAAATTAATAAATTGTTTTATATACAACAAATATGCTTTGCAAGTTTTGGGGCTGTAATTTTTTAAAATCAATGTTTTTTTAGTTTCGTCCAGTAGATTTTTCATATTATCTAATAATACCAAAGGTTTACATAACACACAAGTATTTGGTAGTATTGTGGTATGAAGTTGGGATAAAAACCAGTTAGGCGAAATTGCAAAAACTTTTTAACCTGTAAGCAAATATTAATCTTATGACAATCTGGGATAACATTTACAAGAATTATCAAAAGGGTGGCGAAGCTTGGGCAACCCTTTCAGAAGAAATTCATCCGTTATTTAAACAATTTTTGAGCCAATCAAATTTTGAACTTAAATATGTTTTAGATATTGGATGTGGTACCGGTAAGTACTTGAAGATTTTACAGGCTGGTGGATTTAAAACTGACGGCATTGATTCAAGCAAAACCGCAGTCGAAATGACCAAAAAAACATTAGGCGATGATTCTATTGTTGTTTGTGTAAACATGTTTGAGTATGAGATTCCAAAGAATAAGTATGATTTGGTCATTTCTATTTCTACAATTCACCACGGAACAAAAGAGCAAGTTCAAAATTTGATAAATAGGATTTATGAGGCAATCGTGGAAAATGGAAAAATCTTTATTACTGTGCCTGATTTTGAAAGTAGTAAAAAATGGAACACCTTCAAAGATCACGAAGAAATCGCTGAAGGTACTTTTGCCCCGCTATCAGGCCCAGAAAAAGGATTGCCTCATAGTTTTTTTACAAAAGAAGAGGCTCAAAAATTGTTCTCAAAGTTTAGGGATGTAAATTTGGAATTAGATGAAATTGGACGTTGGGTTGCCCAAGCTTCTAAATAAAAAGTTTTTGCAACTCAAGGGGACGTTGCACTTGATTTTCTTCCGTTAGCACTACAGAAAATCACCCTCGCCTAACACAGTATATGCGGTTCACTCGTTGCACTTCGCTCTCCCATATTTTGCTCCACTACGTTCC
>CAZVIA010000015.1:0-5180 GCA_964627525.1 uncultured Gammaproteobacteria bacterium | reverse complement strand
TACCAAGTTCGATTAGCATTTCACCTCTAACCACAGCTCATCCCCGCATATTGAACGATGCGTGGGTTCGGGCCTCCACCCGGTCTTACCCGGGCTTCACCCTGGCCATGGCTAGCTCACTTGGCTTCGGGTCGTGTACATGCCACTAAATTTCGGGCTATTCACCCTCGCTTTCACTACGGCTTCTTTGCAAAACAAATTAACCTTGCGACATGTAGCACACTCGCTGACTCATTCTTCAATAGGAACGCGGTCACTCAGGACGAACCTTGAGCTCCCACTCCTTGTAAGCATATGGTTTCAGATACTATTTCATCCCCCTCCCGGGGTGCTTTTCACCTTTCCCTCACGGTACTAGTTCACTATCGATCATAAAAAGTATTTAGCCTTACCTGATAGTCCAGGCAGATTCCTACAGGATTTCACGGGTCCTGCAGTACTCGAGAACACCCACAGCGTGGTATTCAACTTTTTTCGTGTACAGGGCTATCACCTTCTTTGGCCCAGCTTTCCAGCTGATTCTACTAAAAGCGAACATCACACCTTTCTTTCCAAGTTGAAAACGTGTGTGTCTCACAACACCTCCACAGACAAGGGCTTGGACCTTTCCTTAAGAAGCTCTACATAAATGCAAAATCTTCAAAAGTTCATCTGTGGGGTTTGGGCTGTTCCGCTTTCGCTCGCCACTACTAACGGAATCGAAGCTACACATTTATTCGGAAGCAACCGAAGCTGCTACCTTTATAAATATGCAACGTATGTTTCTTTATATTCCTCTAGGTACTAAGATGTTTCAATTCCCTAGGTCTTCTTTTACATCCTATGTATTCAGATGCAAATGACTAAAACTTTCATTTTAGCCGGGTTTCCCCATTCGGAAATCCTCGGATCAAAGTTTGCTTGACAACTCCCCGAGGCTTATCGCAGCCTGCTACGTCCTTCATCGTCTTTTCATGTCTAGGCATCCACCATATGCTCTTGGTGTACGATTTCTACTAAAACACTCAACGTGTTTTGTAATTGTTGTTTTTGATGCGTGCGTCTTAAATTGTTAATGTACCACCACTAAATTTAAGCAGTATTGTCTTGTGACATTTAGTAAAAACTTTTCACAAAACAACACAGCTGAAATATTTTTAATAAAATTAATTTTTATCCTTAAGGAACAAAAAACCCGGCTCATACCGGGGACGCTAAAAAAATTCTTCTGGCGTTACCCGGGTCTTTGATTAGTATTCATTTGAAGACAGTTCATATTTTGTCTTAAGAATAACCGGTAGCCAGAGGTCCAAATCAATATAATTATTTGGACGTGGTGTTTTTAATCTGGCAATACTATATATTATATGAAAAAACCTGTCAAGTGAATGTTGTGGAAAACCTGTTGATTAAAACTTTTAATAATCTTGTGTAATTTTTCATAAAAAATCTCTAATCAAAAACCCACACCAGTTGTTACACCAATGTGGATCTTGAGTTCAAAACTCAAAGAGTTAAGGGCAAAGGGACTAAGGGCTAGGGCAAAGTACCCAAGTCCAAAGTGCTAGTTACTTGCACACAACCGCAGGATAGCGATCACCCCAACCATCGTCCAGCCAGCCGTAGCCCCAGATCCACTTGTCACCACCCCAATAGAGGCAACGAACGATCAGATTGCCGCTCCGGCTGCGGTAAATTGTACCCCAGAAGTACACATACTTTCCTTTCCACTCCTCTGGGATGAGATGTGGATTGGCAAGTAGGTAGTCCAACACATTAGCGTTGAGTACTGATTGGGACTTAAGCTCCTTGCGGAGCTTGTTGCCCTCAATGTACCCGCCATCTTTCTGGGACTTGGAAAGCCAGAGTTGAATCTTTTCTGGATCCCATTCCAACTGTCCGCCCTTCTGATGTTCCTCCACAGACCATCCGTCTGGGAGGTATGGATTGGAATCGCAGTCGATGATGTGTTTCACTAGATATTCTTCAACACCCTCACAAAGAATCGGCAAGATCTTAGCAAACACACCTGCTTGTGTCAGTTTGGTCAAATCTTCTGATGTTGCACCAGCACTTTCTGCTGTTGCTAGCAAATTAAAAAGAAAATCACTAGGAACTTTCAAAACTGTACTCATTGCCCCTCCCCTTTGTCGCGGTTTTGTGCGACAAATATTTATAGCATTTGTGAGGAAACTTGTCAAGTTCGCTTGACAAGTTTCACAATTTATGTTATAAATATTAGCTCACTAAGGAGGTGCGGAATGAGCAATCAACCTAAACACATCTTGTTTACAATGGCACTTTTGGTAGGATTTTGCGCAATCACTTTTGGTGGTCCTGCATACCTACCACTGATGTTCTTTGAAAACCACACAGCAACAGTTGTTGTGTTTGCACACGCAGGAATCATCTTGGTTCTAATGTGTATCATGGATTCTGACAGATCTGTAATCCATCCAGACATTTTGATTACAATAGTTGGATTTGGAATCGGAGCATACATGTCTCTTACCCGTATATTCAAAATCCAAGAAATGTTTCCAACAAAACAAATCAACTCTGTACTTATAGCTAGTTTGATAGGACTACTGATTGCCATGGGCGTAATAGAAATCGCACGCTGGTTTCGTGCGGTGAGTGTGCCCGCAAGCTAATGTATTTTTCTCAAAAAAACCTAACCCGAGTCTCGTTAACAAACGAGGCTTTTGGTTTTTATAGGTTTTTGAAATTTTGTGAAAAGTTTTTATGAAAAACTTAAAAAACTAGACAAAAAACTTTAAATATGATATGACTCACTTAGCTAACTTAGGAGAGAGGGTTACACATTGACAGAAATAGAAAGAAGGGCTCGAGCTTTTCTGCACAAATTCCAAATCACCAAAGAATCAGAAGCTCCAACAAACTTCACTGCCCACTATTTGTGGGGTCAGCATGCTGAAGAAATTGCCAACGACCTGAAAAAGGCATCAGACTGTATCTTGGGCAAACTTGCAGCCAGTGCAATTGGAACAAATGATCCAGTAGCTCAAAATGGAGTGACTACTATTCAGCAAGTTCACACAACCAGAGACAAACTTCAAACTGAGTTTGCAAATGGTCGTCAGATCTTGATTCGGCTAGCAACAACTGCAGTAGTTGCTCGCATGGCTGATGTCTTGAATGAGTGGCGTGGGGTGGAGAGGAAAGACGGAAAACCACAGGAGAAAGGAGGGGGAAATGCAAGGTAGACGAATTAAGCTTAAGCCGACTGCAACGATAGCAGCTCTACTAGGAGTCACAACACTGATTGCCCTAGTAAGCTTTGCTACAATTTTTCTCATGAGCCATCTTGTGTGTATTTCAAACAACATCAAGTTGCCAGCAACAATAGCACAGGGGCTTGGGTCTGGACTTGGTGCATACCTTGCAATGAGGAAGTTTGTATTAGAAAATAGATCAACTGACACTACAGTTGCGGACAATTGGATAGTTGCCCTCATCATTACAGGTCTATTTATTGGAGGCTTTACAGTCGCTTACTTTTTCCCAGAAGAAAACAAATGGGTGTCAAGAACAATCACACTTTCAATGATGGTGCCAACAACGATTTTCTATAGATTTCGCAAGTTCTTTTTCAACAGTCGCTACTAGATGGCAAAAGTCTCAAGCCAAACATACCAAAACCCGCTACTGATAACCAGTGCGGGTTTTGTGATTTTTGGATTAAATTAAAAGGGCGAAATTTGTGAAACAAATTTCGCCCCAATAATTTTCAACAACCAACTAACAATTTATTTTCCACCTCCACCCATTCCAAACCTTTCAAAAGCTCTCAAAATTTCCAAAGGCACTGCCATGATAACTGTATTAGATTGATCTGAACTTAAATCATTTAAAGTATTCAAAGTTCTCAAATGCAATGCGCCTGTTTGCTTTGACAAAGTTTCTGCAGCATTTGCCAAATTTGTAGCTGCCTCAACTTCTCCAGTAGATTTAATTACAACAGCACGACGTTCACGTTCAGCTTCAGCTTGTTTTGCAATCACACGTTGCATATCATCTGGCAAAATCACATCTTTTAATTCAACAGCCTCAACTTCAATTCCCCACGGATCAGAAGCTTTGTCTACAATTAATTTAATTTTTTGTGCAGCTGCTTCACGATTTGCAAGTAACTGATCAAGCTCCATTTCACCAACAACATTTCTCATTGTTGTTTGCGCTAACTGTGAAACCGCATGACGATAATGTTCAACTTCTAAAACCGCTCGCGCAGCATCACTCACCTTATAATAAATCACTGCATTAATTTTTGCAGAAACATTATCTTTTGTGATCGCCTCTTGAAAAGGCACATCAACAGCTTTCACACGCATGTCCACTTTTGTCAGCGACTGAAAAATTGGAATCACCAATCTCCAACCAGGTTTTGCAGTGCTTGAATATTTACCAAAAGTAAACTTCACACCACGCTGATATTCATTAATTTGACGAATACTTATCAAAACAATGAACAAAATCACTCCTACTAAATAATATGTAAATTCCATATTGATTTTGTTAAAAATTATTAATTAAATTTTAGTTATTTTGTTTTTCATAAATTGAATGTTTGCCAATAGATATAAACAAAATATCACCATTTTCAAAAGGTTTAAATATAATCCTATACTGCCTATTTATGCTTATACTCCAATGCTTTTCTAGCTTACCACCTAATTTATGTACGCGCAAAGATGGATGAAAACTATTTTCTGTAAACAATTTTTGCATCTTAACAGCCTTGCCTTGTATTCTACGTGGCAATTTTTTAAACATTTTTTCAAAATCCGAGTCAAAATAAATATTTTCTACTCTCATATCAATCCATAAGATCACACAAAGAACCAAGTTTTTTAGTTTTACCTGCTTTATGTGCTACCTCTGCTTTTCTTGAGTACATTAGTACATCATCTTCTGAAATCAAATCTTTATCAAGCCCAAGCAAGTGTCTTATAAAATGACTTCTTGAAGGGAAGCCACGTTTACGCACTTGTTGATTAATAAATTTTGCATCTTCTTTTGAAAGTGAGATTGAAAAAATTTGTCGCATAAATTTTTTATTAAAAACTCTTACTGGTTTGCTTATTCAAAGTGTAATACAACTGTATTACAGTGTCAAGTAAAACAAAAACCCACACCAGTTGTTACACCAATGTGGATCTTGAGTTCAAAACTCAAAG
>CAZVIA010000014.1:0-5565 GCA_964627525.1 uncultured Gammaproteobacteria bacterium | reverse complement strand
CTTCTGGTAGTTCAGGTGGATTAGGATTACCACCTTCCATACAAAAAGCCAAAAGCTCTTCTTTAGTAAATTTCAACTCACTAGGTAGATCTTGGTTGTATTCAAGAAACAACTCCCACTGATCTACAGGAGAAAGAAAAAACTCTTCTTTACTTACACCAGCACCACGAACGCCTGCAGCATCCAACGGTACAGTAAATCCCCCCTCCAAAAGACTTTGCAAAAGATCACAAACTACTTCGGGATCAAGCGGACTTCCACCTTTTTGATCAAGCTGTCGCTTGACTTCCCTCATTTTGCGATCAGCATCTCGGTACTGGTCGCCTGTAACAGGATATTTTCCCGCCATGACAACTACTCCTTATTGCCATTAATGCCACCTGCGCCACATTGTGCAACACAGACGACTTCGTAGTTTAGCAAAAACCATGAAATCAGTCAAGTTCATAAAAATAAATCCCAAACAAAGCAAAAACCGCCCCTTCAGGCGGTTTTTGCTTAATTTCCTTTTGGAAATTTTCAGATTTCTCTGTTTAAATTAGAGAGGACCTGAGCATCATTTGTTAATTCCATTTTTATACATTTGAGTTTGGCGCCAATCACTTGCTGAAACTTCAGCAGAAATTACACCATATGCACCTTGAGATGATTTTGCAATTTCATCTACTGAATAACCACCATAGATGTATGCCATTGCATAAAATGGCCATGCATCACGATGAATTCCAATTTTTCCTTTACCTAACTTTGCTTCCAAAGCATTTTTCAATTGAACAGCTTTTGCATGTTCAACATCTGGATAAAATCGTTCAACACCATAAGTGGTAGCTTTATCAGCGTGCACTAATGGACTATGACCAGTTCTAACTTCAACTCCGTCAAAATAGCCGTCTCCATCTGTGTCATATTTCAATGGATGAGTAAAATAAACTTTTACTTCATCATAATCATTTAAACCATCTCCATCAGAGTCAAAAGTTTTTGGCTTAGTACCATAAAAATTTAACTCCTGCTCATCAGTTAATCCATCACCATCAGTATCTACATTAAGAACTGTGATTTCTGGAACTGCTGGAGCAGTTGGCTGTGGTTCAACAACATTGCTCACAATTTTTTTAGACAAACTAAAGTGAACATTATTTTCACTTGATTTAAAGTCATACAAATAGATCTGTGAAATACCTGTATGAGCGTCTGCCCAAACTAATCGTGAATCAGTCAAAGAAACACTTCCATGAGCCATGTTGTCATTTGTTAAGACAGTTTTTAACCCTGTAGAAAAATCATACAAAGCTACTTCCTTATCTTTCAAACCAACATACTCATCATACGCAACTCTATCACCAAAGATAATTGGGTTACGTTCATCAACACCAGAATTTGTGATGTTATCTACTTTTTTAGTAACTGTATTTAATGTATACACATCAGTTTGGCTTGCACCTTGTAATGCATATGCAATACGATTACCTGAAGCAGAAATATTTCCTACAAATGGTTTGTTTTTAACTAAAACCTTTTTGTGGCTATGATCTAAATCATGGCTCACAAGATCCCAATTATCACCATTTGCTTCAAGCCAGTACACAACATTGTTGCGTACAGTAGCTGAACGTCTAGCAACTGCAGAGTTAGTCAACTTTTCAGTCACAGTACGTTTTACATCAGCAAAATAAATTTGCTGCGCTCCAGCATATTCTGGATCTTCTTGAGTCCAAACAATTATGCTGTTATCAAATGCTGGTGCACTCATTTTTTGCTTTGAGTTTCCAACAACTTTTGTTTTGTACATGTATGGATCAAAATGATTCATAACATAAGTACCATCTTCCAAACGATTGTTGTATGCAACATAACCGTCTTGAATTTGCGGACGAGTAATACTCTCGTCAATCACAGAAACATCCCATGTGATCATTCTTTCCTTATTGTTTGAAAAGTTATATGTGTACAAATTCGCTTCATTACCACGATAGTCCACATATACCATCCACTGACGATCAACATCAGCATGCTCAACTGCAGCACCATATGGGTTATCAAACTTTAACAATGCAGCAGCACTTGTAGCTTCAGGAGAAAACATTTTTGGTAAAGCAATAAAAGTTGCAATTGCAAAAACTGCAACCATACTCATACCAGCAATATATTTCCCAAGCTTTGGTTTTCTAATTTGTGTCATAAACAAATTAATTTATTAACTAGCTAACATGGTCATAATTTTACTTATGACGATGAAGAGCGTATTATAGCACATTTAAGCAAAAAAGTCAAGTCCCTTATGGGCTTTTTTAGCTAAATTTAGCCAAAAAAAGAGTCGGGCGTTACGCTCGACTCTAGTGTGGCGAAGGGGTTTTGGAGGAGAGTGCTGATTACTTGACAGCTTTATCGAAGTGCCGATGTGATGCTTGAGGAGAGAACTGTTCTGAACTCTCACATCACCTATCAAGTTTCAGAGTTGCTGGCTCGACAAGACTTGGCGTCCTCGTCGTGGTCGCGGCTTTGAATTGGTATGGAAACACTCCTCACAACTAGCTAGCATGCAGCTCCCACCTGACCGCAGGTGGTCCTACTTACCAGCACTCTCCTCCTAATTACCTCTTGCAAACGCACCTTATGTGCACAAGCGTCCGCCAACGCTTGACACAGAACCCCGAGATCACTCCACCATGACCTCTTGTACACATATTATAATATAAGAAATTTATTTGTCAATATCTAAAAAACCTTCCCCATTCTTCCTCACTACCAACAGCTAACAATCTATCACCCTCAAAAACCATTTCAGGAATCCCCCCAATCTTACTAGCCACAACTTTCAGGCCATACTCGTGCGCTTCTGTAATCACAGTTGGTGTATTTTCATAACACAAAGAAGGAACTAATAATGTATCCACGTTTTGGTAAAGTTCACGCAATTTCTCGCGACCAACTTTCCCATGAAAAACAATTGCAAAATTATCTGCATATTGTTTTTTTAATTTTTTCAACAAACTCCCCTCGCCCACTACATCTAAATGCCATTTGTGTGTTTTTGTTGCACTAAAAACTTTTAACAAAAACTCAATTCCTTTATGCTCCTCAATCTGCCCAACAAAAACAAACTTTCCTGCCCCGGACTTTTGTGTAACTTTTTTTTGTTCAGGTCGCAACACCCTAATACTAGAATTTTCAAAAAAACCAAACTTACGATGCTTATCTACAACCCATTGTGATGGCGCCTGAATATTTTTTACATTTTTAAAAACTTTTCTCATGATCCATTGATATGCACTTGCAAATATTCCACAAACCTCCCATGATTTTTCTTTTCCAAAAAACAACAAACCACTTGGAGTAATCAATTGCACATCATGCAAAACATGTGCGTGAAAATCTGCCTTAGCACATGCGCGCACCAACATCATTCCTGTACCTTTACAATTGTGAGTATAAATTTCTTGAAAATTATTTCTGCGCATCAAACCTTTTAGCAAAAAATATCCAGTTACATCAATTGCATCAATCAAATGCCATAATGATCGCAAAAACTTTGGTAAGCGATGTAGGTTATAATAACTAATAATATTGTTAGGAGTGTAGCGATGCACATGAATATTATTTTCATTTTTTGAACTAAACCAACCTGTGAAATTTTTAAAAGAAATTGGCTGTGTTGTTAAAACATGCACTTCATATCCTCTTCGCAAAAAATCCTGTGCTTGTTTTTGTACAACAATTTCGGCTCCTCCGCGAGTATATGGTGGATATAGATTGTTTATTAGTAAAATCTTCATATTACAACTCCACCCAAAGTTTGTTTATAATCTCTTTCTTTAATTTATAACTATTTGCATGATCGCACAAACCCATGTAACTAGGCAAATTATTTTCATTAACTCGTTGAAATAATCTATTTTTAGTTTTGGTTCTCAAGACCACAGCTTTTGGCAACAAAACATAGCCTAAAAAATCAATTCCACTTTCCCAAGTCCTTATACTTACTTTTTCATCATGTAATTTCAAACACAATTTAGTTTTCAAAAAGTCATTTATACAAAATCTAAGATGTTCTAAATAATTTTTATCAATGCTCAAAAAAACAAAATCATCACAATATCTTATATAAAATTTCTCTTGCAAAATATTTTTTACAAAATAATCTAACTCATTCAAATAAATATTTGCAAACAACTGACTTGTAACATTCCCAAGTGGCAAACCTTTGCCAAGTGATGTTTGAAAACTATTAATAATTTCATTTGCTAATTTTAAAATTTCAGAATCTGTAATTTTTCTTTTTATTAAATTAAACAAAACCTCATGATCAACTGAATTAAAAAATTTTTTAATATCGCATTTCAAAACATAAATAGTTTTGGTATTATTAACACTTGCTTTATACAAAAACTTTCTTAATCTTCTAACAGCAGCGTGAGTGCCTTTGCCCACTCTACAAGAATAACTATCATAAATAAAAAACTTTTCAAAATTCTTCTCTACTAAATCAACAAGTAATTGATGTACAATCCTATCTTTTATACACGACTTATGGATAACACGATGTTTTGGATCATAAATATGAAATTTTTCATAAGAATGATGTTTGTATTTTCCTTTCACCAACTGATCTTGCAAATCAAATAAATTATTTTCAAAATTTCTAGAAAAATAAATTACATCTTTCTTATTTCTCTTTCCTTTGCTAAACTTTTGCCAAGCAGTAAAAACATTTTTTAAAGAAAAATTATGATTACAACCAAGCAAGCCCCCCCAAAGGAAATTGATGTTCCCATTGTTCATATTATTTATAAATTATATTGTTTCTGGAATGAATTATTACACAAATTTCCTAAAACACAACGTTACACACTTGGACAAAAATGCGATGTATATATATTAAACTTATTAGAACACACAATACTTTGCTCAAATATTAAAGATAGGAATAAAAAATTATCACACCTTGAAATTGCGAGTGCTAAACTAGATGTATTAAAATTACTTATTAGAATTTCAAAAGATACTAAATGTATCTCAAATGTACAATACTTAAACATACAATCTTTGATTAATGAAATTGGAAAAATGATTGGTGGATGGTTAAAATATTTAAAATAATTTATAAGAAAAGTCGGTTATAACCGACTTTTCTTATAATAAGGACTCCCTCCGAAGCACTACATCGCAACAACCCATCTCTGGTTGTGATTATCATCCCAGTTGTAGTTGATCTTGAGCTTGCGATTGTGTTGATCGAACCAAATGTTCAGCACATTCTGCCATGAATCATTGCTCGGAACATTTTAATTGTTTTTCTTCTTCCACTTCACCAGATACAGACGCATCCATATCTTGTATATTTTACGAGACCAAATTATCTCAAAAGAAAAACACGGAGTAATCACTTTTCGCCCTACACTCTCTACATAACCTTAATTACATAGACTCTGGAAAAATACGAATAAACGAAAGTTGATGATTTATATCCTTAAACATAAATACATGAACCAACTCAAAATTATTATATAAAAAAAAGACCCAAGGTTCAAGTTACAAGAACCAAGGATCTTCAAGGGACTAGTT
>CAZVIA010000013.1:0-12726 GCA_964627525.1 uncultured Gammaproteobacteria bacterium | reverse complement strand
ATGTACCCGCCATCTTTCTGGGACTTGGAAAGCCAGAGTTGAATCTTTTCTGGATTCCATTCCAACTGTCCGCCCTTGGTATGATCTTCTACAGACCATCCGTCTGGGATGAAGGGGTCGGTGTCGCAATCGATGATGTGTTTCTTGACCACGACCTCTGCCTGTCCGCGAAGGACTGGCAGAATCGTAGCAATATTATCACCTTGAACCAGCAATTCCAGATCAACAACTCTTGCATCTGATCTACTCATTGCGTCTACAAGTTTTTGAAGAAACTTTGCAACATCTTCCATGTTTTGAAAGTCCATCTTCCCTCCCTTGGTCGCGGTTTTGTGCGACATATATTTATAGCATTTGTGGAAAATTTCGTCAAGTCTCGGTGAAAAGTTTTACCTTAAAAACACAAAAGACCTCGTCGTTAAACAAGATCTTTTGTTGTTGTGCCTACTTTACAGCAGGACTTTTACAAGTTACTCACCCGAGCATGCGTACTCAAGCTTGATTCCCTGATTAGAAAGCGTTACATCCCAACCATTTGAAAGGCTCTGACCTTCGGTCACCATAACTCTGGCCACACCAGGTCCAATTACACCAGTGCACAGCTTTTGACTACCTGCAGGCAACTGAACTGAACACTTAACCTCTCCGCCCTGCACAAGCTCTACTGAACCTTTTGCCCAATCTGGGTAGTAGTTGTAGTAGGACTCGACATAAAACGTGACCCGAAGTTGGTCATTGGTAGGGTTGTTGATCTCAAACTCAAGCTGATTACCTACATTATCAGTCACTTGAACGCAAAGCGCCACGTGCCCAGTAGAAGGATCATCACAAAGCTGCCATTCTTTTGGATCCAACCAGGACTGCAACTCTGAAACATCTGTCTTTGGATTCAACTTCTTGTTGTCCAAATAAAACGTTTCTTCATCATAGTCAGAATCTGGCTTTGGCGTGTTAATACAACCAGCAGCCCCACAAGAGTCCTCGGTGCACTCCAAACCATCATCGCAGTTTGTGTACTCAGTTGGATTTTGTTCACACATGCCGTCTGCACCACACTGCCCATTATAACCTGAACAGAAATAAGTTAGTCCGTCACATCCGCAACCTCCTCCCATACCACACTCACCACACGAAACACCACACCCGTCATCACCACACTGCTTTCCGTCGCAGTTTGGCTCACACGGACAATTTGGAATCGCCTCATTGACACAAGCACCCTCATCATCGCAATAGTCATTAGTGCAATCATCCTGATCATCACACAACGACTTTTGGATGCTAAGACTGAATTTCTCCAGATAGCAACCTGTTTCAACATTGCAGTAGTCCAGATGGCAGGGCTTGCTTGGGCAATCACCCTTTGAAACCTTCACACAACCTGAATTACCATTACAAACTCCGTCGTAACAAGCATCGGAGTAGTCAGAACAGTCAATCGGATCATGCGTACAACCCTCATCTTTCAAACACCAGTCAAATGTGCAGGGATCTCCATCATCGCAAGACTTTGGAGTACCACCAACACACTCACCTTCTGCATCACAAGTCGTATTCTCTGTACAAAGATTACCATCCTCGCATGCACCGACGTGGTACTCACAATCAGCCAAACCCTGCTCGTTTTCATAGCAAGAGAAAGGCTTTACACAAGGATTTGCATCATTGCAGACGTACGGAGTTCCAGGCGTGCAAACACCCTCAACACACTTATCTGCAACAGTACAAGCGTTTCCGTCTGTACAAATGTCGCCAGTGATCTTATGCCACTCATTTGGGAAAGCAGGAGAACACACAAGGCATTGCTGCCCATTTTCCTTATCAGTCTGACCAGAGGTCCAACACTTGTTATCAATGAAGCAATAACCACTCTTCAGGATCGGTGCACACTCACCAGTAGTGGGCACACACACGCTTTCCTTACAAGTTGGCATACTAGCATTGTCACAAGAGACAACAGTTGCCTCATCAATGACACAAGTGTTTGACTCGCCGTCGCACACAGGAGTGCCATTGCACAAGTTTCCATCATCTACGCAGTCCTCATCTGAAACACAAGGGCAAAGCTGATTATCCCAAGTACCTTGGCAAATCCCGTCAGAACAGGTGTCACCAGTAGTACATTCCAGACCATCATCGCACAAGTCAGAGTTTGGAGTATTTACACACCCACCCTCTTCATCACACGAACTATTGGTGCAGGGATTTTCATCTTTGCAATCTTTGAAAACACTTGTCACTGAAGTGCACTTTCCACTATCACTGCATTCACCAGTCTTCTGGTAACAAATAAAGAACAAAGAAGAACATTCACAAGTCTCAACCACATCACAAGAGCCACAGCTTTTACCACAACCATCGCCACCACACTGTTTGTCTTCACAGTTTGGGATGCACTTGCAACCAGGAATTTCGACATGCTGACACTTACCAGTCAAGCTATCGCAAGAATCAGTGGTGCACTCATCTTTGTCATCACACGATTTTGGATCACCAATGCACTGCATTGCCAAACAATAATCAGGCCCAGTACACAGATATCCATCATCACAATCTGCAAAGGTGTTTTCATACTCACACTCACCAGTGTTGGGAGAGCAATAATCATATGTGCATTCGTTGTCATCTTCACACGGGTTTACACCAGCGTCAGTGTTAACAGGAATGTGATCACACACACCATCAGTGCAATAATCATTCGTACACTTGTTTCCATCATTGCAATCAGACGAGTTTTCACACGGAGTGGCAAAACATTTGCCCTGCACACAAGTTGGTGTCTCATCTGAACAAGAACCACAAGATCCGCCACAACTGTTGTTACCACAAACCTTGCCCTTGCAATCTGGAACACAAGTATCCTCAAAATCAGTCACACCATCCTTGGTGTCATCAACGTCACCATCAGGCTGGTCAACTTCAGGTTCAGAAGTTTCAGGCTGACCTTGGTCATTGGATCCAGAGGCATCAGCCGATACCCCGTCTTCCAACTCACAGTCATCCCCAGGAGTACAACCCTGAGAAAGAGCTGCGTACTCAGGCGCATCAAAGTCCATGCAACTAGCAAGAACTACGCACACCAAACACATCATCCACTTACCCATGAGAGTTCCTCCTCTTCTTCGGGTTTTGGGTTTTAACGATCGCAAAAAGCAGTTGTGATTAGGTAAATCACTACTACCTTAAGAGTAGCACATTAGCACAAAACTTAAGTTTTGTCAAGGTCTGTTGGCTAAATTTAGCGAAATTTTAATATATTTTACACTCGACACTTGACAGAATCGTTAAAATGTGCTATAATACTAAGTTCAAACATGAGGTTTGTTCTGAAATCCTAGAAGCAAGATGCTTACAAAAAGACACGAGGAGAGAGAAGATGGCAAGCGCAAAGGCACGACGTAAGGCTCGCGGCGAGAAGAGCCAGCGGAACAACGACAAGTTGACCCGCCGCCAGATTCGCAAGGCAATGGGCTCACGATCGGCTCGCCGTGCCAACACCAAGTGCTACACCAACAAGAGCCGCGTTATTCGACAGAAAACCGCGGAAAAGCCCAGGACGCGGACGGCCCGCGTGATCGCCGCCCTCGCCCGTGGCGAGAACGTGACGGTCGAGAACCTCCGGAGGTTCATCGGCTAACAGAGCCGAAGAACAACCAGCAGAGCGGCGGCCGCCCCGGACAGAACAAGACCCCGACATTGTATAACGCAGTGCCGGGGTCTTTCTTTTATTAAAAACTCAATTTTATCTTTTTCTACGACTTCTCTTTTTCGCAATCCTAATTCTAGACAAAGATCTTTCCAAAGCAGATTGCAAAGCTGCAAATTCAATATCATCAGCAAATCCTTTTTCTTTAATCATTTTTTCCGCACGCTCACGAGCTTTTTCCGCACGCTCAATATCAATTTCCTCAACCCTTTCAGCAGCATCAGCCAGCACTGTAACTTTGTTTTCAGTGTGTACTTCAACATAACCACCAGTCACAGACAAAAAATGATCCTCAGAACCTTTTTTAACTTTAATTTCCCCAGGTAACAAAATTCCAATCAAAGGAATATGATTTGCTAAAACAGTTATTTCCCCCATTTGAGTCATCAAAGAAACACTATCTACTTCATCAGTAAAAGCTGTTTTTTCTGGAGTTATAATTTTGAATAGTATTTTTTTCATGTTTGTATAAATTCACGTCCCGAGAGTATATGACAGATAATATTAGTTATTTAACTTCATCAATAGTACCTTTCATATAAAATGATTGCTCAGGCTTATCATCATGTTTTCCTTCCAAAATTTCTTTAAATCCACGAATTGTTTCCTCACGAGAAACATATTTTCCTTGAATTCCTGTAAATCCTTCAGCAACGAAAAATGGTTGTGACAAAAACTTCTGCATTTTACGAGCGCGGTTAACAGTTTTTTTATCATCATCAGACAATTCTTCCATTCCTAAAATCGCAATAATATCTTGCAAGTCTTTATATCTCTGCAAAACTTTCTGAACTTGACGTGCAACATCATAATGATCTTGTCCCACAATGTTTGGATCAAGAATAGTTGAACTTGAATCCAAAGGATCAACAGCAGGATAAATTCCTAATTCAGACAAAGAACGAGACAACACAACAGTTGAATCTAAGTGAGCAAAAGTTGTTGCAGGTGCAGGATCAGAGTTATCATCAGCAGGAACATAAACAGCTTGAATAGATGTAATTGAACCCTTGTTTGTTGAAGTAATTCTTTCTTGCAAAGCTCCCATTTCAGTAGCCAAAGTTGGTTGATAACCTACAGCAGAAGGAATACGTCCTAACAAAGCAGAAACTTCTGAACCAGCTTGTGTAAATCTAAAAATATTATCCACAAACAACAACATGTCTTTTCCTTCGTCACGATAATGCTCAGCCAAAGCCAAGCCAGTTAAACCAATACGAGCACGAGCTCCCGGTGGTTCATTCATTTGTCCGAACACCAACATTGTTTTATCTAAAACTCCAGCTTCTTCCATTTCCATGTACAAGTCATTTCCTTCACGAGTTCTTTCACCTACTCCAGCAAAAACAGATAGACCAGCATGCTCAGCAGCAATATTACGAATCAACTCTTTAACCACAACAGTTTTTCCAACACCAGCACCACCAAACAATCCAACTTTACCACCTTTCATAATTGGACAAATCAAATCAATAACTTTAATTCCAGTTTCAAAAATTTCTGTAGCAGTTGATTGTTCTGTAAATTCAGGTGCCTTCTGATGAATCGCACGACGCTTAGTTGCTTTTACTTCACCTTTTTCATCAATAGGATCTCCAATAACATTAAACATTCGTCCCAAAGCAACATCACCAACAGGAACTGAAATTGGCTTACCAGTATTTTCAACTTCTTGTCCTCTAGCTAAACCATCTGTACTTCCCATAGCAATAGTACGCACAGTATTTCCACCAACATGTTGAGCAACTTCTAATACAAGACGCTCACCTTGGTGTTTTGTTTCCAAAGCATTTAA
This sequence comes from uncultured Gammaproteobacteria bacterium, assembly GCA_964627525.1. Taxonomy (GTDB): domain Bacteria; phylum Patescibacteriota; class Patescibacteriia; order Magasanikbacterales; family JBBTQS01; genus CAZKMQ01. The sequence continues at coordinate 7,225 of CAZVIA010000013.1, read as the reverse complement.
AATTTCAGGCATTTCTTGACCTTCAAAGTGAACGTCTACAACCGGCCCGATAATTTGTGTAATTTTTCCTTGTTTCATATTTTTATATATTCAAATTTATTGGTAACACGATTTAATATTAAGATAGTGCAGCCATACCAGAACTAATTTCTGCAATTTCTTGCGTAATACCAGCTTGGCGTGCTCTGTTTAATGTAAATGTTAAATCTTCAATCATATCAGACGCAGCATCAGAAGCATTTCTCATTGCCATCATTCTGGCACTGTGTTCTGAAGCTGTTGATTCTAAAATTGACTGATAAACCTGTGTTTCAACTAATCTTGGCAAGATTATATTTAAAACTTCTTCAGTTCCAGGCTCATAAGTAAATTCTACTTCATGTCCAACCCCTTCTTTGCGTTCACCACGATCTTTTTGATCAGACATTAATGGTTGATCAATTAAGCGTGTCATTTCCAAAATCATTTTTTCTAAATCAATTGGAGAAATCGGTAACAACTGACGAATTTTAGGAGCTTGCAAAATTGCACTTACAAAATCAGAATATGCAATTACTACTTTGTCGTACTTACCTTTTTTATATTCTTCAATTGCTGTTTGTGCAATTGGTTGCACTTCAAGATATCTTGGTGTATCACTAATATCAATATAACTTCCAATTACTGGCACTCCCATTTTTGCTACAGATTTTTCACCTTTTTTACCAACAGACAAAATCTCAACATTAATTTTATCTTTTATTTCCTGATCACTACCTTCAATGCGGTGTTTTGCAATTATTTTTGGGTTCTTAACCAGGTCAATGGTTTTTCTAATAATGTTACTGTTCAAACCTCCACACAACCCCCTATTACTTGTAACTAAAATCACTAAGATATTTTCAACAGGGCGAGTTTCTAGCAAAGGATGTAGTTGTTCTTTTTCAGATTCAGCAATATGTTGCAAAACATGCCAAGCATATTTTGCATATTCACGAGTACCTAAAGCAGCGTCCACAGCTTTTCGCATTTTTGCAGCAGCAACAAGCTCCATCGCTTTTGTAATCTTGCGAGTATTTTTAACTGAAACCAGTCTTCGCTTAATTGCTTTCGTCTGTGTTGCCATAACCTTCTAACTTATTAAACTCTTCAATTGCTTTTTTTAATTCAGGCTCAACCTTATCCCAGTCACCTGATTTTACTTCAACCAATAATTCAGATTGCTGATCATCTAAATATGTATGAAACTTTTCTTCCCATTCAGCAACTTTTTCTACATCAACATTATCAAGAAAACCATTTGTAACTGCGTACAAAATTCCAACCTGATGTCCAACTTCCATTGTTGAATATTGAGCTTGTTTCAAAACTTCTACTGTTCTTTTTCCACGCTCAATTTGTTGGCGAGTTGCATCATCTAAATCAGTTGCAAATTGTGCAAAAGCTTCTAACTCACGGAACTGTGCTAAATCTAATCGCAACTTACCAGCAACTTTTTTCATTGATTTAATTTGAGCTGCAGAACCTACACGAGAAACAGACAAACCAACGTTTAATGCTGGGCGAATTCCTTTATAAAACAAATCTGATTCCAAATAAATTTGTCCATCTGTAATTGAAATTACATTTGTTGGAATATAAGCAGATACATCACCAGATTGAGTTTCAATAATTGGCAAAGCTGTTAAAGATCCTCCACCATTTTTTTCACTCATTCTAGCTGCACGCTCTAACAAACGTGAATGCAAATAAAATACATCACCTGGATATGCTTCACGTCCTGGTGGACGACGAAGCAATAGAGAAACTTCACGATAAGCCCAAGCTTGTTTTGTTAAATCATCATAAATCACTAATACATCTTTACCTTGATCCATAAAATATTCACCCATTGCACAACCAGCGTATGGAGCAATAAATGACAAAGAAGCAGGATCAGACGCACCAGCAACAACTACAATTGTATGATCCATTGCACCAGTTTCTTCTAACTTAGCAACAATACGTGCAACTTTTGATTCTTTCTGACCAATAGCAACATAAATACAAATCATGTCTTTACCTTTTTGATTTATGATTGTATCAACTGCTACAGCTGTTTTTCCTGTCTGACGATCACCAATAATCAACTCACGTTGTCCACGACCAATAGGAATCATTGAATCAATAGCTTTGATACCAGTTTGCACTGGAGTATCTACTGGCTGACGTTTCATAACACCTGGAGCAATTTTTTCAACAGGATAACGTTCTTTCATTTTAAGGTCACCTTTTCCATCTATAGCATTTCCCAAAGGATCAACTACTCTACCTAAAATACCTTCACCAACAGGAACAGACAAAATTTGTTTTGTTCTTTTTACTGTGTCACCTTCTTTAATTGTTTCAGTCTCATTTAAAACAATTGCACCAACTGTTTCTTCTTCTAAGTTCAAAGCAACACCCATGCAGCCTTTTCCAAAATCTAGCATTTCCATTGAAGTACAAGTGTCTAAACCACTCATTCTTGCAATTCCATCTCCAACTTCAATCACTGTTCCAGTTTCCTGAACATCTACATCTTGATCAAAATTTTTGATTTGTTTTTTTAATGATTCAACTATTTGTTGTGTTGACATATAATTTTATCCTGAAATAAGTTATCCTGAAATTTTTGTTAATTGTCCTTTTATACTAGCATCTATTGTTGTAAAACCTTTTTCAATTTTTGCGCCTCCCACTAGGTTTTTATCTACTTTTATAACTACCTGCTCAACACCATCTTGTTTTACTAATTTTTCTTTTATCTTATCTTCATCTTGTTCTTCTAACTCATGTGCCAAAGTAATTTTTATACTTGAGCGCTTTTCATATTCAGCACCATATCTTTGAAAAGCTTTTATAATTCTTTTTATCCAAAACATTTTTCCTTGCCTTGAAAGCATTGCTAAAAAATGCACAAGCACACCTTCTTGCTTATTGCGTGGCAATCCTTCTATGCTTTGATGTAAAGCTTTTGCATATGTTGCTGGTGTTGCTTTCATATTACTTAACTTCTTTTAATGCTTTGTCTAACAATTTTTTATCTTCTTCTGAAGTAATTTTTTTAGACAAAACTTTTTCCGCTACAACAACTGCCAAATTAATTGTTTCAGCTTCTAATTCTTTTTTCATTTGATCACGCTCTGCTGCAATTTGTTGTTTTGCTTGTAAAACTATTCCAGCAACTTCTTCTTTTGCTTTAACCCTCATTGCATCTGAAACTTTTTCTGAACGATCTTTTGCAATTTGAATAACTTGTTTAGCTTCTTCACGAGTTTTTTGCATTTCGTCAACTTTTGTTTGTTCTAAAGCTTTGCGCTCTTCTTCAATTTGTTTTGCTTCTTCTAAAGATTTTTCAATTTTAGATGTGCGCTCATTCATTACTTTTAGCATTGGAGTATAAACCCATTTCCACAAAATCAATAAAACAATTCCAAAGTTTACTAACTGAGCAATAAATAATTTCCAATTAACACCAAAAGTACCCAATAGCGATGGTGCTGCTGGAGCTGCAGCTTCTGCTGCATGTGTTGCTTCTTTTGCCATTTCGGCTGCAAATGCAATATCTATCATATAAACAATTTTTAGTTGTAGGGATTTTGGCTGTTGGCGCTGGGCGCCACGCCAGCCAAAATCCCCACTCAAAACTTTGTTTTACTACTTACCTTGCTACGTAGCGTGCTACGTTACAAAGTAAATGCAATAATCAGTGCATAAATAGCAATCGCTTCAGCAAAAGCTGCACCTAATAGCATCGGTACAAAAACCTTTCCTGATGCTTCTGGGTTGCGCCCAATTGCTTCCATAGCTTTTGCACACAAACGACCAATACCAAGTGCTGGTCCTAAACCACCGATTCCAATAGCAAATGCTTTTGCTAGTAATCTTGCTGTCTCTGGTTCCATAAATTTGTTTTTTATCCGATCTTCTGGAGTGGAATTGATTTTTAAACTCCGAATTACGGGTTAATTAATTATTTTATTCTTTTAGGCGAAATTTACGCCCAATATTATTAATGCGCTTCTTCTTCTCCATGCGGCAATGCAGTTGCTGTCATCAAATACACAAGTGCTAATCCTGCAAATACTAATGCCTGAACAAATCCTACAATAATCTCTAAAAACATAAACGGTAGTGGTGCAATATATGCTACCAAACCTAGCATAACTGTCAATAACACTTCTCCAGCAAAAATATTTCCAAATAAACGCAGAGAAAGTGACACTACTTTAGCAACTTCACTAATAATCTCAATCAGACCAACCATAAACTCAATCAATGCCACAAATATTGCCAAAGGCCCTTTTGTCAAACTTTTCCAAATTGTTCCTAATTGAATAAATTTTCCAATATGTTTGAAAAAACCTATTGCAACTATTCCAAATAAGTTTGCTCCAACCACAGCTAAAATCGCCATTGCTAAAGTCATGTTTAAATCAGATCCAACTGGTCTTAAAAATGGCACTAAAATCATTTCTCCATGATGAACTTCCCAAATACCGATTGTTCCAGTTCCAGGAACTAGACCCATCCAGTTTGAAACTAAAATAAACAAGAAAAATGTTCCCACAATTGGAAAGAATTTCTTTGCTTTTTTTCGGTCTCCAACAAGTTTTTCTATAAAATCAACCATGAACTCTAAAACAAACTCTACAAAGTTTTGCAAACCTTTTGGAACCATTTTTCGTCTTTTGACAAGAAAAAAAGCCACAATCGCAAACAAAATTATAGCTATCCATGCATTTATCATTGAATTTGTAATTGGGAAACTCCCAATGTGGGCTATAGGCTCTGCTGCCAAAGGGACCATCATATTTATTCTTTCTTATCTTTTTGTTTTTTATCTAGAGAGTCAAACTCTTTTCCTAGTTTGTGTGCTTTTTTGTAAATGATTTTAGCTGAAACTAATGCCGCAATCACAAATCCAATTATTAGCAACCAAGGTCCAGTATTATATTTATTGTCTAAATAATTACCCAACCATGCAAATATTGCCACTGGAACAACCAAACTAAACGTAAAATCTCCAAAAATCCGCAGAGCAAACCAATAATACTGTTTATCGTTATTTTCCGCTTTTTCTACAGATTTTTTCATAAAATTTTAACGAGCGTATTGTACTACAATTTAAGAACTAAGTCAAGTGATTTTTTGAGCCAGTTATACTTTCAGGGTGTTTTCTTATACAAATACAAAAAAATTAAAAACATAATGAATTATGATTGCCCCAGCAAGCCCAAATCCAACAAAATATTTTTTCTTAAAAAATGCAATTGATAAAATCAAAACCAACACAGTTAAAATATGCATTGGCAAAGTATAAATAAATCTCATCCAAAAATTACTAAAATCCCCTATTTGAAAAAAGTTGCTTAGGTAAAAAAGATTTTCAGACAAACCAAATAAAAATCCAAAAAATACACCTGCAATAAGTTTTTGTTTAAAAGTAAACAATCTTGAAATCACAAATAAAACAACAAAGGCCTTTGCCAATTCCTCTAATATTTCTGAATATCCGGTAAACCTAACAATTGGAACTAAAATAATTGGAATTGCTAAACCCAAAACAACAACCAAAGAATAAATTGACATTTTTGTTAGGCTATTTTTTTGTAGATTTGTGACGGCGAGTTTTTTTGACATGTTTTGGACCAAAATGTTTTGTAATATGTTTACCATTACTACTTGTTGCGCCAACAGATGCAGCTAAAAGTGTTTGTTGTTTCCACATTGCAAACAACACAAGTGACATCAAACCAAAACCAAACACAATTGCAATTACAATTCCCCAAGTTGCAAAAACTTGAATTCCTCCAACTTGCCCAACCAAACTTCCAGAAGCACCGGTTTGCATTACCAAAGTTTTCATTTGTTCCATAGTGCCTTCAATGCGTTTCATTCGTAATTCATTTTCACGATGTGCAACAACGTGTTCTGGAGCAGACAAATATCCCTTATCTTGTTTTTGCTTAATTGAACTTAATTCTGAAACAATATCATTAAACAAAATTGTACCTTGTGCCTCATAAGTTCCTTTTTTCAAAACAGACAACAAAGTTTCAGCCTCTTTTTCCAAAGTTTCCAATAGACTGTCTTCATAAAACCAAATATCTTCAATCTCAATTATTTTTGTGATTGACTCATTTGGCCCTAGTTTAATTTTTCCATGAACATAATAACTATTTGTATTTGCATCAAAATCTATTTCTAAACCATCCAACTTCAAAATATTTAATTTCTTAACTTCGCTTGGAAGAAATGATTTAAAATCTAAAACTTTTTCTTCAGATACTGGATTTGTTATCAGAAAGTTAAACTGCACTGAATTAAATGACATCCATGCTTCAACAATTGGTTCAGTAAGATTTTTTTCCAACAACTGATTTGTAACTGAAGAAACCGCACGCAATTCAGACAATTTATTTTTAAGATCTTGCAAATCACCTGAATTAACTTCTGAAACATCTAGCAAAGATTTAAACGCTGGGCTAGAAAAATTATCTTTTACAGCGTCTTCCATTTCAACAAGTGATTCGGAAATTTTTGCAATACTTTGTTGTATTGGTTGAACAGAAGTTTCAGTAGTTGCACCAATCCATTCTTTGATCAACTTAATATCCTCATAAACTGTCGCTGTCTTACCTTCAACTTCTAAAGATTCGCCAACCTCAATAAGTTTTTCATAAACATCATCTAAACTTGCATCTTTACTTTTAACCGAAGTTTCTCCAGTTGCAGTACTTCCACTTCCTTCCACAACAGCTTCAAAAGTTCTCGAAGCACCAGAAACTTCAGAACCATAATAAACTAATAATTTAAACCAATAGCTACCGATTTCTGGAACTGTTGCAGTCAAAGTAGTATCCCAGTCCTCACCAACACTAATTAATTTTGCTGCAGTTGCACGATATGTATCATCTCCACCTCCACACTCATTATCTTCAGTATCAACAACACACCATTCATATTGATATTCATAATCAGCAGTACCTTCGTTTGTAATTGTTATATCTGCTTCAATTCCCGGTACAATATTATCATTTATAGAATTTATCAAAACTTGCGCAGGCGATCCTTCAACTTCCCAATAATCTTGTTTAGTTATATCTGCAGCTCCACCCAAATCCACATCTACAACTGTTTCCCATGTTCCTTGTGTTGCATCTGCTGGAATAGGATATGTAAACTCATAAATACCTGTGGAAAGTTTTGTCATTGAAGTTGA
>CAZVIA010000012.1:0-16027 GCA_964627525.1 uncultured Gammaproteobacteria bacterium | reverse complement strand
GAGTTTTGAACTCAAGATCCACATTGGTGTAACAACTGGTGTGGGTTTTTGATTTCAAAAGCTTGACTGCTTAGCAGTCAGGCTTTAAAATATAAAAATTATTCTCTTTCTTTATTTACAAACAACTTGTCATTTTTTCTAATTCTTTCTGGCACAGGAAAAGTAATTAAATCACCTTTACTAGATGTTTTAGATGGCACGCCATCAACGCGCAAATCTTTTATTTTAATTTTTAAAGCACCAGTTGTTGGTCCAGTAATAACAACTTCATCACCTTCACACAACTCACCAGTTTCAATTAAAAATTCTCCAACACTAATTTTTTTATAAAACTTTTTACCCACACCAATATAAGTTTTTACTTTTGATGAACGCGAACCATAAACACCACTCCACTCACCAAGTTTTTTTCCAAGATAATATCCGCCATGCCAAAAACCTCTATTAAAAACAGTTGCCAATTCCTGAACCCACTTTTCAATTTTTTCTTTTGTGTAAGTTCCTTGATGTACACTGTCCACTGCTTCGCGATAAGTTTTTGTAACAGTTGAAACATAATCAGCAGAACGTCCGCGTCCTTCTAATTTCAAAACATAAACACCTGTGTCCAGAATTTTGTCCAAAAAACCAATCGTACACAAATCTTTTGGCGACATTATGTATTTATTATCCACTGATAACTCAACGCCGGTTTCTTCATCAATAACTTTGTATGACCTGCGACAGTTTTGCAAACAAACTCCGCGATTGGCTGGGGCATTATAAGAAGTCAAACTCATGTGGCATTTTCCAGAAATTGCAACACACAAAGCTCCATGCGCAAATAATTCAATTTGTATTAGTTCGCCGTTTGGTCCGCATACATTTTGCGTTTTAATTTGTTCAACAATGTTTTTGATTTGTTTTAAAGTAAGTTCTCTTGCTAAAACAACCACATCAGCAAATTGTGAGAAAAATTTTACAGATTCAATGTTGCTAACATTTTGTTGTGTTGAAATATGAACTTCCAAACCAATTGATTTTGCATATTGTAAAACTGAAATGTCACAAGCAATTACAGCAGTCACTCCAACTTTTTTTGCATTGTCACAAATTTTTTTCATTAACTCTAAATCAAGATCATACAAAATTGTGTTTAAAGTTAAGTATGCTCGCACACCAGCTTCATTACACATGCGCATAATTTCCGGTAGATCTTCAGTTTTAAAATTATTTGCAGCTCGCGCTCGCATGTTCATTTGTTCAATTCCAAAATACACTGAATCAGCACCAGCTTTTATAGCTGCGTTTAGTGCATCAAAAGATCCAGCAGGTGACATTATTTCAATTTTTTTATTATTCATAAATTGTAGTGAAATTTAGTGTAGCATTTGGTTTGTGTTTGGTCAATTTTATTGATTTGACAATTTCCCTCATATTTCGTAAACTTCTGTTTCAGCGGATGTAATCGCTTATCAATAAATTTTATCTAAAATAAGCTAAAATATTTATGAATTTAACACCTTTGCATGATAATATAATTATAAAGACAGTGGACACAAAAGAGCAAGCAACTGAATCTGGAATTATTTTGCCAGATACTGCTGCCAAAGAACGCCCTGAACAAGGTGAGGTGATTGCAGTTGGTCCAGGAAAAGTTTTAAAAGACGGAACTCGTTATCCAATGTCTGTGAGTGTTGGGCAAAAAGTTTTTTTTAAAAAATATTCTACAGATGAAGTTAAAATTCAAGATGAAGAGTTTTTAGTAATTTCTGAATCAGATATTTTGGCAATTATTAATTAAATTCGAATTAAATCCTAATTAAGTCCACAAATTTAAAAACACAAAATTATGGCAAAACAAATTTTATTTAAAGAAGAAGCTCGTCAAGCAATGCTGCGTGGAGTAAATCAAATTACAGATGCAGTTTCAGTAACACTTGGGCCGCGCGGTCGTAATGTTGTTATTGAAAAAAGTTTTGGGGCACCGCAAATTACAAAAGATGGGGTAACTGTTGCAAAAGAAGTTGAGCTAGAAGATAAGTTTGAAAATATTGGTGCTGAATTAGTAAAAGAAGTTGCATCAAAAACAAATGATGTGGTTGGTGATGGTACAACTACTGCAACTGTTTTGGCTCGAGCAATTGTTACACAAGGTTTAAAAAATGTAACAGCTGGCGCAAATCCGATTTCAATTAAAAATGGAATTGAAAAAGGTGTTGTTGCGATTGTGGATTTTCTTAAAAATGAAGTTGCAAAACCAGTTACAGGTGATGAGATTGTACAAGTTGCTTCAATTTCTGCGAATGATTCTGAAATTGGAAAGCTGATTGCGGAAGTTATGCGTGAAGTTGGGAACGATGGTGTAATTACGGTTGAAGAGTCGCAGTCTTTTGGAATGGAAAAAGAAGTTGTAAAAGGAATGCGTTTTGATAAAGGTTATCTTTCTCCGTACATGATTACAGATACAGCGCGAATGGAAGCAGAATATAATGATCCATATATTTTAGTTACTGATAAAAAAATTAGTGCGATTCAAGATGTTTTGCCTTTGCTTGAAAAACTTTCACAAGCTGGGAAAAAAGAATTAATTATTTTAGCTGATGAAGTTGAGGGCGAGGCTTTGGCAACTTTTGTTGTAAATAAATTGCGGGGTACATTTAGTGTTTTAGCTGTAAAAGCTCCGGGATTTGGTGATCGTAAAAAAGAAATGTTGCAAGACATTGCTATTTTAACTGGCGCTAAGGTAATTTCAGAAGAAGTTGGTTTGAAATTAGAAAATGTTGAAGTTGCTGACTTGGGGCAAGCGCGAAAAGTAATTTCAACAAAAGAAAGCACAACTATTGTTGAAGGTAGGGGTGATCCAGCACAAGTTGCTGAACGCATACAACAATTAAAAGTTTTGTTGGGGCAAACTGACTCTGAATTTGATCGTGAAAAATTGCAAGAGCGTTTGGCTAAGTTGGGCGGTGGTGTTGGTGTTTTGAAAATTGGTGCTGCAACTGAAACTGAAATGAAAGAGAAAAAGCAAAGAATTGAAGATGCAATTAGTTCAACAAAAGCTGCGGTTGAAGAGGGAATTGTTCCTGGTGGTGGAGTTGCTTTGCTAAGATCAGCGCGCGCTTTAGATCATTTGAGTTTAAGTGATGAAGAGATGATGGGTGTGCAAATTTTGGGTAGAGCTTTGGATGCGCCAATTAGACAGATTGCAGATAATGCTGGTAAAGATGGTTCAGTGGTTGTACAAGAAGTGAAAAAAGGTGTGGCAGGTTTTGGATATAATGCTGCAAATGATCAGTATGAAGATTTGGTTGTTGCTGGTGTGATTGATCCAGCAAAAGTTACAAGAACTGCTTTGCAAAATGCTTCGTCTATCGCTGCGTTGTTTCTGACTACTGAAACAGTGATTTCTGATTTGCCGAAAAAAGATGATGATGCGGGTGCAATGGCTGGTGCTGGTGGAATGGGTGGTATGGGAATGGGATACTAAAAAAACACACAAAGCCCCAGAGATAAGGAGCTGATATTGGCTTATACCGCGAGTTCTCTGGGGCTTCTTTTTTTCTTTAAATTTTTTGCTTAAAAACCATGTGTTCGTTATAATCTCATCAGTGTATTGGCACCAAAATTAATTCTAAATTTAGCCCTGAAAAATGAAAGAGTTTTTAGAAAAAATTACAGATTTGGAAGAACGTATTTTACAAGCAATGCAAATTATTGATGTCCAAAAAAAAACAGCTGAAATGCATGTTTTGGAAAAACAAATGCAAGATCCAGATTTTTGGAATAATGCAGAGCAAGCTCGTGAAGTTAGTCAGCGTCATGCAGATTTACAAACAGAAGTAGAAAAATGGCAACAACTTAAAAAAGATACTGATTCGCTTCAAGAGTTTTTGCGAGAAATTTCTGAAAAAGATGTAAGTACAATGAAAAAAGAAATTACATCACAGCTTGCAAGTTTGAAAAAAAGATTTGAAAAGTTTGAGTTTTTGGTGTTAATGTCTGAAGAGCATGATGCACAGCCAGCGATTATGGCAATTCATGCTGGAGCTGGTGGAACTGAAGCTCAAGATTGGGCAGAAATGTTGCTTAGAATGTTTTCAAGATATTGTGAATCTAAAAATTGGAAAACAGAAATTGTGCATGAGTCGCGTGGTCAGGAAGCTGGTTTTAAATCTGTGGTTTTTAGGGTGATTGGTAAACAAGCTTATGGTCATCTTAAAAGCGAGCATGGTGTGCATCGTCTTGTGAGAATTTCTCCTTTTGATGCAGAAAAAATGCGGCACACTTCATTTGCTTTAGTAGAAGTTTTGCCGGAACTAGAACAAACAAAAGAAATTGAAATTGATGCAAAAGATTTGCGTATAGATACTTTTTGTTCTTCAGGAGCTGGTGGTCAATCAGTAAACACAGCTTATTCAGCAGTGCGAATTGTGCATGAGCCAACTGGCACAACTGTTTCTTGTCAAAATGAACGTTCGCAACAACAAAATAAAGAAACAGCAATGAAAATTTTGCAGGCGCGTTTGCATAAATTGTATGAGCAGGAAAAATTAAAAGAAAAACAAGAGTTGCGTGGAGAACATCACAGCGCAGAATGGGGGAATCAAATTCGGTCTTATGTTTTGCATCCATATCAAATGGTAAAAGATCATCGTACCACGCACGAAACCGCAGACACTGAAGCTGTTTTAGATGGTAAGTTAGATGAATTTATTGAAGCTTATTTAAAATGGAGGGCTGGTGAAAAATCTTAGATAAAAAAATGGTCAAAGGGTCGGGTAAAAAAATTTAATAAAAATAATATGACAACTCCAGAAAAAACATTTGAATCAGCACTTGCGGTTTTAAGAAACGGTGGGGTTTTAATTTTTCCAACAGAGACATCTTATGGAATTGGATGTGACGCTCGCAATCAAGAAGCTGTTGCACGCGTATATAATATAAAGGAAAGATCTTTGGACAATCCTTCGCCTCTGGTTTTTGCAAATTTAGAAATGGTGCAACAATATGCAGAATTTTCTGAAAAAGCTTTAGAGCTTGCAAAATTACATTGGCCTGGACCACTTAATTTGGTTTTGCCACTAAAAAAACTTGGGAAAAAATCTGTAAAATTAGCAACACCAGCCATTGCTTTGGATAATACAGTTGCTACGCGTGTAACTTCTAATACAATTTTGCGTGAGCTTTCAGAAAAATTAGCAGGACCGATTATTGCTACAAGTGCGAACAAACATGGTGATCCACCTTTTTACACAATTAAAGATGTTAAAAAATCTTTGAGCCACACATTAGATCATGTTGATTTTATAATTGACACAGGTGAACTTGAAAAAAATCCTCCTTCAACAATAGTTTTAATAAGAGGAAATGAATTAGCGGTTTTGCGGAAAGGTGAAATTGAAATTTAAAAACAAATTTAAAAACAAACATGATTTATTCTGCGGTTGCAATTCAAAATCTTTGTGCACAATATAATATTAAGCCCACAAAACAAATGGGGCAGAATTTTTTGGTTTCAGAAAAAGTTGCGCAAAAAATTGTAGAATCAGTGGAAATCACCCCAAAAGATACAGTTATAGAAATCGGAGCAGGTTTTGGCGCAATCACACATCAGCTTGTGCAAACTAACGCAAAAATAATTGCAATTGAAAAAGATCGTAGATTAGCAGAATATTTAGAAAATACTTATGGGCATCTAGAGAATTTTACTTTGATAAACAAAGATGCGTTAAAAGTAAAAGTGGATGATGTTTTGAAAAATTTTGGCCTACAAAGCTCACAAAGCTCACAAAAAAACAAAACACAAAATTATAAATTAATTGGCAATTTACCATATAGTATTACCTCACCTTTATTAGAACATTATTTAGAAAAACAACCGCGCCCAACTTCAGCGACTTTTATGATACAAAAAGAAGTTGCAGAACGTATTAGAAGCAAACCACCTAAATTGCAAAAAATTGGATTAACAATGCAAACAATTGGGCAAGTTAAGAAAATTCTTCGAGTATCTCCACATCAGTTTTGGCCACAACCAGAAGTAAGTTCAGAAGTTTTTCAAATAAAAATTTTTACAAAAACACAAACAACAGAATCACAACTCACAGAAAAACAATTTACACTTTTACAAAAAATTTCTCAAATAAGTTTTGCGCAAAAAAGAAAACAATCACTTCCAACACTCACTCGTGCAAAAGTTTTTTCAAAAGAAAAATTAGAACAAGGTTTTGTGCATGCAAATATCCACAGCACAGCAAGGCCTGAACAAATTTTCATAGCACAGTGGCACAAACTTGTGGTATACTTAGACCACTAAAATAAATTCGCATGGACGAGTTTCGTCAGGCTATAAGCCGCTTAACGCGATATGAAAAAATAAGCGCGATATTACTCGTGTTGTTTGGTATTGCAGCTCTAACAATTGGTGTGACGCAAATGCGCACCAGAATTTTGAATATCCAAACAAATAAAAAAGTAGTTGAAGTTTCAGATTTGGAAAGTATGGATATAGAGCAACTCATGCAGCAACAAGATACAGACAGTGATGGGCTCACGGATTTTGATGAAATTAATATTTATAAAACAAGTCCGTATTTGTCTGATTCAGATTCAGATGGTTTGACTGATTCTGAAGAAGTTAATGCAGGTGAAAATCCAAACTGTCCAAAAGGTGAGGTTTGTTTTGGTGCTGCTGCTGATACAGAGACATCAGGTGGTGTTGTGCAAGTTCAGCAACCAGCTGGTCAGCCAACAGATGTAGATGAAATTTTAGGAATGTTTGGTTCAGGTGAAAATTTTGATGTGCAAGCATTAAAGCAAGCTTTGGCAGAAGCTGGTGTAGATCCAGTAGTGCTTGAGGAAATTAGTGATGAAGATTTAAAGCAAATGTATGAGCAGACTTTGGCAAATGGTGCTGTAACGCAAGATACTACCCCACAAAGTCCAGGTCAAGCAGATTTAACACAACAAATTGCAGAAGTAAGGCAAATAATGATTCAATCTGGTGTAGACCCAGAAGAGGTGGCTAGTTTTACAGATGAGGAAATCCTAGAATTAATGGGTCAAGCAGCTGCAGAATTAGAAAATCAGCAAAATCAAGGTCAATAATTTTTTATGAAAAAGGTCATAATAACATCAATAGCAGTACTAATGTCGTTTGGTGTTTTGTTGACTCCAATACAGCAAGTGAAAGCAGTGGGTCCTGTTGCAGATGCACCTCATACTTCAGTTACTATTGGTAAGTTTGTTTGGGAAAAAGTAATCAAAAATGTTGGAGAATTTTTATTGCAAGCTGGAACAGTTGCGCTGGTTAATACTGCAAGTGACTATGGAAATGAATTAGCAGCAAAAACAGCTGAATATATTGCAACAGGTGATTGGGGTGGTTGGCCTTTGATTCATACTGAAGATTGGAAAACTTATTTGGAAAATGCTGCTTGGGGTGCTGCTGGAGAATTTTTGCAAACTTTTAGTGATAGTATTGAGCTTAATATTGGTGGTGAAAAATTTGGTTTAAACTTATGTAGTCCTAATGTACCGTACTTGTTGTATGGAATACCTGCAATGATGTATTCACAAATGGAATTGTCTAGTCATTTTGAAAGAGGAGATGCAAGCGAACCATTGCCAGGTGGTGTAGAGCCAAGTTGTAATTTTAAAGAAGTCTTAAATTCTTGGGAAGATTGGGCAGAAACAAAAGGTCCAACAGAATTTTTTGGTGATTTTAAAGAAGTTTTTAAAAATTCAGATTCTAGTATTGCTTTTGACGCAAACATGCAAATGCAACTTAAGCAAATAAAAGCACAAAAAACTGCTGAATTAAAGAGAACAGCTGATTCAACCTATAAAGATGTAACAGCTGCGATTTCTGGAGATGTAATTACACCTAAGGAGCAAGTTGAAGAAACTGCAAAAATTGCCAGCCCTAAAGATAAAAAAGACAAAGAGGAGGCAAAACAAAATGCATTTATTGCAAGTGGTAAAAGTATTTTGGTTTCAATGGGAGGAACTTTTCTAAGCACTTTGGCTAACAATTTAATTGATAAAATTTTTAGTGAAGGTGCTGTTCCTGTTTCAAAAGAACCTAGGGATAAATTTTCATTTGGACAATATTCACAATCAGGTGGTGCTAAAGATGCGTTCAAAGCTGTTTATGCTGATACATTTGTAACTCCAATTCGTCAGGTGAATTCAGTTGATATTGTTTCTGAATTTTTGTCATGTCCAAGTCAGTATCCACAACAAAACAACTGTGTGATTGATGAGTTTTTTGATAAAGCAATTAGATCTTCGCAAAGTGGTGGTGCAATGACAGTTCGTAAAGCATTAGATGAAGGAAGTATACATGGAAATTGGCATTTAATTCCACCAGATGATACTGCATTAAATGGAAGTAATTATTGTTGGTCTGAAGCATATTGTTATAGCAACTTAGTAAAATTAAGGCGCGCAAGAATAATTCCAATTGGTTGGGAAGTTGCTGCAAAAGAAGCGGTGAAATATGGAACTGTTTCACTTAATACTGTTGTGGAAAATTTTCACAATTGTAATTTTGATTTAGATCCAAATGGTGTTGCAGATGATGAACATCCGTATTGTCACTTAATTGATCCAAATTGGATTTTGCGTGCACCAATAATGCAATGTCGTGCAAAAGTTTATGGTCCTGTTTTGCAATCTCCAGAAGGTGCAACTAGGCAAGAAGTTTGTGTGGATGACCCAACATGTGTAGCTGTAGATGAAAAAGGTCAATGTGTCGGTGCTTGGGGTTATTGTGCTCGTGAAAAAAATACTTGGCGTATCGCTGGCCAATCATGTCCAGCTCATTATGCTTCTTGTGCCAGTTTAACAAATCGGTTGGGTGATGAGATTTCATATTTAATGAACACAATAGACAATAATTTTTGTACAGAAGCAAATGTTGGTTGTCTTGGTTATGCAATAGAAAAAACTAATTCAGGATTATGGGATAGTGCTGGTGCGCATGTTTATTTAAATCAATATGCTGAAGTGTGTGAACAACAAGATATTGGTTGTACTCGTTTACAAACTTCAGAATTTAAAAATGTTTATGTTCAAATTGCACCAGATTACTTGGGTTGTACTGGAAATAGTTTAACAGATACTTTTGAGTGTCAGGAATATGCTGCAAAATGTGAGCCAGAAGATGTTGGTTGTAGTATGTTCACTCCAGTTAATGGAGATCCTCAAGTGCCCGCAGTAATTACTGAAGCACTTATGAGTGATGATGGGCAAACAATTGTTAATTGGAATGATCAATGTCATCAAAGTTGTGTTGGTTATGCGCAATTTGCACAACAACCAACTGATTTAGAGCCAGTTGGTGCTATTGATTACTTTATTCCAGAATTAGCTCAAATGTGTAGTGCAACTGAAGTTGGTTGTTCAAGTTTTACAAATTTAAGTGGTGAAGCAGGTGAGGCAATTGAAAATTATAGTCAATTGCGACTTTGTATTTTGCCAAATGAAAAACCTTCTGAAACTTTTTATACATGGGAAGGTTCAGATACAGCAGGTTATCAGTTGAAATCTTACATGTTGAAGTTAGATGATCAGCCAAATATTATTCCAAAAAGTGGTACTTATGAATCCAATGCTTTGATGCCAGCTTATAACACTGATGATAGTTTTACTTTAGGTCAGTGGTATTCAGATTGTAATAAGGCAATTTATAAAAATCGTCATACAGATATTGATTATAATCCAGATTGTCGTGAGTTTTTTGATAAAGATGGAAAACGTAGTTATAGATTTTTGTCAAAAGTTGTATTTGTGTCTCCTGATTGTTCTGTAATGAGACGTAATGATGTTTTGTCAGCAACAACTTGTGAAGAAAGTGGTGGTCAATTATCAACAGATGATTCTGGTGATTATAAAGGTGTTTGTTTGTACAGATCTGTTCCTAATTTAAGTGTTCAGTGTGGTTCAGAGGCTGTGGGTTGTCGTGAATATCGTGGAAATAGTGCAGGTGCTGGTCAAATAGTTTTTAATGATAATTTTGAGTCTGATGAATATGGTGAGTGGACTGGTGGAGAAATCAGTACTGAATCAGCAACTGTTGGTGGACATTCACTTGAATTAAATAGTGGCAATGCTTTGCAAGCACCAGAAATTGATATTGAAACTAATCGTGGTTATACAGTGAGTTTTTGGGCAAAAGGAAATGGTGTGTTGACAACAGATTTCAACATATTAAAAAATTCACAAACTAAGGCGGTTGAACCAGTGTTGATTGAATCAGCAACAAGCATAACAGTTGATGGTGTTTGGCGTTCTTATAAAGTTGGACCTTTTCCTGTGGAGGATGCTTTGTTAGGTAAAGTTTTGTTGAGATTTTCAGTGTCTGCTGGTCAAAAGTTTTTCATTGATGAAGTTTTGATAAAAGAAGCTGATGATACTCATTATGTTGTAAAGGATTCTTGGGAAACTCCTTTGGTTTGTGATGCAAATCAATTTGATAATTTACCAGGACAAGCACTTAATTGTCGTGCGTTTGTTGATCAGGAAAATGATGCGCGTTACTTAACTTCATTTACACATGTTTGTTATGAGGAAGTTGTTGGTTGTCAGGCATTTATAAATACTTATAATTCTGTGTCACCTGATGGTGAGTTGTTTAACTTTAGTGAGGATGTAGAAATTGATGGTAATTTGCATCCAGAAGATGATGTATATGTTTCAGCAGATGAAATTATTTATGCAGTAAAAACTCAAGAAACAACTTGTACTCCTCAAGCAAAAGGTTGTACAGATGCTGGTTCAATGAATAGTTTTGGTGAATATGAAACTGTTTATATTAAAAATGATCCTGATCAATATGAAGGTCAAATGTGTAAGGCGTTTGAAAATGGATGTGAGTCATACACAGGTGCTAAGCAAACTTTGTACTTTAAAGATCCTGGAGTAAAAACTTGTGTTTATCAAAAGGAAGCACTTGTTGCTGGTGAAAAAGTTTCTGGGTGGTTTAAGTCTGCTTCAGATTCAGGTGAGATTGAACCATGTTATCCAAATTATTTAGTTGCTGGTTCTGCTTATGGAATTTGGAAAAATGGTGATATTGCTTATGAAGGAAATGTAGGTTTGTGTACTCAAAACTATGATCAGTGTTCTGCATTTGTGGATCGTGCAGATATAAGTCCGGAGTTTCCTGAAGGTAAATCATATTATTTGATTGATAATGAAGGTTTGGACGCAAAATCTTGTGAAGGTCAGGTAAGTCAGAGTGAAGGGTGTGTTTTGTTGGATAATACAAATAATCCAGTAAAAACTTGGAGTGCTGTTGAAACCAATAAACTTTCTGCTGAAGCTGGTGGACGACTTGTTGGGCCTGTTGGTGCAGATGATTTGTCTGATGTTGTTGAGGTAACTGAATGGTTGGGTTCACAATTTTCAAGTCCAATTGCTTGCACAGCAGACCTAATGAATAATAATTTTTCCTCTTGTATTAAAGGAGTTACAACAGGATATTATAAAATGGGAAGATGTGCATGTAAAAAAGCTTTGAATGAACAAAGTGCTTTTGTAGAAGTTTTTGCGCCAATGGATTTTTCAAAAATGATTCATACAAGTGGGGTTAAAGATGGAAAGGTGGCTTTTTCAACTCAACAAAATAATGTCGTTGTGTTTAAACAATCAGATAATATTCCTTATCAAGGGCCTTATCAACCAAGTATCAGAGAGTTTCAAGTTCAGTGTACTGAAGATTTAAATAAAAATATTAGTCAGTTTTGTGTAAAACAATGGGGTGTTTATTCTGGAAAACATGATCAAGATTCAGCAGGTGCAATGTATGCTTTGTGCCAAGCATATTATATGAGTGCTGGAAAGGTTGGTTTAAAGACTTCTCAAAATAGTCACAGCACAAGTGAGCAACTAATAACTATAATTGAAGAAATTAGAACACAAGCTCGTGCAAAATGTGGAACAAATGATTCTAATACAATTTTGAAAGTTGAGCGTGATCGTGTTTGTACAGAATGGCTTGCTTGTAAAACTTCTTACACAGCTTGGGATAAAGATGCTGGTAAAGCAAAAGAAGTTTGTATTGATGTTGGAACTTGTCGCAAATGGAAAGGTGACAAGCAAGGTGGTGAATGTGTGCATTGGGCTGATGAAAAAAGTGCAGAAGGTGCTTTGCTAACAAAAGATGTTTATACTTCGCGTGATGTAAGTTGGTTTGGTGAAGATTACACTGGTTATTCTTTGTACAACAGGTTCCAAATTGATAGGTTAAGTCCAGTTGAAACTAACAAAGAAAACAGTAATATTAAGTTGGGTTATATTCATCCAACAAATAGTAAACACACAGGTTGTTCTGGTGGTATTGATGGAGATAAGTGTAGTTATACGATTTCCCAAGTTAGTGATCCAAAAACAGTTCAAGGAATTTGTTATTCTGGAAAATGTGTTGCAGCACATGATTTAAAATATGAGCCAGTTGTTGAAACAGCTATTTTAGCTGAAAATTCTTGTCGTGCATATCCAGAACAAGATAGTCCTTTTCCTGGAACGATTGTAGAACAATATAGTGATTATGGTGAAGTGATGACAAAGAAAAGTTCATTCCAAAATGCAAATACTTGTCGGCAGTTTGTTGGTGATTTTGATGATTTTGGACAACCTTCACATAATTATAAAATTCAAGAATGTAAAGGGTGTGATTATCAAAAAATTACATATGGTTTTGGTGTACCAAAATATTATGATTTAGATGTAGTTGCACCACAAGGAGTTTGTCAAGGTGGGTTTACAAATGTAGGTCAAAGTAGGGATGGTATGTCTTGCACAGATAATTCTCATTGTGAGGATAATAGGACAAGTGTTAGCCAGCCAAAATACAGGTTGCATGGTACATGCCAAATGGTGAAAAAGATCCAAAAAGTTCATGGTTTGGAAGGTTATTGTCTTGAGCCAGATTTAAAATCAAAAGTTAATGGTCAAGAAAATGAGTTTGCTTGTCAAACATGGTATCCAGCAACTTTGGTTTCAGGTGGTGTAGATACATTTAATCAGCATGATAAAGCTGGTTATCAATTGCCAGCAAATGGAACTGGACAATACATGTGTACAAAAGCTAGGGGAAATTCAAATCGCTTGGGTTCTTCTGTTGCGATAAATATGTTTGATTATGGGGATGGGCCGACTGATTCTTATGATGAAATTTATGCAAAACATATAAAAAATTGTGGGGTATTTAATACTGGCACTTGTGCAACTGGGTTGTCTGATTTTGTAAGCCCTCCTGGTAAACCAAATTTATCTCCCGCAGGGAATAATCCAAATTGTGTAGATTATTCAAGTTTAAATACTAGTGGTTGTGGTGTGGTATATGAAAACATGCAATCTCACACACCTTATGAATTAGTGTCATATGCTGCAGAAGAAATTGATGATTATAATTTGCAGTCACAATCATACAAGTTGGTGACAAAGTATGATGGTGGTTCTTGTATAACGATGACTTGTAGTTATCGTTATACAACAAGTCATCCTAATTCATCTTTTCTTGGTGCTGGATTTTTTGATAATGTTAATGGTAGTTATGTTTTAAATAAAAATTCTGACCTTACTATTGATGATATAGAGAGGGTATCTATTTATATTCCTGCAAGTTCAGCAGCTGGTTGTGGTGAGTGGTGTTTTGGAGACGATGGTTTATGGCCAGATGATGATAAGGATTCTGGGCATGTTAATTTTTGGCCAGAACAACAAGAGATGTTTATTTTGAAAGATAAATTTATTGGTCCTATTCCTGTAAAATCTCCTGAATCTCCTCATGCTACTAGTGGTCAAGAAAGCTACATGAGTAATACTTTTAAAGATAGTAGTGGTTATACAAAAATGCGTTTATTCTGGCAAAATAATACTGAAGGTGGTTTTGACTACACTCAAAATGATTTAGAAAAAAGCATGACTCCTGGTAATAGTAATTTAAAGGATAAGGATTTTTGTCCAGGTACTGCTAACTCATTTAATAGGTTGATAGTTGATGTTGTATTTAATAAAAGTGGAAAAATTAGCAGTATTGATTATAAGATTTGTGATGCAGGTGATAGTGATTCATATTTGAAATTAGGTGTATTCTTTTACTTAAAAGAATATTGTACTGAAGTTGCAAAGGTTTATGATTCAAGTCAAGAAGGTTCTCATGTAAAATCAACAAACATGGCTTGGACTGATCGCACAAATCCTGAAAGTGATTTTATTTTGTCACCTGGGGATATTATGAATGCTCAAAAAACAGGTATGGGTTATTCAGCAGCAAGACCACGTTATAAACTTGCACAGCAGTTTGAGCCGTTTGGTTCAGCAAAGCAAACTGAAGATCCTAGTTCAGAAGCTTGGTCAATTGCTATTGATGGTAATGCTGGCTCACCTTTGTCTTGTGCAAAAACTTCACAAGTTGATGGGATTTTGAAGTTATATGAAAATGAATCTGAAAAATATAGCTGTGGTTCAAATATTTGTATAGGTGGTTCAAATCATGGGCAGTATTGTGATAATAATTTTGGTTGTGGTGATCCTGTAACTTATTCTTATAAGAATACACATGATTTAGAAAAAGATTATGGTGGACCTTTTATAGATGAAGGTGTTTGTATGGGGTTATTTAGAAATCAAGGAGAAGTTAATGATTTAAAAGGACAAGAAAGAAATGATTTGTTAGATGGTAGTTATTATAATCATGAATCTCCTAATACAAGTAATGTAGATAATATTAATGTGACTCAATCTTTGTTGCATAATATTTTTGCTAAAGCTTATGGTGTTTGGGAATGGGGTCAAGTTGGTAATGGTTATTCTTATAAATCAGTTAATAATAGTGGTTATGAAACTAGCCAAGCAACGCGTGACTTTATTTTGGGAACAGAATTTGGACTAGCTACTTTAAGTGGAAATGATAAGATAGCAACCCAAAATACAGCTGATTTGCGACCACCTGATACATACGGTGTCCAATGTGAAGAAGGTGTATGTAATATTAATTCTGGCGCAGCTTTTTCTGTAAATGATGTAACTGATGGATTTGTTGTTGGTGCTGGTGGTTCTTTGTCTGCTCGTGCAAGGTTTTATGCAGATGCAGGTGCTAATCAAATGCCAATTCGCAGGGTTTCAATGTATTGGACTGCGCATCCTGAAGTTGATGCGATTGAAGCAGATGAAATTACTAGTTTAAATGGTAAATATAAAAATAGTAAGCCACTTTGTGATGGGTCTAATTTTGGAAATTCTGATGCAGCATGTAAAGAAGGATATTATCAATATATAAATAACTATTCATTTTATGATTGTGATGGTGATGCATCAAAATTATATACTGTTGGTGTAAGTGCCCCACCTGTGACTAGTAATGGTTTAACTTTTGTAGCGCCTGATTATGGGTTTGAAATAGGGGATAGATATTGTGCATTTAAACCTAGGATTCAGATTTTAGATAACTGGGGATGGTGTAACGGTAGTTGTGAATCAGGTGTTGGGGGTTGCTGGAATAGTCCAGAAAATCAAGAGTGTAAAGATTACTTGAATTTTCTGAATGCATCAACTCCATTCAACGGATGGATAATAATTAAAGAAGCAGAATAAATTTAAAATATAATTTAAATTACAAAACCTCGGGCTGTTAGCTCGAGGTCTTGTTGTTTGGGGTTCCTGACTGCCTATTGCAGAGTCATGTGGACCACGTTTCCGGTTGATTCAAACAGGAATTTTCCTTCGCTGTTGTAGACTTTGCTGGTGTACTCACAGTCAAAGTAGTCTTGTGATGACGACACTGCGCAAGTTGCGGTTACTTCAGCAGTATCGTACGAGTGGCTACAGTCCAGCTCACCAGCAACATCTGTCTCGCGACATCCGTCTGCAAAGAAGTTCGGACTACCCTTCACCTTGAAAGTGTAGACCTTGTCCTTGGAAGAGTAGGAGATGCTCAACACATCATCGTACTCTGCCTGGTGTGCTCCATTCTTGAAGTACTCGTACAGGTACTCGCCCAACTCCACTGGCGCCTCTGGATCCACATATCCAAACG
>CAZVIA010000011.1:0-27567 GCA_964627525.1 uncultured Gammaproteobacteria bacterium | reverse complement strand
CCTTGTTGCACCATCTGTACGCATAACTTTTTTCAAATTGCAGACATTTTCTGTGCATCCCCACTTTGCAATAAGTTTTTAATTTGTGAAATTAAATTTGCTTTACCACCACTTCTAAAAACAACCACTGCACCAGCTTTCTCAAAAACCTCAGCATTTTTTTCTTGATCTGAATTTAAAATTGGCACTAAAATCGCTGGTTTAGACAAAGCAGTGATTTCAGTTATTGTCCCCATACCAGCACGCACAACCACTAAATCAGTAGCAGCATATGCATGCGCTAAATCTTCGTGAGAAATAAATGGGTATTGATGGTATCTTTGTGTTTTCATTTGTCTACCCTTACCAGCTCCAGTACCATGAATCACCTGACAAAACTGAACTAACTCTGGCAAACCATTCCAAACTGCATTATTAATTTCTTTTGCTCCTGTACCTCCACCTAAAATCAAAACCACAGGCACACCATCTTCTAATTCAAAAATTTCTTTTGCTCGCTCTTTTGATCCGCGCAAAATATTTTCAGCAACAGGATTTCCAATGCAAATAGTTTTTTTCTTAAATTCTTTGCAAGATGATTCAAAAGCACAACTAATTGATGAAGCCAAAGGTGCAATTAATTTATTTGTTAAACTCACACCAACATCTTGTTGATGCACAAAAGAACTTATTCTTAACAACCATCCTGCATAATGAACTGGAATTGAAGTATAACCACCTGCACTTACAATAACTTTTGGATGAATTTTTCCTAATAACTTAAACGCCTTAAAAAATGACCACACTAATCTAAATGGCACAAATAAATTTTTTAAAGTAAAATACCTGCGAAATTTTGGCGCACCTAAAGCAATAAATTTTATACCAGCTTTTTCAACAATTCTGCGTTCAGGACCATTTGTAGTTCCAATCCAAATTGCTTCAATTTCAACTGGTGAATTTTTTTTAATTTCTTCCCAAACAGCCAACAAAGGAATAACAGGACCTAAAGTTCCGCCTCCAGAAAAAACTATTTTGTATTTTGTTTGTTTCATCATAATAAATTTAAACTTCAACTAATCAATTTCGCGAATGGTTTTTGAAATTGTAACAACCAAACCAACTGCTATCAAACCTGCAACCATTGCAGACCCTCCGTGCGACACAAACGGTAAAGGCACGCCTGTTAAAGGCATTAATCCAAGCATGGCGCCAATATTTACCAATGATTGAATTCCAATCCAACTGGCGACCCCAATCACTGCATACATTGCAAACTGATCAGTGGATCTGCGAGCAATATAGAGACCACGAATAAATATAAACAATATCAGCAAAATAATCAATGCACTCACAATAAATCCCAATTCTTCAGCAATTACAGCAAAAATTGAATCTGAACTAACTTCTGGTAAATACTGGAATTTTTGGCGGGAATTTCCATATCCTAATCCTGTAAAACCACCTGAACCTATAGCTAAAAATGATTGATTAATATGATAACCAACTCCTTGTGGATCTAATTCTGGATGCAAAAATGTCATAAAACGATCTGCGCGATAAGGAGCCACAGCAATCAATACAGCAACTAGTGAAACCATAACCACCCCAAGTAATAGCAAATGTCTTATTCTTGCACGCGCACTAAATAACATTACAACACCAAAAGCTATAAAAATTGACATTGTTCCGATATCTGGCTGCAAAATTAATAATACCAAAGGCACTGCAATTAATCCTAAGTACGGAATAAAATCTTGCCAAAAATAATACACTCCTTGCCTGCCTTTATTATCCAACCACCCAGCTAAAAATATAATATAAGTTAGTTTTGCAAATTCAGCTGGCTGTAAACTAAAAGCACCTATATCAATCCAACTTTGTGCTGTTCCAAAACCAGCACCTAACCCAGGAATAAAAACCAACCCTAACAAAATAATAGTTGCAAAGAAAAACCACACATAAAATCTGCGCAACCATTTATACCCCATATAATAAATTGCAGCAAAACCCACAGCACCTGGCACTAAACCATACATTATCTGACGAATTACAAAATGATATTTGTCTCCAAACTTATCAAAACCAACTGGCGCACTTGCACTTGCCAAAACCATCAACCCAATAATTAGCAACAACAAAATCGCTCCAATGTACCAATAGTCTGGTTTACTTTTTCTTTGAGGCATTTGTTTTGCAAAAAGTTTTTTAAAAAATCTTTAGGTGTTTTTGGAAAAATTAAAATCAAATCTAAAAACGCAAATCCAAAAGCGCAATAATAATTCCAATAACCGCACTAATTGCACCAACTAACCAAAATCTCATTGTGACCTGATGTGCTGGCCAACCCTTTGCTTCAAAATGATGATGAATTGGCGCTAATAAAAATATTTTTTTCTTGCGGAATTTTTTTGAGGACAGTTGCAAAATAACTGAAAACGCCTCAACAACCAAAACAGAACCGATTATTGGCAACAGCAAAATAGAATCTGTGAAAAACGCCACAACTGCAAGAGCGCTTGTTAGCCCCATTATTCCAGTTTCACCCATATAAAAACGTGCTGGTGGAATATTAAACCACAAAAATGCCATTAAAGCTCCAGCTACAACTGCACAAAAAATTGCTATATCATATTGATGTCCCATCAAAGCAATCGTTGCATAAGCTGCATACATCATCGCAAACAACCCGCCTGCCAAACCATCTAATCCATCAACAACACTCGTACTAAATGTTCCAATCACTACTAATATGAAAAGTGGAATATATAACCAACCAATAAACAAGTCGCCAAAAAACGGAATATGAATACTGTTCCAATCTAATTTAAAGAAAAACCAAAGTGCACCAACCAACCCAATCAAAATTACAAAAGCCAAACGCCTACGAAATGTCATTCCACCACCTTTTTTTGTATTACCCCAGCTTTTAATCACAAATAAATCATCAAAAAAACCAAGTATTGAAGCAGACACAAGTGTGAACAAAGGAATCCATGTTTGTGATCTACTTAAAAAATCAAATTTATCTAGCCAACCGATGTTTGTAAGTTGAGCTAACAAGAAAAAAATTATCGCCAAAGCCAACACAGTTCCCCAAATTAATATTCCTGCCATGCGCGGAGTTTTTGTTTCTTTGTCTTTGTGAAGTTTTGCAAAAATTTTTGTGGAAGAGCCATCTGGTGCAACTGTACGCACTTCTTTTTTCCAACATTTGTATTTTATTAAAAGACGAGAAAGCAAAGGTGTCCAAGCTAATGCAAATAAAAAACTCACTGTTCCAAGAACTAACATTACCAGTAAAGTATTTGTTGACTCCATCATAATATCTATTGAGTTATATGTTGAGCAAAATTATAATTATTAAAGCAAATAACAACAAAAGTAAAACTGCAATTGCAGATGCCAATAATAAGTAAGTGTATTTTTTTTCAATACGAAAAAGTAAATATGCAAGAAAACAATTTATTAGTGCTATGACTGTACCAAGAATTGGGATTCTATAAACATAATGCCATGGCCCAACAAAGTTTACACCAAAATCAACTGCGTAATGCAAAAGAAATTGTGTTTCTTGTGGCCGTGCAAATAACATTGTACTTATCCATAAAACGATTAACAAACCAACAATCACTGTTAAAGTTGTCAAAATTTTTCTGTCCCCAGCAAAATTGCGAAATGGATAAAACATAATTATTCTACAGCGATTACTTCCCTAATTTCAGGGATTTTTTCCATTAATTCAGCTTCAATTCCAGCTTTTAAAGTCATGTCAGCCATTGGGCAACCTACACACATTCCTTGAAATTTGACCTTAACTACTCCTGTTTCTTCATCTACATCAATTAACTCAACACCACCATTGTGCTTTTCTAACGCTGGAACAATGGTTTTTTCTAAGATTTTCTCAATTTTTCGCTTAATTAACATGTTGGGGTTGACGGAATTAAACAACTTAAATATACTATAGCCACGTTAATTTTTCAATGTTATGGCACATAAGAAAGCTGGTGGTTCAGCCAAAAACTTAAGAGACTCAAATGCACAACGTTTAGGTGTGAAAATTTTTGGTGGGCAAAAAGTAAAACCTGGTAGTATTATTATTAGACAAAGAGGTACAAAATTCATGCCTGGTGAAGGTGTGAAAGTTGGGAAAGACCACACAATTTTTGCTGTGATTGATGGTGTGGTTAAGTTTCAAACAAAAAAACATCGCAAGTTTGACGGTAGCTTGAAAAACAAAAAGTTTGTGCATGTGGTTAGTGCATAAACAAACAATTGAAATCTGATCACAAAAGGGAGGGAGCAAGCAATGAGTGAATTTATTGTGACCAGACCCATAGCAATTGTGCGCTTTGCTGTTGTGATTCAAAGAGCTGGCAGGTTTGAAAAGGAAGTTCCACTAACTACTATTAGAGAATCAGAAATTGAATGGGATGAACACGAAGAAAGAGGTCAGGTAATAGTATTCCTAGACCGATTTTTTTCTGAGGTGTACTTTCCAGACATAGATGAGCGCGTTGTGTTGAAGAGTAAACCTATTCGCAAGATTGTGGTTACTGTTGAAAAATCAGGTGGCGAAAAGTCGAATGCTGAGGCGCCGGAAACCCAAGAGGCAGATGCTGGAGAGGAAAAACTAGGCACTGAAGAGCCAGAAAATCAGACAGGCTCACCATCACAGACAGGTCCAACTCCATACAGCTAGTACACAACTTGGCATCTTGCCAAAACTAAGAAAACCACTGTTTAACTCACAGTGGTTTTCCTGATTTATAAAGGGAATTTGCCCTGGGAAAATTCCCTTTATAAAAATTTTAAACTTTATTTACTAAACTTTACACAAGCTCCCGCAAAATCTCTAAACAAAGGATGTGGCACCAAAGGCCTAGATTTAAATTCTGGATGAAACTGCACACCAACAAACCAAGGATGGCCTGCCAACTCAACAATTTCCACTAAATTCTGTTCTTTATTAATACCAGAAAAAATCATTCCACCAGCTTCTAATTTGCGTTTATACTTATTATTAAATTCATAACGGTGTCGATGTCTTTCAGAAATTTTTGCTTGAGCATAAGCTTCACGCGCTTTAGTGTCTTTTAACAAAGAACAGTCATAAGCACCTAAACGCATTGTGCCACCGTATCTATTTTGCAAAATATTTTTCTGCTGATTTGGATTAACAATTATAATTTGGTCATCAGCTTTTTCATCAACCTCAACAGTATTTGCATTTTTCAATTTTGCAACATTTCTAGCTGATTCAATACAAGCCAACTGCATTCCATAACACAAACCAAAATATGGAATTCCCCGCTCGCGAACTTCTTTGATCGCCATAATAATCCCCTCAATTCCTCTTGTTCCAAAACCACCTGGCACAATCACACCATCAAACTTGCGCAATTCTTTAACTTTTGTTGAATCTTTTTCATACTCTTCAGCATCTACCCAAGTTAAATCTGGTTTATAACCATGATGCCAGCAAGCATGCTTTATTGCCTCAATCACTGAAATATAAGAGTCAGCCAAAGTAAAAGTTCCTGTTCCAAAATATTTTCCAACAATCGCAATTTTCAATTCTTTGTGACCTTCATTTGCACGCTCAATTTTTGATACAAAATTTTTCCAATCTTTCAGCCCTTTACTTTTATTTTTACCACCCTTAGATTTTAATCCCAAAACTTTCAAAACCTTGTCCCCCATTTTTTCTTTATCTAACAAAACTGGAATCTCATAAACAGAACCAACATCTGGTGCACTAATCGCATGATCTGATTTTACAGCACAATGAGTTGCCAACTTCTGCCGACGCGGTTTATCTATTGGACGTTCAGACCGACAAACAATAAAATCTGCTTGAATACCACTTGTGTTCAATGTACGACTGGCATATTGAGTTGGTTTTGTTTTCATTTCTCCAACAGTTCCAGGAATTGGCAAATAACTTACCAACACAAAAGCAACATCTTCTGGATTTTTTAATTTTAATTCACGGGCAGCTTCTAAAAATAAAATATTTTGATACTCACCTACTGTTCCACCAATTTCTATAATTGTAATATCTGCTTTATTATATTTTGCCGCCTCCTTTATGCGACGAATAATTTCTTGAGGAATATGTGGCACAACTTCAACACACTTACCTTTGTATTCTAAATTACGCTCTTTATGAATCACTGTTTCATAAACACGACCAGTTGTCATGTAATTGCGCGATGTTAAATCTACCTCTAAAAATCTTTCATAATTTCCCATGTCTTGATCTGTTTCATCACCATCATCTGTTACAAAAACTTCTCCATGTTCAGTTGGATTCATTGTTCCAGCATCCACATTAATATATGGATCAGCTTTTACAGCAGTTACAGCATAACCTTTGGATTGTAAAATCCTACCTAAACTTGCTGCTGTAATTCCCTTTCCAACAGAGGACATCACTCCTCCAATGATAAAAACGTATTTGTGTTTAATTTTTTTAGACATAAGTTAGAAATAATCCGGCACTAGTATATCATAAATTAATTTAAGTTAAAAGTTTCAGTTAAAAGCCCCCTGATTTAGGAGGCTTCTTCTACTATGATTTTAATGTCAGCTTCTAGGCCATGCCCAAATGATACTCGCACATCATGGGTGCCTAGTTCTTTAATTGGTGTTTTTATTTTTATTTGTTTTGCTGTGACTTTGCGACCTAATTTTTTTAGAGCCTCAATTATTTGTGATTCACGCACAGCTGAATACAAACCTTTATCTTCATTTGTTTTTACTTTTAAAATAATTTCCAAACCATCTAACTGCCCAGCAACCTCTTGTTCTTTGTGTAATTCTTTTTCAGATTTTTTAGTATTTTGTTCAGTTTGCAATTTTAATTTTCTCAAAACCTCTTCTGTCGCTGGTTGAGCTAATTTTTGAGGAAGCAAAAAATTACGCGCATATCCATCTGCAACCTCTTTAATATCGCCTTTTTTAGCGACTCCTTTTACATTATTCAAAAAAATGACTTTCATATACTTGACTTGAAGCCTCCTTTGCTCTATTATAGTCATGATATGAGTAATCATGCAAATAACGACAATTTAGTGAAAAGTGGTTTTGCTGTGCTGGTTGGCAGATCTAATGTTGGTAAGTCAACTTTATTAAATACTTTAGTTGGAACCAAGATTGCTGCTGTAACTGCAAAAGCCCAAACAACACGCCATATTATCCATGGTGTTGTTAATGATGAGCGCGGTCAAATAGTTTTTGTGGATACTCCTGGAGTTTTAAAGGAAAAACAAAGTTCTCTAACTCCAAAATTATTGCAACGCGTAAAAGAAGCTCTACAAGGAATTGATTGTGTTATTTATGTTGTAGATCCTACGCGTGAAATTGGTGATGAAGAACGGTTTACTCTTTCGCTTGTGCGCGGAATTAAAATTCCAAAAATTTTAGTGATAAATAAAATTGATTCTCCTGATAAAAAATATATTGATGATTATCGTTTTTTGATGGAAGATGAAAACTTTGATCAGTTAATTGAATCAAGTGCTCTGCGTGCACGACATATTAAGCCATTGAAAGATGCTGTGTTTAATGTTTTGCCTGAAATTCCAGAACAAGAATTACCTTATCCAAAAACTCAACTTACAAATATCAATGATAAGTTTTGGATTGCAGAAATTATTCGTGAAAAACTTTTCACGGTTTTGCGTCAAGAAGTTCCATATTCTGCAACTGTTGAAGTTGAAGAAATCAAAAAGCATAATGGAAAATTAGTTATTAGAGCAAAAATTATTACTTCTTCAGATCGTTATAAAAAAATGATAATTGGTCGTGGCGCACAAAAAATTAAAGAGATCGGACAAATTGCTCGCAAAGAACTTGAACAAGCTGTTGATAAAAATATTTTTCTAGATTTAAAAGTTGTTACTAATTCAAGTTGGGAAGATTTGGCTTAATTATTATTTTTTAATCAAAAAACCCAGTGGAGTTAACCAAAGGGTTCTTTGTTTGTTCAACCGACTTCATTACTTTCTAGAAGTTATTTCAGTATTATTAATGTCACCAACATTAACACACACACAGCTTTCCCAGTTCTATATACTTCAGCTACTGCTACCGAACCACCTGGGAACGCAGGTCTAAAATTAGCTCCAGTCCAATGACCCCCAAATGCACCACCACTCGGACAACAGCCTTGACGCAGACAACCCATCAACACTTCAGGAAATTCCTCCATTTCAAAAATCAAATCTGGTCTTGGAACCAAATTATCAATATGATATGTAGCAACTGGAGACCCAACCATGATCGAAAGACCACACATAGGGCATCTTATTGTACTTGATCGCAATATCTCAATCAGACAATCAGGGCAATCCTGAACTTGCTCTATTGACTGACTTTTATCCCCATACAAGTCAATAGAAAAAATCTTTGAACCTTCATGACCACACTTGTACACGATCAACTCATCTGAAGCACCAAATACCTCGATAGTTTCCTTTGGTTCTGGAAGCCCTCGACTATTTTCCTGTGTATCTGTCACTTCCCCCTCCTCTTTGGGTAATACAAGAACTGAACAGATTATACAGAAACCCCTTAAAATGTCAAGTTCTGCTAAATAAACTTATTTATGCCCCATACTATGAGCCATTTCCACAGCTGACTTACCCCAGCCATAGCCAGAGTTTTTTTCATTATCTTGAGAACGAGCTTCAGCCTGCTCCTGATTTAAACAAGTTAAAATCCCAAAAATAGTAGGCACACCTGTATCCAACCCAACCCTCATAATTCCTTGAGTCACTGCTTCAGCAATATATTCAAAATGCATTGTCCCTCCTTTTACTAAACAACCGATCGCCACAACTGCATCATATTTTTTTGTTTTAGCAAACTGCATTGCAGACAAAGGTATTTCATAACTTCCTGGCACATGCTCAACAACAATATCATTTCGCTCAACACCTGAATCTAACAATCCACGAACACACCATTTTTCCAAAGATTCAGTAATCTCAATATTCCAATTTGCAACAACAATTGCGATTTTCATTCCCCTCCCATCAATATTATTAAAAACCACATGCTTATCTACGCTCATATATTTAAATTTAAAAATTATTCTTTAAAGTTTGTTTAATAGTTTCTACAATTGTCTGTGTACGTGAATCAATTTCAACATTAATTTTATCCCCAACTTTTTTATAACCAAAATCAGTTAAGCGCAAAGTTTCTGGAATAAACCAAACAGTAAAAGTACAAGCTTCACGATCAACATCAACCACAGTTAAACTCACACCATCCAGCGCCACAAATCCTTTTTTAAAAATATATTGCACCATCTGCTTTGGCAACTTAAAAGTCATCACATGATTATTTTCTGGATTATCTATTGCAACTATTTCACCCATACCAGTTACATGACCAGAAACAAAATGCCCACCAATTTCATCACCAAAACGCGCAGATCTTTCAACATTAACTAATCGCCCAACTTCTACATCACCCAAAGTTGTCCGACGCAAAGTTTCTTCCATTAAATCAAAAGACACACAAGCGTTTTCAATTTTCACCACTGTTAAACAAACACCATCAACAGCAACACTTGTTTTTGTTTCAAGAGTTTGCACAAAAGATTTTGGAAATTGAATTGTAATACGCACAAGCCCTGGCTTTCGAACAACATCAGTTATTGGAAAACAAGCATGAACTATTCCTGTAAACATAATTTGATCTTTTCTATATCATCCTTAATTTGAGTTTTAAGCTCTTCTATATCTAAGAATTGCATCATGTCACGTATTTTGTCAAGTAATTTAACTTTTACTTCTTGTCCATACATTTCTTCACTACTAGCTAGACTTTCATCAAAATCAATAATAAAAACCTCAAACTTAGGTTTTTCAGAATCAACAAAATCCCCACCAACCACAACAGCACCTTTATAAACCCTACGGTCACCAGACAAAAAAACTTGCCCAGCATAAATACCATGAGCAAGTTTTTTATTTAAGCCTGATTCTGAATTCAAACCAAAGTCCAAACTATAATCTAAATTAATTGTTGGGTACCCCAACTTTCTTCCCTCTTGCAAACCTTTAACAATCTTACCACTAACAATCATTTATTCCTGACCTCCCTCTGTGCCTAACAGAATTTCTAATGCCTTAGCTAAAATAGCATCTTCAACTTCACCTAATTCCATTGCTAAAATATCTTCTTCAGTTTCAATCAAAATATCTGGATCAATTCCTTTTTCATTTATATTACGACCATTTGGCAACAACCACTCTGCAACAGTTAATTTCAAAGCAGAACCGTCTGAAAAAGTTTGGAAATCCTGAACAGAACCCTTACCAAAAGTTGTTGTACCAATTAATTGAGCTACTTCATAGTCTTGTAAAGCACCTGCCATAATTTCTGATCCAGAAGCAGAACCACCATTTATCAAAACAACAGTTGGTACTCCAGCCAAACGATGCTTTCCATTTGATTTATATTCTTGATCACGACCTTCACCATTATAAAAATCTTCTTTAACCACAACCTGATCATCTTCTAACCATTCACTTGTCATTGCAACAGCAACATCTAAAAATCCACCTGGATTATTTCGCAAATCAATTATCAAACCTTTAGTTTCTGACTTAACAGCTTCATGAATTACTGGTTCAAATTTTTGCAAAGTAACATTATTGTAGTGTGAAATTCTTGCATAAACAACACCATCATCTCTGCGCTCATAATCTACAGTTGGAATATCAATTGGCGCACGAGTTACAGAAATATCTAATAACTCATCTGTTGACTCACGGAAAACTTCAAACTCAACATCTGTTCCGCGCGGTCCACGAATTCTACGAACTGCTTCATCCAAAGGCAAAGGTCCAGCATCTTCACCATCAATTGTTACAACAATATCACCACTTTCCAAACCAGCTTTTTCAGCTGGAGAATCTGGCAAAGGAGCAACAATTAATAAACGTCCTTGTCGCTTTCCAATTTCTGCACCAATTCCCTCAAAAGTCCCTGACAAATCCGCAACAAACTGTTTTGTAATTTCTGGTTTCAAAAAAACAGAATAAGGATCTTCCAAAGAAGCAACCGCACCTTCAATCGCACCATAAAACAAATTTAATTCATCTTGTGGTCCTTTTGCATATTTTTCTTGCACTAAATCCCAAACTTCCCAAAACAACTGTGCATCAACTTCTTCTGAAAAACCTTGTGCAAATCTTTCCAAACCAATCAACTGCTGACCATTAACTTGATCAACAATTTTTTCTTGAATGTTTCCAATATTTGTTACAGCACCAAGATAAATTCCAGCTGCAAAAATAAAAATCACTAAAATCGCTTTTACATAACCTGAAATATATTTTTTTGTACGACGTGTTGCTGGTGGCTCATGATGTGGTGGTACTGGCGTTGGCGTCAAAGGTACAGGAGGTGGGGTTGTTTGTCCAAACCCAGACCCAGTCCCAGTTCCAGTTCCAGACCCGACCCCATTAGATGAACTATTTGTATAATCTTCCATAGATAATAAATTATTTTGTTATGCTTTTATGCGTTCAATTTTTGCACCAAGTTTTTGTAAACGTTCCTCAAGGCGCTCATAACCGCGTTCAATTTGATAAATATTATGAATTGTTGTTTCACCTTCTGCAATTAATCCAGCTATTACCATTGCAATTCCAGCTCTAATATCTGGACTTTCCAACATCTTAGCTTTCAAAGGCGCTGGCCCTTGCACTATAACACGATGCGGATCACACATTATAATTTTTGCACCCATTCTATTTAATAAATCTGTATAAAACAAACGACCTTCAAAAACAGTTTCATGAACCATACTCAAACCTTCAGCTTGAGTCAACAAAACAGTCAAAGGCGCCTGGTAATCAGTCACAACTCCAGGATATTCATGCGTACGAATGTCCACAGCTTTTAATACATGATCATATTTATGGATTGTTAAAGTATTTTCAGTACGAGAATAAGGAACTCCCATTCTATCAAAAATTGCTAACAAAGCTTCAACATGTTCAACAACACAATTTGTAATTGTAATTTCACTTCTAGTTGCAGCAGCCATAATTGCAAAAGTTGCTGTCTCCAAACGATCTGCAATACACTCAACTTCTGTTCCAGAAAGTTTTTCAACACCCTCAATAATAATTGTTGAAGTACCTGCTCCTGAAATTTTTGCGCCACAACGATTTAACATTTCAGCCAAAGCCACAACTTCTGGCTCTTGCGCTGCATTTTTCAAAACAGTTGTGCCTTCAGCAATAGTTGCGGTTGTCATCAAAGCTTCAGTTGCTGTTACACTTATTATAGGAAAAACTATTGTCGCACCTTTCAACCTCTTTGTACGCAAAACAAAACAGTCAGATTTTTCCTCAACTTCAGCTCCCATTTTTGTAAAACCATCCAAAAACAAATCAATTGGACGCTTACCTAAAACACAACCACCTGGATGTTGAACAAAAACCTCACCTAAGCGATGAAGCAACGGACCAATCAATAAAACTGATGCACGAATTTTTCCAACAGAAGTTTCCCGCAAATCTCCGCTCTTTACACTTGAGCCGTCAACTTGTACTGTATTATTATGTTCATCATGTTTTACACCAACACCAATCGCACTCATGATTTCCATCATTCTGTGAACATCTGCAATTTCTGGTAAACGCGCAATATTTAAAGGTTTATCCATTAAAATCGCGGCACCAAAGCATTTTAAAGCAAAATTCTTTGCTCCAGAAACAGCAATTTCACCAGATAATTGATTTTTTCCTTGAATTTTATAAAATTCCATAATCTTGACTAATTAGCACATCCAGTGTACAATATCTGCTATGTCAAAGCAAGCATATCCATACCATAATTTCAGGCGCGTGATCTTCGCAATTTTTGTGACGTCTTTTTTGACCATCACAACTGTGGTGCTTACTTATGGAATGGGATATACACTTCACTGGCCAAGCAAAGCAATTATTTCTACAGGTTCTCTTTTGGTAAAAACTACTACTGATGAGGTAAATGTCTATGCTGGAGATGTCCATAAATTTGGCACACCGGTTCGTATCACTCGTTTGATTCCAAAACCCATTGAAATTAGAGTTGAAAAAGATGGTTATTTTTCTTGGGAAAAAACTTTGGATATAAATGCAAAACAAACTACTTTTGTAGACACAACTTTGTTTAAAAATTCTGAACCAGAAGTTGTTTGGGAAATTAGCAAAGACGAAAAAGTTTTTATTAGTTCTGATGCGCGTTACAAAATAATTTTTACAGCGGGTGCAAATCAAATTGAAATTAAAAATCCTGATTCTAGTGTTTTTCTTGGGTTGGATGAATTGAAATTGGAAGATTTTGAAAAAATTATTTCTAGTGAAGTTAAATGGAGTCCTGATTTTGAACGAGCTGTTTTTAGTGTGGAAACTAATCTCGGTGTGAAAGATTTTTTATATACAATTAATAAACCGGATGAACTTGAAATTCTTGCTGATGAAGAGGTCGCACTTGATTTTATAAATTGGTCTTATGAAAAACCCTGGGAGCTAAAAGTTCGTGACACTCTTGGTCGGTTGTATATTATGAATAGTATTTCAAAATCTCTTGAGTCTATTAGAGACGTGGAAATTAATCCTGATTTGCCAGCTGGAAGATATCAATTTTTTGTGGCTCATGAAGGTGTTGAATATGTGCGGAATTTGAGTACAAATACTTTGATAAAAATTAAAGATGATGAGATTGACAAAATGTCTTTTGGTGCTGAAAATTATTTAATTGCTTCTGATGGTCGGTTGTTAATGTACAATGATTCTGAAATTTGGATGAAAGAACAGGGTGATGATTTTATTTTACTGTTGCGTAATAGTGAAAAAATTCACAAGGTTGTTGGGATTGAAGATGCAAAATATGTTGTTGCACAAATTGGTGGACGTTTGGTGATTATTGAATTTGATGGACGTGATGTGCGCAATCAATTTGAGTTAGCGCGTGATTTTGAAATTAAAGATTTTGCCATTAATTCTAGTGGTGAAGAAATTTTAGCTATTGGAAAAAACTCTGATGGAACGAGTTTTGTTTTAAAAGTTGAGGTACAATAATAGGCCTTGACAAACCTTCTTAAAAATTACAATTCCACAACCCCATTATCTCCTAAAATCATTTTATGTCCTGTTGGAAAAGTTTGATGCGCATCACTGATCGTAACATTTTTTCCAATCAAACTATCTACAATCCGCACACCAGCGTTCACATAAGATTTTTCCAAAACAATTGAATTTTCAAATTCAGTATTATAAACTTCTGTGTCATCGCCGATTGAAGTGTATGGTCCAATATAAGAATTTTTTATTGTACAATTTTTGCCAATTGAAACCGGCCCACGAATCAAAACATTATCTTCAATTTCTGTGCCTTCGCCAATTTGAACCATTCCTTGAATTTGAACCTTCCCACCAATTTTTGCATGATTAAAAACTTCTTCACGCATCACTTCATTTAACAACAACTGATTTGCTTCCAACAAATCCTCTGGCTTACCAGTATCTTTCCACCAACCTGTAATTTCCTTCCAACCAACTCTGTGATTATTTTTTATGTACCAAGTATTAATATCTGAAATCTCATACTCACCACGCGCACTTGGTTCCAAAAAATCAAAAGCTGTGAAATAATTTTTATCAAAAATATAAATTCCTGTCACAGCAAAATCTGATTTTGGCTCTTGAGGTTTTTCTTCAACTTTTATTAGTCGTCCAGTTTCATCAAAAACCGGCACACCAAATCTTTGTGGATCATTTACTTTTGAAAAAGCCAACATTGCATTATTTTGTCCTTGATAAAATAAATCCACGAACTCCTTAATATCTCCCAAAACAATATTATCTGCCAAATAAAACAAAAACGGTTCATCTTGCAACAAATCCCTTGCACAGGTTGGAATATGAGCAACACCTTGTGGCCCACCAATTTGCTCACGATAAGTTAATTTCACCCCCAACTGCGAACCATCACCTAAATAATCTTCCAAACATCTTTCTCCAGGATTTGTGTTAATAATTATATCTGTAATTCCCGCGCGTTTGATTTTTTTAATTGCATGAACAATCATTGGTTGATTTGCCAAAGGAATCAAATGTTTATTCATTGTTTCTGTGATTGGCCGCAAACGAGTTGCGCGACCACCACCAGTTAATATTGCTTTCATATTTTTATTTGTATACTGCTTTCTTACCATTTAATCAATTTTTGCACAACTTTCCAATAAAAATTAAAAAATGGGTTTCCTACATATTTTAGCAAAAAATGTTCAACTTCTTGTTCTTGAAATAAAATTTTTCCAACAAAGTCGCGCATTATTTCGCGATCTTTTATTTTACGCTGAGTTTGAATTTTGCGTCGCTTAGATAACCATCTTTTCCAGTTTCTAAAATTTAACCAATATGCGTAAACTTTAAATTTTTCTTTTGGCCAACCTCGCAATATTGAAAAAAATATTTGTCCAATTTCCATAAAAATCATTGCTGGCGCTAACAAAATCAAAGTCCGCCACTTCATATACATTAACCAAACTGCAAAACGATTTCTTTCCATCCAAAAATATTTTTTTATTGAACGAGAAAAATCATAAGCATGATACACAATACTTTTTGGCGCTAACACAATTCTTTTTCCAGCCAAAACACGTGCACGCAAACACAATTCCATATCTTCATGATACAAAAAGAAATCCTCATCCCACCCACCTATTTGTTTTAACAAATCACAAGAAACCATCATAGCTGAACCACTTGCATAATCAATATCTTTGATTGAATAACTTTTGTGTTCATGTATTTTTTTATAATCATTACAAAAACCAAACCCCAAAAAATGAATTGCATTACCACTAGAATTAATTTTTTCTTTATTTTTGTGAAGCAAAATCATTGATTGCGCAATTCCAATATTTTTTTGAGTTTCAAAAACCTTAATTAATTTTTCAAAACAATCTGGAGCTGGATAAGCATCATTATTTAAGAAAAAAACATAATCAAAATTATTTTCAATTGCATATTTTACACCAACATTATTTCCACCTGCAAAACCTAAATTTTTTTCATTAGCTAAAATTGTAACCTTGGGCAAACTTTCATCAGATTTTGGCATGACTTCACAATTTAAAAAATCAACCGAAGCTCCATGTTCAGGATGTGGATTATCTACAATCACCCACTCTAATGCATGCTTAGGATAAGTTAATTTTTCAATTGCAGGAAGCACCAAAGGAATATATGGCTCACAATGATAAGACAAATATACAATTGCAATTTTTGGCTGTAAAATCTCTTGAGTCATATCTATCTTGAAGCCTTGCGCCCCCATTTTTTATAATATCTCCACCATGATTTTAAATGTTCACGCGCCAAACGATTAAGTAACAACGAACGAACAAGACCTTTGACCTTTGCACTTCCTCTTTGGTGTAAATGCTGAACAACAACATCATGCAAATAATAAACCGGTGAATTATTTTTCCAAAACCTACGACACAAATCACAATCTTCAAAATACATAAAATACTGATCATCAAAACCACCTATCTTATGAAAAACATCTCCGCGCGCAAACATTGCACTTCCTAAAACCCAATCAACAGGACGAGTGTCTAAATGCTCAAAATCTTTCATTAAAAATTTATCTACACGTTTTTTTATTGGATGAATTTTTTCTAATTTAAGTTGGCGCATTGGCTTATCTGCAAATTTTGGAAAACGAAAACAATTATATTGAAGCGCGCCGTCTTCATAAACTAATTTTGGAGAAACCATTCCAACTTTTTTATTTTTTTCCATCCAATTATGCAAGCGCAACAAAGTTTTCGGCTGAATAAATTTTGTGTCTGGATTTAAAATAAAATAATATTTCGCTGAAACAGACTGAACACCAATATTGTTCGCCGCACCAAAACCTAAATTGCGTTGATTTTTTATAAAAACAACTTCTGGAAATTGATTTTTTATTATTCTATCTAAATTATCTGAAGAATTATTATCTATAACAACAACACTAACATCCAAACCACTTTCAAAAATATCTTTTCTCAAAGATTTTAAACATGCGAGAATAGAATCTCGCATATTATAATTCACAATAATAATTGCAATGTCTTTCATATCTAGACTTACTAACTAAGTCTTGGGCAAAACCCGAGCAAAACTTAATCTAAAAAATTAAGTCCACCACTTTCGCAAATCCTTAGCTTTTACCTTGCGCATCTGTTTCACCATCTTACGCTTTCGTGACATTGCTGGCAAGTTTTTTAAAATCTGACCCCATGCCAACCAAGTTTTAAATTCAAAGATCAAAGTATAAAAAAACTTTTTCCATTCATAAAATTCAATCCACGGCCAATCGCGCATATAATTGCCAAAATACTCATTTTTCAGCAAAGTGAAGATGTGATTTTTATATGAATGATAGTTTGCTAAATCAGATTTATTTTTACGATTTTGTACTGCATCTTTATCTTGCGACCCTGCAGAACCAGTATTTAAAGGCCCAGCAGCTGAACGATCATGATAAGCAACTGCATCTGTAATTAGTTTTGATTGCCAGCCAGCAATTTGCAAACGCCAAGCCAAATCAACATCCTCTTTATATGAAAAATATTTTTTATCAAAAACTTCTGACCCAAGCAAAACTTCTTTTAAAGCATCACGCCGATACATTGGCAAACATCCCGAAACCCCAAACACATCAACTTCAACACCACTCCATTTTTCTACTTCATGTTTAATTTCTGGCCAACGTTTTCCGGTTTGAAAATCTACCACACGACGAGACCGAAAAACTTTTAATCCCAAAGTATCTACCAATTGAGTAAAACTTTGTTCCAAAGCTTCAACTCCGCGATCAACTAACAAATGAAAATCCCAGCGCATTATTCGCCCACCAGCTGACCCAACATTTG
The DNA here is from genome assembly GCA_964627525.1 of uncultured Gammaproteobacteria bacterium. Classification (GTDB taxonomy): domain Bacteria; phylum Patescibacteriota; class Patescibacteriia; order Magasanikbacterales; family JBBTQS01; genus CAZKMQ01. The sequence goes on along the minus strand of CAZVIA010000011.1, from coordinate 9,638 downwards.
GATGCGCATTAAAAACTGAAACTATTTTCGCAAAATAATCTGGATACAAAAACATATCTTGGTTTAACATCAAAACCAATTCACAACTAGCTTGTCCAAATAATTGATTATGTCCACATGCAAAACCAATATTTTCTTTACTCCGAATTATTTCAAAATCAAACTCACAAGTTTTTAACTCATGATAAATTTTTTCAATAGTACGATCCACCGAACCATTATCTAAAATCATTAATTTAAAATCCTGAAAACTTTGATGACGCAAAGACTCAAACAAATATGGCAAATATTTTTCTGCATTCCAAGTTACAAGTTGTATAGCTAATTTATTCATTTGTTTTTCTCAAAGTCAGTTTTATTTAAATCGAGCTAAAAACATCCCAACTGGCCTTAAAATCCCAATAACCCACGCAGATTTTGGATGCCATTTCTTGAAATATTTTAACATAGAATCTGTAAAATATTTTTGTGGTTTTGTGCCAGACACTAATGCAAATGATTTTCCAACATAATCAACAGCTTTGGCAGTTGGTGTATAAAAAACTTTCAACCCAAGCTTTTTCACTTGCTTACAAAAATCAACTTCTTCAAACCAAATAAAAAATCTTTCATCTAACCCGCCTAATTTTTCCACAACATCCTTGCGAATCATAAAAAATGAACCTCGCACTGAATCAACTTCTTGAGTTTTTGTGTAGTCAAAATTTTTCATTAAATATTTATTTAAAACTTTTGGAAACACATGTGGAATTTTTAACAAAATCATTGCCTGATCAAATAATTTTGGGAAACGCCGGATGTGGGGCACTAATTTTCCATCTGGTTTTTCCAATCTACAACTTGCAACACCTACATCCTGATGTTCATCCATAAATTTTATCATTTGCGCAAAAGTGTTTGGGAAAACTTTCATGTCTGGATTTAACAACAAAATATAACGACCTTGCGCACGAGTGATTGCATGATTATTTGCTTTTGCAAAACCCAGATTTTCAGAATTTTTTGTCAAAAAAACTTGTGGAAAATTCTGCTCAACAATTTTCACAGTTTGATCTGAAGAATTATTATCCACGCAAAAAACCTCAAAATCCACATCTTGAGATTGAAAAACCGACTCAAGTTGCTGTTTTATAAAGCCAGCGCTATTCCAAGTAATTGTTATCACTGATAAATCCATAAAACTTTTATCCCAACTTCTCCCTAGTATCTTTTTCAGTTTGTTCCATAGCCCCATCAAATCCCCCACTTTCTAAATTCTTTTTAAAATCCCCCAAAATTTCGCCCAACCGTTCATCAATCGGCTGAAGCTCAATCCCCAAAGAATTTAATTTTCCACAACTTAAAACCGCATCAATTCTTTTTGCAAAAGTCATTGAGTTTAATTCATCTTTAGAAATTTTCACAAAATCCATTTCCGGCTTTACAATTTGTTTTAACATTTGCGCAATTTTATATGGAGATGTAACTCCAGGATTTACAACATTAAAAACCCCGACCACACCACGTTCCAACAGCTCCTGCGTTACCCACATCAAATCCTCAACAATTGTACATGAGTTTGGAGTGTCCACAAATTTTTTATATGTAAGCATTTTTGTAATTGCATTTCGCGGACTGACCATTGCACTTAACAATTGACGCGGTCGCAAAATCACAGCTCTTAATCCATGACGTTGCACACGATTCATTATCAGATTTTCTGCCCAAACTTTTGTCCAAGCATAAAAACACAACGGAGAAACAGGATCTTCTTCAGACCAAATATCTTCCGCAGTTTTGCTTTCTTGAACACAACCACTAGACATGTGCAACAAACGCACGCACTGCTCTTGGCAAACTTGCGCAACAACATCAGCGCCCAAAGTATTTACATCAAAACATTGTAATTGGTTTTTTTCACACCAATCAATATCTGTCATGGCCGCAACATTGATAACAACATTTGGTTTGTGAGTTTGAACTAATTCTGTAACTTGTTTTTTATTCCGAATATCTAAATCAGGCATCACAACTTCGTGAGATTTTGATTGAAAATAATCTTTGTAATAATGGCCGAGTTGGCCTTGTCCTAGAATTAGGTATTTCATAATTATTGTGGATAGACACTTGACAAAATCTAATTTTTGTGTTATATTTTAATTGCAACTGGAAACAGTCGCAATAATTCTAGAGCTTAAGGGCCCCATCTTGGGGTCCTTTTGGCATATTAATTTGTTTTTTCCAACAAATAAACTCTCGAATTTTCTGAATATCAAAAATTTCAAGACCAAATTCTTGCAAACTATTTAATTCTTTCGAAACTTTTCTAGCTGTAGCAAACAACATCACCCTCTTACCATCGTTTAATAATTGTTTTATTGGTTCATAAAAATCACTGTCACCACTCCATAGTATATAAGTATCGACACCCTCTCTCTCAAAATCCAATAACATATCTCTACCTATCTCAACATCAAAATTACATTTTAAATCTTCAATACAATAAACACCTTTTTGATTCATCTCTCTAAATCTAGAATTCAAATACTCAATTGTCTCAATATCATATTTTCTCAAAAGACAGCGACGAATAAACTTTTCTAATAAACTTGTTGAATCATTTGGAATGGAAGAATAATCTATTGATTGCTTCATTATTTTAACTGGTTTTGTAATAAAACCTTTTTTAAATATTTTTTGCATCATTTCACTTTTTTCTTCGGACTTAATATCACCAACTAAAGTACCATCATAAATCTTAATAGAATTAACATTATTAAAAGATTCCAAAAATTGTCTCAATCTTTTTAGATCAATATTCCAACGAAGCTTGGTAGCCCAAGGACGAACATTGGCATAATCAATATAAATATTTACTTTTCCCTTAAAAAACAACCCCACTTGCCTGATCACTGAATTGTATTTTTCAGAAAGACCTTGTATTCTTTGTGTTTTTGGATTAAACATACTTATCTTTTTTGCCCAAATGCTTAATAATATTTACATCACAGCATAACTCCTCCTTAATTTCTCTTACGGCAGTTTGCTCTGGTGTTTCATTATCTTCTATTTTTCCTCCAGGTAATTCATACCAACCAGTTTTAATACGATTAAGCAAAAGAATTTTATTCTCTTTTATAAGTACACAACCCGCAAGGGAAATTTTTTTCATACTAAACCTCCCCTAACTTCCCCCTATAATAACCCTCATAGTAATCCTGATACTCCCCAGATTTACACCTACGCCACCAATCCTCATTATCTTGATACCACTCAACTGTCTCACGAATTCCATCTTCCCAAGGAATTAATGGCACCCAACCCAACTCCTCCATAATTTTACTTGGATCTAAAACATAACGACGATCGTGTTGCAACCTGTCTGGCACATAAGTTTTTAAAGAATGTGGTTTTCCCAAAATATCCAAAACACAATCTGTCACCTGCTCCACAGATTTTTCAACACGAGTTCCAATATTATACGAATCCCCAATCACACCATTACGCACAACCAAATCCACACCACGACAATGATCCAAAACATGAATCCACTCTCGCTTATTTTGACTACTTTTAAACAACGGCAAACTCTTCCCCTCAATCGCATTTGTTGTAAACAAAGGAATCAATTTTTCCGGAAACTGATAACGACCATAATTATTTGCACAATGACTAATCGTCACCGGCAATTTAAAAGTATGAAAATACGACATCACCACATGATTTGCCGCTGCCTTACTTGCGTTGTACGGAGTTTTTGGCATATGCGGATCTGTTTCCAAAAACATTCTGTCCTCATCCAAAGCCAAATCACCAAAAACTTCACAAGTTGAAATATGATGAAACCGCGGAATCTTCAAACGCTTTGCAGCTTCCAACAAAATCTGCGTTCCCATTACATTTGTTTTTACAAAAATCCCTGGATCCAAAACCGCACGATCATTATGCGACTCTGCTGCAAAATTCACAACCACATCACAACCTTCCATTGCTTGCATCACAGCGTCCAAATCCGTGATGTTACCTTTTACAAATTTGTAACGCGGGTCATTTTCAACTGCTTTTAAGTTTTCCAAATTCCCAGCATAAGTTAATGAATCAAAATTCACCACCTGCGCATCTGCATGTTCAGACAAAACATAATAAATAAAATTTGATCCAATAAATCCCGCCCCGCCGGTTACAAAATATTTCATACTTTAATTTTTGTTTTTAGAGCCCTCATTTTTATCTTTAAAAAAATCTTTCACAATTTCATAATGATCAAAACTGCAAATATCTTTTGGTAAATCTTTTTCCGCAAACCACTTAAATTCATCAACTTCATCATTTAATTTTAATTCCCCACCAACTTTTTTCACTTTAAAAACTGTTGAAATTGTATGCTTGCGCGGATCACGATTTCGCTCACCATAAACATTAAAAATCCCAACAATCTCTACATCCAAACCAGTCTCTTCTTTAAACTCTCGCACAACAGCTGCTTGCGGAGTTTCACCCCAATCAATATGACCACCTGGAATACACCAAGTTCCTACGGGCTCAATCGTTCTTTTTGTCATCAAAACTTCTCCCTTATCATTTACCAAAATTCCATCAACCACTGGCCACGGATGTTTTGCATCATGAATTTTTCCAAACGGCAAATGTTCTTTCAAAGCAGAGCGCACTTGCTCACCAACAACTTCTTTTTCACCTTCCTTATATTCACTGCGCGACCAACTACTCAAATTATCATTTTCAAATCTTGGAATCACATGCCAATGCTCATGAAAAATAATTTGCCCAGCAGACGCACCATTATTCACACCCATATTAAAACCAGTCGCACTAGTTGCTTCCATCACAGCATGACCAATGCGTTTTGCAACCTTAACCAAATGCCGAGACAAATCATCTTCAGCATCTAACATGTTTAAGTGATGATTTTTTGGCAAAATCAAAACATGCCCATGATTCACAGGTCTGATATCTAAAATACACAACACAGTATCGTCCTCATAAACTTTTTCAGAAGGCAAATCCCCAGAAATTATTTTACAAAATATACATTCTTCTTGATTCATATTAAATTTATTTAAGGCAAAATTAGATTATCATTTATTTTTTGAAAAAACAACTCCTAGGGCGCTGACCCCAACCACAGCCAAAATCCAGACCAAAGGAACATACAAAATCACAAAACCTGGACGCCAAAATTCCAACACAACAGTTCCCAACAAAACCACCAAACTAGCACTTAATAATGTATGAAAAAACTCATTTAAATAGCCCGTCATAATCTTTTATTTTTATATCCCCGACTTCCAAAGGTTTTGAATCATCAAAAGAATAAATTAAAGTGTACCGACCTTCTGCATCATAAAAACCCAAACTCATATCAATATAATAAGCCTGCCCGCTTTCATTTTCCTCTGCTGTATATAATTTAAATTCATCTTTTGTCTCACCAGTTTGAATTCCCAACTTTAAATCATTATAAACATTTTCCCCACCAAACTCTATTTTTAAAAAACCCGCGCGCTTAGGAATTTTCAAATGCATATAAACAGGATCTTTAATCAAAACACTTCCACTTTCCACACGATCACCTGGAGTAAAGTCTGTTACAAAAGCATTGTTACTGGGTTTGTCAAAAGTTTTTGTGATTTCAATTTTTTGCGCAAAATTTTTCCAAAACAAAAAACCAAACAACATGGCGACCGCACTCCAAATCAAAATTTTAATTATTAGCGACCAATTCCTTTTCATATATTTTTAATTCATACAAAACATGATTATTCTCAAACTCTTGAACTTGATTTGCTAAAATATTTTTTTCATCTAAACGCACAAATTCTTCATCTCTAAATTTTAAGCCAAAATAATAAAATCCATTAGACTTGTCACTGTCCTGGCTACTAACAAATTGTTTTAAGGCGCCAAAAGTTTTTTCAGAAAACAAATCACGCCCAACAATTCTATCTGGCCAAAAAACTTTATCCCAACGATCTGTAATTAAAACTGAATCTTCAGACACTTGAGCCAAAACTTGCGCTTTAACATTTTTTGCAAAAATATTTTGCTGACGAACTTCATAATATGCATCAGGACTTAGATAAAACAAATAAAGACTTTGCACAATCCACAAAACAAAAAACCCAGTCCAAATTATTGCTGAATATTTTTTGTCCACTTTTAAAAAGTATTTAAACATTGAAACCAAAAACTGCGCACCCAAAGGAATTATAAAAACCAATACAGGCAACCAGTAACGCATATATGAATTTCCAACAGTGACCATGCCAACTGTTGGATTATCATGAATCACCCAAGAGCCATACAGCAAAATCGGATACAGCAACACAACCAAGCTCAACAAATATACACCTTGCTTAGAACCAAATAGTTTTTTAATTTTTATTAAGCGGAACAAAATATACAGCCCACCCAAAAAACAAATCACAAAGATAAAACCAGACAAGCTAAATAAATATTGCCAGACTGTTGTTGCGATTTGACGAAAGTGCAAACCAAATGGAAACAAAGCTTGCACAAAAGAATTAAAATTAATTACATATCCTGCAGCAAACACAACCACACCTTTGCCAAACATCAAAACAACTGGCACTAACCCTAAGACAATCCAAGTTAAGGTTGATACCCAATATTTCCAACCCTTAATCAATAACCAAACCAAAATAAACCCTGGTATAACCCACAAAGCTTCAGCTGCACGAACAAATAACGCAGCACCAACAAAAACAAAACCTAAAACATCATTTATGATTTTGAGCCACTGAAATTTTTTAAATTTGGACGACTTGAACTTAAGCGGTCGAACAAAAGTAAACCACAATGCAAACATTAATAAAGCCAAGAATAATTCATTGTTAAACAAACCTCGCACAGAATATAACCAAACAATTGGATGCAGATAAAACAAAACTCCAGAAACCATCGCAACCCGTTCACCCCAACATTTTTTTACTAAAGAATAAAATGCCAATCCCGCCAAAAATATTAATAAAGGAGTTAAGTACCAAACCAAACCATCGCCTAACACAGATATTATTCCACCATAAAAAATTGGCAATCCCCAAAATGTAGCTGGCACATATTTTACACCACTAAAAGAAACACTGCGCGGAGCTAAACCATACTCAACTACAAACTCTGATGTAGTATCAACTTCTGATACACCCAAACTCAAACTATAATCTTCAGCAAACTGACGCGAAAAAACCAAGTTCACATTTTCATCTGGTGAATTCATTACAGGCGACAGCTCACCAGCAAATAACCCTGTCCCAACCAAAAACATCAACCCGGTTAAAACAACAATTGCCAGCGCTGGGCTTTTCCGCAACTTAACTTGTAAGACAACTAATAATTTTGGTAAAAATCGTAATATCATATGCATGTATGATACTATGTAAATGATTAAAATAACAAATCAATGGCATTTCCACACATCACATTTTCATTGCGCAAATTCATCAGCTTGTTAATTGTAAATGGATTGCTTTGGGCTGCAATTTCAGCCACCAACCTACACAAAACCAGTATTATCCTATTTATAATACTGATTATTATTGTTGGAGCGTGGTATGGCAGATTGTTTTTTAATAAAAAACACAACAGCATGTGGCGATGGTTTTGGGGGGCGAGCACATATTTCTCATTATTTATTGTTATTAGCTCTGTTATTTATTACATATATAATGCCCAGGCCACGACATTAGTGCTTGGATTATTTTTAGCAGGACTCCCAGCTTTATTTAACAAAAAAATCCAAAATCAAGAAGCTCATATTTTAAGTGAAATTCAATACGCACAAAAAATTGTTTTTGAAGAAGTACGCACAACTTTAAAATTTGAACACTCATCTTGTCTAGGATCATTATTTGTATGGGTGCCAATTATTATAGATATTTATTTAATCAGCAAATTATTTGACTATGCAACTGTTGAAACTTTATTAAGCCCTTGGCAAGTTGTGCCTGATAGATTTTTTGTGCTATTTGGAATCTCAACTTTATTATTATTTGTTTACACTTTAAAAAAACTTTCCAACTTGCGAATTTTCGCGACCATGCTACATTTCTTTTTGTTTTTTTCCTGCGCAGCAATAATTTACAAAATTGGTTTTGGATTTGATGGATTTGTGCACACAGCAGCAATGGAAACTATTTTTGAAAATGGTTTGATCTCACCAAAAACCCCCTACTACATTGGGCAGTACACTTTAGTAAATTTATTGGCACATGTAACCGGAGCTTCTATCCAATTTATAAACACTTCTCTACTACCTTTGATGATTTCAATTACTGCGCCACTAAGTTTGATCTGGTTTATTGTAAAAAGAAATTTAAGTAAAACTATTAGACCAGTTTTGTTTGCCTTACTAATTCCTGCTGGAATTTTTGTTTCAACAACACCACAAGCTGTTTCATTATTATTACTTTTGATGTTGATTTTTTTGACTCGTGGAGAAAACTCAAAAGCCAGTCGTACAATTGGAAGCTTGTTAAGTTTGGCAAGTTTTGTAATTCATCCTTTGTCTGGAATTCCTGCGCTTATTTACATGTTGTTTGTTTTAACAAATACAAACGAACGCACACCAAAATTAATTTTTGGCTTTTACACTTTTGTGGGAGCACTCGCACTTCCAATAGCAACTTTTTTTCAAACAAATTCTTTGCCAAATATTTCTGCACTTCCTGAAAAAATAAAAACTGTTTTTATTTTTCTCACAACTTTACATCCGCCAGACGCAAGTTTGATAATGCAATTTATTTATTCATACAAACATTTTTGTTTGCCAATTATTTTTATTTTGTTTGTGGGGCTGGATATTTTTTACTTTAAAAAAATCTTTCACAAACGACAATCTTGGCCTTTGCTTTTAACAGCTCTGATTACTCTGATAAATTCTGCACTGCTTTCTGTTTTTGATTATCCATTTGTAATTGGATATGAACAAGGTGCATTTAGTCAACGCCTACTTTTTATTACTGGATTATTTTTATTGCCATTTTTTATTGCAGGACTTTCACATGTTTTAGAACAAAAATCTTTAGGAAAAAACCGTGGGCAAAACAAACTTTTCAAATACAGTTTTGTGATTTTATTTGTGTGTGCGATTACAACTGCTTTTTATCTTTCTTATCCGCGAGTAGATCGAATTGAACGAAGCAAAGGTTATAGTACTTCAATTTATGATGTTGAAACTGTGGCAGAAATTAAAGAGCTGGCAGGAGATAAAACTTATTTGGTTTTAAGTAATCAAGCTGTAAGCGCTGCAGCGATTTTAGTCCAAAGATTTCAACCAACAATTCAAATGAAAGGTATTGAACAATTTGTATATCCAGTTCCAACTGGTGGACCGCTTTATCCTTATTATTTGGAAATGGTCTATGATAAAACTTTTACAAAAACCACAAGTCAACTCAAAAAAATTACTAATGTAGATAAAATTTATTTTGTGCTAAATCATTATTGGACTGATGCTAAAAAAATTATTCCAATCGCAGATGTTGCAGCCAAACAAACTATTCATTTAAAAAAGAATTGGATTTTTGAATTTTAATTTTGGGATTTTATAGGGTTTTCTTTTTTCTACAAAAAAAGACCCAAGGTTCAAGTTACAAGAACCAAGGATCTTCAAGGGACTAGTT
>CAZVIA010000010.1:0-32162 GCA_964627525.1 uncultured Gammaproteobacteria bacterium | reverse complement strand
CTTCTACAGACCATCCGTCTGGGATGAAGGGGTCGGTGTCGCAATCGATGATGTGAACTTGACTAGGAGCGCCACCACCAGATGTCTCTTGATCTTGACCGCCCTCAACAACAAGCTCATCACTTGTCCAAAAACCATCTGAACCTTGAATAAAGCGACGCACAAAAACCTCAACACTCCAATCTGGGAAACTTAGTTCCTCAGGATACATTGTCTCAACCAACCATACCTGCAAAGCTTCACCAACAGCTTTTGCCAACTTATTTCGCACAGCAGGAGTACGCTTAATACCATCAAACAATCCATCAACCATAGCGATCAACATTTTATCTGGGTCAATCTTTGCTCCACCAAGAACCACGGTTACTTGGTTTCTCGAAAGCCCCAACTCTTCAACACTTGCAACAGCCTTTTTCAAAGCCGGCACCAATCTTTTCCGACGTCCTGGATGAAGTATTTTATCACTTACGTTCAAAAGCTGTATGATTGGCATTGTTGGCCTCCTTAGTTTTCCTTTTCCCCTCTCATCGCAAAACACGACAAGAAGTCTTTTTACCATTTTTAGGGAAAATTGTCAAGTCTAGGTTGAAGCCGAGCTGGCGGAGCCAGGGAGGCTTCAAAAAATAAAAAAACTGAAAAAACAAAACCGCCTACTAGTTATAGCAAACGGCTTGTTATTCCTCCTGACTTTTCTGGCAATTCTGACCATGAACTTCCTTGCCATTTTGCAAAAATCGCTCAAGTGATTTAACAGTTTCATAATTCTTAAGAACTTTATCCAAAAAATCCTGAAATGCACCACGACTCTCCTCTGAAACACTCATATATTTTGCCACAAGCTGTGGAGCAAATTTTTTCAGAGTTTTTTCACCAAGAGAACGAGCTGCTCTAGGAGTTGCCATCCCTCTTACTACTTCCATACACTGTGCACGGAACAAAGCTGGCTGACCAATATAAGGTTTCCACAATTCTGGATGCATAACACATGCCCAACGATAGAAAAAACGTTTTTGTTGGCCTTTCAATCCCGACTTCAAACCAACCCATTCCAAATATGCTGCAAAAAAACTTTCAATAGATGGTTTTTTCAAATGTTTTTTCATTACACTACCTCCTCTTCTGCAACTCCAACACATTCCACAAAAATATCATCATCACAATACACAGCACTTGGTTCTGTTATTCCAACATACTGCAACCCTTGTCCAGATTCTGCCCGATAAGTTGCTCTTACAAAAGTTCTTCCAACAGGTGGAAGCCCCAACCCTGACTTAACCGCACGATCCTTAGCTGCATCACTTGCTTTGTGCCCAGGCTGCAATCGCATATAGTGAGGTCTAACCGAAATAGGTTTTTCACCATTAGATTCAGAAGTTTTTCTAGACCGAGATTTTTTTGTAAGACTATGTTCATCACCAACAGTAAGACGATGAATAATATCAACGATCACAAACCATAACACCTTTCTTAACTCACTCCTATCATGTACTGAATTGGTCAAATATTTTTCATCAAACTTCATTTCAAAACCTTCAATCGCCCCTGAATATTCAATCAAGTGCGGAGTTTCAGCTCTGACATACACTTTAAAACTCATATCTGGAAATACACATCCTTCTGGATAAAAAACTATTGAGCGCACACCTGCATTTACTAATGCTTGTACTTTGATATCTACATGATCCATGCCACCGGGGCGTAAACCACGTCGAGGTTCAGAAATTTCTGCACAACGTTTTTCAAGAATTTCAGCGACTTGTTGTCTTTGGGTTTTAAACCATTCAAGCACTCTGTTACCTTGAGCGTTTATTACACTTTTCTTTTCCGTAAGTTTATCATCTCTTTCCAACAATACTTTTGCTTGCTCAAGAGAAACCACAAGTGATGGGCATCTAATATTTTCTTCTGTTGCCTTAAACCAAGATGCACGTTTCATAACCTTCAAATATTCTACCATACGCTTATCGCCAAATTTATAAATTGACAATCTATCATCAGGGTTCATTAACACAAGTATCTTATAAATTCCATCAAATACTTGTTCTACTGTTGGATCTGAAAGATTACCAATAAGTTGATCAAGCCAACCACGAACTGCAACATTTGGAAGCGGTGGGTGCACAGATGTTGTAAAGATTAAATGAAAAGCAATTTGTCCATTTGATCTTACACCTAAATCAACACCACCACTACCAATACCTTCAACAATCATTTCCCTAAATTCTTCTTGCAAATACAATGCAAACTGAATGCTTTTTTCTAGTTGAGTACCAACATAAAACATGAATTCGGTTATGAACATATGCAAAGCTGCAGCAGCCCCTTCTTCCTTAGTGCTATAATTACCTTTCATAAAATCAATTGCTTCAGCTGTAATTACTTTTTGATCCATAAAAAACAAACCATAACTTTCCAACGCAACATTCAAAATTTCTTTTTCAAACAAGCAATCTGCAATCGCATGAAGAATCTCATCAGTCACTCTTTTGGTTATTACCCTCTTTTCTTTACAAACCATCCAATAAACTTGATCCAAAGCCATGGACACACTAATGATTCTATCTACAACTCCTTGAGTAGTATTTGGAGCACAAACATATTCAGCCAGTTCTACACGTGCCTTGCGCGCTCTCTTGTCTGTATATCTATCATCCAAAAGTCTGTTTAGAGATCTTAAGACATCAAAATCTTGCACTTGCTTTTTGCGCTTACTTGTTTTTTTACGCTTACCTTGTTTTGCCATTTGGTCTTACCTCCTCTGGTCATTTAGTTGTAATGTTCGGATCGCTTTTTGTATTTGTAAGCGAACAAAATAAATTAACACACTTGGGCAAGTGTGTCAATTCAATGCTTAATTTTGTGCCGAGGGCGGGACTTGAACCCGCACGTCCGAAGACACTGGATCCTAAATCCAGCGTGTCTACCAATTTCACCACCTCGGCCTGGTCACAATTAAATCATATCTAGTAAAATTTTTCAACACCTAATCCACATTTTATAAACAATTTGCACATTGACGAGCTTATTAAAGCCACATACAATAATCTAATGTCTTTATCTTTTAAAGTTGTTATTTAAAACAACATAAAAATTAATCGTATGAAAACTCGTCTGCTTCGAGCAATTATTTGGGCTGTCCTAGGTTTTACTGGATTATTATTTCCTTTAGCGCCTGCTGGTGCACAAGAAATTAATCTAGAAATCAATGACGCTCAATGTCTTCAAATAATTTGTGAAAAATATTGTGCTCCAGAAAATTTTTCGCAACCTGAAAACTCAGAACCTACCACACAACAACCTGTTGCCTTAAATCAAAATTATAAAATCCGCATCAATGAGTTTCAACCACACCCTTTGGCTAATCAAAAAGAATGGATTGAATTGTTTTTAGAACAAGGCGAAAATGAAAATCCCAATCTTGATGGTTGGTGGCTTGAAGATTCAAAAAGCAAAATCTTTGAACTGACTTTTGAACATAAGTTTGAAAATAAATTTCTCACAATAGAATTGCCTAGCAACAAATTAAACAATGGCGGCGATACTGTAAAACTTTTTGATGTGCAAGGGGTGCTTGTGTCAGAAGTTTTATATAAAGAAGAACTTCCAAAACAAGGCGAGACAATTGCTTATGATTTTAATTTAAAAAAATATGTCATTACTATTACACCTACGAAAAACTTTGAAAATTCAATCAATACATCTGCGCAAACTAAAATCCCGGAGACAGAGGAAATCAACTCGTCGCCTGCTGAAAGCTCTGGAGAAACAGAGTCCGAGTTTTTACAAGGAAGTGACGAGCCAACGCAAAATACATCCGATACACAAGAGCCACCAACTAAATATAAATTAATTATAAATGAACTTTTGCCAAATCCTGTTGGTTCAGATAATTATGAGTTTGTGGAAATTTTTAATCCTGAAGATGTTGTTGTTGATTTGAGTGGATGGATTTTAAAAGACGCGTCCACTTCTTTTATTTTTACTGATGAAAAAATTGAGCCGCATTCTTATCTTATGCTTCCGCGTACAAAAACAAAAATCGCTTTAAATAATTCTGGCGAAGAAACTGTTGAGCTGGTAGATAGTTTTGGGGAAATTATTAGCGCTGTGATTTATTCTAAATCTTTTGAAGGTGAAAGTTTTGTTTTTGATGAAGGTGTTTGGAAATGGACAACAACTCCAACTGCTGGTTTACCAAACATGATTACTTTGTCTGTTGCTGATAGTGAAAATTCTTCTGGGTCTAGTTCTGGGTCTGAGTCAAAAGATGATAAGCCTGTTCAAAATGTTTTATTATCTGAAATAAAAAATCTTGAACTAGGTACAATGATAAAAACAAGTGGAGTTGTTTCTGTCTTGCCAGATGTTTTTGGTTCACAATATTTTTATTTAGCTGGATCTGGTGTGCAAATTTATATGTATAAAAAAGATTTTCCAGAATTTGTGCGTGGCGATATTTTGGAAATTGTTGGTGAGGTTAGTGAAAGTCGTGGTGAGCGTAGAATAAAAACCAAAACGCAGGAAGACATTGTTGTGATGGCTGGTGGTGATGAGTTTTTACCTTATGAATTAGAAATTGAGGAAATTAGTAGCGAGCATATTGGATCTTTGATTAAGGTGACTGGAGCTGTGACTGACACAAATTCCTCTTACATATATATAGACAATGGCAAATCTGAAATTCGCATTGAATTAAAAACCGTGGATTTGAACTTTGCTGAAGCAGATAAAGTTGAGGTTGTTGGAATTGTCCGACCAAAATCTGATGATCTGGCAATTTATCCAAGAGATGAAAATGATTTTATTATTGAAAAAACTGATGATGCAAATACCCCGCCTGTTTTGGGTGCGGCTACACCTGAAGGAAATTTTCCTTGGCTAAAAATTATTGTTGTAGGAACTTTGATTGGAACTTTGTTTTGGTTGTTTAAAAAATTTAATGTTGGCAAAAATATTAAATCCAAACCTGTGGCTCCAATGCATCCTGCACAAAAACGTTTGGCATTGCAACCGATTAGGGCAAATCAAATAAAATTAGTTGGTCGGTCTGATGATGAAATGGACGAAGAGATTGAAGAGTTGGTTAAAACTCACAAGGAGTTACAAAATTAATTATTTTGTGTGCTATAATTTGTTTACTAAATAAATTATATTTTTATGCCACAGAAAATTTTTGTAACAAGAAAAATTCCAGATGCTGGGTTGGACTTATTAAAGAAAAATAAAAAATTCAAAGTAAGTGTCTGGTCAAAATCTGATGCTATTCCGCAAAAAGTTTTATTAAAAAAAGTTAAAGGCGTTGATGCGATTCTTTCTTTGCTTACAGAAAAAATTAACGAAGATGTTTTAGTGGCTGCAGGACCACAACTAAAAATCGTAGCAAACTATGCTGTTGGTTATGACAACATTGATGTTCCAGTTGCAAAAAAACACGACGTTATTGTGACTAATACACCTGGAGTTTTAACAGAAGCTGTTGCTGAACACACAGTTGGTTTAATGATGGCAGTTGGAAAAAGAATTGTTGAAGCAGACAAATTTACTAGACAAGAAAAATATAAAACCTGGCAACCAATGCTTTTGCTTGGCACGCAGTTTTATAAAAAAACAATTGGAATAGTTGGTGCAGGAAGAATTGGAAGTTTTGTTGCAAAATTTGCAAGTGATGGTTTGGGAATGAAAGTTTTGTATACAGACATGCATCGCAACAAAGATTTAGAAAAAAAGTTTGGCGCAAAAAAAGTTTCTCTGAGGCAATTATTAAAACAAAGTGATGTTGTGACTTTGCATGTTCCACTTTTGCCCTCAACAAAATATTTGATTGATTTTAAGGAGCTGGGCATGATGAAAAAAAATGCAATCTTAATCAATACTTCGCGTGGGCCTGTTGTGAGAGAAAAAGCTTTGCTTAAGGCTTTGAGTAAAAAACAAATTTTTGGAGCTGGGTTAGATGTGTTTGAATGTGAACCAGCAATTGATTGTGATTTGCGCGATAAACTTGCCTTGAAAAAATTAGACAACGTGGTTTTAACTCCACATATTGCATCTGGAACAAATGAGGCACGCGACATGATGGCTGAAATTGCAGCTAAAAATATTATTGCGGTTTTGTCTGGCAAAAAACCTAATACTCCGGTTGGGTAAAATTTTATTTTGATACTAAATAAAAAAGTACCTCAAACACGTTCGTGTTCAAGGTACCTTACTGGCTTTACCCCTGGCTTAGCCAGTTGTTTGGGTCTACTGACCCAGGATCGGGGGCAGGGGCTCGTCGTACCGACCACCTCCGCCCATGCCACGCCCTGCGCCACCACGCCCGGCTCCGCCGTGCCCGCGACCCGCACCACCCACGCCTCGGCTGCCTCCGCCGTGACCACTGCACTTGCCTCCGCCACCCCAAATGGCGCCACCACCGTGAATGCAGTTACTCATGATGTTTTTTTCTCCTGCTGGTTACCAGCTTTCTTCCGACACAAACGCGTGTCGTGACCAAATCATAACTTTTGTGGAGCGCGTGGTCAATTTTTTGGCTAAATTTACATAAATTTTTATCACAAAATAAGCTTTACCCTAAGGAAACTCTGCGACTAGATACGCTTTTTGTATGATCTGCGCTTGTAACATCCAATTTGTAGGCAAAACCAAGCAAATTAGAATAAAAACAACAAGCCTTTTTAGGAAGGCTTGTTGAAGACCTCTGACATGATCAAATACGCTAAAGCATGCCAGAAAGATCTTCGAAAAACCTTCCTAAAGCGCGTATTTGATTGCAGATATTTAAAAACAGCCCGCATTTGCGAGCCGTTTTTTACTTATTTGATGAAAATACTCAAACAACGATCCGCAAATACGAAAACTCTGGCATTCTCATCCAACGAGATGCCTCATTTTTATGTACATGTAATGCGGATTTGCTATTCATATATTAATATTATATTTGTACATACACGTTCTGTCAAACTTGACTTAATTTAATTGACAAATACACGGTTTTAAAGTATAGTGTTGTCACGCTTGGGCCCGTAGCTTAGCTGGTAGAGCGCCGCCTTTGCACGGCGGAGGTCAGGAGTTCGAATCTCCTCGGGTCCACAAAAATCCTGTTTATTTTGTGCAGGGTTTTAACAGCCGGGGTAGCTCAGTGGTAGAGCAGGGGCTTGAAGAGCCTCGTGTCGTGAGTTCGATTCTCTCTCCCGGCACAAAATCGGGGTGTAGCTCAGTTGGCTAGAGCGCTTGGTTTGGGACCAAGAGGTCGAAGGTTCAAGTCCTTTCACCCCGACACAATTAAGTATTTATGCACTAGACATTAATAGCGCTACATTATATAATAATATAATTCAAAGTGCTTAAGGTTAAATGCCCGGATGGTGAAATTGGTATACACGAGGGACTTAAAATCCCTTTCCCGCTTTCGGGAGTGCCGGTTCAAGTCCGGCTCCGGGCACATTATAAAAACACATTGCGAATGCAGTGTGTTTTTATTTAAACAAAACTAAACCTGTGCAAAAGCAACAACATAATTTTTACCAAAATGCTTAGCACACTTTGGACAAGTAGTATAAAAGAAAAACAATTTCTTCATTTCCTTACTTTTACTCTTCACAAACTCCTCTGTTTGCTTTATCCACTTTCGCATTTCTTTATAATCCCCTTCAAAAACTTTTGTTAAAAAAGTTCCAGACAAAGCCGCCATCTCTAATTCTGAAACTTTTTTTGTCACAGAAATATAATGCTCTGCCTTCCACAGAGAAGGATCGTGAGAAAGCATAAAAAATTTATCAAAAGCATTTTCCTTTTCCAAAATTCCACAAGCATGCTCCATAACTTTTTTCATGTTCAAAGGAATATGAAAAAAACTTTTAGTATATGTTTTTGCAAAAAGCTTATCTTTAAAAACAATTTCCTGACTATCCCAACCTTGAACATCAAATTTTGGACAACAATTAGTTTCAGATTTGTCCATATTCATACCTGGCAATTGATTTATTTCCATATTTTTATAGTTAATTCTTATATATTTATTTTCCCATAAAATTCATTTTTATCATAATTTCAGTTTGGTTTTCCTTACTTTTTCGCTATTTTTTAGCTAAATTTACACAAATTTTTAAAAACCTCAAAAAACCCCAACTCAAACACTTGACAAATTTAACCAAATATGATAGTATTATATCAACTACTTCCCCGTAAAAAGGGAAAACAACGGAAGGCTCAGAAGAGAAGGAGACCGCGACCATGAAGAGCAACACCTCGTGACGACGTTCCTCGTGACCAAGTGCATTGCACCGCCGATGAGCAGCAAGGGCAACGACCTGACCTGCGAAGTGACCTGCACCGACGCCACCGGCGCCGGCGCGGACACCGAGATGACGGCAACGTCGTCCGCTACATCGTAGCAGACGACGAGTCGGCCC
Source organism: uncultured Gammaproteobacteria bacterium (assembly GCA_964627525.1). Classification (GTDB taxonomy): domain Bacteria; phylum Patescibacteriota; class Patescibacteriia; order Magasanikbacterales; family JBBTQS01; genus CAZKMQ01. The sequence goes on along the minus strand of CAZVIA010000010.1, from coordinate 23,751 downwards.
TCGAGACGGCGTAGAGCAAGCACGCCCTGTGCTAGCTACGCCAACCCTGAAGACCCCGGAGAGTTTAACGACTTTCTGGGGGCTTTTTTTTATTTTAAAAAAAATCTTGACGTGTTTTAATTTTTTATATATTATTAAAATAATCAGAAGCCGGTGTCGCAAAGTCGATACCAACAAGGAGAGAGAATCCGCGTGAGGAAAAGCCAGTGAAGACGCGACAGTTGTCGCACAAAAGGAGTTTTGGTGGCAACCATCTCTCCTCCAGTCTCGCCTTTGGTTCATGTGACCTGGGCAAGTGTGCAGAGTAGGCCTGCAGCACATGGTGAAGAGTAGCCTGCGCAACCATTCGACTGCTTCACCGCACCGCAAGAAGTACGGCTGATAGGTCACCTCCCAAGAAGAGGTGGCTCAGCATTTACACAACCCCAAGATGCACCCCGAAAAGTTAGTTGCAAGCAACATTGCAACACAACAACTTTTCGGGGATTCTTTTTTAAAAAATTATTATTTTTCCCAAAGATATTCATCACACCCCTGCTCTTTATTAATCCATCGAGCCAATATAAACAAACCATCACTCAGACGGTTTAAATACACTCTAATTTTAAAATTAAGATCATCACGTCGTTCTAAAGAAATCATAATTCTTTCCGCACGACGACAAACTGCACGAGCATGATGCAATTGAGAAGCTAACAAAGAAATCCCTGGCAAAATAAACTGACTCAATTTTGGCAAGTCCGCAGAAAACACATCAATTACCTGTTCTACAAAATCAATATTTTTTTGATCAACTTTTGGAATAGTTTTTCGCGCTTGCAAATCAGTTGTTGCTAAATCTGCCCCAACAGTAAATAATTCGTTTTGAATTTTGTGCAAAACATAATCAAGCTTGCTCACGGATTTTAATTGTTCTTTTTTCTGAATCTCGCGAATTTGCGCGCGACAAACTCCAATAATACTGTTAAGCTCATCAACAGTACCAATTGCCTGAATTCTAATATGATCTTTATGAACTCGACCAGAGCCAAACAAAGAAGTTTCGCCCGAATCACCGGTTCGTGTATAAATCTTCATAGGAAATTTATTATAAACAAAATGGCGGGAAAGTCAAGACCGCCCAACAGGGCGGTCTGAAGAGGTATTTGTTTATTTATTAGTTTTACGAACAACCCATTGAATTCCCACAATTCAAACATCTATAGCACGATCCATTTCTCACAGTAATATGCCCACAAGTTTCACACAAAGGAGCGTCACCCATCATTTCTTCTAACAAAGCATCAACCGAACCGTGTGCTCCAACACCAGCACCAGCCCCCGCACTATTACCACCAACTTCTGTTTTAACATCACTAACAATTTCACCACTAAATAATTTTTCCTGACCTTCTGAAATAGGCACAACACCTTTAGCTTCTTCACGCTCTTCAATTATTTCTTTCAAAGCTTCTGCGCGTTGTTTTTGAGTTCCTTTTGGTGGCACTTGAACCAAATCAGTTCTACCTGCATATTCCATTGCCAAAACCCTAAACACATAATCAATTACAGAAGTACACATTTTTACATTTGGATGAGTTGTAAATCCAGAAGGGTCAAACCGCGTAAATGTAAATTTTTCCACAAATTTTTCCAAAGGCACACCATATTGCAAACCATAGGAAACTGCAACAGCAAAACAATTTAACAAAGAACGAAATGCTGCGCCCTCTCTAAACATATCAATAAACACTTCACCCAATTCACCATCAGGATACTCACCTGTTCTAATATAAACTTGTTGATTTCCAACTTGCGCCTCAACTGTAATTCCACTTCTTTTAACTGGCAACTGACGACGACCTTGCATTACATGAGTTCCATCTGCACAAGTGTGCACACGCCCAATAATATTCATTTTTTCTGCAGCATCCTGGATAGACATTTTTTCATCAACAATAATTCCAGCACCTTGACCAGCCCCACCACTATCACTTCCTTCTGCCTTATCCTTTTGAGACTTGTCTGACTTTGTTGCCAAAGGTTGAGATAATTTACAGCCATCACGATACAAAGCAGTAGCTTTCAACCCCAACTTCCAAGACAAAATATAAGCACCTTTAATATCTTCAATACTTACTTCATTTGGCATGTTAATTGTTTTACTAATTGCACCAGACAAAAATGGTTGAACAGCTGCCATCATTCTAATATGCCCATTATGATGAATAAACCTTTCACCTTTTTTTCCACAACGATTTGCACAATCAAAAACTGAATAATGCTCTTCTTTCAAATGTGGGGCACCTTCAATTGTCATAGACCCGCACACAAATTCATTTGCTTCATCCATTTCTTCTTGTGAAAATCCCAACACCTTCAACATATTAAAATTAAAATCATTGTACAAATCTTCTGCAATATTTAAACGCTTCATTGTTTCCTCACCCAAAGTCCAAACATTAAATGCAAACTGTATTTCAAAAACTCCTGCCAACTGCTCCTCTATTTTTTCCAAATCTTCATCAGCCAAACCTTTTTCCTTTAAAGTTTCGTGATTAATTTTTGGTGAATTTTTTAGAGTTCCAGTTCCTTTAACATAAGTTATGATGTCTTGAATCTGGATTTCAGAATATTCCAAGTTTTCCAAAGCAGGTTTAACTGATTCATTTACAATTTTGAAATATCCACCACCAGCTAATTTTTTAAACTTAACTAAAGCAAAATCTGGCTCAACACCTGTAGTTGCGCAATCCATTAACAAACCAATTGTTCCAGTTGGCGCCAACAAACTAACTTGTGCATTACGATATCCATACTCCTCACCTTTTTGCAAAGCTTTGTCCCAAGATTCACGAGCAGCTCTTAATAAATAATCTGGACAATCTTGCTCGCTAATTCCAATTGGTGCTACAGAAAGTTTTTCATATTCATCTTGTGAAGCATTATATGCAACACGACGATGATTTCTAATCACACGCAACATCTCCTCTTTATTTTTTTCATACTCTGAAAACGCTCCAAGAAATTCAGCCATCTCAGCACTAGTAGCATAAGATTCTCCAGTCATGATTGCACTAATCGCACCAGAAATTGCACGTGCCTCTTCTGAATCATAAGAAATTCCAGAAACCATTAACACACCTGCACCTAAGTTTGCATAACCAAGTCCAAGTGTACGGAATTTGTAACTCATGTCTGCAATTTCATAACTTGGATATTGTGCCATTAAAACAGAAACTTCTAAAATTATTGTCCAAACGCGAGTGATATATTTAAAACCTTCAACATCAAATAATTTTTTCTCAACATCAAAAAAACGCGCCAAATTAATACTTGCCAAATTACAAGCAGTATTATCTAAAAACATATATTCTGAACAAGGATTGCTTGCATTAATCCGACCAGACACAGAACATGTGTTCCATTCATTTATAGTTGTGTCATATTGAGTTCCAGGATCTGCACAAGCCCAAGCTGCATATGAAATCTGATCCCACAATTCACTTGCTTTCATTGTTTTTGAAATTGAACCATCTGTTCTCCAGCGCAAATGCCAATCACTATCATTTTCTACTGCTTCTAAAAATGAATTTGTTAAACGAACTGAATTATTTGAATTTTGTCCTGAAACTGTTTGATATGCCTCACCTTCATAATCAGATGCATATCCAGCTGCAATCATTGCTGCAACTTTTTTCTCTTCTTGAACTTTCCAATTTACAAAAGCCTCAATATCAGGATGATCAACGTCTAAAGTCACCATTTTTGCAGCACGCCGAGTTGTACCACCTGATTTAATTGCACCAGCAGCTCTATCTCCAATTCTCAACCAACTCATTAACCCAGAACTTTTTCCACCACCAGAAAGTGGCTCACCAGCACCTCTTAAAGATGAATAATTTGTTCCAGTACCTGAACCATATTTAAAAAGTCTTGCTTCACGAACCCACAAATCCATTATTCCACCTTCGTTCACCAAGTCATCTGTAATAGACTGAATAAAACATGCATGTGGTTGCGGATGAGTATACGCATCTTCACTTCTTTTTACCTCACCTGTTACTGGATCTGGAAAATAATGCCCTTGTGCTGGACCATTTATTCCATAAGCCCAATGCAAACCAGTGTTAAACCACTGAGGTGAGTTTGGTGCAACCATTTGATGAAGCAACATATACACAATTTCATCATAAAAAACCTGCGCATCATTTTCTGTTGCAAAGTACCCATGTTTTTCAGCCCAGTGTTTCCAACAACCTGCCAAACGATGAAAAATCTGCTTAACACTACGTTCAGATCCAAGCACAGTAGATCCATCTGCATTGCGTTTTAAACTTCCATCTTCATTATATTGAGGTACACCAGCTTTTCTAAAATATTTTTGCGCCAAAATATCAATTGCAACTTGAGACCATTGCTTTGGCACTTCAACATCTGGCATTTCAAAAACAACAGATCCATCAGAGTCTTTAATGATGCTGCTTCTTTTTACATACTCAACAGTTGAATACGGGTCTATTCCTTGTTGTGTAAAATGCCTTTTAAACTGCATGCCTTTTGTTTGTGTAGTGGGTACAGTTGTTGATGTTGGCTGTTGCATAATTTTTATTAGTTATTTTTGTTGTTGGTTTGATTTAAGTTTGATTTAAAACAGAATAAAAATGCTCCCTTTGGGGTGGGAGCCCCTCCAAATTGTGACCTCTTAACACAATATATAGTGGTCAAACTTATGCTTAAACCACTATATGTTGTGTTATGATTTTAAATGTTCATTTGCATAGTCTAGTATACAACAGATTTTTTTATACGCAAGTTAGGAGTTGTCCACAACTACATGGTAAGCTAAAATAAAATAAAACATATGAATGAAACAGACAAAAACCAAAGATTTATTTCACCAGAACAAAAAGATTTCGAACAAAGACTTGAATTTTCTTTGCGTCCAAAAAAATTATCTGAATTTATCGGCCAAACTAAAACCAAAGAAAATATTAAAATAGCAATTGATGCTTGTAAAAAAAGAGATGAAGCAATGGAGCATGTTTTATTATATGGAAACCCTGGTTTAGGAAAAACAACACTTGCTCACATAATTGCAAACGAACTAGACACTCATATAAAAATTACAAGTGGCCCAGCATTAGAAAGAGTTGGAGACTTGGCTGCTATTTTATCTAATTTGCAAGATGGAGATGTTTTATTTATTGATGAAATTCATAGAATGCAAAGAAGTATTGAAGAAGCACTCTACCCTGCTATGGAAGACTATGCTTTGGACATAATTTTGGGGAAAGGACCATCTGCTAGGACTTTAAGAATGAATTTACCACACTTTACAATTATTGGAGCAACAACTCGCATGAGTTTATTATCTTCTCCTTTGCGTGATCGTTTTGGAATAGTTTTTCAATTAAATTTTTATACAGATGAAGAGCTACAAAATATTATTGAAAAAAACGCCGAATTACTAAAAATTGAAATTGAAAAAAACGCCTCACAACTAATCGCAGGACGCAGTAGACGCACACCAAGAATTTCAAATCGCCTGTTAAAACGCGTGAGAGACTTCGCAACAGTTAAAGGAAGTGGTAAAATAACAACAGACACAGCAGAGCAAGCCTTAGTAATGTTAGAAGTTGATGCACTTGGCTTAGATGGTACTGATCGCAAATTATTGCATGCGCTTATTAAAAAATATAATGGTGGGCCAGTTGGTTTAAATACTTTGGCAGCTTCAACTGCTGAAGAAATTGAAACTGTTGAATTGGTTTATGAACCATATTTGTTGCAAATGGGATTAATAGATCGCACACCACGTGGTCGAGTTGCAACAAGATCTGCGTACGAGCATTTGGATTTATTACATTTACACACAAAAGAACAAAACACTTTGTTATAAAAATACTGTCACAAAAAAATGATTAGCATTCCACTTTCAATAATATTCATAATTTATCTAGTGCTTCTTATTTTGATTCTTGGATTATTTTTTATTGTAATGCATCACTTAACATCTACTGGAACTTTTACACTAGTTTCATTTGTTGTGACATTTATAGTTTCTGCTTTATTAATTTATATTTTGTATGGAACTTGGGTAGTAGCAATAGAAATTGATTGGAACGGCGTTTTTGTTCTTTTTGATGGAATTGGTTCTTCAGGTCCTGGTAGTGGCGGAGGTGGAGGTTCTATAAATTCACTTTTCTAATATGCATTTTAACGACTTGATCCACAAAAAATCTTTTGAAAAAATTAAGCATGTTTTGCGCAGACATCCTATAACTTTTATTCCTACAATTTGTATATTTCTTATTTTGTTTGCAGTGCCGTCTCTTGTGGGATTTTTATTAGAAAGTGTTAACCCAAATATTTTTGTTGAAAACTCAACAAAAGGTGTGACAGCATTAGCAGCAAGTTTTTATTATGTTGGAGTTGTTATTTTCTTTTACGCCCAGTTTGTAGATTATTATTTAGACTTGTGGGTTATAACAAACCATCGTGTAATTGATGTAGACCAAAAAGGATTGTTTGCAAGAACTGTTGCTGAATTAGATTTATACAAAGTTCAAGATGTAACTTCTGAAATTCATGGATTTTTTAACTCGATTTTTAATTTTGGAGATTTACATGTGCAGTCTGCTGGTGAACGATCACGTTTTCATTTTAAAAGTGTAAAAGATCCGCACGGATTGAGAAAAGATATTTTGGAATTAATTAGGTTGGATAAAAATTATCATTTAGGGGAGAAGAAATAATTTTAAAAACCGCTTTTTGTGGTAATTTTTACTGGAGGTCTTGACTTCCTTATAAGCTCACGAATTACATCTGATTGTTTATTAACACTTTCTACCCAGTTACTTAATTCACTTTCCGACATATTTGTAAATGAAAAGACTGGTTATACTAACATAGGTTGCATAAACTATCAAAATATATCAATGACCTTTGTATTGACAATGTCACTACAATGTTTTATACTAAAATTAAATAAACTATTTTACTATGAGCACTATACAAATTAGAATAGACAGTAAACTTAAAAAATCTGCAAAAAAAATCCTTGATTCAATAGGGCTTGATATGAGCTCTGCTATTAAAATTTATTTAAAAAAAATAACTGAACGAAAAGGTTTGCCTTTTTTGGTTACAACAGAAAATGGTTTAACAATTCAAGAGGAAGAAGAAATACTCAAAGCAGTGGCAGATGCAAAAAAAGGTAAAAATATTTCAAAAACAATGAGCGGTGAAGAATTCTTAGATGAGTTACGCTCACTATGAATATCAAAAGACACAAAAAATTTATTAAACAATTCAAAAAACTACCCACTAAAATAAAAACAATGGATATGTTTTAGTTATTTTTTTAGAAATCGGTGGACACGATCTGTATGAATAATTATTTCCACAACCTCTCCACTTCAGTACCTTTATAATAATATTTTACTAACTCTTTATAATTTAAATTTTCTTCCTTAGCACGCTTATTTGCATCCAAAGCACTCATCCCAACACCATGCCCCCAAAGTGCACGACCATCATCATATTCAGCTTTTACTGAAACTAACCACGGCTTTGTAGCTCCACCCCAAACTTCTGTCCAAGCTCGTGTACGCCCATCTGAATGAGAATAATAAGGAGTAATCACAACGTCACCTTTATAAGTTACTAACTCACCACGAGTTGCTTTAATTGAAGCAGCTACTTTATCAAAACGTTGCTCACGATTATATCCTTTATACACTTGATCGTATTTTGCATCTACATGAAAATGCCTGTCCTTGTGTTTTGTGCCAGAAGTTAAATGGTGAAAAGCATAAGTACGCGCAGCAGTCATTAGGGCTTTTTGATATTCTGACTCTGAATAATTTGTTGTCTCTGCAACACCAAGAATATATTGTTCAATAGGCAATTCATTGATCAACCAAGTTTTAGAATTTTTTTCTGAATGACGAATTTCTAATACACCACGAAACGCATTATAATTTAAACTTGTATTCCACTTTGGTCTATCTTCAAAACTTGTAATTGTAAAATATGCATCATCTGATTTTGGAACCAAACGAATAAAATCTTTTTGCACCAAAGTTAATCCCGGAGCTTCAATAGAATATTTTCCTTTACTATAATTTAAAATTGCTGCGGTATTTTTTTTCAAAACTCCCAACTTTTTATTTTTTCTATCACCAGAAAAAACTTCATACTCATAAGTGCTTTTTATAACAACACCTTCGCCTTCTAATTTAAACAAACCAACACGAATAATTGGCTCATCACCTAATTGCTCCTGCCCATTAAATTTTATTGGAGTAACAAACAACGGAGCATCAGAAGTTACAGTAATTGGAATTGTAATTTCACCACCCTCAACTTTGTTTCCTGAAACATACAAATAAAATTTTGCATTATACTCACCTTTTTTTGTAGGTGCTTTAAATTTAAAAGAATAAAACTCCAGTTGCCCTGGATTAACCACACCTGAAGATAATTTTAAAATTTTACCTGGCCCTAACCATGAACTATGCGCATATTGTGCATCTGTTTTAACTGCAATCACTGTACTTAAATCACGAACTTCCCGAGAAGACCAAGTTGTGTCTCCTGTATTTTTAAAACCAACTTTATAAGTTACTATTTCACCGCCTTTAATTTTTAAATTACGATGAGATTTGATCATTAACAAAGCTTTGTGGTTTACAACTTCACTTGGCTCATCTTCAGCGCTGGTGGCTTCGGCTTTAGATTCAGTTTTGGTTTCAACTTTTTTTGGAGGCGAAGTAATTTTTACTGGCTGAACTTTATTTGGATCATTAACAATGATCTCTAACTCAATCAAACCCCCGGGGATCCATGCACGATTTTCAGCAGCTAATTGAAAAACCTCTCTATATGTTCCTGGAGTTTGTGGAGCTTTCAAATGCATCTTCATTGTTGCTACTCCTTTTGTACCAATTAAATCCTGATCAATTTTTGCTGGCTGTATTTTTGAAAACCATTCTGAACTAAAAAAATCGCTTTCACGATATTTTGGGCTATAAGTGTACAAAGAAATATAATTTGCACCATCTGCTGTCCAATTTTGTGATCCAATGTTTTGAAATCTAATAAAAACATCTCGCTCTGCTCCAGGTTCCATGTTTAATTTTGTCTGAGAAATTTTTACACGCTTTGCTTCATAACCTCGAGAAGCAACTGCATGAGCAACTTCAACTCCTAACAACTTATGAGCAATAGTTGAAAAATCCAAACCTTCCTTAATTTGTTCACCTTCACTCATCAATGTGCGCTCTTCACTTTGTTCACCATAAAACGCACGAGTCAAAGCAACTTCACTATGATGCAAAAGAAAAGCAATACCTGTCATAACAAAAAAAGCCATAACTAAAGTTGCACCCAATCCCATTGAGTGAAACTTTGAAGTCGAGTCCTTTGTTTCTACAGAGTCGTACATTTCGTTATAAACCTGCACAGGACGTTGAATTTCTTGTTCTTGGCAGTGCATAAATTATATATGATTCCCCAAAAATATAAAAGGTGCCTTAAAAAAGCACCTAGAGTGGGTCCAAGACCCTTAACCTTATATAGAGTATAGCATATTTTTTGGCTTTTGTCAAGCTCGATTTAGCTTATTTTAGCTAAAAATTATTAAAAACTTTTTTCATGATACAATGTTACATATGTCCTTAACAAAAAAAGTCGCACACAATTCAATAATCCACATGTCTGGCAAAATTATCTCGACCTTACTTGGCTTGGTTGTGGTTGCTTTAATCACTCGCCACCTAGGTGCAGAAGGTTATGGAAACTACACAACTGTCGTGACTTTTTTGCAATTTTTTGGAATTTTAGCTGACTTTGGATTGGTTTTGGTAACTGTTCAAATGATCAGCGAACACCAAGCTAATGAGCGCGCCATAATTAACAATTTATTTACTTTGCGATTTATTTCCGCATTTCTGTTTTTGGGGTTAGCATCTATAATTGTTTTTTTCTTTCCATATTCTGATTTAATTAAATGGGGCGTTTGCCTAACTTCATTGTCATTTTTCTTTATAACTTTAAACCAAATTTTAACTGGTTTATTTCAAAAACACCTCTCATTAATGTGGGTTGCATTAGCTGAAAACATCGGGCGAATAATTTTATTGGCATTTACTATTGTTGCAGTTTTAATGGGTGCTGGATTGTTACCTATTTTATTGGCAGTTGTCTTAGGATCTTTTGCAAACTTTTTAACTTTATTTTTTGCTTCCAGAAAATTTGTTCGCATCAAATTTGTTTGGGACAATTTTATTATTAAAAAAATTATCACACGCGCTTGGCCAATTGGAGTTTCAATTGCATTTAATTTAATTTATTTGCGAGCAGACACTTTGATTTTAACTTTAGTTGGAACACAAACCGAAGTTGGAATTTATGGAGCAGCTTATCGTGTGTTAGATATTTTATTAATGCTACCTATCCTAATAATGGGAATTACTTTACCAATCTTAACTCATGCTTGGACCAGTAAAAATCTTGCGCGATTCAAACGCGCCATGCAAAAAATCTTTAATATTTTTGTGATGTTGTTCATGCCGATTTTGTTAGGCGCAACTTTATTTGCAACTCATGTAATGGTTTTAATTGCTGGAAAAGAATTTGCAGGGTCAGGACCCATACTTGTTATTTTATTAATTGCTTTTGCAGCTGCATCTATTAGTACTTTGTTTGGACATGCAACTGTTGCAATCAATCACCAGAAAAAAGTTATTTGGATTTTTGCAACCGACGCTGTTTTGGCTTTGATTGGATATATAATTTTTATTCCACGTTTTGGAATGCAAGGTGCGGCATGGGTCACGGTTTTTTCAGAAGTATACGCCGCAGTATTTTTAGGCTGGTATATAATTCACCACACAAAAATTTCAATCAAACTTAATACAGCTTTAAAAATTATTTTCGCCAGCTTAATAATGCTCGGGGTTTTGTGGCTATTGCCTGATTGGCATGTGATTGTAATGATTATGATTGGAATGTTAGTATATGGTTTGGTGCTGATGCTTTTTGGGGTTCTTTCTAAAAAGTTTTTAAAGGAGATGCTGACCAAAAACTAAAAAGAAAAAGTCGCAGAAGACCTTATGTTAGATCATCTTATTTTAACAAAGACAAAATATTTTTAGAATTATTCTGGATACACTTACACGAAAAATTAAACCACAAAGATAAAACTAGACGTGTTAAATTTTTTGCATGTGCAATCGATCTAATAAAAAACTCAAATATAGACCCAAACACAAAAGAAAAAAGTTCTGGTAAAAAATGGTTTATCTCAGCATTTCCAACAGATGGATAAATTAAAAAAGACTATCCGCCAATTTGGGGCTTATAAACCCCGACCGAAAGCCTTTTCTAAGCCAAATATAACACACCTAGATATTCTTGTCAAGAACAAGATTTAAAATAAAGATATGAAAAAAATATTTCCAACACTAGTCGCGATCTTCATCGCACTATTACCAACATACTTAATTAGATTTTCAATTGGACCTTTGCCAACTACTTTATTGGAAGTTTTGTTTGGTGTGTTGGTTGTGTGTTGGCTTTTCACAAAACCAGATTTCACCAAAATTCTTAATTTCAAAAAAACACATAGCTTGATTTTTTGGTCTGGACTTATTTTTTTGATAAGCGCTACCATCGCACTATTCATAGCAAGTGATTTACGCGAAGCAGCTGGTCTTTGGAAAGCATATTTTGTTGAGCCAATTTTATTTTTCATTATTTTATTTGTTTCTTTGGAGCGAAAAGATGTTGGAAAAATTATTTGGGGAATTTGCATTAGTGCACTAATAATTTCTGCACTCGCAATTGCACAATTTTATTTTTTCCCAAACACAATTCCAAATGAATATTGGCGCGCTTTAGCAACTCGTCGTGCAACTTCAATTTTTGAATATCCAAATGCTGTTGGTTTGTATCTTGCACCGATAATTCCTTTACTTATATACAAGGCACGCGAATTTTGGCTTGATCGTTTAAAAAATTTAAGAAAAAACCTTTTGGGTTTTGGTTTTTTTGTAATCACAATTGGACTAGCACTGTTTTCAATTATTTTAGCTGGATCAATGGGAGCAATCATTGGTTTGATCGGTGCTTTAATAATTTTTGGTTTGCTTTATAAAAAAACCAGAATCGCAACCATAATAATAATTTTAATTGCTGGAATAACAATTCCTTTTACACCTTTAAAAGATCCCTTGCAACAAGAATTTTTATTACAAAATTATTCTGGAAAAATCCGATTGCAAATGTGGAGTGAAACTTTGGAACAACTTGAAACAACACCTTTATTTGGAAATGGTTTGGCAAGTTATCAAAAAGCCATAGCACCTTTTCATAAATTTCAATGGGCGGAAATTTATTTTTACCCACATAATATATTATTAAATTTTTGGACTGAAATTGGAATCATTGGAACCGTGGCATTTTTCATAATTTTATTTATGGGATTTGTTTCAGCAATTCAAAAACGCCGAGCAATAGTTGTTGCATCTGCCGCAGCATTACTTGTAATATTAGTACACGGACTTGTTGATGTGCCTTATTTAAAAAACGATTTATCAATGTTTTTTTGGTTCTTAACTTGGCTCACATTATTAAAATAAAAAATATGAAAAAAGTTTTTGCTACTTTGGCAGTTTTAGTTCTTTTTGGAATTGGCTGTACTGAAAAACCTATTAACCAAGATGATCTTTTTATAGATAGAATTTTATGGCATGAAAAAACAGATCAATTATTTTTTGTTGGAAAAATTAACGAAACTTCGCACGGAGTTTTTTCAAAAAACAAAGTTGGAAAAATCACACAGCACTTAAAAATTGATCATGAATTTTGGAGTGGGCATTTATTTTCAACAAAAGATGGTGTGATTTATTATTCTTCAAATGGTCCCGCAAAACTTTGGCGAAGTGAGGACAGTGGAATAACTTGGGAAATTGTTTTGGAAGATGTAGATATGTTTTGGGATATTGTAAAAATTGATGACAGCACCTTACTTGGAACTTTATGGTCTGAAAATCATCCGGCAATTTGGCGAAGTGATAATCGTGGGAAAACTTGGTTTGAATGGAAAAATCTGATTGATCAATTTCCAGAGTGGAATAAAACTTATGATGAAAATAGTGATAGAAATTTATTAAGACACTTGCATTCAATTGATTTTTCTAATAGGCATTTGTTTGTTGGTACTGGAGACAAAGCACGCCACACATTATTAAGTAAAAATAATGGAGATGCTTGGGAAAAAATTTGGGATGAAGGTTACACTGCTTCAATCGTAGAAGAAAATGCAATTTATCTTGGGGCTGATGGTGGTCAACTTGGAAAAGGAATCGCGCGCTATGATTTTGACACAAAAAAAATAACTGAAATTTGGATGCCAAAAGATGAAGAATGGGAAATTGCAAATATTTTTTCTATGCTAAAAAAAGGTGGAAGTTATTTTGCAGCAGTTCATATTGAGGATAATAATTTGGGTGAAGAGCGTGAGTATGGAATTTTGTTTTCAGAAGATGGCGATGATTGGAAATTAATAAAAAAATATTCTAGTAAAAATTTATTTACTAGATTATATTTGGCAGACTCTTGGTCTAATGATTTTATTTTTGTGAGCCATGAGGGAGGGTTGGAGAAGCTCGAGTTATCAAAATAACAACATGATATAATTGATTTATGATTTGGTTACTTTTTTCATTACTAAATGCATTTTTTGAATCTTTAAAGGATGTTTTTGGTAAAAAAGCATTACAAAACATAAATGAATATGTTGTTGCGTGGTCCAGATGGATTTTTGCTTTTCCATTTGTTTTAATTGCACTTTATTTTTCTGGTATCCCAGAAATTGGTGATGAATTTTGGAAAGCACTCTTAATTGGTTCAACACTAAATATAGCCACAGCGATCCTTTATATGAAAGCGATCAAACATTCTGATCTTTCTGTAACAATTCCAATTGTAACTTTTACACCTTTATTTTTATTATTAACGTCACCAATAATTGTTAATGAAATTCCATCTGGACTAGGAATTGCAGGTGTGGCTTTAATTGTTTTTGGCTCATACATTTTAAATTTAAAACACAAATCAAAAGGATTGCTTGCCCCAATCAAAGCAATTTATTATGAAAAAGGCCCACGACTAATGTTGGCTGTTGCTATGATATGGAGTATTACTGCAAATTTTGACAAAATTGGAATTCAAAACTCATCGCCTATTTTTTGGGTAGCAGCTGTTCATATATTTTTAATCATCACACTATTCCCAATCATGATTTACAAATGCAAAAAACCTTTCCAAGCAATTCGCACACAACTTAAACCACTAACATTACTCGGTTTATTTAGCGGACTTTCAATAATTTTTCAAATGATTGCAATGGGAATGACTTTTGTTGCTTATGCAATTTCAGTAAAACGCACAAGTGCAATTATGTCTGTAATTTGGGGCGCAATATTTTTCAAAGAAAAAGGAATACGCGAACGTTTGGTTGGCGCAATCATAATGGTAGTTGGAGTTGTTTTAATTACTATTTCCTAAGTTTTTTTTACAAACAAAAATCTTAAAAACAGCGGAGCAAAAATTGTTGTTACTATTGAAAGAATCAAAATTGCTGTTAACAATTCTGAAGTTAATAATCCCATTTCAAATGCAGCATAAGAAGCTGCCAAAGTTGTTGTTAATTGAGAAGTTGAAACTATACCAAAAACCATTGACTCTCTGTTGGACATTTTTGATAAACGCGCAGAAATATAACCACTAAATATTTTTGATACAATCAAGCCAAGTGGCAAAGCAATTAACACAACATCTGTTGGATCAAATTTTGTAAAAACAGACCAGTCCATTTCCATTCCAATTATAAAGAAAAATACTGGCACAAAAATTCCATAACCAAGTGTGTGAAGTTTTGCATCTATGTGCTCTGAAGTAATATCTTGTGCCAACAAAACACCAACCAAAAACGCAGCTAAAATTGGATGGATTCCTAATAAAGAAAAAATCGCCAACACACCGATCAACACAACAACAACAAATCTCAAGCGATCTTCATGCTCATCACTACTAAACAAAAAACGTTTTTTCAAAAATAAATCACTAAGTTTTGGAAGCAAAAATTTCAATGCTGTAAATGCCAAAGCCAAAGACACAATATAAACTGGCAAGCTCATATTAACAATCGGAGCCAATCCTTGGAAAAAAATAGCAATCAACACCAAAGAAATTGCATCTTGCGCAACAACAGATGAAATCATTATGTTTTTAAATTTTGTCCTAACACGAGTTGATTTGATTGAGGGAATTACAATTGCGACTGAAGATGAAATAAAAATCAAGGCAATCAAAAAAGAAACTTCCCAAGAATAACCAAGCCAGCGCATCAATGCAATACCAACCAAAGACGGAATTATAGCATTAACAATTGCCATGAATGCAATTTGTTTTTTTGAATCCTTTAGATCACTTGGTTTTGCTTCAAGACCAGCCAACAACATCAAAAAAGTAAATCCAAGAAAACCAAAAAATTCTATAATCTCATTAGACTGAACATAACCAAAACCATGTGGCCCTAAAACCCCTCCTAACAAAATTAAAGTTGTAACAAATGGAATGCGAAACTTTTTGAAAAGTTCTGGAACAAGCAAACCACTAAACAAAATTACAAGTAAAATAAGAAGTGTATTTTCCATAACTATATTTTATCATTTTTTTAAATGTTATAATAGATCCACTATGCAAAAGCCGATTAAAAAAACAACAACATACAAAGGAAAACTTTTTACAGTAACAAAAGAAACTTTTTTAAACCCACACAAAGTTCCTGTCACATACGAAAGAGTTTATAGGGTGCCGTCTGTTTATGTTTTACCCCTACTCACCCCAAACAAAATTATTTTAATAAAAGAATGGCGAATTAGCAGAGCTGAATATGTTTGGAGAATTCCAGCTGGAAGAGTTGATAAAGAAAAAATCACAAACAAAAACTTTGATAGCGCCACATTAAAAATTGCAGCCCAAAGAGAGTTACAAGAAGAATCTGGTTATCGAGCAAAGTCACTTAAACAAATTTATAAAAGATTTGTCGGAGAATCAATTCAAGCACCTGCATATGTTTACTTGGCCAAAGATTTAATTTACGACCCACTACCACAAGATAGCGACGAAAAAATCACAACAAAAACAGTTTCTCTAAAAAAAGCATATGAAATGTCATTGTCAGGAGAAATTGGCGAAGAATTAATGGCCCTGACCATCATCAGACTTTACAAAAAGACACTTTAATTCAAAGTGTTTTTTTGATATACTGACTTCACTATGCAAAAAGTTAGAAAAGCAATAATCCCTGTTGCAGGAATGGGAACCCGTTTTCTTCCAGCAACAAAAGCTCAACCAAAAGAAATGTTAACTTTGGTTGATAAACCAATTATTCAATATATAGTAGAGGAAGCAGTTGCCGCTGGCATTGAGCAAATAGTTTTTGTTACAAGCCAGACAAAACGTGCGATTGAAAATCATTTTGACCGCAACTTTGAGTTAGAATATCGTTTGCGCAAAAAAGGCAAGAAAAAAATCTTAGGCGAAATGTTGGATCTAACTGACTTGGCTCAATTTGTTTATATTCGCCAACGTTCTCCAAAAGGAGATGGAGATGCAATTTTGCAAGCACGCCATATTATTGGTGATGAACCTTGCGCTGTGTTTTTTGGAGATGATTTAGTTGATGCAAAAACTCCTGCGATCAAACAACTAATGAAAGTTTATGAAAAATATGGTGATCCAGTTGTTTGTGTAACTCCAAAACCAAAACAAACTTTAAATAATTATGGAGTTGTTGGTGGTGTTAAACTTGATGACACAACAGTTGAAGTTAAAAAATTAGTTGAAAAACCTAAAGTCAACGCACCGAGTAATCTGGCAATTTTTGGTCGCTACATTATAACTCCAGAAATTTTTGACACACTAGCAAACTTAAAACCAACAAAAGATGGAGAAATTAGATTAGCTGACGCATACACTCAACATATTAAAAAACATCCAATGTATGCGCACATTTTACAAGGAACATGGTATGATTGTGGTAATAAGTTAGAGTTTTTGAAAGCAACAGTTGAATTTGGTAGTAGACATATAGAAGTTGGAAAAGATTTTAAAAAATATTTGAAAAACAGATAAGCTAACAAACTATGAAAAAAAACATACTTCGCTTTGCAGTTTTCTTTCTGATTATTTCTTTAGTTGGCCTTGGTTGTGCTGGCGCATCAGATCAAGAAACAGCAAGCATTAAACCAGTTGTACTTGAATACTGGAGAGTTTTTGATGATGGAGAAGATTTTGCAGATATAATTCTTGAATATCGCAGACAACATCCATACGTTCAAATTAATTACAAAAAACTTCGTCCAGAAGAATATGAGAAAGCTTTGTTAGAAGCGTTTGCAGAAGATCGCGGGCCAGATTTGTTTTCAATCCGTAACACATGGGTTGGTTCTTATACAAAAAAAATCACTCCAATGCCAAAACAAACTTCAGTTGGTCGTATTGTAGTTGAAGGCACACTTAAAAAAGAACAACGAGTGATTGTTGATAAGAAAAAAACAATTTCACCGAGTAAGATTGGAAAAGTTTTTGTAACAACTGTTGCTGATGATGTTGTAAGAGATGTGGCTGTAGATGAAACTGGTGAAAAAATGGAAAAACGAGTAATGGGATTGCCTTTGTCTGTAGACACAATGGTCATGTTTTATAACAATGATATGTTGGCGCAAAGTGGTATTCCAAATCCACCACAATCTTGGGAAGAATTTCAAAATGCGGTTAAGTTAATCACAAAATACGGAGCTAATGACACGGTTGTACAAGCTGGCGCTGCACTAGGAACTGCTCGTAATGTAAATCGCTCTGCTGACATTGTTTCACTATTAATGATGCAAAATGGAGCAAGCATGTCTGATCAATTTGGCCGTGCGACTTTTCACCAAATGCCACCAGAGCTTGCTGAATTTCGTGAACTTTCTCCAGGACTAGAAGCATTAATTTTTTACACTGAATTTGCTAATCCTCTAGAAACTGTTTATACATGGAACTCACAAATGCAAGATAGTTTTGAAGCTTTTGCAGATGGTAAAGTAGCTTTCTTTTTTGGCTATAATTATCACATGCCTTTGTTAAAAACTCGTGCGCCAAAATTAAATTATAGCTACACTGTAGTTCCACAACTTGATCCAGACAGACAAGCTAACCATGCATCATATTGGGTTGAAACTGTTTCTAAGAAAACTGAAAATTCTAACATAGCTTGGGACTTCTTACAATTTATAACAACACAAGAAGCACAAGCTGAAAAATATCTTGAAAAAACTAATCGCCCAACTGCTTTGCGTGTTTTGATTGAAAAGCAATTAGAAAATACTGAACTTGAACCATTTGTTTCTCAACTGCTAACTGCACAAAGTTGGTATCGTGGTAAAGACAGTGAGGCAATGGATGGTATAATGCAAGACATGATTGAAGAAGCTTTGGCAAATGCACCAATTGATCCACAAAAAGCATTTATAAATGCAATCAACAGAGCTGTGTCACGTCTTAATCAGACATTATGAGATTAGGTTTTTCAAGTAAAATAATAATTTCAATTTTTGCTGTTTTAGCACTTGTACTTGTTTTACCTAGCACTACTTTTGCTGACTCAGAAGGAATGATTGCAATACCTACTGGCAGTTGCCCAGGTGCTTCAACTTGTAGTGCAGGCTTGTGCACAGGTGGGGCAGTAGTAGGAAAAACTGCATGTAATTATTCATGGACTGACATTCAAAACACAATTGTAAGAATTGGAAACTGGATTTTTGGAATAATTGGAATAATTGTTTTGCTTTCTTTGATCTATGGAGGATTTCTTTGGTTGATTAGTGGAGGAAAAACTGAATTAGTAGATAAAGGAAGAAAAATAATGGTTGGTTCTTTGATTGGTTTAATAATAGTTTTTTCAGCACCAGTACTAGTAAAATTTGTATTAATAGCAATTGGAACAAAAGATGAAATTGTAGATAAAATTCCAGTTAAAGATCCTATTACTGGAACTGGTGGAAGTGGTGCTGGAGTTGGAGCAGGTGCTGGCAGTGCAGTGACTCCAACATACGAATGTAGATGTGTTGTTGGTATATATAAAGAGTGTCTTGTGTTTTCTCCTGGAGAAACAAAAAATGTTGCTGTTTGTAAATTAAAAATGGCTAGTTTCTTAGATAGCAAAGCTGGAACAGATGATTTTCTAAAAGATGAAAACAATCTAAATTTTTATAAAAGCTCTGCTATTTGTACGGTCGTAACCGAAGACATGTGCCCTTAATAATTTTAAAACATTATGCTTAAAAAAATCACAACTTATTCATTATTACTACTTACCGGCTTGTTTATATTTTCTGGACCACTTCTTACACCAAACGTGAATGCACTTGATACTGAAGAACTTAAATTAGAAAATCCACTTAATATTAGTGCTGAACAACCAATTGCTGATCTTGTTGCAAAAATCATTAAGGCGATCCTGGGGATACTTGGAGTTGTGGCATTGGGAATTTTTATGTTTGGAGGTATAATATGGATGACAGCTGGAGGTCGCTCTGAAAAGATTGATCGAGGAAAAGATTTGTTTGTGTGGGCGGCAATAGGAATAGTAGTAGTGTTTGCTAGTTATTCCTTAACATCTTATGTGTTAACAGCATTAACACAGGTGTAATAATTTTTAATAATAGGCAACTATTAATCTCAAACTAGACAGGGGGTGAATCTATGACAACAACATTAAAAAAAGTTAGTGTATGGACAGGTATTATTTTGATGGCAGCTTTTGTTGGTATGAGTGTATTACCAACAGCCAGCAGCGCAGCAATTGACACAGGTCTAAAAAAATTTAAGTCAACCGCACAACTTGGCGAATCTGATATCAAAACATCAATTGGAAATATAGTTGAAGTAATCCTTGGATTCCTTGGAATTGTGGCTATATTAATTGTGCTTTGGGCAGGTTTCCTTTGGATGACTGCAACTGGTAATGAAGATCAAGTTACTAAAGCTAAAGGAATACTTATCAGTGGTTTGATTGGTTTACTGATTATTATGTCAGCTTATGCAATTACTGCATTTGTACTTCAAGATCTTGGTAGTGCAGCTGGAACAGACTTTAATCTGTAAATACGCTTGTAGGAAATTTCCTTTTTACGTATACTATGAAGCAGAGGTTCGCCTCTGCTTCATGGTTTTTAAAAAAATATATGAAAATAATTTCAAAATTAAGTAAGCTGACTTTAATAATTTGTATTGGATTAATTTTAGTCCCAAATTTAGTTGGTGCACAAACAACACTTCCCGATCCAGCTTCCACAAACTACGGACTTAACACAGTTGGTGCTAATTTAGCAGGAGATCTTCCTTTTGCTGGAGATGTAAATGCTGGAGCAAAACTTCCAGCTGTTATAGGAAATATCTTTCGTGCACTATTAGGTTTAATGGGTTTGATATTTTTAATTTTGATTGTTTACGGTGGATTTAGATGGATGCTTGCTAGGGGTGACAAAGGTGAGGTGGATACAGCTAAAGATATAATGGTAGATGCTTTAATAGGATTAATTATTGTTGTTTCTGCATTTGCGATTGTAAACTTTGTATTTGATGAACTGGTGGTAAAAATGAGTACAATATAAATTTATGAAAACAATAAAATTTTTCTTAGTATTATCTGTACTACTTGGAAGTTCTTTATTTTCTTTTAGTACTGCAAGTGCTGGAGATGCAATTAATCAAGGCAAGTTAAATATTATAGACGCAGGCAAACAAGTGTATGGGGAAGAATATACTGCTCCTGTACCTCTTGAGGTGGTAATTGGACGTGGTGTACAAGCTCTTCTTGGATTACTTGGTTTGATTTTCTTAATCTTAATTATTTACGGTGGATTTAAATGGATGACTGCTCGTGGAAATGAACAAGAAGTTGAAGAAGCACGAGATACAATAATGAGAGCTACAGTTGGTTTAATTATTATCTTAGCTGCTTATGCAATTTCAGAATTTGTTATTCAATCTTTGTATGAAGCTGTAGTAACCCCTCCTGGAACAATAGGTCCAGATGGTGGATAATAAAAATCTTTTAAATCTAAAAGTTTAATAAGTTTTATTTATGAAAAAATTTCTAATCCCAATTGCTGTTTTAACTTTAATGTTTGCTCCTTTGCAAGTAGCACAAATGCAAACAGCCCCTCCAATGCTTGACAAGTTAAAAACTGCAGGTAATGAAGCACAATATGACACTTCTGGAGAAAAAGGTAATCTCCCACAAAAAGTTGGGGCAATTGTAAAAATTTTTCTTACTATCTTGGGAATAATTGCAATCTTGTTTGTTTTGTATGCTGGTTTTAAATGGATGACAGCAGCTGGAAATGAAGATCAAGTAACTGAAGCAAAAAACACTTTGAAAAACGGTCTGGCTGGTCTGTTTATTATTCTTTTAGCTTATTCTATTACGGCTTTTGTAATAACGAAATTTGGTGGGGCTACTGGGACAGAATTTGACCTAGGTGCAGAGACTGCTGAACCTGGTACTTAAAAATTTGAGGCCGAGCCCACAGGGCTCGGCCTTTTATTTACCCACAAAAATACCCCTCTTGAAATATTTTTCAGATACGCTATAATAAGCCACGCAAAGTCCAAAACACACAAAGTCTGCAATGTGGTGGCTATGGTATAATGGTTATTACTCCGGCTTGTGGCGCCGGCGATTCGGGTTCAATTCCCGATAGCCACCCCAATGCAGGTTTTAAATAAAATCAAAAAAAATAAAGCTTTGGCAATCTCACTTTTATTAGTGATAATTATTCTGGGCTTTATTTTTTTCTATCGCTTAGGTCGTGCTGATGTGGTTGGAGACAATGCAACTTATTTGTATCGTGCATGGGGTTATGTTGATTACATGAGTAGCACTCAACAGACAACTGGCTTGCAATGGTTTTCTGAAGTACCTTGGTGGGGTCGGATAAGTTTTCATGATGCTCCCCCACTTTATTTTGCTGTGCACCACTTAATTCTTAATGCAACTGATGCAAATGTTGTTGCGTCACGCACTTTGCATGCAGTGTTTGGAATTATTATTGGTTTGATGTTGTGGTTGTTTGTTTATAAAAAAACTTCTACAAAAACCGCATGGCTTTCCATTGCAATTTTTACTGGACTCACCCCTTTGATAACAATTCAACGCACCAACTTATTAGAATCTTTTATGTTAGTGTGGTTGGCGTTAGGTTTGTTTAGTTTTTTCAAAGCACAAACAAATTCAAAATACTGGTATTTGGTTGGTTTATTTTTTGGCTTAGCAATGCTCACAAAATACACTGCAATTTTTGTAATCCTCGGACCTTTGGTTTGGATTTTATTTAATTTAAAACTTCTGAAAAACAAACACCTGTGGCTAAGCGCTGGTTTATTTGTTTTACTAATCAGCCCAATCATTATTTATAATGTGGCGATGTACAAAACAATTGGCCACCCTGATTTACAATTTTCATCATTTTTGAATTTTGATACTTCTGCTGAATGGCCAGTGATTCAAAGAACTTTGTCAGACAAAACTAGTGGAAATCTTTTGTTGAGTTTGTGGCAAATAATTTCTGAATCTGGACAAATGATTTTTCAAACTGTTTCTGGTTTAATGATTTTGATTTTAGGATCTTTTATTTATTTTACTTTTAAAAAACGATCAGTTGTTCATGTCACACTTTTGCTTTCATTAATTTTTAGTTTTTTTGGTGCGAAACTTACTGGGATTTCATTTAGATTTTTGACACCAATGTTTTTAATTTTGGCGATAATCAGCGCACAAATAATAATTGATTTTTACAATTTAGAAATAAAAAATATCCAGAAAAAAATTCTTGGAACACTGGTGATTATTTTGTGTGCTGGTGGTTGGATTATGACCGCACAAACAAATTATGCTTTTGCAGAACCACAAGGTCTTTGGGAAAATTCAGCGCGTGAACCAAATAATGGTTTCCAAGAATTAGACAAACACTTCAGAAGTTTTTATTCAAAAAAATATCCCACACACTCAATTAATATTTGGGGGTTTATGAATAAAGAAGTTGCGCTGTCTAAAGAATTTTTAAGAGTTGTAAAAGAAGGACAAGGTGATACGCCTTATAATGGAATGTTGATTTATGATGGCAGAGTGCCGTGGTTTAATATGTTGTGGTATTTTAAACGATGGAATATTTATTACGGTTACACGCACGTGACAGCAAATGAATATTTTAAATTAATGGATGAAAATTCAGAAATTTTTGACTCATTTGATTCTTATTCTTATATCCAGACTTTGAAACATTTTTATCCAATACCCAACGAAAAAAACACTTATGACAATTATGCAAATGGTTTTGTTGAGGAATTTACAAATCAAGGTGCTATTTCTAAAACCATAAAAACTCCTGATGAACGTGAAGTGTTTAGGATTTTTGGAGAGATGAGTTTTTAAAAAAACACACTCTATTGACAACCTCACACAAATATGTTATATCTAACATAGTTTTTTGTTGTGCTTTTTTAGCACAACAACAAAGAGGGGGAGAAACAATGAAAGGAAAATTGGGAAACCTACCATTGTCTGGTTCATGGAAACTACTAGGTAAGCTAGTAGAAAAGCTAGCTAGTGAAGATGGTGAAAAATGGATGGTTAAGCTTCAGAATATG
>CAZVIA010000009.1:37878-41405 GCA_964627525.1 uncultured Gammaproteobacteria bacterium | reverse complement strand
AAACAGATACTTATAAAATTAATTGGAACTTGAAAAATAGTTTGCACGATCTTAAAAATGTTTCTATTAATTCAAACTTAGCTGGTGAAATCACTTGGCTTGGTGATGATATTGATACTGGAAATTTGATTTATGATAAAAACAAAAAAACTGTTAAGTGGTCAATCACATCATTAGGCACTAATAAAGATGAATCTCAAGCAAGTTTTATTATAAAAGTACAAAAAGCCCCTGGACAAACAACACTAATGAGCCAAGCAACCTTAGAAGCAACAGATACTACAATAAACCAGACTTTATTGCGTAGTGCACCTGCTATTTCTATGCCTTAAGCGTGCCACAAATCAGAATAAACCCAAAACTTGACAAAATACCATATACATGTTAGAGTCCTATCTTCGTCAGGGCTCTTTTAAATCCCACAATGTACTGCATTCCTGACGAAAAAGCAGTGCATAATACTTTCCTAAGGAGGAAAGCATCATGAGTAGTGCAACTAGGACTATTTGGGGTTTGGGTTATGCCACAAACAAGGGATTGCTTGCAATCTCTGACAGTGGCACAAAAATCCAGATCGGCACTGTGAAAGCCGGCAACATGGATGTTCCAGATCCTGAAGAATTTGTGTCCAAATTCATGAGTCAACTTCAACAGGGCAAAGACATTGTCCTGACTGCATCTGGTCCAAACCACACCTACATTGCTGGTTGTTCCAACGCAGGAGTTGAAGTTCGCTGGGTGCACTCTGGTACCTTGGCTGAGCACATGAATGGTCATGGCAAGGGCAAAGAAGCTCAAGCAATGCTCAAGCTGTTTGACGGTGGAAACGATCCTGAGAAGATCTTCTACGTTTACCAACCTGCTGAAGCTGAAATCCAGCTTTTGAGGGTTAGGGTGAGTGAGTGGCTTGGTACTGAAAAACAATTTGTGCGTTCTTCCAATGCATTTGCGCAACACGTGCGTGCAGAGCGAGAGACCTTCCGGTACTTTGAGCCTGACCGCGACGAATGGATTGCATCACGAGTCAAAACAGAGCGTCGCAAGCGCCTTGCTATGATGCGAAAGCTGGGTATCAAGCTGACTGTTGCTCAAAACAGAGCACTCAACAATGCACTGACTGCTCAAGCTGAAAAACTGTATGAGTTTTACTTCAACCCTGACGTTGCTGATGCAAAAAAGACTGCTGAAGCAATTGTGCATGAACGCATGGAAATGTTCGGTGTTGAGGACTTGTACGCAGCTACAGAAAAAGAAGCCAAGGATCTTGTCAAAGACATGCCTCACTACGCACTGTTTGATGATCTGATCAATCCTGGAGCATTCCGCTCCATGACTCAGATGTTGGCATACACAAAAAACCCACTTCTGTACCCAACCGTGATGCACCTTTTGTCCTTTGCTGGCATTGGAAATCTTGTGAAGGGTCAGTCATGGCAACGTAGACGTGGTGAACCTCACAGGGGCTCACCTGCGTTCCGCAAAGCACTGTGCTTTGACCTTGCTGGAAAGGGTTGGCAAAACGATGTCACTGAAAGCAGAATCTGTACACGCATTTACTATGCTTACAAAGCTCAGCAGTATCAGAAATTCTGGCTTCTTATGCAAATTACTGACGATGTTTTCAAGGCTCTTGGCAAGTCTATTGATGATGCTGATGAAAGCGCTCAGTTTGGTTGCACTGATGAAGAAAAAGCTGCTTCCAATGAGGTGATTGTTGCAGATGATGACTTTGTCCGTAAGACTGTGCGTCGAATCAGAAATCTGAAGCACATTCCTATGATTGGACACAACAAAAAGTTGCTGGAGTGGCTGGATACTTTGGAGGAAACTCCAGATGTTGATCGGCTGTGGTGGTTGTTCAAGCGTGGTGATGTTCCTGGTAAGGGTATTGGCCTGAACATCCAGATGACTCCGACACGGATTGAGGCACAGTGCAAGCGCATGATCGCAACCGTGGTTCTGCGTACGCTCTACTACCGATGGCTTCAGCGACTGGATGCACGACTTCCCATGACAAAGCAAGAGGATCCTTTCTACTACAAGATGCACTGCAAGGTGAATCAGACCGAGGTAGGTCCGCTTGACCACAGACCAGATGTGTACATTCTGTACTTCCAGATCAAGGCTGCAGAATTCCACCGAGGGCACATGCGTGATGGAAATGCAATTCCTCTGGAAACGCGTGCCAAGTTTGTTCCACCCAAGGAGCGTGAAGCGTTCCTGGCTCGTGGTGACCAGCATGTGCCAGCTCAGCAGCCCCGAGAAATTGAGGCTGCGTAACCCACAAAGACGCCCTAGATACGGCCACCATAAACTAAAACTCTGGCTCTAGGGCACAACAACAGCAGTAAGACTAACAATCTTACTGCTGTTTCCTTTTAAAAAAGTTTTATTTAGTAATTTAAAATCCTAAAAATACTTAACTTGACAGTTCAGCCCAAATATGGCAATCTAACCCCTTGTTCTTTACAGCGAAAAAACACTAAAAAAAACGGGTAATTGGATAAAATATAGCATTATTAAGTGTGCCATACCAATCACCCAAACCAAAGGAGAATACCGATGGACAGTGTAACAAAGAAAACAATGCTTGATTTGATCAGAACTCTCCAAGATGGAGAAAGAAAAAGTGCTTTGTTAGCACACATGATCAGCTCAGGCGAAATTACAGAAGCTGACCTTGCAGAAATTATGATTGCTGATGTGGAAGCTAATACTGAAAAGTTTGCTGAAATGTTTAATGAAGATCTTTTGTTAGGATTTCTTTATGAGCGTTTTAAGGATAATCCAATCTATCTTGCACGTGCTCTTGTACGCATAAAACCAGATGTTTTCTATGCATATGGATTTGCTTTTAGATTGATTATTAAGCTGCGAGCTAAGTTGGGTGTGATTACAATCAGACCTCACGATCCAATCAATGATCCTGTTATAGCTCGTTTTCATGAGCAACTTCCAGACCTTGTTCCAAAAGATGTAATGTCTTTGGATATGGAATGTCAATTCCGTCGATACTTATATTGTATGAGTCGTGATGCTGAAATTGGACTTGAACTTATCAATGAAGATATTGCTTCTGCTCCTTCTGCTTATGAAAGAAAAATCCTTGAACATGTACGTGGTCATTGTCTACGTTTGGTTAAGATGAAACACTCTGATTTTGTTGACAACATTGGTGACTCAACATTCCCAGGTTTTCATGTTAACTGGTGGTTGGATAAAACCAAAGATGTTGAGCGTGTTCTTAACATTGGTGATACAGGTACTTACAAAACATCGTTTGCAGTAATTGCAATGCATGAAGCTGGATGTAAAAAGATTCTGGTAATCTGTCCTCCGCATGGACGGACACACTGGCTTGAAGAAGTTGAACTTTACTTTAGGCAAGGTGCTGGTAAAATCTTTGTAATTAAAAAACAAAGTGATGTTGCAAAAGCAAAAAGTTCTGATGCTCAATTCATTGTGGTTGGTTACTCAACTATCATTAAACCAGCGGCAGTCAATCAACTACTTGAAATACCTTTTGA
>CAZVIA010000009.1:0-37778 GCA_964627525.1 uncultured Gammaproteobacteria bacterium | reverse complement strand
TTGGACAGTTGATGCAAGATTGGTTTGGTGAAGAAAAAGTTCTAATACTTGATTCTTCAGTATCACAAGCACCTGATGCAACTGGACACAGTGACAGATCACGCCTGATTAAAAGATGGCGCTTTGATCCTAAAATCAAAATCCTAGTTGTTTCAATGCGAACTTGTCCTGATACAATCAACCTTAGTGTGCCAGATATGGATGGAGTAGATAAGCTATTCTTAACAACAGTGTGCTATCCTTGGGTTCCTTGGAAACAATTTCTTGGAAGATTTTGGCGCAAAGGCTTGGGTGTACCACTTGAGTATGCAGTACCAGTTTTGAGAGGTACTTTGGATGAAAACCTACTTCAAATGATTGGAGCCAAATGGGCTACACAACAATTGTTTAGAGCTCTTGTTGCACTTTCACCTGATGAACTTGAAAGATTGAATAAAAAAATCAGTCTTAGAAAACTTGCTGAAGATTCTCGCAGTGACAAAGATCGTGTAAACTTGATTAACTTGCGTGTTCGTAGAAGTGGAGAAGCAAAAGCACTAAAGGTTCTTGAAGATATGCCGACTCTTTCTACTAATGCTGAAGCTTTTGCAAGATCTTTCTTGATTACACAAGAATTTGGTACCTCAGGTCATGTTTCTCGTTTCATGGTGCCTGTGATTGAAAGATTCATAAACGAAGGCATGGTGCATGCTGAAGGTATCCTTGATGCTGGATGTGGCACACTAACTTTGGAACGTTGTCTTGACTTGCCAATCTGTGGAATTGATTTCAACACTCACATGATTGAGTTTGCTAAACCGCATTCTAAGCATGCTGGCAAAAATGCACAAGTTGGTTGTCTATCCTCTCTTCCCAAAGAGTGGACTGATACATTTGAGCTTGTTGTTAGTTCTCTTGTTTTGGACTGGACTACTTTGAAGAAAGTTAGTGTACCTGGTACAACACAAAAACTTAGTGAACGACTTATGATCATCAATCAGCTGATGAGAGTAACCCACCCTCTTGGTAGAATCTGGCTAACATTCACTCGTTCTTGTATGAATACTGAATGTCTTGAAGATTGGAAAACTACCCTTAGGGGAATTGGATGTACAATCATTGATGATCTTACTGGAATGGTTCGTGCAACTGGTGCAGTTACTAAATCAACTGACAAAGCTGGTGATTTCCATTTCTGGTCAATCTGTTTTACTCCTGGTTCAAAAAACTTGAGTAATAGAGATGCTGATGGTTTTAAGTTTTTGTTTGAGAAAACAAGAATCAAGTACCGTCATGGTGCTAGTAGTAATGGCGACTCAAATCATGATCTAGTTGAACCAGCCAAGGTTTTGTACAATGCTTTTGAGGTTGTGCAGGACTCTGGTACTGCACAAACCGATGTAGCAGCTGCAGCAGCTTCCACGCAAGAAATTAATCGTTTGATTAGTCAGGCGAGTAAATCTCGTGGTTGGCAATTTCATAAGGCACCTGATTCGCTCACAAGCGATTGGCGACTTTTGGAAAAACTGCAACGCAAAGGGCTGTTGGATCAGGTTTTGAAAAAACACGGTGGTTGCTAAGGTGATTGCCGACAAACAAAGGAGGAAAACATGTCACAAAAAATCAATCCTAATTTTTGGGAAAATGATGATCCTAAAGTAATTGCTTCTGCATTGCTTGGACGATCCATTATCATTGGTGATGTTGAAGTCACGGTTTTGGAAACAGAAGCATTCACTCGTGCATCTAATGATGGACGACAGTACAAGCCCATACTTTCAACCCCTTCTGGGCACATGTATTGTGCGCCAATTCGGCAATACCCACTACTGCTGATTGCATGCAATGATCATGGGCAAACTGGTGCGTGTGTTCGTGTAACAAAGGTTGAACAAAATGGTGCTGTATATTCTGGCCCTAAAGCAATTGGAGATCTACTTGGTTTGCAACGCAAGATGGGTGGTCGTACCAAGTGGGCTGATGAGTGGAGCTTGCACATTGTTCCTGATGGTATGCCTGAACCTCGTGAAGCAAAACCAGCTAAAAACAGCTGTGCAAATGTTACAAATGGAATTGGTAAACAAACTCTGGAAGCTGAGATGCCACGAATCATAGCAAAATACATGTCAGAGCAAAGTGGTTGCACACTGGTGCAATTCATCAACAACCTTTTGCAAATATGTGGTTCGGTTTCAGAATTCAGAAAGGCTTTGACAAGCTAGTAGCCAAACATAACAACGGAGGCACCCATGTCTGGTAATCTGCGCGAGCGCTTGCTTGTGCATTACCAGACATGGAGTGCACAAGTGGAAAAAGAACCTAGTCTTAAAATGCATGTTCTAAAACATGATAGACCACTGATAAGAGAGTTGGTTAATAATACTGGTGTTCTATTTAGCCTTCCAAGGCCTGTGCACTTTGCATGGCGTGGAAAAAAATGGAGAGGTTTGTCAGCACAAGATCTAAAAAAACATTCAGACAAAATCGCAAAAGCATATTTGGAAACTAATGGACTAAGAACATTCCAAGAGTTTGTGAGTATATTATGTCAAATGTGTGCAAATGTTGCTGAACTAGATGTACAACTAAAAAAACTTGTTGAACAATGCAAGTCATAAACAGCTGGAGCTTAACGCGACAGCTGTTTTAATTTTTTTATAATTCTATATAATTTGTATTTTATGGGATGTAATATTAATTCAAATGTACCTAGATATTCTACAACTTCTCCAGCAAAACCTTTTTTAAATCTTGCCACTCCTGGATATCTTTCTTCAACCCCCCAAAAATCATATTTTTTAAAACCTTTTTGTTTAGCCCATTTAATTGATTGCCATTGTGCTAAATAAGGAGCCATTAATTTTTTGTTTTCATCACTTGAGGCCCCAAACAAATACGTAAACGTGTCCTCATAAGTCACACAAAAATTAGCAACCAACAGATTTTCTTCTTTCCAAGCCAAAACCCAGACACCTTTCTTATTTTTATAATATTTTTTCGGATGATTACGAATTTTTTTGCGTTGAGCTGTTTGTTCAAATAATTTCCAAACTTTTTCAAAAACTTCTTCAGAAATATTTTCTAAAATCTGAATCTGTACTCCGTGTTTTTCAGCTAACCTAATATTGTATCTTGTTTTACTTTTCATTTGCTTCAATAATTCGTCTTCTGATTTTTGTAAATCTAAAATCAAAGAAACAGCTGGCTCAACATCTTTAACTTTACGAATTTTGAATTTCGTTTTTTGAAAAGTTTCTAAAGTTTTTAAGTCATAAGGAGAAAATCGAACAAAAACAACACCGGATTGTTTAGCTTTTTCAATTAAAACCTTTGTTGGCTCTTTGGAATCAGAACCAAAATCAGAGTCAATGGTGGGGCTAGTGGTGGAATTATATTTAATGTGTGCTCCGTTAATATGCACCACACTAACATGCGAGCCATACCAATATTTGAATTTTAATAAAGGGATTTTTCTTTGAATGAAAGAAAAATCCCGACCAAAATCATAAACTTTTTCAAAATTTTTTAACCAATTTTCTGACTGTAAAAAAGATGACATGTTTTTTCTTAAAATCTTTTATCTAAAAAGTTAATTGCTCAAATAAATAAAAGCGCAACGCATTTTTTCTTCAACAGGACCTTCTTCCTGCTTGCAAGCATAAACAGCAGCTTCACGAGCTTGCCCACCACTATATCCTAATTGTTCCAGAGCCTCAATAATTTCTGTAATCTCATCTGTGCTTTCTTCTTGACCATCAATTGCTGCACCAACAAATTCTGCAACCTTACTTTTTAATTCAACAACAATTCTTTCAGCTGTTTTACGTCCAATTCCAGCAACACCTGTTAAATATTTTGTGTCACCACGAGCAATTGCCCCACACAAATCTCGAACACTTCCCAAAGAAATTATATGCAAAGCACTTTTTGGACCAACACCACTTATGGTCAAAAGTTTTTTAAAAAACTCTAACTGGTTTTTTGTCATAAAACCATAAAGCTCGTGCGCATTATCTTTGATAGCTAAATAAGTATGCAAACTAATCACTTCATCTAACTGAGCGCGGCCTAATAACTCTGGACCAACTGCAACCTCATAACCAATACCATTAACTCCAATGATCAGTGAGTTGTTATTTATTTCTTTTATTACACCCTCAATTAATGCAATCATAATTTACGCAAAGTTTGAACTAACAAGTGAACACCGTGACCTGTAGCCCCCAAACGAATCCATGATTTTGCTTTCATGTTCCAACCAGTTCCAGCAATGTCTAAATGAGCCCAAGGATAGTCTACAAATTCTTGCAAAAAGGCAGCTGCAGTACTTGCACCACCATTTCTACCGCCAATATTTTTTACATCTGCAACTTTTGATTTATTAAGTTCAGTATACTCCTTACCCAAAGGTAATTGCCAAATTTTATCACCAGTGTATTCAGCTGACTGCTTCATCACTGTATTAAGTTTTTTATTTTTAGTAAAAAATCCTGAACGCTCAATTCCTAACGCAACTAAACATGCGCCAGTCAAAGTTGCCAAATCAATACAAAATTTTGGCTTAAGCTTACTAGCATATGATAATGCATCTGCTAAAATCAACCGACCTTCTGCATCAGTGTTTACTATTTCAATTGTTTTTCCATTTGCTGCTGTCAAAATATCACCTGGTCGAAAAGCTGCACCACCCAACAAATTTTCTGATGCTGGAATAAGCGCAATTACATTTGTTTTTAAATTAAGAGCTGCTATCGCACGCATTGCACCCAGAACAGTTCCACCACCAAGCATGTCATACTTCATTTCATCCATTTGTTTTGAAGGCTTGATTGAAATACCACCTGAATCAAAAGTAATTCCCTTACCAACCAACACAACAGGAGTCTTAGATTTTTCTGTACCAAAATATTCCAAAATAATAAATTTTGGTGGTTCAGTACTTCCACTAGACACACCCAACATTGCACCCATTTTCTGTTTTTTCATTTCAGCTTTATCCAAAACTTTGCAAGAAATTTTCCCAAAATCTTTTGCTAATTTTTGTGCTGCACCAGCTAAATAAGTTGGTGTCATTTTTATTGGAGGTAAATTTCCCAACTCACGAACTAAATTAATTGACTCCCCAATCTCTGTACCTACACCAAAACCTTTTGCTAAATTATTTTGCAAATTTTTCGCAGAATCAATCAAAACAATTTTTTCTAAATCCACCACCTTAGACTTTTTATTTTTATAAGTATCAAAACTATATGAAGCAACAACAGCACCTTTAGCAAAAAATTCACCTAACTCCAAAGGCTTAAATTTTTTATAAATTTGATCTGGCAAAACAAAACCGATTTTTTTCCACTTTTTATTCTGACTTGATAAAACACCTGTCCCAACAACTTTACGCAAGACATCTAAAGTCAAATCTTTTTTCTCACCCAAACCAACTAACAACACTCGCTTAAATCCATTTTTTTCATTATGTGGATATATCAAATGTGTTGCAAAAGCTTTTCCAACAAAATCTTTTGTGGTCAACATTTTTTGCAAAGCTCCATCAGATGCTTTATCAATTTCACTAAACTCGCGTGATAATTTTTCATCTTTAAAAACTGGAACTATAAGTACATCCAGAATTTCTATCTCCTGCAAACTATTAAATTCAAATTTCATAGATTATTTTTTTATTGTGAAACTAACAACACCATCTTGGACATCAACTTGCTTAGCATCATCTGGCAAACTTTCAACAAACTTTACATCAACACGCGCACCTTGCTCAATCACCTCTTTATGATTTTCAATAGATTTTTTCAAAAAATCATTATCTGTAAAAATCGACAGCACACCATGATCTTTAATTGTAAAACCTTGTTCTTTGCGCAGAGAATTTATTGCACGAATTAATTCACGAGCCACACCTTCTTGTTTTAAATCATCTGTGATCTCAACATTTAACCCAACTTTTAATTCTCCGTTTTCTTTTATAACCAACCCCTCACCCAAATCCTCAGAACTAACAACTTTTTTCACATTTAATTCTTGTGCAACAATTAATCCCAATTCTTCAGATAATTTTTCTCCTGTGTAATGAACTTCAGATAATGGCTGACGTACTCGCAACTTAGCTTCTGAACGAGCAGACAAACCAAGCTCAACTATTTTTCTAACCAACGCCATTTCTTGTAGAATTTTTTCATTTAAAAACTCTTCACTAACTTCTGGCCAACTTTCCAAATGCACTGATTCCATTTCACCACCAACTTCTTGATAAATTTTTTCAGAAATAAATGGAGTAAACGGTGCCATCAATTTAGACAACTCAAGCAAGACATGGCGCAAAGTTGTAACCGCAGCTTTTGCATCATCATTACCAGCTTTAAAACGATCTCGTGAACGGCGCACATACCAAGTTGAAAGTTCATCAATAAAATCCTTAATCGGCCTACCAGCTTTAACAGTATTATAATTATCCAAATGCTCTGTGGTTTGTTTTTTCAATTCATTTAATCTAGCTAAAATCCATTTATCTAAAACATGATCAAAATTTGGCTGATCAATTTTAGTCGCCCCAACCGCCCCAGCATCAGCACCAACCCCAACATCATCAGCAAACATCAAATAAAACGACAGCACATTAGACAACAAATTCACCACCTTATTATAAATCTCCTTTACAGCATCATCTTTAAAATCCAAGTTCTCTGCTTGCATCAAAACACTTGTCATCAAATAAAATCTCAATGCATCAACTCCATACTGATCAATTATTTCCCAAGGATCTGTATAATTTTTCTTAGACTTAGAAAGTTTTTCACCTTTGTCATTTAAAATCGTTCCAGTGGCAATACAATTCTCAAAACTAATATTATCAAACAACAAAACAGACATCACATGCATGTAATAAAACCACGCACGCGTTTGCGCAATATACTCTCCAATATATTTACCTGGAAAACGCCCCTCAAAAACTTCCTTGTTTTCAAACGGATAATGAAACTCAGCAAAAGGCATTGAAGAAGACTCAACCCAACAATCAACCACCTCTGGAATTCTTTTCATTTCAGCGTCACACTTACATTTCAATTTTATTAAATCCATTTTATGTTTGTGCAAATCAATTTCCTCAACTTTTTCTGACTTATAAACCTCATCAAAATTCACAGCCTTCTCACGCAACTCATCAACACTTCCAACACAAACCACCTCATCACAATTTTCTTTTTCACATTTCCAAAACGGCAAAGGAGTTGCCCAATATCTATTTCTTGAAATATTCCAATCAGGTGCTGACTTTAAAATATTTAAAAACCGGCCGTGCTTTAAATGATTTGGATACCAATTAATTTTTTCATTCAAATCAACCATGCGCGACTTAACTTTTTGCACATTAATAAACCACGCTGAAATTGCATTGTAAAAAAGTTGAGTTTCACAACGCCAGCAATGCGGAGATGAATGAGTTAATTTTTCTTTTTTAAAAATCAATCCACGATCGTCCAAATCTTTTTTAATTTTTACTTCTGCTTTTTTAAAATATTCACCTTTAATCAAATCTGGCGCTTCATTATTAAAAATACCTGCTCCATCTAATAAAGGAACCATTGGCAAATCAATTTCAACACCCAAAGCATAATCATCTTCACCATAAATAACAGCTGTGTGCACAACACCTGTACCATCTTCTGTTGTCACAAAATCTGCCGCAACAACATACCAAACTTTTTTCCCAGAATTTTTTACCTCATCAATCTCAAACAATGGCTCATATTCCAAACCAACTAATTCAGAACCTTTAACTTCTTTTACAACTTCATATTCATGATTTTTTAAAACTTCTTGCAATTTATCTTTTGCCAAAATCACATGACCATCTTCCCCACCAACTTTTACATAAACATAACTGATCTTTTCACCAACAGCCAAAGCTACATTTCCCGGCAAACTCCAAGGAGTTGTTGTCCAAGCCAAAATTACATCATTAGAATCTTTTATTTTAAACTTAATCACAACAGTTTCTTCCTCAATATCTTTGTAACTATTGTCCATCGCTGTTTCAGCCTTAGAAACAGGAGTTTCGCATCGCGGACAATACATCAAAACCTTGCGACCTTCATAAATCAAACCTTTGTCCCAAATTGTTTTCAAACTCCACCACACACTTTCCATGTAAGTTGAATCCATTGTCTTATACGCATTATCAATCTCAATCCAACGGCCAATTCGCTCAATCATTTTTTCCCAATCTTTTGTGTATGTCAAAACTTTTGAGCAACAAGCTTTATTAAACTCATCAACACCCAATTTTTCTTCAATTTGTTTTTTCCCAGAAATTTTTAATTCCTTTTCAATAATATTTTCAATTGGCATTCCATGACAATCCCAACCCCATCTTCTGCGCACGCGATAACCTTTCATTGTCCAATATCGCGGAATCAAATCCTTAATAACTGAACCTAAAATATGCCCAATATGTGGCAATCCAGTTGCAAATGGCGGGCCATCATAAAAAACATAAGGCTTATCCTCTGGCCGATTATCTACAGATTTCTTAAAAATCTCATTTTTCTTCCAAAATTCAACAGTCTCCTGCTCCTTTTTGGATATTTCTGATTGTGACATAGTTTTAAAATAACAGGTGTACCTTAGCGCATTTATTAATACTTATCAAATGTCTTAATGATCTTATTGATTTCAGCCTTATAACTCGACCAATCCTTACTCATTTTTCCGTTATACAACACATAAACATTTTTATCTATTTCAAACGCAATTATTTCAAAACTTCCCTCCCCCAAACTCACTTCCACACTTGTTGCTGGAACTTTTGTTGTTAAGTATGAAAACTTTTCACTACTAATTACTTTTGCAAAATCCCAATCCAAACCACTTATCATTTTATTTACTGCTTCAGCTGGATTTATTGTATTTCTCACAACTGTAAAAATATTTTTCACTGCAGTGTTTGGTATATTTACAACAGTATAAGTAACCACATCAGGATCTGTTGCTAACAAATCAGAAGTTGGGGTCACCTGCTCCCATTTACTTGGAATTACAAACTGATATCCGCCAGCTGGCTCTGTCACGGTTTTTTGTGAAGTAAAAATTGAACAACCAGCACCAATAGTTGTTAATGCAAAAATCGCCAATACAGCGACAAACCCGATTTTATTAATTTTCATAAAATTACTTAATTATTACTAAAACTATAGCAAAATTAGACATTCTTATCCAGAGTTTTTTAATATGTTATAATATATGCATAAAACAAATCTATCTACATAATATATGAAAGTGTTTTTTGGTAGCGATCACGCTGGGTTTGAACTTAAACAAAAATTATTAAAATGGCTTGGCGATCAAATTGAGGGTGGGGTTATTGATGTTGAGTTTGAAGATGTTGGTCCTGAAAAAATGGATTCAAAAGATGATTACCCAGACATTGTCGCAAAAGTTGTAAAAAAAGTTCAGCGCGGAAAAAACAACAAAGCGGTTTTGATTTGCGGAAATGGTATTGGTGTTTGCATGACTGCAAATAAATACAAAGGTATTCGTGCTGGAATTGGTTATAATACTTTTGCTGCAAAATCAATGAGTGCTGATGATAATGTAAATGTTTTGTGTTTGGGTGGCAGAGTTTTGTCTCATGAGTATGCTCGTGCAATTATGCGTATTTGGATGGAGACACCTTTTAGTGAAGAACATCGACACAAAAAACGTTTGGCAAAAGTTGAAGCTCTTGAAGAAAACTGGAGTTAATTTTATCTATTATGTGCGATTGTAGTTTGCTACCATCAATTTTAGTTAAAGACGAAAAAACTTTTAAGGAGCGCCTCGCGATTTGCGAAGGCGCTGTTAATACTGTTCACATTGATATAGCAGACGGATCTTTTGTACCAAACACAAGCTGGGCTGATCCTGATGTTATTAGCAAATTTAAAACTAAATTAAAATTTGAATTACATCTAATGGTTAATGACCCAAATTCTATCTGTGAAGAATGGGCTGATGTAAAAAATGTTAAAAAAATTATTACGCACGTTGAATCCAGTAATCTTGATGCTAGCAACTTAAATGATTTAGCTAGAAAAAATAAATGGGATGTTTTGGCTGGATTTAAATTAGACACAGACCCTGCTAATTATAAAAATATTGTTGAGCAAATGGGAGTGAGTGGAGTGTTATTAATGGGAATTCACAAAATTGGTTTTTCTGGACAAGAAATCGATCTGGACGCGCTAAAAATCTTGTTAAAAAAAATTAAAACTATTTTCCCAAAATCTGTTGAATGTGATTTTGAAATTGACGGAGGTGTTGGCTTGATGAACTCTGGAGAATTAAAAGGATTAGGTTTTGATAAATTAATAATGGCTAGTGAAATTTTTAGCCATGAAAATCCTAGACAACGATTAGAGCAGTTGTTAAAACAAATTTAAATTAATCAAACATTATATCTTTGAGCATTTGCTTTGGCTCTTCTGTGGCTGATTTTTTTGCAACACGAGCAGAAGCAGATGCTGTTGCTCTTGCTTCAGTTGTTTCATCAGCTTTAGCAGCAACTCCGTGTTTTTGAATTTTAACAATTGAATTATCTTTTTTTCCACCAGCTGCATCTTGTGTATTTCCCAAAAACCTCTTAGTTTCAATTTCACTTTGTACACCACCAGTAACTGACTCAGCTTCTGCAGCTCGCTCAGCATCAAATTCTTTTTCACGTTCTTTTCGTTTTTCTGCGTCTTTAATTCCTTGAATACGATCTGTTTTACGTTTTTCAACTGCAATCTGATGTAATGTTTTTTGTTTTTCAAAAAAACCTTTTTCCTGACCAACCCTAACTGCCTTGTGATACATTTGGCCAGCACTTTTTCCAGACATTCCTGACAACGCACCTTCTTTTTTCAAAACATCAAAAGCTTTTTGAGCTTCGCGCGCAGTCATACTTGATTTAGACATTGCACGATTCAACGTCTTATTTGATTTCATTATTTTTTGCGCACCAGCAAAAGACCCACCACCTTTTAAGGATTGGGAAACAATTGATTTAAACTGTTGTGAAGTTATGTGACTTGGTAAATTATCCATATTAAATACTATATCATAAAATCTTTAACCAACCTCTCACCCTGCTCAAAATTTTCAACCCAATGAATCCGATCATCACCACGCCACCAAGTTAGCTGACGCTTAGCAAAATTCCGAGTGCTTTTTTTAATTTTTTCAATTGCTTGTTCGCGAGTTAAATCACCTTTTAAATACTCTCCAACTTCTTGATACCCAATACTTTTCATTGAAGAGATATTCATGCCATATTTTTTTATCAAAGTTCCAGCTTCTTCAAATAAACCCTCATCCACCATTTGATCAACACGCATGTTAATTCGTTCATACAATTTTTCACGATCCCATTTCATTCCCAACATTAAAACATCATAAAGTGGCTCACCTTTTTTATCAGGAATTTCATAATTATCTACAATCGCAGAAATATACAAACTTGAACCACCAACTAAAAATGGCAAACAACCACGCCCAATAATTTCATTAATTTTTGGAAAAGCTTTTCTCTGATACAAGGCAATATTAAATTCCTCATCAGGATAAAGATAATCAATTAAATAATGTGGCACTTCTTCCACCAAATATTCACCCTCAACTTTAGACTGATTTAATTCTTTGGCAGTTCCAATGTCCATTCCACGATAAACTTGCCGAGAATCTGCACCAACAATTTCTCCATTAAACTTTTTTGCCAAACCCAAAGACAACGCTGTTTTACCAGACGCTGTCGGACCTAACACAACTATTAATTTAGGAAGTTTTTTTGACATAAAAAATCTCTGCGCAACAAAATTTGATTAAAATCAAACTTCTCGCGTCTCAACTTTTTTCAAAATCATTTTCACAAAATCATCTTTACTCATTTCAGCTTGCTCTTTTTCACCATGCACACGAACTTTCCAATCCTCTCCCCCAACTTCTTTATCACCAACAACAATCATATAAGGAATTTTTTGTGACTCTGCGTTGCGAATTTTTTTACCAATAGTTTCATCAGACAAATCAGCTTCAACTCGCAATCCCAACTTATTAAATTCACCAACCAACTCACTAACAAATTCTTTATGAGTATCACTTACACTTGCAAACAAAACTTGAACCGGCGCCATCCAAACAGGAAATACCCCACCATTATGTTCCAACAAAATAGACAAGAATCTTTCTATTGAACCCATAATCGCAGCATGAATCATTACAATTCTTTCTTTACCACCTTTTTCATCAACACAAGTTAAATCAAAACTTTCTGGCATATTCATATCCAGCTGAATTGTAGCAACTTGCCATTCGCGCCCAATAGAATCCTTTGCAACAAAATCAATTTTAGGTCCATAAAAAGCAGCCTCGCCAACATCTTCACGAGTAATTCCACCACGCTCTTTACCTACTTCACGCAAAATATTTTCAGCCTTAGTCCAAACTTTTTTATCACCTAAATATTTTTTAGGTTGTTTTGGATCATACAAAGACAAACGAACTTCCATTTCACCAAAACCAGTTGCCTTATAAAACCTCTCAACAATATCCCAAATTTTCAACATCTCTTCCTTAGCCTGATCAAACCTACAAAAAACATGTGCATCATCTTGTACAAAAGCACGTGTACGAGAAATTCCATGCAACTCACCAGTTTGTTCGTCACGATAACACATTGTTGTGTTTGCATATCGCTGTGGCATTTCTTTATATGAAAATTGTTTGCGATCAAAAATCTGCGTGTGATGCGGACAGTTCATTGGCTTCATTGCAAACTCATGCCCTTCACGAGTTTTAATTTTAAACAACTCATCTTCAAATTTATCCCAATGCCCACTTGTTACATACAAATCCTTTTTTGTGATATGAGGAATTTCAACTTTTTCATAACCATATTCTCGACGCAATTCCCAAACAAAATCATCTAAAGCATTTCGCAACATAACACCACGCGGAGTCCACAAAGGCAAACCAGAACCAACTTTATCTGAAAAACAATACAAATCCAACTCAAGGCCCAACTTACGATGGTCACGTTTTTTTGCTTCTTCCAACATTTTCAAATGTTCATCTAATTCTTTTTTAGTTTCAAAACAAACACCGTACACTCTTTGCAACTGTGGATTTTTAGAATCATTACGCCAATAAGCCCCAGCCAACTTAATTAATTTAAAAGCACCAATTTCTCCAGAATTCTTAACATGAGGACCACAACACAAATCAACAAAATCACCTGTCCAATAAACAACTGGCTTTTCTTCTAAATCTTTTATTAGCTCAACTTTATAATCCTGCCCACGCTCTTCAAAAAAACCAACAGCATCTTTAACAGACATTTTTTCTTCACGAAAATCTTCACCACGTTTCACAATTTCCAAAGCTCGCTTTTCAATTTTTTTCAAATCATCTTCACCAATTGGTTTTGGAAAATCAATATCATAATAAAATCCATTTTCCACCACAGGCCCAGTTCCCAACTTTACATCAGGATATAATTCTGTGACAGCTGCTGCTACAACATGTGCGCACGAATGGCGCATTGCAAATAATTTATCTTTTTTCATAAAATCAAATTAAGCTTGTGAAAGTTTTTTGTAAAAATAAGCCGCTAAATCCTCTTCATTATCTTTACTTCCAAAAAAACCTTCTGGAGTTCCGGTTACAACACCAAAATCACCATTTGCTTCAACATTCAACTTTGCTGGCGTACCATCAATATTAATATCAATTTCTTTTGCACCATCTGGAATAACTAAACCAGCAGATTCAATCTTTTGCAAAAAACTCTCATAATCTTTAGCCTTAGAAATAATTGTTATTTCTTCTTTTGACTGTGGTAATTTATTTTCAGGCGGAATTTCTGTAGACAAATTTTCTGCATCTTTTGTTGTTCTTATCTCACCGCTTGGGTATTCATAAATCTTTGCACCTGACTCTCTTTTATTCATATATTCTGATCTTAACTAATTTTTAATCTTATTTATTCTTTAACTTCTATTGCCTTAACTTTTACACCAACAGCACCTCCAACACTTGGCACTGTCTCAACCCACTTAGGAAAAAACTCAACACTAATCTCTACATTATTTACTCCTTGTAAATCTTGTAATTGTGAAGAGATTTCAGGTTCGCTTTTTCCAAGATAATATTTTTCATCAAAAACCTCTGCGTCTTCTTTCAAATGTTTTTCAACTTCTGTAAACAAAGATAATTGAGCTGATCCTGTTTCTAAATCATATGATTCAACTCTAACCGTAATATCTTCTGGATCATATTGCAACTCAACATATTCTGCCAAAGTTTCTTGAGTTTCAATTTTATTTTTTGTTAACTCACGCAATTCCTCATCATTATAACGAACAATCACTGCGTTTGTGTTTGCGGTTAACGTAAATTCAGAAACACTATCTCCAACTGCTGCCGTTGTATCAATAGACAAACTATCCAAGGTCACAAAATGTTTATTAAATTGTGAGCTGGTTTCAGATTTGTTACTACTAACTAATTCATCTACATGTTCATTAATAGCTTCGCGCAATTCTTCTTCTGCTTTTTGCATGTCTTCTGGAGAAACAATCCCACGCTCAACTTTCCCACCTTTAAATTTTTCCTCACTTACTCCGTAAATTTTTTCTTGCAAAGGTTCCCACAAACCAGGAATTGTAAATTGCGTTGGTTTGATTTCATACTCATCACCAATTTCATCTGCATAAACTTCTACATCCGCAAGTTCTTCACCAGCTTTTATCACCACTCCCTGACTTAATCTAAACAACTTACCTTTTTCACTTAAAAATCTCGTGGTCTTAACTAGTGGTTGATCTTTTGTGCTATTATTTACGATTTTAATTTTTCCAATAACCAACTCTTCTGTTGTCTCTGTTCCTTTTGGTGAAAATGTTTTGCCCAACATCACATCTTGTACTTCAATCATTCCTGCAATCGTATTTTCATTTAAACGTTCTGAAGAAAGTTGTACAACATCTGCATATCTAAAAACTTCTGGCACATAACTCACCTTTACAGTTGCTCGCCGAACTGACGTGAAAAAAATTGAAGCAAACAATACAATTGTGATTATAAAAAATCCCAGCGCAATATTTCTGTACAAAGACAAATGTGTTCCACCACGACCAAGACGAGGCATATCTTCATAATCAGTTTGCAAAACAATTCTTTGGCGCCTTGATTTAGGTTTGCGCACAGGTGTTTTTGTTGCAGACCTAACAGTCTTAGTAGCTGAAGACTTGGTAGAACTTTTTTTGCGACTAGTTGTAGATTTTTTTACTGGCATAAATAAATTACCCTCTCCTTTAATTAATTAAACTGAAACACACTAAGCGGAAACACGGAAAACCTCTTCCACACTTGTAATACCTTGTGATGCTTTTACCAAACCATCTGTTACCAAAGGCACCATCCCATCTTCAATAGCGATTTTTGAGATATGATGCTCTGCAACGTCACTACCACTCATTGCATCTTTAATTGCATCTGTGATTGTCATTATCTCAAAAATTCCCAAACGCCCTTTATACCCCAAATTATCACATGCTTCACATTTACCCGGAGCAAACCAAGTTGCTTTTCCTAACTCTACAACTATTTCACTTTTAGCAGAAATCGCAGAGATTTTTTCCTCAACTTTTTTCATTGTTTCTGGATCTAATTGCGCAGGTTTTTTACACTTTTCACACAATCTACGAATCAACCTCTGACCCATAATTAAATTCAAGGCCGGTGAAAGTAAAAATGGTTTTACTCCCATGGACAAAAATCTTGGTACAGCACCTGGAGCACTGTTTGTATGAATAGTAGACAAGAGTAAGTGTCCTGTCAAGGCTGCTTGAATTGCAATTTCAGCTGTTTCTAAATCACGAATTTCCCCGACCATTACTACATCTGGATCTTGACGCAAAATAGATTTCAAACCTTTTCCAAAAGAATAATCTTTTCCTGGATCCATTTGGCTTTGAACAATACCTTCTAGCTTATACTCAATTGGATCTTCCAAAGTAATTATTTTTACATCTGGTTTATTTAGATGACGCAAGATAGTATACAAAGTTGTAGTTTTACCAGAACCAGTTGGACCAGTTGTAACAATCATTCCATTTGGTCGTGAAACCATTTCCTGCAAATCTTTCAAAGCTTTTCCAGCCAAACCAAGTCCTTCGATATTTATATCATCACCAAGAGGGCGCAACAAACGCATCACAACAGATTCACCAAAAGCAGATGGAATTGTTGAAACACGCACATCAACTTCTGCACCATCTATAATAATCGCAAAACGCCCGTCTTGTGGTTTTGTATCAATATTAATTTTCAAACCAGACAACAACTTAACACGCGAAATAATCCTGTGCCATTTTTCTATTTCAACTTCAGCTGCATCTTGCAAAACACCATCAATACGCAAACGAACTGTGATCCCCTCTTTTTCAGCTTCAATATGAACATCAGATGCTTTTTGATTCACAGCAGA
The DNA here is from genome assembly GCA_964627525.1 of uncultured Gammaproteobacteria bacterium. Classification (GTDB taxonomy): domain Bacteria; phylum Patescibacteriota; class Patescibacteriia; order Magasanikbacterales; family JBBTQS01; genus CAZKMQ01. Next base: position 21,286 of record CAZVIA010000009.1, on the reverse strand, counting down.
CGCTAAAACCAATGCAACAAAATCAGTTACATTAACTTCTTTGATTTTCTTTTGCAAAGCATCAAGCGAAGCAACCTCTTCTTTAAATTTCGCAATTGTCTCTGGCTCAATTTTTACATCATGAGAAATCTCTTTAATTTTTGGAACCGCCTTATACAAAACAAAAGCATTTTTAAAAGAAGCCGGAGAAATTACATACAACTTAGCTTCGGTTTTGTAACGCTCTTTTAATTGATAAATTAATTCTTCAACAGCTTTGTTTTCTGGATTAGTTGTAGCCACACGAAAAGAATCTGCATCTCTGTAAAAACTTACAACCTGCAACTCCTTAGATTTTTCTTCTGGAATTAAACTTATTGCTTCAGGTGGAATTGGAAAACGACGCAAATCAATATATTCCAAATTATGTTGCGCAGCTTTTGCTTGAGCATTTGTTTCATCTCTGTCTGAAGACATTTTACCTAGCTTTTTTTCAAGCTTACCTGAAACATCTTGGCCAATGTTTAAGACAGGTTTTTTAGGTTGAACCTGTGGATCATCTACCATATATTTTTATTTTATTTTTTAAAGACTGAAAAAACTCTGTGCACAAATGATTTTACTTTTGTGCGAGATTTTAAATGTAGATATAGAATCGTCCAACTGCTGATTGTAAATGTAGAATAAACACTTCCAATCCAAAATACAAATAAGATTCCTCCAATCAAAGAAATCATTCCACCAATTGGAATTAAAATTGATGCACCCAAAACCATTGCTGCGACATAGAATAAGAAAAACGGAATATAGAAAAGTGCAAAACCAATTAAAGATAAAATTACTACAACAAATTGTATCACAACAAAAATCAATGCCATTTCAATAGACACTAACCAATTGTATATGAAAAGTTTCCATGCATCATAAAGTGCGCGACCCAAATGTTCTTCTTCTAATACCACATACATTGATGCGTAATTTGCTAAAAATGAAATCACTACTGCGGCTAATAATCCAAGCACAAACACAACTATAAATAAAGTTGTCATTAACAGAGTTCCACCTTTTGTTAAAATTTGTGTTAAAGGCAAAGCTATTATCCAGAGCAAACACATGAGCAGAATTTTTTTACCAACATTCACCCAAAACAATGGCCAAAAATTATGAATTCCATGATGCCAAGATTTTTGAAGTTTTTCAGTGGATTTACTTGAGTGATGTTTTGCTGCGTGGATTAAAGCACCTGTTGAAGCAACTGCTGCAATAATAACTAAAATTGTAATTGCTATTCCTATTATAAGGAGCAAGCCTTCCCCTGCTAATCCCATTAGCTGTGACCCAAAAATAGTTGGAATAATTATTGATGTAACTGGTGATCCAGGCATTGCAGCTGACAAAGCATTATTACTTACAGCATCTACAACTTTACCAACTACTTCAAGCACTCCTGTATGACCAACAAACACTGCAAAAAAACCAAATAGCCATACCAAAGGATGATGCCAGGTGAATTTCCAACCTTGTTTAAGTACTTTTAAATAAAGTGGAGAAGAATTTTTCATACATTATTATATATAGGGATAATTGTAGATATTATAGCATAAAATCAAAAATAAACAGCACTCTTTTGAAAACTTTTGAGTGAGCGAAATTGTGGATGTTAATTTTGAAAAATAATGACGAGTAATTTTACAGCCACTTGAGCGAACGAACAGTTTGAAGAAGTGTGCTGTTTGTTTTATTTATTTAATTTGGTTAGAAGTTTCAACTTTTTCACCTTTCATCAAAGCCTCAAATTCAGCTTGTTCAACACTTTCTTTTTCCATCAATCTCTCAACCAAAGCTTCCATTTTGTCTTTGTTTTCATCCAAAAGTTTTTCAGCTTGTTTGCGCCCAGCTTCAATCACAGCCTGAACCTCACGATCAATTTCACTAGCAGTTGCTTCACTATAATCACGTTGCTCATGAATTTCTTTTCCTAAGAAAATCATATCCTCACGCTCACCATAAGTCCTCTGCCCTAACTTATCACTCATTCCATAATCCATTACAATTGATTTTGCCATTTGAGTTGCACTTCGCAAATCTGAAGACGGCCCAGTTGAAATATTCTCTTCACCAAAAATCATTTTCTCTGCAACATAACCACCCAAAGCCACAGCAACATCATCATAAAACTCTGCCTTGGTTTTAAAATGTTTATCTGTAGTTGGCATTTTCAAAGTATAACCACCAGCATGTCCACGAGAAATTACTGAAACTTTTCGTACAGGATCTGCATGCTCTGAGAAAAATCCAACAACAGCATGTCCTGCCTCATGATAAGCAGTCATTTTCTTTTCTTCCTTAGACAAAACATGACTTTTACGCTCTGGCCCTAACAAAACTTTTTCAATACTTTCCAAAACTTCAGTCATGCCAATTATTTTTTTATTTCTACGCACAGTTAAAATTGCCGCCTCATTCATCAAACTTGCCAAGTCAGCACCAGTAAATCCAGGCGTACGTTCAGCCACAACTCGCAAATCAACATCTTTTGCTAAAGGTTTATTTTTTGCATGGATTTTCAAAATCTCTTCACGATCCTCAATGTCTGGAGGATTAATTGTTACGCGACGATCAAAACGACCAGGACGTAACAACGCTGGATCTAACACATCAGGACGGTTAGTTGCTGCAATTACAATCACTCCCAAGTTTGGATCAAAACCATCCATCTCAACTAAAATCTGATTTAAAGTTTGCTCACGCTCATCATGACTTCCACCCAAACCAGCTCCACGACGACGACCAACAGCATCAATCTCATCAATAAACACAATTGCTGGCGCAGCCTTTTTAGCTTTTTGAAATAAATCACGAACACGAGAAGCTCCAACACCTACAAACATTTCCACAAATTCAGAACCTGAAATATGAAAGAAAGGCACATTTGCTTCACCAGCCACTGCCTTAGACAACAGAGTTTTTCCAGTACCAGGCTTACCCATCATCAAAACTCCCTTAGGAATTTTTGCACCCATGTCTGTGAACTGTTTAGGGTTTTTCAAAAAATCCACAATCTCTTCCAACTCTTCCTTGGCTTCTTTCATTCCAGCAACATCAGCAAAAGTTTCCTTAGTTTTTTCATCTTTCTTTTGCTCTTTAGCAGTTGATTGCCCAAAACTCATTGCACGAGAATTTGCTCCAGAAACTGATCGCGCAAAAAACATAATCAAAACTATAAACAACAACAAAGGCAAAGCAAACGGCAAAATCATTCCCATCCAATAACGCGCACCAGACTCACCTTTAATTGTGGTTTTAAATTTTAACAACTCCTCTGCTGTCACCCCATAATTACTCAATAAATCAGACAATTTCTCACCAGGTTCTTTATATAAAACCTGTGGTACAACTTCAATATCATCATCTAAATTTTCATCAAGACGCAGTACAGTCAACTTAGTTCCCTCAACAACCACTTCCTCAACTTGGTCTGCACGAATTTCCTCAACCAAAGTACCTACCTCAATTTCCTCTGGCTCTGGCTTGCCATAAGTTGCGTACTGAAACACACTTACCACCACCAAAAGCACTACAATTGTTATTACAATGTTTTTTAATAAATTCTTCATATTTAATTAAGCTTGATTTTCTTCAACTTGATTTTCTTTTTGCTCATCTTCTTTTTGTTCCAAAACTTCTGTCGCAACTTCCTCTGATTTTGTAACTTCTGCTGGTGTCTCAACAACTTCCACAGGTTCTGGCGTCTCAACAATTACAGCCTGACCTTTTTCAACTTCTTCTGCCATTGCTTTGGCTTGTACAGGATCTTCCCCAGCATTTTTTACACCAGGAATTTGTAATCCCAAACGATGTTCATTTGCATCAATATTCATAACTTCAAAATCTAACACATCACCAGGTTTTGCAAACTCATGAATATCTTTTAATGCTTCATCAGACAAACCACTTGCGTGCGCCAAACCATGAATTTCATCATCCAACTCTACAAACAAACCAAATGGATTTACTTTTAACACCTTACCTTTAACAACATCACCTGGTTTATATTTTTCAGCAACTAATTTCCAAGGATCTTCTAACAAAGCTTTACGTGACAAGAAAATCTTTGAACCATCAATTTGAATTATTTTTACACTAACTTTATCACCAACTTTTATAACATCACGCGGATGATCAATTCTTTGCCAAGCTAATTCACTAATATGAATCAAACCTTCCAGCTCGCCAAATTTCAAAAATGCACCAAAACTTGTTAATGCACTAACAACACCTTCAATTGTATCACCAACTGAAAATGAACTGATCAGAGATTTTTGCTCATCTTCCCAAATAGATTTTTCTGAGAAAATAATTTTTTCTTCTCTTTCATCTACATCCAAAACTTTCATTGAAAAACTTTTACCAATATAATCTTTCAAGCGTTCTAGAATTTTTTGTTTATCACCACCAGGAACACGTGGATAGTGTTCTGGAGACAATTGTGACACAGGCAAAAAACCTTTTAATGCTTCGTATTGAATCATTAAGCCACCTTTATTTGCATCATAAATTTTTCCTTTAACAGGTGTTCCGCTCACAACCAAAGCTTTAATATTATCCCAAGCTTTTCTGTGACCTGCAATACGGAAAGACAATTCCATTTCACCGTTCTCATTTTCTATTTCAAGAACAGTTGCTTCTACAACATCATCAGCTTTAACATCTGCATATTCTTTAGATTCATTAAAAAGCTCACGGCCTCTAATTACTCCAGCCGCCAGCCCTTGTACGTCTATTCTAACTTCTCCATTTGCAACAGAGAGTATTTTACCAGTTATTGCATCCCCAACTTTAGGGACTGCAGCAAAATGTTCCTCAAGAAGATTCCCAAATTCGCTTTTTTGTGCTGTTTTATCAGCTTTTATTTTTGATCCTACTGACATAATCCTACATTTTTAATAGGTGCCGGCCCAAGGCTAAATAAATAGGCGATTTTTAAGTAGGGGTACTATATATTATGTAAGGAATAAAGTCAATAATCAGTTGACCTAAACAATAAAATCATGTATAATAACACTGCAAAAAATACCTATGAATATTAGCTGGCTTGGCCAAAGTGGCTTTAAAATTGAATACAAAAATGGCGATGAAAACGCTGTGCTTTTGGTTGATCCTTACAAATTTAAAGGTGAAACAACGCCTCGTTCTCTAGCTACAGATCTTGTACTTTTGACATCTGGAAACGAAAATACAATCACATTTCAAAAAGAACCTTATACAATTCATCTTCCAGGTGAATATGAAACTGCCAAAGTTTCAGTTTTTGGTTTTAAAAACCCATCCAAAAATGCGCCTGTAATTTTTAAATTCACAATTGAAGAAGTTACATTTGCGCACTTAGGGCAAATTGAAAAAACTTTGGACAACAAAATAGCCGATGAACTTGATGGCATAGATGTTTTAATGATTCCAGTTGGCGGACACACAACTCTTTCTCCTGAAAAAGCTTCTGAATTAATTACACGTCTTGAACCACGAATAGTAATTCCAATGTGTTTTCAAGATGATGACACTGGTAAAAGTTTTGACAGTATAAAAAAATTTGCAAAAGAAATGGGGATAAAAAATTCTGAAAAAGAAACACGATATCGTTTGCGCAAAAAAGAATTACCACAAGATGCAATAGAGACAATTATTTTTAAAAAGAGCTAATATGTTTTTTGCAAAACACCACCCAGAAGACAAAAGAATGTTTGGGATTTTGTTAGTTGGTGCAATTATAATTTTTGCAATTTTCGCATATGGCTTAATTGAATTTACAAATACACAAAGAAAAATTCCAGTGAAGCCAACTTCAAATGAATTACAAGAAGTTGGATCACTAATGTTAAAACAACAGCAAGAATTATCTACGCAAGCTCTTGGAGAATCAACACAAATGTTAAACGAACTTTATGTTCTTGAATCCATGAAAGAGCAAATTGAAGCACAACAATAATTTTTTATGGCAAAAACAAAAGATAAAACAATGCCAATCGGCAAAATTGAAAACCAATCACTGGTTCAAGAAATGGAACAGTCTTATTTAGATTATGCAATGAGCGTAATTGTATCGCGTGCTTTACCAGATGTGCGTGATGGATTAAAACCAGTTCATCGTCGTATTTTATTTGCGATGTGGAAGCTGGGATTGCGCCCAAGTGCAAAGTTTAGAAAGTCAGCCACAGTAGTTGGTGAAGTTCTTGGTAAGTATCACCCTCATGGTGATACTGCTGTTTATGATTCAATGGTTCGCCTAGCTCAAGATTTTTCAATGAGAACACCTTTGGTTAAGGGTCAGGGTAACTTTGGTTCAATGGATGGAGACAGTGCTGCTGCTATGCGTTATACAGAAGCCAAGTTAGCTTCTATTTCTGAAAAACTTTTGAATGACATTGAAAAAGACACTGTGAATTTTGCACCAAACTATGATGGCACACAAAAAGAACCTAAAGTTTTACCAACAACAGTTCCAACTTTATTATTAAATGGTGCAATGGGTATTGCAGTTGGAATGGCAACAAATATTCCTCCACATAATTTGGGTGAAGTTTGTGATGCAGTGATTCATTTGATTGAAGATCCAAAATCAAATGTTGAGGATTTGATGGAACATATTAAAGGACCTGACTTCCCTACCGGAGGTATTATATATAATGTAAAAGATATTACTGCTGCATATTCAACTGGTCGTGGTGGAGTTGTTGTACGAGCTAAAGCTGAAATTGTTGAAGATGCAAGAGGTAGTTTTGCAATTATTGTAAATGAAATTCCTTATCTAGTTAACAAAGCAAACTTAATTGAAAAAATTGCCGACCTTGTTAAGGAAAAGAAAATTGAAGGTATTAGAGATTTGCGAGATGAATCTAATAAAGATGGAGTACGAATTGTTATTGAGTTGAAAAAAGATGGTTTTCCAAAAAAGATTTTAAATCAATTATTTAAGCTTACTCAACTACAGACAAGTTTTCATATGAACATGTTGGCTTTGGTTGATGGAATCCAACCACGTGTTTTGAATTTGAAAACAATTTTAGAAGAATTTATTAAGCATCGTGAAGAAGTTGTACGTCGTCGCACTGAGTTTGAATTAAAAAAAGCTCGTGAGCGTGCACATATTTTGGAAGGTTTAAAAATTGCTTTAGATAAAATTGACGCTGTTATAAAAGTCATTAAAAAATCTAAAGATCGTGATGATGCGCGCAAGAATTTAATGAAAAAATTCAAACTATCTGAAATTCAATCAAATGCGATTTTGGATATGCGTTTGCAAAACTTGGCAAACCTAGAACGTTTGAAAATTGAAACTGAATTAAAAGAGAAAAAGAAATTGATTAAAGAATTGGAAAATATTTTGTCTTCAAAGAAAAAAATGCGTGGAATTATTAAAGATGAAACTATTGAAGTGCGCGACAGTCATGCAGATGAACGCCGTACAAAAATTATTAAGCATGGTGTGAAAGAATTTGCAGCAGAAGATTTGATTCCAAATGAAAATACAATGCTGATGATCACACGTGACAATTATATTAAACGATTGCCACCAGATACTTTTAAAACTCAACATCGTGGCGGAAAAGGAGTGATAGGTTTGAACACAAAAGAAGAAGATATTGTTGAGAGAATGCTTTCAACAAATACACATGCTGATTTGTTGTTCTTTACTTCTAAGGGACGTGTGTTTAAAACCAAGGCTTATGATATTCCTGAATCTTCTAGAACTGCGCGCGGTCAGGCTTTGGTGAATTTCTTGCAACTTTCACAAAATGAAAAAGTTACTGCTGTGTTGGCAATGGATCCAAGTAAAAAAGCTCCAGTTGCTGTGAATCCAGATGAAGAAGAAGTCCTTGTTGGTGATGACAAAAAATTCATTATGATGGTTACAAAAAATGGAGTGATGAAAAAAACTGATATTAAACAGTTTGAAAATGTTCGTCGCTCTGGTTTGATTGCGCTTACTTTAAAAGAAGATGATGAGTTGTTGTGGGTGCGACCTACTACTGGAAAAGATGAAGTGATGTTGGTTTCTTCAAATGGACAATCAATACGTTTTCCAGAAAAAGGAATTCGCGCAATGGGTAGAAGTGCTGCTGGAGTTCGCGCAATGAAATTAAAAGGTGAAGATGCAATTGTTGGAATGGATATTATTCCAAGCAAATTTAAAAAAGGTGAATATCAATTATTTGTGATAATGTCAAAAGGATATGGTAAACGCACAGACTTAATTGAATATCGTGCACAAAACCGTGGTGGCTCTGGAATTAAAACAGCAAAAGTTAGTGGCAAAACCGGAGAAATTGTAACTGGTCGTGTAGTACGCGCAGACACTGAAAAAGATTTGCTGATTATTTCTCATAAAGGACAAGTGATTAGATTACCTTTGTCTTCTGTTTCTGAATTAGGACGCTCAACACAAGGTGTGAGATTGATGAGATTTAAAGCTTCTGCAGATACAGTTGCAAGTGTTACAACTGTGTGATAAGGTTATAATCACGTTATTAATAATGTATATATGTCAGTACCAAAACAAAAACAATCAAAGTCACGAAGTGCAAAACGTCGTTCACACAATGCTTTAGCAAAAAAATCTCTAAACTCTTGCGACAAATGCAAAAAACCAGTTATGTCTCACAAGGCATGTGAATTTTGCGGAACATATCGTGGTAAACAAATTCTTAAAGTTAAATAAAGTAATAAATTTTTAATTGCTCTTTCTATGGCCTCACGTCATGTAGCTCGCGCAGTAGCGATGCAAACAATTTATCAATGGGACTTCAATGGAAGACCCGAAGGCAAGCTTCAGGAAATGCTTGCACACAACAGAAAAGAATTTGGAAATAAAGATGATGAAGATTTTGCAGAACATATTGTAAAAAATATTGTAGATCATCTTGAAAAAATAGATAAAGTAATAATTAAAAACGCACCAGATTGGCCTATTGATCAAATCACTGGAGTTGATCGGGCTATTTTGCGTCTTGGTGTTTCAGAATTAAAATTTGATGATGAAATTCCTCCTAAGGTTGCAATTAATGAAGCAATTGAATTAGCAAAAACTTTTGGCGGACCTTCTTCTGGAAAATTTGTGAACGGAGTTCTTGGTTCAATGTATAGTGAAAATAAAAAATAAAAATTATGTCAGATAAAGATAAAGCCAAAACTAAATCTAAGACCAAAGAAAAAGATTTTTCAAAATTAGAAAAAAACCTTGGTGTTGTTTTTAAAAATAAAGACACAATCAGACAAGCTTTAGTTCACAGAAGTTATATAAATGAAAATAAAGATTTTGAGTTAGATCAAAACGAGCGATTAGAATTTTTAGGTGATGCTGTTTTGGAATTAATTGTTACTGAATTTTTGTACTTTACTTATGAAAATCCTGAAGGTGAACTTACAAACTGGCGGGCTGCTTTAGTTAATGCAAAAATGTTAGCTGCAGTTGCAAAAGAAGTTCAGCTTGAGCCTTTCTTGTATTTGTCTCATGGCGAATCAAAAGACACAAATCAAAAAGCTCGAGATTATATTTTGGCAAATGCTTTTGAAGCAGTAATCGGTGCTATTTATCTTGATCGTGGTTATGACACTGCAAAAGATTTTATCATGAGAATTATTGCACCAAAGTTGGATCATATTTTGGAGGAAGGTTTGTATATGGATGCTAAATCAAGATTTCAAGAATCTGCACAAGAAAAAGCTGGGGTTACTCCGACTTATAAAGTTTTGGAAGAAGAAGGACCTGATCATGACAAGCATTTTAAAATTGGAGTTTATTTGGAAAAAAAATTAATTGCAGTTGGTGAAGGTACTAGTAAACAAGAAGCGCAAACAGATGCAGCTGAACATGGATTGAAAGAAAAAGGATGGAAAGGTCCAGAAGTTGAAATTAAAAAACTAGCTTAAGATTATTTAGGCAAGGGTGATTAGCTCAGTTGGTTAGAGCGCTTGCTCGACACGCAAGAGGTCACAAGTTCAAATCTTGTATCACCCACCAAAAAATCCGCCTGGTTAGCGGTTTTTTTGTTTTTATTTAATTTTTAAATGTACACCCGGCAGGACTCGAACCTACAACCTTCTGGTCCGAAGCCAGACGCTCTATCCAATTGAGCTACGGGTGCAAATAATGTTTAAAGAATAACACTTTTTATGCCAGATGTCAATCTAAGAGGGTGGGCGTGCTGGGATACACACCCGCATGTAGAGTTTACAATAAATAAAAAAATTTGCAAGTGCAAAAAAATTATGTAAATTAAAAAATTTAAAAAAAGTTTTGTAAAACTTTCGCAAAAGATTTTAAAAAAACTTTAAAAAAATAAAAAATAAATTTAAAAATAAAAAAGTTATCCACTTTCAAAAAGTTTTTTAATGTCAAACTAAAAAAAATTTCTGTATAATGTAATTAGGTCGATTAAAGAAATTTTTTTTACTATGCTTGAAAAAAATTTCTAGCTTTTGCAAAAGCTTATTTTATCAAAAAACTAGAAGGAGGTGATACAGATGCCTGTACGTAAACGAGCAACTCGTAAAAAGAAAGCGGCTCCTAAGCGCAAAGTTACAAAACGTAAAACAGTTAAACGCAAAACTACAAAGCGTAAAGTTGTAAAACGTAAAAAAACAACTAAGAAAAAAGTTGTTAAGCGCAAAAAGAAAGCTGCACCTAAACGTAAGAAAAAAGTAGTACGTAAGAAAAAGGCAGCTCCTAAGCGCAAAAAGAAAGTTGTGCGCAAGAAAAAAACAACTAAGAAAAAAGTTGTTAAGCGCAAAAAGAAAGCTGCACCTAAACGTAAGAAAAAAGTAGTACGTAAGAAAAAAACTGCTAAACGTAAACCTGCAAAGCGCAAGGTTGCTAAACGTAAACCAGCCAAACGTAAAACTACTCGTCGCAAAAAGCGATAAATTCGACTAATTGTTCTTTATAAAGCAATAGCCGCCATAAAAGGCGGTTTTTGCTTATAAAAAAATCCTTTTTTCTAAAAACTTTTTTGTTTAAATTAAAACACCTTGCTGTTTCCCTCTTTTCTCACTATCTTTAAAAACATTTATTTTCCCAAACACACCATCATACCCAGGCTCAACATGTACACGAGCTTCACGAACTCGAATTATTCCTTCAGTGATTTCTTCTGTTGTTGCACTTAACAAATCTTTTTTAGGAGCATGTAACAAAATATAAAACTCTGAACCAATTTCTTTTGTAATAGAATCATAAAAACCAGAAACAGTTTTTGTGTTTACACCTTTTTTACAAACATTAGAAATAATTTCGCGCAAAGGAATAATAGACTTAAAAGGAACTGCAAAGTCTGGAACTTTTTTAAATTCTGTTTGTTTACGATCTGCTAACTCATCAACTCTATTTAAAACTCCAATTGTTAATTTACGATTACACTTTGGACACAAACCATTATTCTTTTTTGTAACATCAGGTGTGCATGAAAATTCACAATCACGATGTCCGTCACAATGATACTTTCCTTCTTCAGGAAAAAATTCAATTGTGTACAAAAACTTTTCTTTATCTTTTTCATTTATAATTCGCATTACTTCATCGTAAGTAATTTCTTTTTCATTTTTAAAATTAAAAACATTTGCTTCGCGTCCTAATTTATTTAAAGAGTGTGCATCAGAATTTGAAACCAAAGAAATTTTATCCAAAGCAGACAATCTCCAATTCATTGGAGGGTCAGAAGACAAACCAGTTTCAATTGCACGCACATGCGGAGTTAATTCTTCAAAACATTCTTCCAAAGAATCATAACCAGACTTTGATCCAAAAATTGCAAACCACGGAGTCCATGCATGTGCAGGAATCATTACCGCACGCTCATTAATATCCAAAATAATTTTCAAAATTTCTTTTGCTGGAATTCCCAAAATCGGCCGACCATCAGATCTAATATTTGCACCACGTTCATTTTCCAAAACATGATTTAATTTTTCAACATCCTCAATTTTTGGAAAAAAAACATTTAAATGCAAGCGCCGACACATGTCTTTGTCTTTATAAATACAAGATAATTCTGTGCCCAACAAAAATTTAGTTTTATTCACAACATTTTTCAATCCAAAAATACCATCACCAACTTCAACCAACTCATCTTTAATATGTTCTAACCAAGCTGGATGAGTAAAATCCCCAGTTGCACAAATATCAATCCCCCGCACCTCACATGCTTCAGCAATTTTTGGCAAAACCAAATCCTTACTACAAGCACGCGAATATTTTGAATGAATATGTAAATCAAGAATTTTTTTCATAAGACACAACAAGATTATAAATATACTGTACAATAGATATAGATGATCTTGCAAAAAATTTACACACATGATACACTAACTCTCCTATGAATGAAGCAATAAATAAAATCTTAAAAAATTACGACATTGGAATTATAGAATCAATTAATAAAATTCCAACTGGCAATATTAATAAAACTTTTTACATTCGCACAAATCGCGCTGATTTTGTTTTGCAAAAAATGGGGGACATCTTTAATGAAAAAACTATTGAAGACATGGAGTTGGTAACACAGCATTTAAAAAATAAAAACACACCAACACCCGAACTTATAAAAACAACGCAAGGACAAATTTATATAAAAGATACACAGGAAAAATTTTGGCGATTAATGACTGCAATTGATGGAACAACTCATGATGTTTTAACTGATGTAGAAATGGTTGAAGAAGCTGGGCGTGTGTTAGCAGAATTTCATAGTGCAATGCAAGATTTTGACACAAAACAATTAGAGAGCCCACTAAAACTTCATCAGACAAAACAAATCTTTGAAGACTATAAATCTGTTTACAAAAATTTACTCAAAGAAGACAACGAAAAACTGCGCAATGGTTATACTTATATTTTTGAAAACTTTGAAGAAACTTTTTTGCCAGACGGCCTTCCAACAACTGTAGTACATGCTGACCCAAAAATTTCTAATATTATTTTTCAAGACAAAAAAGCAAATTGCATGATTGACTTAGACACTTGCATGGAGCACAGTGCTTTAGTTGATTTAGGTGATGCCTTAAGATCTTGGTGTGGAAAAGAAGAAGATGATCCGGAAAATAAATTTTCTATTCCTCTTTTTGAAGCTGCAATGCGAGGATACATGGGTGTGATTCCGCTTTCAGTTGATGAACAACATTATGTTTACCGTGCAACAAGAATGATCACCTTGGAACTTGCATCAAGGTTTGCAAAAGATGTGATTGATGATAATTACTTTGGTTTTGATAATAAAAAATATGCGACTCGCAAAGACCACAATAAAGCGCGTGCATATTCAATGATTAAATTAGAGCAAGATATTGTTAGTAAAAAAGATCGCATTATTGATATTCTCAACAATATTTAATCGCCCAAAAATCCGCCGAGCAAATTTAAAATATTTTTGCGAAACATTCAGTCCGATGAAAATCTGGCTCAATATTAGGAATAGATTGCCACGCAAGATATTCTCTTTTTTTACCAGCTTTTCTAATTTGATAAAAATTATATGTACAATTTTCAATAGAATCCATTAACCATTTTTTTGGAAGACAAACTTGACCACTCCAAATTGTTCCGTTTACAGAAGTTTTTACTTTTAAATCTCTTTCACCAAAATCTTTGATTTGATCTCTATAATTATAAAAACCATAAACCAACCAATGACCTGCAGGACCAACTTCAATTTCAATATAAGATCCGTCATTACCGCAAACAAATATTTCAAAAACATCATGCTCCCAAAGTCCATGAGTAAAACCAATAGGAGTAGATGGCACAGAAGGATTTTTTAAAGACAAACGAAAATCTACACAAACCTCATCTCCCATAACAAAAAACTCAACCTCACCATACTGATCAAAAGTAAGTGACTTTCCATTCCAATGTTTTGTTAATCTCAGTTGCATATTTTTTAAATACTTTCTTACTACTTATTGTTTTACAAAAACTAAATTAAAAAAGCAAAAGAGGTGGCAAGAGTTAATCCTACCACCTCCATCGTTGTTGTCAACCTTTTACGGGTGATGGGCGAACGGGTAAAGATGCTTGCGTCGGCTGTAACGGCCAATGCGAGGCAGCTCTTCCCAGAAAAATCGCCCGAAAGTTCTGGCAGCACGCACCACGTCCTGCTTTTCGCTGACCATCCGCACATTACCGAAGTAAGCACGGAAAGTCATGAAAGCACGAACCGCATGGAACCGACTCGTCACCATGATGACCTCGACTGTGCTGGTGTTGAAACCAAGCTCAGCCAAAACCACACTGGTGTGAATCGCGTTATCACGCGTGTTGGTGGATGCTTGCTCCAGCACGAACGGCTGGTTTGCTGGCAGCCCAGCTACTTTGGTGATTGAGCAAAGTTTTGCAGCCTCACCGTTGTGCCCAGTGAAGACAACCAATGTGTTCGGATGATCCTGCGCCAACCTGGCAACAGTCTCAGCACGAACCAATTGCTCGCCCTCTTCCACGCTTCCTAGAACCACGATCACCGTGTCCAGGTTGTAGTCGCCCCCCTGCACTCGAGAGGCAGTGTTTGACTTTGCAGTCATTGTTGCCTCCTTTGGTTTAGAGTTGTTGCGCTACACACCAGAACTGGTGTATAATGTTCGATGAAAGGTATTCCCACTCCTTTCCAAAACTCTGTGAAAGCAGAGTTTTGTGTATTTTATTATTTTATTATGTAAAGATCCTCTCAATTTCCTCTACTTGCCTCAAACTGTACTGTTTGCATGGGCCAGCAGGCACATTCTGAGTCACAAGCCCACACTCTACCGGTCTCATACTCTTGAGAGTCTCCATCTCCCTAACTCGCAGTTCCTGCACACAAACCGGAATTGAGCCTTCAACAGTATGTACTATGACAGACTGGACTGGAAACCCATTGCGTCGCTGGAGAATCTCTTCCCGACTTGGCTCCCCAGTTTCAAAGACTATTTTTCCAACAATCAACCTGCAATGAGTACAGCTGTGACATTTGTGCGGTAGCTCATGTGAGATAAACCTCTCATGCCGCTCTACATAGGCAAAGTGGAACATCACCTACCCCCCATCTTTCTTTCAACTTCAAATGTTCGTGACTTAAATATAATATTTTATATATAGTTTGTCAAATTATTTTCTACACTATTTGTGGATAAAATTAAAAAATGGCTTATTTTAGCCATTTTCTAAAGCACTTTTTGTCCAAAAATCTTACTCCACCATGCATGGAGGCTCCACACTCTCATCAACAATTCCCTTAAAACCATTCTGCTTTAAAACATCTTCCATTTCATTTAATTCTTGCATTGTGTTTATTCCCATTGCTTCCAAAGGATCTATTTCTAGAGTACCAATATTCACATCCTCAGCAATTGCCATTGCAATCAAATCAGTAATGTAATATTCCCCTGCTTTGTTGTCATTAGACAATTTTTCTAAATGTGGCCACAACCAAGCAGCTTTAAAACAATAATACCCAGGATTAACTTCTGTCAGCTTGCGTTGTTCTTCGTCAGCATCTTTGTATTCAACAATTTCTTGAACATAATTTTCTTTATCACCAACTGTACCACGAATTATTCTTCCATATTTACACAACCGCTCTCGCCAATCTTCATAATCCTTAACAACTGTTGTTGCTAAAGTCACTTCATTTTCATATTTAAAATGTAAATCTAAAATATCATCAATTACTTTACAAGGCACATGAGGATGATCACCATATAAAACCAAAACATGCTCAACTTTTCCTTCTAAAACTTTACGCGCAGCTGTAACAGCATGCCCAGTTCCTAACTGTTCTTTTTGTTCAACATAAACATAAGAATCCCCCAAAACTTTTTTTACCTCATCCCCCTTATGACCAATAACAATAACTGGTGGTTGCGAAACACAACTTACTTCAATACTATGAAGTAAATGACTAATTAATGGCCGACCATACAAAGGAGTTAAAACTTTTGCATGATCACCGTTTTCATTTCGCATGCGAGTACCTTTTCCCGCAGCCAAAATTACTATTGCTACGTTATTAACCTGGGAAGTGTGCTCGTGCATATACGCTTATTTCATGTAAAGTTGGAAAATGAGGAAAACCAATTTTGTTATATAATTTTTCTTCCCACTGTGCAAGATTTGTTCGCATCACTTGTCGCATTCTTGGAAATTCATGTGCAATCACCATATTTTCATCTGGGTTGTCATTTATAAACAACATATTTGAACCATCTGTTTTCATCCAATCCTGTAAAAAATCTTTTTTGTGCGCACGAGTTGCATACACTGCATCAAAATAATCATCAATACCTATACCTCTAAATTTTCGCAACTGAAATTTTGGATCACCATGTGTTAACAAAACAATATTATGACCTTCTTGTTTCATTTCATCTAAAAACAAATGTGTATCAGGAAAAACATAATCACCAAATCTTTCATGATGAGATTCTAACCAATTTTGTAAAGCATCTTCTTCATGATTACAATGATCACACAACAACCGAGCGTGTTGTGCTTGATGATAACCACTTTTTCTTTCAGGATGTGTCCAAGCTTGCACATAAGTATTTGACACAGCATCAGGATGAATTCCCATTCGCTGTGCTGAATAGCGCATATCTTGAATATAATTTTCAAAATCAAATAAAGTGCCATCCAAGTCTAGTATAATTGTTGATGCATCAAACATAAGAAAAAAATTATTCTGCAGGAAGCCTTTCCCACAATGATTCAAAAATGTGTTTTTCAGTTTTATAAATACCTTCATTATCAATAATCATTCCAACTGGCTCACCTGATGAGTCTTCAGAAACATAAGCAACTTTTCCATTATAAATAAAAACATATGTTTCACTTGATATTTCACCTTTTTCAATCCAACGACGTTCATCTAACCCATGCACTTCCCCACCTTTTTGTAATCCAATTACCTTAACTTTAATTCCATCATCAATTCTTTTTTTATTAAACCGTGGCATTGAATTATAAATATGTGAACGCACATCCGCAGCAGAGTATGCATAGTATTGTTTTACTTTTGCACGCCCAGCAGTTTCCAAAACATCAGACAAAACATTTTTTAAACCATCACCACCTTCATACATTCTTGCAACAGGTTTTTTTCCACCACTTTTATAAAGCGTTCGCATTTGCGCAACAACTGAACTAGCCATTTCACGAGCTTGTTTTAATTCTGAAGATTTATCATCAATTGCTTGTAATAATTTTGAAGGATCTTCAGCAACAAAATATTGTCTTGTCTGTTTTTGAAAATATGCAATCAAACCTTCTTCACGCAAAACTTTTAACAAATCATAAGTTGTACCTCGATTAATCCCAGATTCAGCTGCAATCGCACGCACAGGTGATGGCCCCAATTTTAACAAAGTCAGATATACACTGATTTTTTTTGAAGACCAACCTAATTTTTGCAAAGTCTGCTCTATCATAAAAATTATTTATCAAATTCCTCAAAAACCGCATGCGCCATACCAAGCACACCAGCACTATTCCCCAAAACAGCTTTTTCAATTTTACACATTCCAAAATGTTGAGGATAACTTGTACGCTTTACTTCTTCCAACATTTTCTTTTCAAAAAATT
Source organism: uncultured Gammaproteobacteria bacterium (assembly GCA_964627525.1). Taxonomy (GTDB): domain Bacteria; phylum Patescibacteriota; class Patescibacteriia; order Magasanikbacterales; family JBBTQS01; genus CAZKMQ01. The sequence continues at coordinate 3,708 of CAZVIA010000009.1, read as the reverse complement.
TCCAAGCATTAGACATGTCTCCACCAATCAACACAATTTCTGGATTAAAAATATTTAAATAATTACCAACTGCAATTCCAATCCACCCACCAACCTCTTCCCAAATTTTTATAGCATCTTGATTACCTTTTTCAGCTAAATCAAAAACCTCTTTAGAATCCTTAATTTTAGAATCAATTTTTTCTGAAGCCAACCAAGTAACTCTTGGCGCACTAGCAATTGCTTCAAAACACGCAGGAGTTCCCAAAGAACATTCAGGACCATCTAAACCTAATCGCACATGCCCCAGCTCTGCACCAACTCCACAACCACCATCAAAAACCTCGCCATTAACAACAACACCCCCGCCTATTCCAGTGCCAAGGGTAAGTAATATAGCTGTTTTTGAATTTTTAGCAGCACCTTTCCAAACCTCACCATACATTGCTGCATTTGCATCATTGTGAATTGTAGTTGGTAGTCCAGTTTTTTCAGCAACCACATCACGCATTGGAAAATTATCTTCAATAGACAAATTTGGAAAATGTAAAACCACACCGTCATTATGTTTTGTTGGTCCAGCAACACCCACACCAACTCCAACAACTTCACCCCCCACCTTTTGTTCACGCAATTCAGCAATCAAAGAAAAAATATTTTCTAAAATCTGATTTTGTCCTTTATCACTTTTTGTTAGAATATTTTTTTGCAACAAAATCTCACCACCCTGATCAATTACAGCACCTTTAATTGATGTACCTCCTAAATCAATTGCAATTGCGTATTTCATAAATTAAATTTAAAACACTCCAATGATATCATATCTCACAAATTTGGCAAGACCTCCGCCACAGACGGCAAAGCATCTACTGCTCCTTTTTTTGTTGTACTTAAACTTGCAAACACTGATGCAAATTTTATAATATCTTTCATTGGCTTATTTGATTTTAAAATCTGTGCCAACAAACCTGCATTAAAAGCATCGCCTGCTCCTGTTGTATCAACCACATCAACTTTAATTGTTGGGATTGTTGCTGTTTCATTTTTTGTTTTATAAAAAACCCCTGAACCACCTAACGTCACAATTAATAATTCCAAATTTTCTTTCCACAAAACTTCAGTAGCTTTTTCAGGATCAGACTCACCAGTTAAAAACAAAGCCTCCTCTTCATTTATTTTTAAAATATTAACCTGATCAATAGTTTTTAAAATAATTTGTTTTAATTTATTTAAATCATCCCACAAAGCTTCACGCACATTTGGATCATAAGAAATTATCAAATTATTTTTACGAGCCAAATCAATAGCACGAGCAGTTGTTGCAAAACCAATTTCAGTTGATTGAGTTAAAGACCCAAAGTGAAAGATTTTTGCACAGGCAAAAATCTCTGGATTAATCACGCTCTCATCTATATAAGAATGTGCACCATCATAAAAAGCAAAAGACCGCTGACCATCATCAGTCAAACTCACAAAAGCTAAGGTTGTTTTTTTATTTTTATGACGACCTATACCACTGACACTCACACCTTCCTCAATTAAACGCTCTACTAAAAAATCACCAAACATATCATGCCCAACCATTGCATGCATAAAAATATTTTCAACACCTAACCGACGCAAACCAATTGCAGTATTACCAGGAGCACCACCAAATTTTGGAACAAATCCTTGCTCAATATTTCCAAAACAATCTACAACTAATTCCCCAAAACAAATTATTGAATTTTTAATTAAATTTTCTTTAAAAAAATTTTCTAACATATTTTTTATATGAGCAAACATAAAAATATTTATAGGCAAAATTTGCAAAACAAATTTTGCCTCCAGGCTCTTTATCTAACCCTAGCATTTCTCACAAAAAAATCAAGACCCACCGCACAAAACAAAAAACTCACAAAAAAAACAAGAACACGCTAGTTGTTAAACCAACGTGCCCAAGTTGTTTTGGCGAATGTGCAGTAGCCTAGCTAGCCTTACTGGTCTTGCGAGCAGTGCCTGATGCAGTCTGACCAGGAGTCACACACAGCACCTTGTCGCGGTACCATGCCAGACACTCAAGAAAACCGCTAACCACATATCCTTGTGCAACAAAGCCTTTACGCCCCTTGGCTCGCACACATGCCTTGTACTCTGGAGCACCGTTACCGACCGAAGCCACATTCACACCCAGCTTACTGAAGGCCTCAGCAGCAGGAATGTCAGCTGCGCTATCGCCGATCCAGATGGACTTTTCCCAGTTGGTTTCGTACTGATGTCCGTACATACCCATCGGGGAATAAACCTTCTGAATCCACTCCACCCCATCCTGCTTACTGAAACCAGGCGGAGTGATGGTGACGATGTTGCCATCTTCACCAGCACGAACGGAAACGCGACGACCTGCAGGAATGCAGTTCACAGCGCGCATCACTTCGTCAGCAAAGGCTTGGCCAGGAATTGCATCTTCCAAAGTCCAGTCATTCACCACAGTGATACACAGAACTTTGTCCCCAACCTCTGGCCACCAAACACCTGCTGCTTGCAGTGCTTCTTTGATGGGTTCCCGCACTTCACTTCGCCATTTAGCAAAGAGCGGGTTGTACCTACGGTGATAGCCGTTCTTGAGAACAGCACCACCAGACTCACCAAACTGGAACTTCCCAGCGGTATTTCCCACCACACTAGGCAGGATACCAATGAGAGGCCCACAAGGCTTGTCTGTTAGAATCACACCCTCCACACCACGAGCAAGCCGTAGCTTCTCAAACATGTCTTGGATGAGGCCAGCTATGAGCACATTCCACTCATGTGGTTCTGGCCAGGGAATGAAATCCCCTACTGACTTGTCGAGATCAAAGAATATGCGTGGTATTCTCATCTCCCCCCTCCTTGTGATCTGCCACATTGACACAACACAGCCCTAACAGATTCCCCTGAAACCATTAAAACAGTGTGTATTAAAAGTGTAACCCTAAAAACACATATTGCGCAAGATTAAAGGTGTGGATTAAAAATAAAAAAAACAATCAAAGTCTAGGCACCGACCTACTCTTGCCCTAAGGCTACCATCGGCGCTGACAGGCTTAACTACTGTGTTCGGGATGGGAACAGGTGTACCCCTATCGCAACAAGTACCTAGACTCTGATTGTTTTTACTTAGACAAAACCAATCAAAAAGTTTTGTCCATAAAAAACCAAATATATAAAATTTAAAACGCACACATCAAAAACAACAACCTACAAAACACACTTAGTGTTTCAGTAGAAAATCGTACTTGACTATTAGTACTCCTTGGCTAAACACATTGCTGTGCTTACACCTAGAGCCTATCAACCCGGTAGTCTTCCGGGAGTCTTAATAAAACGTAATCTTGGAGACGGCTTCGTGCTTAGATGCTTTCAGCGCTTATCCAAACCGAATGTAGCTACTCGGCAATGCTCTTGGTAGAACAACCGATGCACTAGAGATTCGTCCATTCCGGTCCTCTCGTACTAGGAACAGATCTCCTCACGTTTTGACGCCCACAGCGGATAGGAGTCCGAACTGTCTCACGACGTTCTGAACCCAGCTCGCGTACCGCTTTAATAGGCGAACAGCCTAACCCTTGGGACCTTCTCCAGCCCCAGGATGCGATGAGCCGACATCGAGGTGTCGAACCAGGCCGTCGATGTGAACTCTTGGGCCTGACCAACCTGTTATCCCCGGAGTAGCTTTTATCCGTTGAGCTTCCGCCGTCCTATATCGTA
>CAZVIA010000008.1:3447-48445 GCA_964627525.1 uncultured Gammaproteobacteria bacterium | reverse complement strand
CAAGTAGGTAGTCCAACACATTAGCGTTGAGTACTGATTGGGACTTAAGCTCCTTACGGAGCTTGTTGCCCTCAATCGTACCACCATCTTTCTGAGACTTGGAAAGCCAGAGTTGAATCTTTTCTGGATTCCACTCCAACTGCCCACCCTTCTGATGTTCCTCCACAGACCAGCCCTCTGGGATGAAGGGGTCGGCGTCGCAATCGATGATGTGTTTCTTGACCACGACCTCTGCCTGTCCGCGAAGGACTGGTAGGATTGTGGCGAGGTTGTTTCCTTCAGCAAGTCGTTTCAAATCAGTTAGCGTAGCACCAGCTCGGCGCGCTGCCAACTTGATTTCATTTGCCAAACCAACATCGAGCATTAAATTATTGCTCATGGTCAGATTCTCCTTTGCAACAGTGTTCTTGTGAACTGCGTTGCTTTTGTGGTTGATCAAAATATAGCATATTTGATGGATTTTGTCAATAGCTAATCTTTATTTTTTGGCTTATTTTAGCGAAAACAAAAAACCTCTGATAAAACCAAAGGTCTTTTGGAGCCCTCCTACCGCGGCTGATTTTTTTGAAATCAACATGGCAAAAAAGAATATGGCCAAGCTCATGCATGATGACCCCCAATTACTTATGTATTGAGGATGTAAGGGAGACGCACGAATACAGGTTTGTCTGAATTATTACAACCCATCCGCTCGTATAATATGCAGCCGTGAATTAGATACTATCTTAAACACTGTGAGCCGACTAGGCAATCAACCACATAAAATCGTAGTGTGACAGAATGCTCCAAACAACTTACAAAGATCTACTACGGTAAGAGGGCATAAAATCTTTATAAGCGACCATATTTTTTGTAATGAAATCCACACAATGGTGGTACTTACATTATTTGTGAAAAAAAATCTTTTGTCAAGGTAATTTCTGTGGAAAAATTGTGGATGAACTGTGTATTAATCCTGCGACCAAACCAACTAACACTAAACCCGCATAACTAGACCACAAATAATGGTCAAACATTGCAATCATCACAAAAGGCAAAAACAATATTAAAGCTTTTTTATTTTCACAAAAAACTCCATAAAAACATATTGTGAAAAACAAACTTCCAATCACTCCAATTTCAGCTAGTGCTAACAAAAAACTATTATGCACTGGCTTATCAAAATCCGCAGTATAGTTTCCTACTCTAGTTCCTAACAACCAGTTTTCTGAAAAAATTTCTTTCCATTTTTCAAAACCTTCTACTCTTTCTGAAATTGACCTTTGTTCAAAATCATTTTGCAAATAATTTTGTCCTAAGCGAGTTTGAATCGCTGACCAAGAAATTACAAAAACAATAATTATTAAACCAAGCGAACTTAACAGCGCTAAAGGTTTGATTTTTAATTTTATTTTTTCTAAATATTTTTTCTTAAACATCCAATACAAAATCAAACCGATTGTTATTAATCCCAACCATGCACTTCTTGAAAAAGTCCACACAAGCGCACTGAAAAAAATTACCAACCAAATAAACAACATTGAATGATTTTTTGTGTTTGATTGATCTTTTATTTTTTGTGAAAACAAAAGCAACACACTTATTATTGCTACTACCAAATATCCCCCAAAAATATTTGGATGCTCAAAAACACCATAACTTCTTAAAATTCTCTCCCCTTTAACAAGCACAACTGAATCCCCTAAAACTTCTGGAGCATGCGAAGAAATTCCCAACCATTTTGTACCAGGACTTGTTTGTTCCAAATATTGAAAAGCCCCAAAAATAGAAACCAACAACATTCCAACCACAAAACTTGTTAAAATTGTTTGCGCGCCAAATCTTTTTATTGAAACTGAAGTTGCAATTCCAACTCCTATCAAACTAAATAAATGCAATGCTTCCAAAGATCCTGCAGCCCACGCATAAAAAATTATTCCAATCCAAATTAACCACAAATATTTTTTTTGAAAAAAACTTTTTGTAGTGCTTGTGGCAAACAACAGCGCCAACAAAAAAATTCCCAAAAATATTTCCATTGCAAAAATTCTTTGTACACCAAAAGACCAAACCCTACCTTCGTACATTGGTGTAAAAAAAGTTAAGTGTGTCTGCAAAGGAAGCAAAAAGAAAAAAACAATTGCCAAATACTTTGTTGCTAAATATTTTGTGATGATTTTTTTGTCCATACATTATGATATTGTGCGCGCCGATCATTTTTGTGAAACTTTAACATTGAATTGTTAATCACAATTGCACTGTTTGGTTCTTTAGATAATTCAAGAATTTGTTTGGAGAATTTTTTATTTTGAATCCAACGGGAAATTTTTTCAAAAACATTAAAGTCAAAAATTTTAAAAACACCTCGCAACACTTTAGCCCAAAAACCAATTTGATGCTGAATTTTATACTCTCTTTTTAAAGCCCAAATATTTGCCGCAAAAAAATCATCAAAAGACTCTCGCACTTGCCAAATCGGAGTTAAAGTCGCTAACCAAAAATGCAAATAACTATCTCCTTTAGGCAAAGCAATTTTAGATAAATTATAAGCATCACGACTCACAAAAAAACAAGGACACACTGGATCTTTTTTTGCTTCACCTGGACGCAAGCGCAAAAATTTCAACACAACATTTACAAAAAACCGAGACAACCACACTCGCCCGCTTTTGCATAAAACAAAAAAATCAATATCACTATTTTTATGAACACACAACATTGCCAAAGTATTTGACGCAGCAACACCTTCAATCCACGGAAAAATTTGTAAAAGTTTTGCAACACGAATTGCTTGACGCCATTTGCGAGTTGAGTGGGCAAAATTTGCTGGACAAATTTTGCCCATAAAATCCTTACCTTCAACAACACCTTCCTTTTTTCCCTCCACTTTTTCCTCCACAACATTTCCCCCAACTTCAAAAACATCACAAAAAAATCTTTCCTCACCATTTCCCAAATCACGCCCAAACATATCAAAGAACGCACGAACACCATGCTTATCTTTGATCAAATTATTCATATTTTTATATTTCAGTTTCTGTTGAAAGAGCAGGAGCTTGATCTTTTCCAGTTACAGAAATTTTTACTTCAGCTTTTTCAACTTTATCACCTTCCTCAACAACCTCACTAACATTTAAATCTTCTACCACCATTCCACCTTCATTTAAAGACAAAACCTGCGAACGATTTATTAACAACAAACCACCAAAAAATCCTTTTTTCACTTCATACTGCAAAACACTCTGTGATTCAGGATCAATAATCAGACCAATAATTTTCCCAATCTTTTTTCTAGATTGAGTCAAAACATTTAATCCAATTAATTTACTGTGGTGCATTTGCATATTTTCAACTTAGACCTCAAACTTTATGGATTGATAATTTCTGGTGCAGCTTCTTGAGTTTTCATTTTTTTAAACAAAATTTTCTGCTGAACAAAAGTTAACAAAGTAGACAAGAACCAGTACAAAGTCAAACCAGCTGGCAACTGCATACCAATCACAATTGTAATGATCGGCATAATATAAGTCATTTGCTTATTCATGTTTGCCATCATGCTTTCATCTTTTGAACCATCGGTTTTAACAACAGGTTTATTTTGTGAAAACATTTTTGCTTGCAAATACTGCGCACCACCAGCTAAGAATGCCAAACCAACAGATGGAGCAACTAAGTCCAAAAATCCAAATGCAGTTGTGTTTAATTCTCCAGGATGACCAATAAAACTATACAACAAGTCAAAACTTTCTCCACTCAAACCTGCACGTAACATCCAATACAACCCCAACAAAATCGGCAACTGAATCAACATTGGCAAACAAGATGAAAACGGACTTACTTTATTATTTTTATACAACTCCATTGTTGCTTGTGCCAAACCTTGTTTGTCGTCTTTGTATTTTTCTTTTAATGCATTAATTTTTGGCTGCAACTCTGACATTGCTTTTTGAGACTTGATTGAAGAAGCAGACAATGGAAATAATGCTAACTTAATTATTATTGTTAACAAAATTATTGCCACACCTGCATCGTTTCCAGGCACAATGTTATACAAAAAAACAAATAAATTAAACAATGGCTGGATAATGAGCTGATTAAATAAAGCTTTCATAAGAATTTTAATTTGATAGTATTATAACTTTTATTCAGTTTCTTTACTATCGTCTTGAGTTTCTTCAGTTGTTTCTTCTGGTTTTTCAACTTCTTCACCCTCTATTACTTCTTCCTCTGGCGCACCATCTTGATGCACATTTATTTTCCAACCAGTTAATCGAGCAGCTAAACGAACATTTTGCCCACCCTTACCAATTGCCAAAGAAAACTGATCTTCCTCAACAGTAACAGTCGCCAACTTTTCAACCTCATCTTCAGCATTTTTTTCTTCAGTCAAATCTATTTTCAAAACTTTTGCAGGAGACAATGACTGACGAATATATTCTTCATCGTCTTCTTCAAACAAAATTATATCGATTTTTTCACCACCTAATTCATTAATAATTGTTTGAATACGGGTTCCGCGCTGACCAATACATGCCCCAACTGGATCTACACCATCTTCGTCTGTCCAAACAGCAACCTTACTTCTAGCCCCAGCTTCACGAGCAATACCTTTGATCTCAACAAACTCATTTGCAATTTCTGGAATTTCCATTTCAAAAATTTTTGCAACAAAATCTGGATGTGAACGTGACACAATAATTTCTGGACCCTTTGGTCCCATTCCAACTCTTTCAATTAATAATTTGTAACGACCACCTGGTTCATAACGTTCAGTTTGCACTTGCCCTTCCAACAACATCACACCTGTTCCCTTTCCAATATCAAACAAAACATTTCTGCCATCACGTCGTTGAACATTTCCCATTACAATTTCTCCAGCACGATCTTCAAATTCAGCAAAAACAGTTTCGCGTTCTGCCTCACGCAACTTTTGCATGATCACTTGCTTTGCTGTTTGAGCTGCCATACGTCCAAAAGCTGCAGGCACTTCTAATTTTTGCTTCAACTCCTTACCAATTTCTGCTTTTGCATCAAGTTCTGTTGCATCAGTAATCATGATATCTGTTTTTGGATTAAAACGCGGACGATTTGGATCTGACTCTGGTGGCTCTTCACCTTTTTCAATTGCTTCTGCGCGCAACTTAGATTCTTTTTCAGCAAGCTCTGCAAGTTTTTCCAAATCCATATCTGGCACAACAGTTTTTATATCAAAAACATTCATGTCTCCATTCTCAGGATCAAATTCTACAAAAACATTTTGTTGTTTATTTCCAAAATCTTTACGATAAGCAGCTGCCAATGCAATTTGCAAAGTTTCTAAAACAGCTTCGTACGAAAGGCCTTTTTCTTCAGCAATATTCTTAATCGCCTGAACAATGTCATTGGACATATTTTGTTATTTAATAGATTAGGTATAAAAAATCACTAGTTTAAGAATACTAGTGTTGAGAACAATATATATTGTTTTTTAAAGTTTGTCAAATAATACTATTGACAAATTTCTCAAACCTGATATATTAATTTCTTCGGAGATATCAGGCAGCTTTGGTTACCTCATGCATTCTCCGAAAAAAACCTGGGCAAGTGGATAAGAGGGCGCATCTAATAGGTAGTCCATACCACTTGCCCACAACAAAAACCTTGAGAAATATTCTTCCAGTGGATTAGAGCCACTTTCTTCTCAAGGTTTTTCTTTTTTAAAAATTTTTTTCAAAACTTATCACAAAGGCAACATTACAAAATTAAACTTCAACATTTTTATAATGCACAATTTTAACTTTTGCTTCACCCAACAAAATAACCACAACATCAAACCTCATTTTTACACCAAACAAACCACGACTTTTTACATAACTTTTAGCAGCTTTTAACAATCGCTGACGCTTTTTAAAATTTACAGCCCATGCACCTTGAGCAACAGTTCCTTTACTCCGAGTTTTCACTTCACAAAAAACCAAACACTTTTCTGCACTAACACCAACACCCCCACCTGAACAATCTTCCAAAATCAAATCAATCTCACCATAACGAGTTTTAAAATTCCGTGCCAACAGAACACAACCGCGACGCACAAGAAAAAACGCAGCAATATTTTCACCACGCTTTCCAACTTCAGCTCGACAAACTTCAGCCCGACCGACTTTATTTATTTTTTGGTAAGTAAGCATAACGTTGCGCATCTCTTATGTGTCGTTCGCGCAACTTTGGAACTTTTTTCTTTTGATAGTATGAAATTTTATACGCCCACCAAATCAACACAACCCCCCACAATCCCAACACACATCTATATGAAATCCATGGTGCACGTTCATATCTTAACCACACATACACTAACCCAAGAAATCCCATTGTTAAAAATAAACTTCCCCATCGGCTCAAAATTTTTGATACAAACTTTTCCAGCCCACCTTTTGACGCAACACTCTTAAAAACAATTCCCAACAAAATTATCAATCCAAAAATCACCAAATAAATCATCAAGGTTTTGCTTGTAAGAATAACTGGTCGTCCAAACCAGTATCCCATATCAAATAAGTTTAAAATCGACATAATCTTTCTTCGCGAACAACACCCCCTTCAATTGCAATATACTACTACATTTATTTTTCAAATACAAGTCCAAAATGAAATCTACCAACTTTCATGCGCTCTTTTAATTTTAATTTTGATTCCTTTGCAAAATCCATCACCTCATCTGCATCAACTTTTTCAGTAGTGCTTTTTGCCAAAGGAGAATCCTGTTTCCAATCAATAATCAACAATTTGCCACCAATTTTTAACAAACGTGTAGCTTCTTTTATAATTTGCTCTTGCTTTTTACTTTGGTGCAAAACTGTCACAAGAAAAATATAATCCAAAGTACCTTCTGGAATTTTTGTTGACCCAAAATTTTCCAAATCCGCCCAAACAATTTGTGCATTTTTTAAATTACGATGTTCAATTCCTTTTTTTAATTCATTTAAAATTTCTTTTTGAACATCCACTGCATAAACCATTCCATCTTCGCCAATTATTTCTGATGAAGGATAAACAAACTGCCCAATTTTTCCACAACCCAAATCTGCGACACGTGATCCTTGTGTCACACCAATTTTTTGAAGAATCTTTTTTGAGTCTAGCAAATGTGTTCCTGCTGTTGTGTACATATTTTTTATTTTACGGTTTTCTTTAAACTCCAAAAACAAAACCTGCAATTGATTGTGCCACACCACCAGCAAGACCAGTCATCATTGCAAAGCCAGTTAAAATAATTACAATCCCAACTAAATTATAAAACATTCTTGTGCCACCAAATAAACGCATGTTTTTTTCTGCCCAATCCACACGTCCAAAAAATGACAATATCTTTGGTGTTTTCCAAACAAAATAAAAACCAACAATTGTTAATATTAAACCAAGAAAAAATTTCATACACTTTGATTATATATTGTTTTTGTAATTTGGCAATAACTTGTGCAAAGGGAGTGCCTTAGCGCTTCGCGCTTCGGCATTAACTCCAGCGGCTCGGAAATGTGTGCAAGCACACATTTCACTCGCCTTAGTCGTCAACCGAACCCTTCGGGTTCGGCTCCTCTATACCCACAAAATAAGAATACCCCTCACAAGAGGGGTATTCTTATTTTGTGGGTGCAAAGGGAGTCGAACCCCTGACCTCCTCGGTGTAAACGAGGCGCTCTAACCAGCTGAGCTATGCACCCAGATAATTTTTATATCTGAATGACATCATAATAACAAAATTAAGTTTTTTTAGCAAGATACATACTAAAAAACTCAAAACCCCACACAACTTGACATAATCACTTAAAAAAGCTAAGGTTAATTACCTGCATGAAGCAGGCTGGACACTGAACCTGGACAAACAATAAAGCAAGGAGGAAGTCCGATGAAAGTGCTGAACAATAATTTGTTCTTTCCATTCGCAGTGATTGTGATACTTTTGTCGCTTGGACTTTGTTCTCCTTGCGCAAAAGCACAACAAACCGCAGCATTCGTAGTTGTCAGCGCTGATTCAGAAGTTAGTGTTGAATTTGCCAATGACCTTACCGAGGCATTGACATTCAAACTCAAGACTGAACTTGATGTAGATTTCCTGCCAAAGGAAAAATTGCACGAGCTCATGAAATACCAAGGTCCAAAAAACCAAGGGTCTTGCTTGTATGATCACGACTGCTTACGTGCAGTACGAAGTAAGCTTGGAGATCACAAGTGGTTTGTTCTGGGTAAAATCAGTACAGACGGCGATCTTCGCAAACTTGTATTCACTCGCATTGCAGATTCAAGTGAAAACGATGTCACAAAAACTGTTAGCATGGCGAATGAATTTGCAGCTGTGCTAAACAAGTCTATAAACTTGGTCAAAGCAGTGATCCAAAAGATGGGAGCATTTGTTCTGATCAATGTTAATCCGACTGATGCTGAAATCTTCCTAAATGGAGCTCCACTGAAAAACAGCATTGAGGTTAAGGTAAAACCTGGAGCATACAAATTGGAAGTTAGACGTGAAGGTTATCAGCCTTTTGCGCGCAACATCACTTGTGAAGAAAACAGCAAGTACATGATTCCGGTTGAGTTGGTTAAGGTGAACAGCGAACCAAGTATTGGTGACCCAATTGATCCTGACCATCTTGATCCAGTTGAGCCTGAAACAAACTTGTCTGAATACACTGCTCGTCGCAAAACTCGCGCTGCTCTGATCTCTACTGGTTGGATCACTGCGATCGGAAGTTCTGCATTCGTAATTTTGGCAATAAACAATGCTTTTGAGGTTAGCAATACTGAACAAGAATTGTCAGATGCATGTGCAGGTAAATCTTGTACAATCTCAAAATCAAAATATGACTCGCTTATAGAGTCTGGTAGGTCTGCAACAAAAAACTACAATTGGATGTTGCCGACTGGAATTTCACTTTTTGTTGCTGGTGCTACAACAGCACTTGTTGGTCACCTGCTTCCAGAAAAAACCCTTCATGCCACGCCAATAATCACACCAGATACAGTTGGTGCAAACATGATTTTCAGGTTCTAGTTATTAGATAGTGGGATAACCAAGGTGTTAAATAGATGCAGCATCTCCCGCTAAATTTACAAACCAAAGACTAAGGCAGGATAAACCTCGAATACAATAAAGTGTCGATCCCTGCAAAACACAAAACCCGGTGGAGTAACTCCAACGGGTTTTGTTTGTTTTTGTGCCAGCAACATTACTTGCACCACTAGCACTGGCAACCAATCAGTATTTGAGATCACAGTTGTAAATCCCAAAACGTTGAGCTGCTTTTGCTCGAGCGCGCACTCGCAAGCGCCCGACATATCTTTGAAAAAATCTACACGCAGACAATCTATCACCAAGTTTGATATATAGAAAACCAATCTCTTTAAGATATCTGGGACTACGCATTGTTTTATATGCTTTTTGAAAAGCGTCTACTGCAACACGATATTTACCTCCACGTTTTGCTTTTTCAGCAACACGTTCCCACCGTCTAGCAATAGCATACTTGTCAATTCTATCTATGACCGCACCTTTTGAAACAAAATCAACTTGTTCACGTCGTGATGCACGCATTGAATTCAAGTCTTGATTTCTTCTCACAACAACAACTTTGTGCTTAAGTTGTTGCTCAAGCTCGGGCTTTGGTTCAGGTTGTTCCAAAGACACAGACTGATCTGATTCTATTGATGCAACAACACTTTCTGATTCAACATCTTCTGGCAAAACTTCATCAGGAGATGGACTGTGATGAGTTTTTGTAAAAGGCAAAGCCATAAACAAAAATCCAACACCTAGAATCAAAACACAAACCACTAGCGCAACAAGAACTCTATTTCTATGCGCTGTACCAAACTGCGCTTGAAGCATTTTTGTAGAAGTAGATGGTTCATTATCACTTTTCTTCGACTCAACTGGCGCATCATGCACACCACTTGTTATTTCACCAGAAGTCACAGCTTCATAACGCGCTGGTACTGTTTCACCAACTGCAGAAATTACAGCAGGTGTCTTAGTCCTACTTTTGGTTGTATCCAATGAATCCAAAACCCTTTCCAAATATTCCTTAACATACAAAGCAGACTCTGGTCTATTGTCTGGATTTTTTGCCAAAAGATCCATGATCAGCTGATTCAGATAAACTGGAATCTGCGAATTGTACGCCCTAGGCTCAACCACTACTTTTTGCAATGCTTTTGCAAGCACATCCATTGGAGTTTTGGCAACAAAAGTATCTTTACCTGTAGTAAGTTTGTATAAAACTGCCCCAAGCGAATACAGATCAGCACGAAAATCAATGTCTTGCTCTCCACGAATTTGTTCAGGAGACATAAACCCAGGTGTACCACAAGTTATTCCAATTTGAGTTTGAAAACTTGGGCCACCAGGAGTGATATCTACACCAACGTTTTTTGCAATACCAAAGTCAAGCAACTTGACCAAAAACTCTCTTTGCCGAGTGCTTGTGACCATAATATTGTCTGGCTTTAGATCGCGATGAACAATTCCTTTGTCATGAACATGAACAAGAGCAGAACAAACCTGAATTCCAATGGACAAAACCTGCCTAAGAGTTAACAGTCTTTCATGCTGAAGCTCGCCTGCATTTTTTCCATCAACAAACTCCATCACAATAAACAAACTACCATCATCAAGTTTTCCAAAGTCATAAATCTGAGCACAATTCTCATGATCAATTCTAGAAGCTAATCTTGCTTCTCTCGTAAAACGACCACAATATTCTACATCAGTTGTGAATCTTTGAGGTAAAACCTTTATTGCAACTTCCTTATCAGCTTTTATGTATATAGCGCGATAAACAATTCCAATTCCACCTTCACCAATCTGCTCAACAAGACGATACCTTCCATCTATATCTTGACCTATCCTTGAAGGAACAGGTAATCCATGTTTTGTATCAGCCACTTCTCTCCTCCTTTGTTTTGTGTGCGACAAAATAGTTTTAAAGAACTGATGGTCTAGCCTATCTTTTATGGTGGACTTTGTCAACCTATACTTTTTTTTGTGCTGGAGAGAGGACTTGAACCTCCACCCCGGAAACCCAGGACCAGACCCTCAATCTGGCGCGTCTACCATTCCGCCACTCCAGCTTTTGTTTTGTTGCGCGGACCGCGATAAGCGGGTCGCGCAAAAAAAATAATTAAATAAATGCTCTTTGCTTTCCTGTTATAACAGAAACACGATGAGGTGCCAACTGCACTTGCACACGAGTTTCTTTACTGCGCTGACCATCAATAAATAATTCAAAAGGTTTTTTTCCATAAACAGTCATTTTTTCAAAAGGCAAAACTGTCATTGGATCATACGAACTACTAAAGATTTTCTTCCGCTTGGTTTGTTCTTTTTTTAATGTCCTTATAAAAACTTCTAACTTGCGATCTTGTGGATGTGTATTTTTTTTAAAAAAACTCTTGCACCAATCAAGTGATCTTAAATTACAAACACCAACTTGAATTGCATCACTTGTTGGCCCCATTGCATATTTTCCATCCATTGCCAACCAAACTTTGCTCAAAGGAATATGCAGTTCAGCAATTGCATAACGATCATTTACTTGCATTACATCTAAATCTAAAACCCGACGAGCGCTAATTATTGAACAAGCTTCTGCCCCATAAGGTATTCCCAAATGTTTGCTCATTTCAATTTGCCGACCAACTGGAACCCACCCAAAAACCATATCAACATCTGCACATCTTGTTAAAACACGAGCAAAACTATTTTCATCCCCAACCACAATCGCGGTTTTTGCACCATTACGCATTTCATCATGCAAAATTGCTTTTGGATTTGAAAACTGCGCCAACCGAATTATTTTTCCAGTTAACTCCATATCAGTTAGCCGATTCTCAATGCTTTTTATCACACGAGCATACGGCCCTTTTTTTACAAATGTGTCATATAAATAGATGTACATATATACATCTTATTATTCTGATTCTTCTGTGGTTGTTTCTGTAGAAGTAGTTTGATGTGTTCTTTTTCTTGAAGATGTTTTTGTAGCACTAGATTTTTCTGTAGACTTTTCCGTATGAGGCCCAGGCATACTACACTTACCATGCATTATTGCACCTGCTTCAATAATTAAAGTTGCAGCACTTACATCGCCAATCACAACAGCAGAACTTGTTAATTCCAAAGTCTCCTTAATTGTTACACTACCTTGAATCTCACCAGAGATCTGTGAATTTTGGGCTTTTACACTTGCTAAAATTCTTGCACCTTCTTCAACACGCAAATTTTTTGCAGTCTTAACATTTCCAGCAACAGTTCCCTGAACAACCATATTTCCTTTACTAGAAAAATCTCCCTCAACTTCAACCGAAGGACCAACAATTGTTTCAATCTCACCTATTGTTTGAGTTTCTTGAGAATTAATTTGTTGTTCCTCATTTGTTTCTTCTTTTACCTCCTCTTCATCTCGAATTTTTACTTTGAACATATTTTGTATTCAATGATTTTTTAAAAAAGTGGTGTAGCAATATGTTACACCACTTTTCCTTTTACATGCAAGTTCTTAAATTTCTTCAAGATGTGGCACTCCCAAAATTTGCAATCCTTGTTTTAAAACTCCTGCAACAACTTCAGTCAATTCTTTTCTTGCTTCATGCACTTCTCCACTGTCATCTAACACACGACACTGCTCATAAAAACTACTTGAAAGCTGACATAACTCATAAATCCACCTCACCAAAATCGATGGATCATAATTTTTTGCAGATTGTGTTAACTCAAACTCATACCACAATAAATGTTTCAACAACTGATGCTCAATTGGTTTTTCTAAAGTTTTGAAATCTGCTTTTTTGGCTGTAGTAGATTTTTTAGCGCTAACTTTTTGTGCACTAGTTTTTTGTAAAATATTATTTAAACGCGCACCAGTATATTGCAAGTACAAACTACTCATTCCATTTAATGCAAGTGCAGCATCCATATCAAAAACTATTTTTTGATTACTACCAACTGAAATCATTGTAAACTTCATTGCACCCATTGCAATTGCATGTGCTGTATTTTCAATTTTTTCTTTTGACCAATCTTTATGACGCAACTTAATTTCTTGAGCAGCTTTTTCTTTTAAAGCATCTCGCAACTCACGATAACGAATAACATTTCCTTTTCTTGTACTCATTGCACCCTTAGGTAAAGTCACAAACTCATAAGCAATATGCACCAACTCTTTTTTCAAACCAGACATTTCCAAAACCTTAAATAATTGCATAAAATACTGTGATTGCCTAAAATCTGTCACAATCACAGACGCATCAACATCTGGATATTTTTTTAATTTAGCATCAACCAACGCAAGATCAGTTGTTGAATACAAACCAGTTCCATCTGATTTTAATAAAAGCAAAACACCTAACCCCTGATCTTCCAAATCTGCAATAACCGCGCCTTGAGATTTTTTTACCACACCTTGTTTCAACAACTCCTGAACTTTTTCTTTTCCTTTTGACTTAACATCACTTTCAAAAAACCTTTCTTCAAAATCCAATTCCATTTCCTTATATATATTATAAAAACCTTGCAAGCTCCATTCACGAGTTTCTTTCCACAATTTATGCTCTGGAGATTTTGGATTACCTTCAATTGCAATCAAAACATCTGAAACTTCTTTTTTCGCCTGCTCTCCGCCTTCCTCCATTTTTGCAGTTGCCTCAACATATACATCTGCCAATGCTTCCATTTTATTTTTTGTTTTAGATTTTGAGTCTGATTTAAAATCTAATTTTCCTTTATAAAACTTTTGTAAACCCCAAACACACTTTGCAACATTCATTCCAAAATCATTTACAAAATCTACTGGTATAACTTCATGTCCTTGTGTTCTTAAAAGCCTAACAATCGAACTTCCTAGTGAATGATTTCTAATGTGACCAATATGAACTTCTTTGTGTGTGTTTAAACCTGAATACTCAAACAGAATTTTCTTGGTTTTCTTGATTTTTTTACCAGATTTGCTTGAACACGCAAATTGTTCATCAGATTTTTTAATTTTGCTTATTAATTCTTTTGCTAAAGTTGGTGTATCTAAATAAAAATTCACATAAGGACCAACTGCTTTTACTTGTTTAACTAATTTTGGAAGGTCTTTTGTGAGATCAGCAGAAATTTCCTCAGCACATTGTACTGGATTTTTTCCTAAATCTTTTGCCAAACTAAAACAAGCATAAGCCAAATCTCCCATTTCAGGTTTTGGTGCCTTAACTATTTCATTTGCCTCAACTTTTTTGTTTGTTGATACATGAATTGCCTTTGCAATTGTTTTTCTTAAATCTGAAAAAACCATATTTTTTTACTTAACCATATATCTTTTTATCTCTAACCCAACTTAATCCTAAGCAGACTAGCCCAACATTATTCGCGCAAAAAATCTTTTACCTTTTTGCACAACCACTCCTTGTTTATTTATTTTAATGTCTGATTTTGGATCTATAATTTTTTTGTTATCAACTTTAACTCCCCCACCTTGAATTACGCGACGAGCATCACTTTTACTTGAAGCTAAATCTGCATGCACTAAAGCATCAATAATATTTAAAACTGTTTCTGCAACTACAACTTCTGCCATATCATCTGGATTTTCTTTTTTCTGAAAAGTTTTTGCAAAATGTTTTTCAGCTGTTTTTGCTTTTGCCGGACTAGTAAACAATGCGGTAATTTCAAAAGCCAATTGAGCTTTTGCATCACGAGGATTTTTTCCAACCTTCAGATGGTTTTTAATTTTATTTATTTTATCTATTGAAACTTGTGTGCACAGTTCAAAACCAGAAACAATCATTTCATCATTCCAGCTCATGACTTTTCCATAAATATCTTCTGGAGCATCATTAAACGCAATCATATTACCAGTTGTCTTACCCATTTTCGCACCAGTTGTATCTGTTAACAAACGAGTTGTTAAAACAAACTTTTCTTTTTTCTTTAAATCCTTCATTAAACTACGACCAGCAAGCATGTTGAAAGTTTGATCATTTCCACCAACTTCACCATCAACATCCATTGCAACACAATCATAACCTTGCATCATTGGATACATAAATTCATGAACATAAATCGGCTTACCATCCTTCATGCGCTTTTCAAACATGTCGCGCTCCATCATTCTTTGAACTGTAAAATGACTTCCTAATTCCACAACATCTGCAAAACTCATCTTTCCGAGCCACTTGCTATTATATTTTATTTCAGCTTTATTTTTGCCAGTTAAGTTTAAAATTTTTGAAGCTTGTTTTTTGTACATCTTTGCATTTTCCAAAACTTGCTTGCGAGTTAATCTTTGGCGCGCTGCAGATTTATCTGTTGGGTCGCCAATCATTCCAGTAAAATCCCCAATCAATATTATTATTTTATGTCCCAAATTTTGAAACTGACGCAATTTTAATAAAGTTATCCCATGACCAACATGCAAAGTTGGTGCTGTTGGGTCATAACCAGTATACAAAGTTAATTGCTTGCCTTCTTGCAAACGTTTTCGCAAAAATTCTTTTGAAGGATAAATATTTTCCACTCCTCTAGAGAGCAGTTCCTCAATTTTTTTCTTGTCTTTTGAAATTGCCATACTCCTTTATATTATAGATGTTGTATTCAAATTGTATCTATTTTTTGATATTTTAGCAACAATTTTGATTGGTTTTTGGATTTTAAAAATTATTTAGGTGGGGTTGACAAACTTTAACAAATAGTATATGTTGAGATCTTGCTTGGATAGGAAGCCATTGGATTACAGTGCAGCTTACCAAGCAATGGGGAGATATCCTCGCGTTAAATTAGATGAAGGTTGCTCCCCACCTAATCACCCCAACCTCAAACCCACAACCCAGAGGAGGATGTTATGAGGTGTGTTATTTTCAGTTTAATTTTCGTGTTGTTGCTGTGTGGTGTTGCTGAAGCACAACGTTATGACACACGTCATGATCCTGTTGTGCAAAACTTCAGAGCACGACGTTCAGATATGCGACGCGCACAAAAGCAAATGCGGTTGCGCGATTTGGAGCAACGCAAATACCAAGATGCGCTGGGGAGATATCAGCGTGATCTTGGAGAGTACAGAGTCAACTTTGGTCATGAATACCTTGGTTATGACAGGATGTATGGTGGTGGTTATGGTCGTGGCTATGGTGGTGGGTACAATCACCGTGGTTATAGTCGTGAATACGAACAACCATACCATCACAGACCTCGCCAATTGCCAATGATGCGAGGAGGAGGACAAAGATGTCCGCCTTGTGTTCAGACCAACAACCAATACAATGGTAAAGGTCATGTTCAGCATAGAGCTGGAAACCAGACTCGTCCACCAGTTCACCGCGGACAGGTTCAGCAAGAGTCAGAAATTTCACCAAAGTTAGAACAATGCCTTAAGGCTTGTCGCGGTAAAGATTGCAGACACCACGAATGTATCAATGCATGTGGTGGCAACCAATCAGAATTGTGGCAAATGATTTGCCCAGTTAGTGGTGGAAACTAGGGAGATATTGCGTACCTAAATTACAGGTTGCTTTCTCCCAACCGACCCGCTTGCAAAGGAATTGCAGGTGGGTCTTTTTTTAATTTGTATTATGTAGAACATTAATTGACAACAAGGAGCGGAGAAAAAAACAAGTTTATTTGTTTTTTGCGTAGCGACGCAGTTGACAAACCGAGTGCGAAGCGCGAGGTTTGACAAAAAAACACAAATATTATAAAATACTCTCTCAAGGATGGGGATAAAATAAAGTGCAAAAAAATGGCTAAAACAACAGTCCAGCAACTTATTGACCAAATTCAAAATAACCGCCATCACTTGGTGGTATTTCGGGCTGTTTCAGAATCTTCAACAAGCTCTTTAGGAGCAAAAGATGCCATTACTTCTGCCTTGGCTTTGGTTGATTTTCTTAAAAAACAAGGAAAACAAGTTGATGTTGTTTCAAACAATTTTAAAACCCCAAACCAATTAAAGTTTTTGCAAAATTTAAACAAAATCAAATCACAACTTCCCGCATCTCAAAAATGCGTAATTACAGCAGACATAAAATCTAGTGGAATTAATTCACTTAGTTATGACATTCAAGACGGTCAGCTGAAAATTTTTCTAACTCCAAAAAATAGTGCGATTGACCCAAGTTCAGTCACTGCAAAAAAATCAGATTATCTTTATGACTGTATTTGGATTTTGGATACACAAGATTTTGCATCGCTTGGAGATGTGTATTTAAAAAACGCAGACATGTTTCATAACACACCAACAATTGTAATTGATCATCACCCTGCAAATGAAAATTTTGGAAAAATTAATCACATTGATATTACTAGCGCATCAACCGCAGAAATTTTGTTTAAAATTTTTAGAGAAATAAATTCAAAAGATATTGATGCGCAACTTGCAACAACTTTACTCACAGGAATAATTGCAAAAACAAAAAGTTTTAAAACAACAGCACTTAATCCACAGGCTTTGACAATTGCATCAGAATTAATGGAGCTCGGTGCAGAACGAGATAAAATTATAGACAGTTTGTTTGGACAAAGACAAATTTCAACTTTAAAACTTTGGGGCGCAGCACTTTCACATATAAAATATGATAGTGCAAATAAATTTGTTACTTCATCAATTACAAAAGATGAATTTATAAAAGCTCAAGCACACGAACATGAACTTCCTGAAATAATTGAGGAACTTATTACCACTTCGCCAGAAGCTGAAATAATTGTTTTGATTTATGAACCCCCTACTTCTGATGAGTTAAAAGGACTGCTTTACACAGCAAGACCTTTTGATGCAAAAGAATTAGTTAGTGGATACAATCCAGTTGGTGGAAAAGATTTTGTTGAATTTAAAATTAATGCTGGAGATATTATTACAGCTCAAAGAGAAATTTCAGAATACATTAAAAAAAGATTGTAACTTGTATTTTTATTTTCTAAAAATAGACACCGGCCTTTTTAAGGGCCGGTGTCTGGCAATACCTTCAGGAGTGGCGAAGGCGAACAGGATTGGCGCGGACTACTTCGCCACCCCTGTTACCTCAACCACCACTAAAGTTTATCCTGAATTAAAAGAGCGATTATTATTGGACTCAGGATTTTTAAGTTTATTTACCGCCTCTGGCAATGCTTTTACACCCATCTTCTCTGCATACTCTTTCATATCTATATGCCCACCTCTTGCTTGTTTTTCTCTTCCATACAATGCTAATTCTTTTAGTTTTTGGAAGTTTATTTCTTCTGGTTTGTGTAGTGTGTGTACTGCTGGTTTACCTAACTTAGTTAAATCTTTTTCTTGTGTTATTTCATGTTTAATATTTTTAACATCAAGATGTTTAGTATCTTGTGTTAAGAATAGTTTTGGTGATTGAACTTCTTTTGTTTGTATTTTTTCTTCTTTGTATTCAGGTGCATGTATTGCTATTTCATGTTCTCCTTTTCTTATTCTTTCTTCATTTGCAATTAGTCCACTTTCTTCTTTTATTTCTATTGCTTCTGTTTCTTTCTTTTCATATCCTTGTTTTTCAAATGTAACAAAGTATTTGTTTGGACCAACTAAGAATGCATACCTTCCATTGTTTGGAGTTACTTGTGCTTCTAATAGTTTGTTATATTCTTTATCGAAAAGACGAACAACAACTGAACCAATTGTTTTCTTTGTTTCAGAATCAATAACTGTTCCCCAACTCTTTGGTTTAAGTTTCTTTGCTAATCTATTAAATAAAAATGTTGAAACAACATGTACTCCTAACATTCCACCAACTAATATACTTGGTTGAATTATGAAAGACATTACTGCAATTCCTATTCCTGAAAGTGCAATTCCATGTTGTATTGTTCCTTTTAGTCTTACTGATTTAATTGCTGATGGTTTTCTTTTATCATCTTTTGGATCTAATGGTAGTGCTGGAACAATTTGTTGTGATTCGTTTGTAACATCAATTGATTCACCATTATAAACATTTGGATATTTTCCATCTGCTTTTTTATCTTTCATGTATGCAGCTGGAAAATCAAACCCAAGTTTTGTAACTTGTAGTTTGTATTTTCCTTTTTTTGCAATAAATGCAAAACGTCCATTAATATCTGTTACTCTTGTTTGCTTTATTTTATTGGTTTCAGAATCAACTAATCTAACTGTTGCTAAATCAACAGGTTGTTTTGTAATGGCATTGTATACAACACCCCAACCTTTTCTTTTTCTTTTCTGGAATAAGTAAACTACCTGGGTAAACATTAAATACAGATATGATGGTAATGTTTGTGCTGTTCCAACAGCAATACCAACATTAACTGCAACAACTGCTGCCGCAGTTGGGGCAACAATTTGTTCTGTTGTTTTTTCAACTTGTGGATTATCTATGAATTCTATTACAGCTTCTGTACTTTGTTTTACTGCATTAACAACAGTATCTGTAATTTCTTTTAATGTTATTGGTTCTGGTTCTTTTTGTTTTTCTTCTTCATCTGGTTCTGTTACTCCACCTGGTCCTGGTTCTTCAGTTGGTTCTGGCTCAACATCAATAATAGGTGGACCACCGCCTATTGGTGGACCGCCACCTGAAGCGGGAGGAATAATTATTATGTCGTCTCCTGGATCACCACCACTTGTGTCATCTTCTGCATCTATATCTCCACCACTAGCATCATCATCTGCATCTCCATCATTTGTATCATCATCATTATCATCCTTATCTCCATCACCATCATTGTTATCATTATCATCTTTGCTATCACTATCTTTATCTTCACCTTCTAAAGTTAGAATAAGTGTTTCAGGATTACTTTCATTTCCTGCATCATCTGTTGCAGTTACTGCAACAACATATCTGTCGTATGAAAGGTTATTGAAGGGGATTTCAAACATTCCATCTTCATCTGATGTAGTAAACTGAGTTACTGTTGCTGAAATGTGTAATGAATTTTTATATACTGCTGGAAATACACGATCAATTGCATTTTTTGCATCAAATGCATCACTTGTATTTTTAATAAGTACTTTTGTGTTTGGTTCTGTCATTCCTTTAACCACAAAACCTTTTTCTTTTTGATATATTCTTGTTCTAACTTGTGGTGCAGTTCTATCAATTATTAATTCTTCAGTTGTTTTATAAAAACCTTCATCTTCTTGATTGTATGTATAGATGAATACATTATATTCACCTTCTTCTTCTGGTAATTTTATTTCTGAATCCCATGGCATTTTATGTGAAAGTAATTCAGCTCTGTCCATGGAATGATTAACTATTGAAGAATCTGATTCTTTTTTTGCAAAAAATATTTTAAAACTTTTTGTGTCTGGAATGTGTGCAAAAACAGTTGTTGAAAAAGTATTATTATATAAATTACCATCATTAATAATAAATACTTTTTCACCTTCTAATATGTTTTTATTTGTTAAATAAAAATCATGATTAAATTTTTGTAATTGTGTTCCTTCTTTATCTGTTACTGTAACTGTTATTCTGTAGTATCCTGTTTCAGTTACATCACCATAAACAAAATCCCATCTTTCTTCTGCACTATCTTGTTTATAGTTTGGTGATATTTGTTTTGAAGATGTTTTTTCATCACCAAGATAAGGTACATAAGTTATTACTTCTTTAACTCCCTGGGCAAACAAACCACTAAAACCTCCGGATTTATCTGTGGTTTCTGTGCCACTACTTGCTTCATCAACACCTTGCAAGTCTTTAAAACTTTTCTTAGACACTGATTCTGGTTCATCTACTTCAACAACTTCTTGTTTATACAAAGTAAATGTTGTTGTTGCTGTTTTAAATTTTCCAGTACCTTGAACTTCAAAAGATCGGTATGTAACAGAATCTTGGTCTGTTAAATTAATTGTATGTATATCATCTTGTTTTGGTGAAATGATTTTTACCTCTGTGGGCAAAAAATCAACTAGTTCAATACCTTGTCTATATATATCTGAAACACCACCAGAACCAGTAGCAAACTTTGCATAGATAATTTTTTGCCCTATTCCTCCATCAGCTAATTTCCAAGGCATTATTTTATCTTCTGGAATTGAAACCCATTTTGCACCATAAAAATCTTCTGTATTAGAAAATGAAACCTCAGCAACATTGTCTAATAATATTTTTAATTCAACTTCTTTTGAAATTGTTTTTGGATCACCATTGTTAATTAGAAAAGCTGCGCCAGTTGGGTTTTTGTCTTTGTCAATTACTGGTGGATCAGGTGGTTTTGGTACATTTTTTGAAAGACCTAAGTCAGTGTCTGTTGTTGCTGCAACTAACATGAATGTTGAAGTAGTAGACCAAGCACTCCAAACACCTTCGTCGTCATAATAGCGAGTGCGCCAATAATAAGTAACATCTGTTGAAAGTGGTAATAATGCTGAATCACCATAGTTATCATATTCAACATCTTCACACCTTCCTCCATCTGAACAAGTTGATGCAAATTGAACACCATCTGCTCCTGAATCCCAATGTGTTACTGATGTAAAGTCACTATCTGTTGAAACTTGCATTCTTGCTTTGTCTCCCAGATATGCATCTAATGGATGTTCATATATTGCTGAAAATACTGGTGTTGTGTCTGTTAATGCTATTGGATTAACTAATCCTGCTGATGCATCTGTGTCGTTTGCAAATAAGGTAGCTGGAATGGTTGGTGCAACCCATGGGGTACCGGTTGTTCCATTAATATTACTAGATGCTCCTGCTGCTCTTCTACCTGGTGGAGTTGTTGTTGTGCCAGTAAAAGTATAATTTGAAGCACGTAAAACAATACGACCACCCCCACCTCCACCAGCTCCACAACCATATGCACCTGTACCACCTGCAGCACGAACCAATCCTGAACCACTTACTGTACTTGCTTCAACTAAAATACCACCACCAGCTCCACCACCAGCAGCTCCACCTGGTGAACCACCACAAGCATCTGGACCTTCTAAACCATCTGCAATGATTGATCCATTAATAACAATATTGTCTGTTGCAACCAAACTAACAACACCACCACCAGCAGCACCAGGTTGATGTATACTACCTCCTGAACTTGAACCAGCATCATACGCAGGGGTGGAAGTTGAACCACAAACAGTTCCTGGATTTGTCCCATCACCTCTACCACCATAACTAGCACCACCTGATACTGTATAAGTATAAGGACTTGCACCTGGTCCATACCCATCTACTGTTTTTAAAGGTGCTGGATAACCATCACCTGAAACATAAACAACCCCCCCAGCACCAATATTAATATCTTCAGCTAAAATATTTACTGTATGCGCAATATCTGTTGTTGAAGTGTTTGCCCTTGCAGACAACACACCATTAATTGTCCATTGAGTAATTTGTGAATAAGGAGTTGTTGTTGGTATTCCACCTAATTCTAACTCACCACCAGCAGCAATAGTCATGTTGGTTATTGTTGTACCCAGACCACCTGCATATGCATCTAATTCAACTGTATTTGGAACAATAAATGTTGCAGGTAAACTAAGTGTACCTATGGTAGTAACTGTTGAAGTTGCTGTATCAAAATCAAATGTTGAAGATGTGATTGTAAATGTTGTACTTGTTGAAATTATTAAATTTGCACCTTTTATTAAATACAAATCATCTATAGTCATAGTTTCTAAAGTAGGTGAACCCCAAAAATCATTATCATTTCCCTTATCTCCACCAATATACAAATCACCATTTTCACCAGACTCTTGAAGAAAAAGAGTTCCACCACCACCATCTTCTGCATCCCAAGTATCATCTGTATCACCACCAAGATATGAATTAGTACCTGTGTATGTATTTGAAGTCCAGCCAGTAACAGCAATACGACCTCCTCCACCTCCTCCACCAACATACAGACCTGATCTATCACCATCACCACCATCCACTTTTATTGACCCTGCTCCAGCAAAAGTTCCATCTGCAGAAAAATCAATCCAAACAGAACCACCAGAACCACCTCCACCACCCTCACCAACAGGTACTTCTCCACCTTGTGCTGTGATAGAACCTGCAATTGTTGCTGTTCCACCACCTGTGACTGTTATTTTAATAGCACCTCCACCATCTCTTCCATCTTGATATACCCCACCACCTGAACCAAGAGTAGTTGGAGCAGATATTGAACCATACCCTCCTCCTCCTCCAGCCCCTCGTACTGAACCACCCCCATTTCCACCATGGCCAGCACCACCACCACCATCAGCACCACCACCAGGACCATAACCATCATTATACCAACCAGTTGGTGTCCAACCTGGTGCACCCCAAAATCCCCTTTCATCTAAATTAATAATCCCCCCAGACTGAAAATCCAATCCTGTTGTTGTTATATCTATTTTTGCGATTTCATCATTACCCATTTCTGTATCACCATGATTCAATATTCCACCACTTTCAATTGTTAAATCACCTGTAATTGTTTGTGCTGTTGTATTGTATTGTGTAAATGTACCTCCGTCTTTTATTGTTATTGCTCCACCTGAAGTTATGTCATGCCAAAGTTCTAATATTGAAGTGTTTGTTGGTACACCATCACCTATTGTTAGAGTGCTAAAAGAAATTGCAGCTGTTGTTGAAACAGTTACGTCTGCATCAATTGTTACATCATCTGCATCTGTTGGTACTTGGTTTGGATTCCAGTTATTTGCTACTTCCCAATCATTGTCTCCTCCTCCACCATCCCATGTTATTGCTGCTCCATATGCATAGTCTGTTATTAATCCTGGTGCCCAAACACTGAATGCTGTGGACCACATTAGTACTGTTAAACAAACTAAGAGTCTCCATGCTATTTTTTGAATATTTAAAAAACGTCTAAAAGTATTCTTCGTTTTGCGACGAACTTTACGACGTTTTTTATTTTTATTATTTTTGTTCTCTGAAATCTTGAACAACTTTTTAAAAAACTTATGATTAAAAAATTTTAATCCAAATAATTTTTGGCAAAACAAAACCAAAAACGTGCCCGTTTTTTTCTTACGATTCTTTCGCTTTCTGCCCGAAGGTATTGCCATTCTTCAGATCTTTTAATCTGAAAGAATTATACCATTTTTTCCAAATATTTTTGAGTTAGTTGTCCCCAGTTTTCTTCTTGCCACGAAACCAACGAACACCTAAGTAAACAAAAGGCGTATCTAGTGCTGCAAATGAGATTTTAAACAAGTAATACGGGATAGTTAGAGACAAAATAAACATTGCATCAAACTTTGGAGTGATCATATAAAATGCAATAAACATAAACACCAAAGTGTCTATTGCTTGAGAAATAATTGTTGATGCATTGTTGCGTAACCACAAAGCCTTGCCTTTAGTTTTTTTCTTAAGATAATTAAAAAACCAAACATCATGAGTTTGTGAAATCAAAAAGGCAATAATACTAGCAATTATTATACGAAGCGACTGTGAAAAAGTTTCAACATAAGCTGGATTTTTTTCTGCAAAACGTGCGTGTGGTTCTAAAGACACAAACAAAAGAGTAAACCCAAGAATTACCACTAAAGCAATCACTGATGACAAAACAAATTGATAAGCAAGTTTTTTGCTGTAGACTTCTTCAACAATGTCTGTAATCAAAAACAAAACTGGCATCATAAAAATCCCAACTGAAACTGAAATCCCAAAAATTTCTACAATTTTTCCGCCAATCAAATTTACACCAACAAGAAGCGCAACAAAAAGAGCAAAAAGAATTTGAAGTTTAAAAGTTTTTTGCATAATAAAAATTTTAGTGGGTGTACTTGGACTTGAACCAAGGACCTGTCGGATATAAGCCGACTGCTCTGACCAACTGAGCTATACACCCTTTTAGGCTAGTTCAAATAATAAAAGCCCATAACAAAAATCTATCATTTTAAGGAAGAAGACGCAACTGTTAGGCTGCGTCTTCAAGTTTCCAAATGTACCCGAGCTGTAAACGGGCTTCTGTCTTTTTGCTGTAACTCCTCCTCTTTTTAGTTATAGCAAATTATCCTGTGCTAGCAGACCCCCTACTAACAGAGGATGGTGATCTCGTTCAACCAGCTCTTCATGTGCCCCCCTTCTTGCTGCAAAAGCTGATGGCGGGTATGATACATTATAGATATTAAACTGTCAAATCATGTTATTAACAGAAACTAAAAATTACCTAATTTTAGACAAGCCTTCTGGCTTATTAGCTCACCCCACTGCAAAAAACGAAAAAGAAACTGTGGTTTCTTGGATTTTAAAAAAATATCCTGAGGTTGCTGAAGTTGGAGATAATACTGATGTGCGACCTGGAATTGTACATCGTTTGGATAAAGATGTGTCTGGAGTAATGTTGGTTGCACGTACTCAAGAATTTTTTGATTATATTAAAAACCAATTTCAAGATCGTAAAATTGAAAAAAAATACACTGCTTTAGTACATGGTGTTGTTGAGCCAGATCTTGGTAAAATTGATTTTTCAATTGCACGATCCAAAACCAGAGTTAAAAAAGGAAAAATGGTTGCGCGCCCAAAAAGCCAGGAAGGAAAAGATGCTATAACTTTTTTTGAAGTTGAAAAAAGATTTGTTAACCACAGCTTGGTTTTAGCAAAACCAAAAACCGGTCGCACACACCAAATTCGCGTTCATCTTTTTGCTTTTAATCATCCAATTGTTGGTGACAAAATTTATTACAATAAAAAATTTGGTCGAGACAAAATTGAAAAAATGTCTAACAGAATTTTTTTGCATGCAAGCGAATTGGGATTTGTAGATATGGAAGGTGAGAAACAAAAATTTTCTTCAGACTTGCCAAATGATTTAAAAAATATTTTAGAAAAATTATAAAAACATAGGATTTAAATTATGATCATAACTATTTCTGGTAAACCTGGTGCAGGAAAAACAACGGTTGGAACAAAACTTGCTGAGCAGCTTGATTATAATTTGTATGATGTTGGAATGTTGCGAAGAGAAATGGCGCGAAAGCGAAACATGACTATTGAAGAATATAATAAATTGGGTGAAACAGATCCAAGTACTGATCTTGAACCAGATAAATATCAAACTGAATTAGCAGAACAAGAAGATAATTTTGTGATACAAGGACGAGTGAGTTTTTATTTTATTCCAAAATCTTTAAAAATCTTTTTAGATGTTGATGAGATGAAAGGGGCACAGAGAATTTTTACTGATTTGCAAAATGATCCAGAAAAACGCAATCAAAATAAATATGCAAATGTTGATGAGTTGATTGAAGCAAATAAAAAACGAATTGCTTCAGATTCTTTGCGTTATGCAAAATACTATGATGGTCTGAATATTTTTGAAAAAACTCATTACGATTTGTGGATTGATACTTCAGATAAAAATGCAGATCAAATTGTAGAGGAAATAATTAAACATATAAAAAAATAAGTGGTGTACTGGTTATTTTTTATAATACTTGACTATTTTTTACCGTTTAGATACAATGTGCTCGTATCTGAAACCATATGTCAGAAGAAAAAACAAACAAAATCTATCAAGATGTACAGCCAGGCGCAAAAGTGCGTGTTTCTTTGAAAATTAAAGATATTGGCAAAAAAGGTGAAGAAAAGACTAGAATTCAGGTTTTTGAGGGTATGGTTATTGGTAGAAAGCACGGAAATGAGACTGGTGCTACTATCACAGTTCGTAAGATAAGTGAGGGAGTTGGGGTTGAAAAAATCATTCCACTGCACTCACCTGTTGTAGCTGGCATTGAAGTTATTGCTAAATATCGTGTAAAACAGAGCAAACTTGGGTATTTACGCAATCCTAGATTTAAGAAAAAATTAAAAGAAATAAAAGAAGTTGATGAAAAAGCGCAAAAATCAACTCCTAAAAATAAAATAAAAAAATCAGCTGAAGATCAGGCTGAAAAACCTGATGAAAGTGCAAAAATTAGTGCTTAAGCAAATAAAAACAAAAGGTTTTAAAACAAAAATTATCTATTCAAAAATCCCGGTCAGAGCCGGGATTTTTGAATTAAATAAGAAAAGCCCTGGGAATCTCTACCTTAATTAAAGGTCATTTTATCCCAGGGCTATTTGTGCAAATCATCGTTTAACTTACCTGTTGTTTATGCACACTACTTTTTTAGCACATCTTTCAAATATTGTCCAGTAAAGCTTTGTTTTGTCTTTGCAACCTGCTTTGGCTCACCCTCAGCAACCACTTCTCCACCTCTTTTACCACCTTCAGGCCCCATATCAATCACCCAGTCAGCAGATTTTATTACATCTAAATTATGTTCAATCACCAACACTGTATTTCCTTTATCAACCAATTGAGACAAAACATTTAATAATTGCTTAATATCCTCAAAATGTAAACCAGTTGTTGGTTCATCCAAAATATACAAAGTCTTACCAGTTGCTCTGCGAGATAATTCAGTTGCCAACTTCACACGTTGTGCCTCACCACCAGACAAAGTTGTTGCTGGCTGTCCCAAAGCAACATACCCCAAACCAACATTTCTCAAAATCTGCAACTTATCTGCAATTGATGAAATATCTGAAAAAAATCTATAAGCTTCCTCAACAGTCATGTCCAAAACATCTGAAATATTTTTTCCTTTATAATGAATTTCTAAAGCCTCTTTATTGTAACGGCGACCTTCACATTCCTGACACTCAACAAAAACATCTGTTAAAAATTGCATTGGAATTCTAACATAACCCTCACCAGCACAAGCTTCACAACGTCCACCACCTTTTACATTAAAACTAAACTTACCAGCACCATAACCACGCAACTCTGCCTCTGGCACTTGTGTAAACAAATCACGAATTAAAGTAAACAAACCAGTATAAGTCGCTGGATTACTTCTTGGCGTACGCCCAATAGCAGTCTGATCAATTGCAATTACCTTATCTACATTTCGCAACCCTTTAATTGTTTTGTGTTCACTTGGTGCAGCTTTTGCACGATGTAATTCAGATGCCAAAGCCTTAGACAAAATATCAATTATTAAAGATGATTTACCAGAACCAGAAACACCAGTCACACAAACAAATTTTCCAAGAGGCACATCAACATCAATATTTTTTAAGTTAAAAGCTTTAGCCCCAACAATCGTCAATTTTTTGCCGTTACCTTTATGAATTTTTTTAGGAATTGGAATTTGAACTTTTCCATTTAAATATTTTGCGGTTGGCGACTTTGTTGTTTTTTTAACTTGATCAACTGTACCTGCTGCAACAATTTCTCCACCATAAACACCAGCACCAGGACCAATATCAATTAAATAATCTGCAGCCAACATCATTGCCTCATCATGCTCAACAACAATCACACTGTTTCCTAAATCGCGCAATTCTTTTAAAGTTCCAATTAATTTTTCATTATCTTTTGGATGCAAACCTATTGAAGGTTCATCTAAAATATAAATTACTCCAGTCAAACCAGTTGAAAGTTGTGTAGACAAACGCACTCGTTGCGCCTCACCACCAGACAAAGTTGACATTGCACGA
The DNA here is from genome assembly GCA_964627525.1 of uncultured Gammaproteobacteria bacterium. Classification (GTDB taxonomy): domain Bacteria; phylum Patescibacteriota; class Patescibacteriia; order Magasanikbacterales; family JBBTQS01; genus CAZKMQ01. The sequence continues at coordinate 20,059 of CAZVIA010000008.1, read as the reverse complement.
TCCAAAGTTAAATAATCTAAACCAACTTTTATTAAATCCTGCAAACGTGTTAAAACCTCTTTAATAATCGGTTTGGCAATTTTTTTGTCGCGCTCTGTAAATTTTACTGAAACAGATGTGTCTTTTTCTAAACCACTAAAAAACAAAAGTGATTCATCCAAACTCATTCCAATAATATCTGCAATTGAATAATCACCAATTCGCACAGACAAAGCTTCTTTTTTTAGACGTTTTCCTTCACAAATTGGACAAACACTTTCACGCATATATTGCTCAATTTCTTTGCGAATATAATCACTTTGAGTTTCTGCATGACGTTGAGTTAAGTTTGGAATAATTCCTTCAAAAACCGTTGACTTATCATCTATTACATAATGCTTACCATCTGTTCCATAATACAAAACATCCATTACACGTTTTGACAAATCTTTAACTGGTTTGTTTACTGAAAAATTATTTTCTTCAGCAACTGCTTCTAATAATTTTTGATACCAAGCTTGATTTCCAGTTATACGAGTCCATGGTTGGATAGCACCTTCTGCTAATGTAAGTTTTTGATTTGGGATTACAAGAGTTTTATCTACATCCAAAACTCTTCCCAAACCAGTACAACGAGGACATGCACCGTGTGGACTATTAAAACTAAAAGTACGCGACTCAATTTCTGCGATTTCTTTTCCACAACTACTACACACATATTGTTCTGAAAACATTTTGTCCTCATCTTCATCCATGTCATAAACAATTACACGACCATTTCCTAACTCACTTCCAGTTTCAACAAAAGATGTGATATTATTTTTCTTAACATCAGTTATACGACCAACTACCACATCTAAAGAGTGCGCCATTTTTGGCATAACATCAATCAACTCTAATTCATCACGCTTCATTAACACTCCATCAAATCTCACATATTCAAAACCACTGCGCTCAACTTGTGAAAGCAAAGTTTTTTTATCAACAGATTGATCTGTAAAAATTGGAGCTAAAATTAAATACTCATGACCATTGCGACCCAACTTACGAATTTCTTCTACAATTGAACCAGTACTATATCTTATAACTGGTTTTTCACAATCAGGACAAAACTGTTGGCCAATGCGAGAAAACAACAATCGCAGATGATCATAAATTTCTGTAACAGTTCCAACTGTTGAACGTGGATTTCGTGAAGTTGATTTTTGATCAATTGCTATTGTTGGTGACAAGCCTTTAATTTCATCTACATCTGGTTTGTCTTGCAAGTCCATAAACTGACGAGCATATGAAGACAAAGATTCAGCATAACGACGCTGGCCTTCTGCATAAATTGTGTCAAAAGCTAATGAAGATTTTCCAGAACCTGAAAGACCAGTTATCACAACTAAAGAATTCTTTGGAATGTCCAAAGAAATATTCTTCAAATTATGAACACGAGAGCCTTTGATTGAAAGGATATTCTTGTGTTGTTTGTTGCATTGAGTTTTTTGTTGTGATTTTGTTTGGGCCATACACCTTTTTGATATATATAAGCGGTGTATAGCATAACACAGTATTGTTTAGAGGTCAAACTTCCTATTTAATCTTATTTATTTGGTACAAAAAGAAAGTGATACTGATTTGGCGTGAACATATCTACACTAATTACAAAACCACACTTACCAATTTTTTTATTTCCTCCATATTCAGGCTTCCAAACACAAGCTGCAACACCTTCTGCTCCATCCATTTTTCCAGTTACATAGGATTCCACATCTGAAATATTTTTCTTACTATAATATTCTGTTAACAATTTTCTAACTTGTGATTTCTTACCTTTAATTGCATCAGTACAAGCAACTGACTCTGAAATTATTTTACCTTGAAAAAATTCTGCACCAGCATAATTTTCAAATAATGTTTTTATAGGACCTACATCACACAATGCCTCATATTTCTTAAACTGCAAAGTTAGTGACATAGCATCATCTTCATCATCTTCTGGATAAAAATTACCAGCATTATTTAATGGCCAACCAAAAGCTGTTGTGCCCCCAACATCCCTCTTATACCAACCACAAACTCCAGTAGGAAAACCATAGTCTCCTTTATAGCAAACGGATTTACCCAACTTGCTTTTCAAATCACTGTCTGAAGGTTTGACCTTACACTGCTCAATTATTACACCACCTTGACTCGAACCCACACCTTGCTTTGAATCAAAAACACAAGCAGCACCAAAACTTTGTGTAAGAGTACTACATGTTCCAGTTTCACCAATTTTATCTCCACCTATACATTTTAATCCAACATCTGCAAATTTACATGTATCAGGTCTGGTAATAAAATCAGTTTTTTGTACACAAGGGGCTGTTGGACCATTTGATGATGGTAAACACCTAACATTGCCCTTAACCTCAATACACTCCAAACCTGAACCACAAGTTTTTTTACATTCTGCCCCACCTTTGCATGTAGAACCCTGGTCACAACCACTACCATCTGCACAAGTACCATATTTTACTTCATAACCACCACTTGCGCTTTTTGGAACACCACATGCTGATCCTAATGAACCATCACTGCATTCATATGAGTCATGATACAATCTAGGATCTTCATCAGATGCGTAAAAACACCCATAATCTTCCCTACATGTATTTTGTTGTATATATAAACCTTTTTTTCCTGTCAAGGTATTTCCATTTGGTTCACAATTTGTAAATAAATCACCACTTGAACAATAACCCCACTCTTTTTCAATAAAACAATTTGAAGTTTCAGAATAACTAACACATTTTTTTGAAGCGCATTGATCATTACTCCAACATTTTGCCCCATTTTTTTCACTAGTTTTAGGAATAACACAAGCACCCAAAGGACCTTCACCTGGAATTGTTGCATCAATAGATGACTGCAAACTACCAAACATTGAAGTCACAACAAACCACGGACCAGAAAACCAACCAGCAAATTCACTCGCTGTTGTAACTTTTGAAACAACATCATTAAACGCTTTACCACATTCTCCCCAATTTTTCGGATCTGCACTAGCAGGAAAAACACACTCACCACCTCTTTTAGCACATTCTTTTTCTTGTATACTTCCTTTTCTACAAAATTCTCCAACCCCTTTCATGTGTGTGCACTCATCAGCTTCTACTTCATATTTAAAAACCTCCTCACCTATTTTAATACTTCTTTTTCCACCTTTTTCCACTGTTTCAGGTAAACACAATTTTCCTCTACAACACAACTCTTTTCCAACCAACCCTGACATCAAATCTCCCAAATCAAATTCTTGTGGCAAAACCGCCATGACAGCTGGTGGCTGGCCAGAAATTGTTGCTGGAGAAACTGTATTTAATAATGCAAAACTTCCACCACCAATTCCCAAAGCAACAGTACTTCCAATCATTAACCCTTTTGCTGCCATAATTGTTTGTGGATCAACAGCACCTCTCATTTGAAAACCAGCCCCAACCAAACCACCAACACTAACCAAAGTCAAAAGAATAAAACCAAGATCAAACACCAAAGGAACATAACCAGTAATTGTTACTGCTTTAACTCCAAAAATTTCTTGTTGCAAAGCTACTTCTGGCAAAACAAAACAATAAGGACCTTCATCTAAATCTTTTTTGCCAGCTGGTGGTTCCCAATGATATTTATTTTTCAAACACGATTGACGTGTCCATTTTTCTGGACCAGTCACACCAAGTGTCGCAGTATCATATTCTTGCTTATCTTGTGTTTGCACTTGAGATACTTTTTGTAAAGCCTGTGTGTTTGTTAAAATTTTTCCACCACAAGCTGGTATGTCACCACACTTTTGTTCTACTTGTTTATTATGAACAGTTGGATGTTGTCCAGCTTGATTGGCTGTGTAATACAAATCCAATGTGCAACCGACTTGAGCTGGACTACATTGTAATAAATTATCTTCATCAGTATATTCATTTTTTGGATTTGCAATATCATCATAAACCAAACAACACTTATCCGTTTTCACACACAATTCTAATACATCACATTTCTTTGGAGATGCTACTCCAATTTTACCTTGACTTGCATTTATTTTTCCACCAGTAGCATCACAATAACTCTTACCATTTTTTTGTATTGACGATAAACACAGTGCCACCTCTTTTGAGTGAGGTATGTTGTCTTTATTTATATCTGTATAATAAACACAACACTGGGAACCTTTGGCAACCTCAAATTCAGTTGTTGGAACTTGTGACATGTTATTAAATACATTCTCAAAATCTACACTGGCTGTTTTGTCTGGATTAGAACAAAGATATAAATTTTTAAAACCTGGAAATTCTTCATAAGAATAATTAACCACATTTGGACACCCTACTTCCACACCAGCTTTTACTTGTTCTGATTTTGTAAATTGTTTACATCCTACAAATTTATTTCCTGAATAGTATGCACAAGTAATTTTATCATCCCAAACTTTCTTTATTATATTAAAAGAACTTATATTACTTTTATCACCATCCGGACTATTACAACCCATTCCACCTTCAGAATCTGACTTAGCATTGTTTGGCGAATTACAGTAACCTGGAGAAATTATTACATCAATTGAATCTAATTCACCTAGACCAGCAGGATCACCTTTACACAAAACTGATTCATACCCTCCTTCTTCAGGCTCTGCCATTCCACTTGGTATTTGCACGTTTAAACAACCTGCTATACCAACTGAATCTTGATAAATACAACAACTTTTTTCACCCGCAGCATTTGCCTCAACAGGCAACAACAAAAACAAAGGCATTAAAAATATTCCTAGTGTTAAAAATGTTTTTCCAAAAGTTTTTATTATTAACATGCCCTCTAAAAATTTATTTCAAAAATTTCTCAAATAACTCATCCCAAGCTTGCACAGGCAAAAACCCCTGCACACGAAAACCATTTACAAAATAAGTTGGTGTTCCTTGTACACCAGCTTTTAATGCAGCTTCATAATCACCTGCAATCAAATCTTTTTTCTCACTTGTCTCAAGACAAGTCGCAAACTTTGCGCTATCTAATCCCAAACCATTTGCATACAACTTTAAATCATCAGCCGCCAAAGCAGATGGATTTTGAAATAAGATATCATGATATTCCCAAAACCTTCCCTGATCTCTTGCACACTCTGAAGCCATTGCTGCATTTATAGAATCTGGATGTGAATCTGCAACTGGAAAATGTCTGTAAACAAACCGCACATCATTTGAATACTTATTTAAAATAAATCTAAAAATCGGAAAAGCTCTTTGGCAATAAGGACACTGAAAATCCCCAAACCCTACAACTGTAATTTTTGCTGTATCAGGACCTGATGTTGCATGATCCCCTATCTCAACTTGACGTTGCGGTCCATCTGGAATTTTTAAATTAATACCTTCTTTAGATTCTGTAAAAAAATCTGAATTTACCCCGAGCTTTTGTGCACGAATAATATCTGAATAATTTCTCATTACTAAAAAACCAAACGCTAACATAGCGAAAACAATAATCACAGCAATTGAAATCCAATGCCACTTGTTTTTATTCATAAAACAAGTATAGTATATCATATACTTGATTATGAGCAGAGGGGTATTGACGGATTTGTGCATATCTGCTATAGTTAAACTTGAACTTATGGATTTTACCCTCAACATAATTGAAATAATTCTTGGAGTACTATTGATTAGCGCTATTCTTTTGCAACAACGTGGAAGCGGATTAGGTGCAGCTTTTGGGGGTGGAAGTGCTGTCTACACCACAAAACGTGGTATTGAAAAAACATTATTTCGAGCAACAATAATTCTCTCAATTCTTTTCTTTGGCGTGTCATTTGTGCACGTTTTGGTTTAATAAAATTATGCATAGCGACGATAGTCGCCCACAGACTAAAAATAGACGCAAACAACTTGCGCAATTAAAGCATCATGATGCTCAACTTGTTGCACAAACTAGTAAACGCAGTTTGCCGTCTTTGAAACAAATAAAATTTTTGTTTAGATTTTTAACAAAAAAAGAATCTCGTATTTTTAGCGCAGCAATTTTACTTGTAGTTATTGGAGTGCTTTGGCTTGGTATTGGTTTTATAAAATCAAACCGTACATCAATTCCAGATATTGGCGGTGAATATAGTGAAGTCATAACTGGAACACCACGCCTAATCAATCCAATATTTGCAACAACAAATGAAGTTGACCAAGATTTGGTACGCTTAATGTACTCTGGCTTGATGCGTTATGATAGTTCAGGTGTTTTGATGCCAGATTTGGCTGAAGAAATTACAGTTAGTACGACTGTTTACAATATTAAGTTACGGGAAAATATATTTTGGCATGATGGCACTCCTTTTACTGCTGATGATGTAATTTTTACAATCTTGAAAATCCAAGATCCAAATGTTTCTAGTCCTTTGCGCTTAAGTTTTCAAGGTGTAGAAGTTGAAAAAATTGATAATCATAATTTGAAAATGATTTTAGAGGAACCATTTGCTCCTTTTCTACACACTTTAACAACTGGAATTTTGCCACAACATTTGTGGATAGACACAGATGCTAGTTCAATGAAATTAGCTGATGCAAATATTAAACCTATTGGAACTGGTCCTTACAAATTTGAATCCTTAAGTAAAAACAAAAACGGAATTATAATTGGATACACTTTAGAAAATAATAAAAACTTTTATCGAGGTGTTCCTTTTATTGAAAACTTAAAATTTTATTTTGCGCCAGATATTGCAAGTGCTGTTGAAACATTTTTGAGCAAACATGCTGATGGAATACATTTTGTACCGCAAAACAAAAAAGAAACAATTATTAAACGTGATATTAATCTATACACTTTGCAACTACCGCAATACACTGCTTTGTTTTTTAATGAAAAAAGAAATGCAGCTTTGGAAAATGATGATGTGCGAATTGCGTTAGAACATGCAATTGACAGAGGTAGATTAATTCAAGATGGATTAAAAGGAGAAGCTCAAATTATTTATGGACCAATTTTGCCTGGAAAAATTGGATATGCAAATGATGCAAATTTTTATGAGTTTTCACCTTCAACAAGCACAGCTTTATTAGATGAAGCTGGTTGGGAAGCAATTAATCGTGAAAGTTTTGTTGAATTGCGGACTGAACAATTAGTTGAGGAGTGGACCGAAGAAGCTGAAGTTATAGTTGAGGATGAAGACAAAGATGCAGATGCGGCTGATGATGAAACTAGCGATGAAAATAATGAAGACGAAGTAGTGGATGATGAAATGTTAATAGACGAAAAAACAGAAGCTGAACAAAAACTTGAAGAGTTGCAAAAATTAGCTCGTGAACAAATTGAATCTGAAACACCTCCTTCGCAAGAAATTTTCAGAAAAAACAAAAAAGACAAAATTTTAACTGTAACAATTACAACTGTTAACAATGACGCAACTATTGCAGCTGCTGAAAGTATTCAATCTTTTTGGCAAGCAGTCGGCGTACACACAATTTTATATGTAATTGACCCACAGTTAATTCAATCTGAAATTATTAAAAACAGAAACTATGAAGCTTTGTTATTTGGAGAAGTTTTAGGAGCTGATTCTGACCCTTATCCATTTTGGCATTCTTCACAAGTTGATGATCCAGGTTTAAACTTATCTTTATTTGTAAATCGCAAAGCAGACAAATTATTAGAAGAAGCGCGCGAAACTAATGATAATGAAGTGCGTGCTGAAAAATATCAAGAATTTCAAGAAATTTTGCATGAGGAAATCCCAGCAATTTTCTTGTACAACCCAACTTACAATTACGCACAACGCAAAAAAATTAAAGACTTTTCTGCTAGTCAAATCGTTGTGCCAGCAGATCGATTTAATGAAATTGAAAAATGGTTTACTGAAACCAAAGGAAGTTGGAAATAAATTATAAATATTAATTAAATTAAAAACATAAAACTATTATGACACCTATTAAACGTGTTAAAAAAACGCGTGCTAATACCACGCGTACAACAAATAAAAAACCTGCTGTGAATACAAAGACTTCTACTTCTACTCGCAAAACTAAAAATGTTTCGCAGAGAACTCGCACTGGTAGAAATACAGCTCAAAAAAGAGCTTCTGGTGGAGAACGAGAAAAGAGTGGAAGCCATTCTACAAACCGATCTACAAGTGGAACAAATAGAAATAAAACTGTGAAAAGTTTTAAGAAAATTAAAGAGAAAGTTTTTCATATACAGAAAGACGTTCTTAGAGTTTCTGTAATTGGTGGTTTAGAAGAAGTTGGACGAAACTGTACAATGATTGAATATAATGACGATATTATTTTTATTGATTTGGGATTGCAGTTTCCAGAAGATGACATGCCTGGTATTGATTACATTATTCCAGACATGAGTTGTATTAAAGGAAAGGAAAAAAATGTGCGAGGTGTAATTATTACGCACGGACATTATGACCACATCGGTGGTATTCCTCACATTGTCCCAGAAATTGGAAATCCTCCGATTTATTCTTTGCCATTGTCTTGTGCAATTATTAAAAAACGTCAAGATGATTATGGAAACAGACATTTGAACTTACACAGTGTTAAACTTGATGAAACTTTGCAACTTGGTAAATTTAAAGTTGAATTTTTCCATGTAAACCACAACATTCCAGACTCAATGGGAATTGTTGTGCACACTCCAGTTGGAACTATTGTTCATACTGGTGACTGGAAATTTGATTTTATACCAGTTGATGGTAAGCCAGCAGATCTTGCGCGCTTATCTGATATTGGTAAAAAAGGTGTTCTTGCTCTAATGGGAGATTCAACAAACTCTTCAAAAGAAGGACACCAACTTTCAGAAAGCGTAATTGGAAAATCTTTGGAAGATATTTTTTTGAAAGCAAAAGGACGAATTGTTATTGGAACCTTTGCTTCCCTATTGTCTCGCGTACAACAAGTTATTGAGTTAGCTGAAAAATATGGGAAAAAAGTTGCGATTGATGGTTACAGTATGAAAACTAATGTTGAAATCATGTTGCAATTAAAATACATGGACGTTGGGAAAAATGTTTTGATAAAAATTAATGAAGTGGACAATTATCCAAAAGAAAAAATTGTAATCATGGGAACTGGAGCACAAGGCGAAAGAAATGCTGTGTTAATGAGAATTGCTTTAAATGAACACAGAAGTGTAAAAATTATACCTGGTGACACTGTAATTTTTTCTTCATCAGTAGTTCCTGGTAATGAAAGAAGTGTGCAAAAACTTAAGGACACTTTATATCGTAAAGGTGCGGAAGTGATTCATTATGACATGATGGATGTGCACGCAGGTGGACACGCTAAAAAAGAAGACATTAAACTAATGTTGCGTTTGTTAAAACCTAAATACTACATTCCAATTGAAGGAAATCACACTTTGTTACGTCACAATGCAAAAGTTGCTTATGATATGGGATGGTCAGAAAATAAAGTTTTTGTGGCAGATAATGGTCAAGTGATGACTTTTGATAAAAAAGGCGGACGATTAACTGATGAAAAACTTCCATCTGATTATGTTTTTGTTGATGGACTTGGTGTTGGTGATGTAAGTCATGTTGTTTTACGAGACCGTAAAATGCTAGCTGAAGATGGAATGGTAGTTGTGATTGTTACAGTTATAAGCAAGACTGGTAAACTATCTCAAAATCCAGATATTATTTCTCGTGGTTTTGTTTATTTGAAAGAAAACAAAGCTTTGATTGAAGAAGTTCGTGCGCGATCTCGTAAAATGGTTGAAAATAGTGATCCGCTTTCTTGGGCTGACACAGATAACATCAGAAACAAACTACGCAATGAATTAGGAGATTATTTGTTCCACAAAACAAAACGTCGTCCAATGATTTTGCCAGTTGTGATTGAAGTTTAGTTGGGATATACTTTATCCACTTAAACTTATTTAACATGTTGATTTAATATGCCGAAAAAACAAATTATTGTATCTGGTATTCAACCCAGTGGAGACATGCACATTGGAAATTATTTAGGTGCTATAAAAAACTGGATTGATTTACAAAACTCTGGAAAGTATGAATGTTTTTTCTTTATTGCTGATTTACATTCTTTGACAGAAGATTTTGATGCAAAAGAAAAATCTGAACAAATTGCACGGACTGTAGCTGAACTTTTGGCAATTGGAATTGATCCTAAAAAATCAACTTTGTTTATCCAATCACATGTTCCAGAACACACTGAATTGATGTGGTATTTAAATTGCTTAGTGCCAATTACTGAATTGGAACGCATGACACAATATAAAGACAAGGCATCACGTCAGAAAAAAAATATAAATGTTGGGCTGTTCTCCTACCCTATTTTGCAGGCTGCTGATATTTTGATGTATAAGGCTGATGCTATTCCAGTTGGTGAAGATCAAGTTCAGCATATTGAATTAACTAGAAAAATTGCACGATTATTTAATGCGCGTTTTGGGAAAGGAATCTTTGTTGAACCAAAACCTTTACTAACAAAAGCTGTGCGTATTAAAAGTTTGGCAGACTCTAGTAAAAAAATGTCTAAAAGTTTGGGTGAAAAACATTTCATTGCTTTGGCAGATGAACCTAAAGTTGTTACAACTAAAATTAAAAAAGCTGTGACTGATGCTGAAGGTGTTAAAAACTTAATTAACCTGTTGGGATTTTTTGCTGGAGAAAAATCTGCTGCAAAATATAAACAGCGCGGAGCTCAATTTAAAGAATTGAAATTAGAATTAGCTAGTGCTGTTATTGAAAAGTTTGCGGAATTTCGTGCAAAACGTGATAAGTTTTTGAAAAATAAAAGTTATTTAGCCGAAGAATTGTCTAGGGGTCAGAAAAAAGCACAAAAAAATGCAATTGACACAATGACAAAAATACGACAAAGTATTGGTGTAAGATAAAATTTTAAATTTAAATATATGGGTTTTTTTGATAGATTTCGTCGAGGCGGACAAGAAGATGAAGCTGCAAAGCACGCAAAACAACAAGCAGCTCGAGAAGCTGCAGAAAAAAATGCTGCACAATATTTTGGAGATCAAGGAGGTGCTGACAAAAAAGTAGCTGATCAACGAGGCGCAGATCAACAAAGTGGTTATGAGGCTGCAGATTATTTTGGTGGCTCAGATACTGATTATGGTTTTGATAAGGGTACAGAGCCTCAAAAAGATGCTGGGGCAACTGAAGAAAATATAGAAAAACCAGATTGGCAAATAGAAGAGGAAAAAGAGGAAGCTAAAGAAAGAAAAATGGCAGAACAAAATTTTGCAGAATCACAAGCAAGTGCAAGAAAAGTTGAAAGAGAAAACAAACAAGAACAACAAGATGCACAAAATGCGATTCTCTTGATTAAAGACAGTCTTAATACAATGGGGATTGATCGCAATGCTTTGGAAACAATAATCACTCCTAACGATATTATAGAAAATCCAAATTTAGCAGATGATCTTGGGTATGGGGAATTTTCTGGTGCAAAAGATGTTTTTGCGGATGCTAAATCAAAAAATATTATTAATGGTGAGCAAAAAATACGAGATGCTGTAAACAAAGCAACTGAATGGTTTGGAGATAGAAATAGAAAAGAAGCAGCTTAAATTATTTTTAAAAAAAACCTTTAGCTTGGGCTGAGGGTTTTTTTTATTTTAAGATGATTTTAAGTATTTAAAGCGCTGGGCTTTTTTGCCCAGCGCTTTAAATCCAAAGCCCCGGCCAAAGGCCGGGGCTTTTCCATACATAAGCCGAATTCTGTAACTTTTATTTTTATGGGCGCTCACTTACGTTCGCGCCTACAAAACAAAAGCAATGGTCATATATCTTGATTTTACATTGCTGCAAAATTCTTTGCGAACTAACTTTTCGAATTTTTCGCAAAACTATTTTGGTCTTGCTTAAAAAACGCTGCTCTTGCTCCAAAAAGGGTTTACCAAGCTTTCTGCCTTGCGACAGAACTTGTGAAGTAGCATTGAGAAACAGATATCTGATTTTCCTCATTACACCAACACACTTTTCACCTTTCACTTAGCACTACGCCAAGCTAGTATAGTCTCTGCGGCACTTTCCCTATCCAGCCTTCGCAGACTGAACGGTGGGTGTTACCCACTTTTCTGCTCCTTGAAATTATTTCTAAAACCAAGGGGAGTTCGGACTTTCCTCTCTGAATTTTTATTTTGAAAACTCAAAGCGACCATTGTATGACTTGTATATGATAGCAGGTTTAAACTTAATTGTCAAGAGGTTGCTCTGGCGCACTCCAACACCAAGCATTAGGGCTTATTTTATCAAGTAACATCAAATTAAGTATATATTGGCTTTTAACCAAAAAAAGTGTAAACTAGTCACATATGCGATTGGATTTATTTTTAACAGCAATTCGCGTTCCAGTTGATTATTTATTGCTAATTTTAGCTGGGATTTCTGCATGGTCTTTGCGTTTTACAGAACAAGTTATTGAAATACGCGAAATCCGTTTTGCACTTACATATGAAGATTATTTTAATACACTTTTGATTGTATCGATTTTGTGGATTTTAATTTTTTCATTTACTGGCTTGTATACAATTGGTGCTAACAAAAAGTTTTCAGATGAATTGAAAAAAACCATAATCGGTTGTTTTGCTGGTTTAGCTGTGGTTGCTTTGATTGTATTTTTTAGAGGTGAATTATTTGATTCACGTTTTATTGTTTTGGCTGCAACTGGCTTAGCTATAATTTATGTTTTAATTGGACGGCTAATATTAAGAATAATTCGCGTGGTGTTATTTAAAAAAGGATTGGGCGCGCGTCGTATTTTAATGATTGGTGATTCACTTATTGCACAAACACTTTTTAATACTTTGAAAAAAAATCCTGGATTTGGTTATAAAATTTTTAAACAAATTTCTTCTCTTAATTCCCAAAACATAAATGATTTGAAAAAAAATGTGCGTCAAAAAAATATCACTGAAGTAATTTTTATACAACACAATGCAAGTCAAAAAGAATCTAATGCTGTTTTGGAATTTTGCAGTGAGATGCATTTGAATTTAAAATTTGCACCTGACATGCTAGGAACTTATAAACGCGAAACTGGCATAGATACAATTGCTGGAATCCCAATCGTTGAATTAAAACGCACACGGCTTGAAGGTTGGGGCAGAATTATTAAAAGACTAGTTGATATCATTATTGGATTCTTTTTGTTGATTATTACATCCCCTATTTTAATTGCATCTGCAATAATTATTTTGGTGGAAAGTGGTTGGCCAATAATTTTTAAAAATACTCGTGTTGGTGAATCTGGCAAAAAGTTTGAAACATACAAACTGCGATCAATGTTTCAAAAACATTCTATTGGTAAGCAATTTAAAAATCGCGAACAAGCTTTAAAATTTGAAAAACAATTGATCAAAAACCAAAACACCAAAAAAGGTCCTTTGTACAAAATTAAAAACGACCCACGTATCACAAAATTTGGTCGATTGATTAGAAGGTGGAGTGTAGATGAGTTTCCACAATTTATAAATGTGATTAAGGGTGATATGAGTTTGGTTGGACCAAGACCACACCAACCGCGTGAAGTGGAAAATTATGAATTGCATCACAAAAAAGCACACACTGTTAGACCTGGCATAACTGGACTTGCACAAATTTCCGGAAGGTCTGACTTAAGTTTTGAAGAAGAAAATCGCTTAGACATTTTTTACATTGAAAACTGGTCTTTATTAATGGATATTGCTATTCTTATGAAGACGCCGTGGGCAGTACTTAAACGACGCAAAGCATTATGATTAAAATCCCATGGTACAAACACAAGTATGAGCTATAAAATAGCATTAGTACATGATTATTTATCACAAGATGGAGGGGCCGAAAGGGTCCTTCGTGTTTTTCATGAGGTTTGGCCTGAAGCGCCGATCTATGTGATGTTTTATGATCGTGAAAAAAAACACCTTGGTTTTGATAATGCAGAAGTGCGCACATCTTTTTTAGAAAAATTACCTGGTTGGAAAAAATATTATCAATGGTACATGCCTTTGATGCCTCGTGCTGTTGAATCTTATGACCTGTCTGAATTTGATGTTGTTTTGTCATCAACCAGTGCATTTGCAAAAGGTGTTAAATTGCGTCCAGATGCCGTGCATGTTTGTTATTGCCACACACCAACTAGATTTTTGTGGACTGAAACCCAAGAATATATTAAAAATTTAAAATATCCTTTTTTTATAAAAAAACTTTTGCCGTTATATTTTGATGGATTGCGAAATTGGGATGCGCGAATTGCACGCGAGCGGGTTGATCATTTTATTGCTAATTCAAAAAATGTTTCTGAACGAATTGCAAAATATTATGGTCGTGTGAGCGAGGTAATTTATCCACCACTTGAATTACAATGCCCTGTTATGCATATTCCTCAATCTGAGCGTAATTATTTTTTAGCTGGCGGACGTTTAGTTCCTTATAAAAAGTTTGATTTAATTATTGAGGTGTTTAATCGCCTAGGTTGGCCTTTAAAAATTTTTGGAACTGGGCGCGAAGAAAATAAATTAAAAAAAATTGCTGGACCAAATATTGAATTTTTAGGACACATACCTGATCAAGAAAAATGTGCTTTATATGCAAATGCAAAAGCATACATTAATCCACAAGAAGAAGATTTTGGAATCACTGTAATTGAAGCAATGATGCAGGGTTGTCCGGTTATTGCTTATGGAAAAGGTGGTGCTACCGAAAGTGTTGTGAGCGGATTAAGTGGTGTTTTTTTTGATGAACAAAATTGGGATTGTTTATTGCATTGTGTTTTAAATTTTGATAGCACAAAATTTGATCCAATTGCAATTGCTCAACACGCACAAAAATATTCTAAAGATAAATTTATTAGGCAACTTAGGAATTTTGTTGAAAGTAAATTGGATTCTAAAAAAACGAATTTGGAAAAATCTTAAAAATAAGAAAATAAAAAAACAGGGAGACAAAAAAGTAAATTCAAAAAATAAATATAAAAATATGCGGGTTTTAATAGACACTCGCCCCTTACTAGAAAAACAACCCACCGGTGTTTCAATTTATATTCAACAACTGTTGAATGAGTTTTTTAAATTGCAAAGTGAGCATGAATATTTTTTATTTATTAATTGTGCAAAAGATGAGATAGCTAGTCGTTTACCAAATTGGCCAAATACTAGAGTAATCCGCACAAAAATTCCTAGCAAAATTTTAAACACATGGATTTCTTTAACTGGAAAACCTGAACTGGAAAAATTAATCGGCCAAAAATTTGATTTATTTATTTCTTTAAACCCACATTTTTGTCCTAACAAAAAAATTCCACATATTTTAATGATTCATGATATTAGTGTTTTAATAGATAAATACTTGTTTTCTCCTTATCAACGTTTTTGGCACAAAGCAATTAAACTTGTCCAACAAATTAAAAATGCTGATACTTTACTAACTGTTTCTGAAAATACTAAAAAAGATTTAATTGATTTATTGGATATTTCACAGGAAAAAATTCATGTTTTATATCCTGGGTTGCCTGTTGATTTTAAAAATTCTCAAAATTTTAAAGTGGCTGGGGTTTTTAATGGGATTTTTGCTGACGCAAAAATCCCTCAAAAAAAATCCATCATAGTTCTTGGTACTCGCGAAAAAAGAAAAAACATTGAAAATATTATCCATGCTTTTGCACTAGCACACCGCAAACATGATAATATTGAATTAGACTTAGTTGGCCCACCAGGTTATGGTTGGGCAAAAGCTAAAAAACTAATTCACAAATATAAAATTCAAGATTCAGTAAATGCACATGGTTATATCAGTGATGCAAAAAAATGGAATTTAATTAGCAATGCTGAAATTAATTTATATCCATCTTTGTATGAAGGTTTTGGTTTGCCAGTGATTGAGGCAATGCTTTGCAAAATTCCAACAATCACAAGTTCTGGATCTTCCTTGGTGGAAGCAGCTGGAAACTCTGCTCTATTAATTAATCCTTGGCAACCAGATATGATAGCTCATGCAATTGACCAAGTATTAACAAATTCTGAATTGCGCGATAAACTTAAATCAAACACACAAGAACATTTACAAAAATTTTCTTGGAACAACAGCGCACGCAAGTTACTAAACATCATTAATAATTATGCAAATAGGAATTGATGCTCGAATGATGTCTATCCCAGGAGGGCATGGAAGATACTTAAAACAACTTATCAGACATTTACAAAAACTTGATGAACAAAATTTGTATACTCTTTTTGTTTTGAAAAAAGATCTGGAAAAAATTGTTTTAACAAATCCAAAATGGAAATTGGTTGGTGTTGATATTAAGTGGTATGGATTTAAAGAGCAAATAATTTTTCCAAAAATAATTAAATCCCAAAAAATCGATTTAATGTTTTTCCCACACTGGAACATTCCTTTGAATTATCACGATCCATTTATTGTTGCAATACACGATCTAACTCTTTTACATTACCCAAGTCGCAAAGCAACAACACTTTCCCCTATTTTGTATTGGATCAAACAATTTATTTTTAAAAAAGTTTTAGCCACAGCTGTAAAAAATTCTCAAGCAATTATTTGTCCGTCTGATTATGTAAAAAATGATATTATAAAAACTTTTAAAATTCCTTCCGCCAAAGTCCACAGAATTTATGAAGGTGTCACTAATATCAACCCAATAATCTGTCC
>CAZVIA010000008.1:2240-3347 GCA_964627525.1 uncultured Gammaproteobacteria bacterium | reverse complement strand
CCAAAGTCCACAGAATTTATGAAGGTGTCACTAATATCAACCCAATAATCTGTCCTAAAACCACTTTAGACCCATATTTACTATATGTTGGTGTTGCCTATCCTCATAAAAATCTTGAAAACCTAGTCACAGCATTTTTAAAATACAAAACCCAAACCAATTCAAATGTAAAATTAATTTTAGCTGGGCGTGACAATTATTTTTACAAACAACTCAAAAATTTTGTTAAAAAAATTCACCCACAAAATACAGATATAATTTTTACAGGAGAAGTTAGTGATGAAAAATTATCACAACTTTACTCAAACGCAAAAGCTTTTGCTTATATTTCTTTGTCCGAAGGTTTTGGATTACCACCCTTAGAAGCTTTAGCACAAAACATTCCAGTTTTAGCTAGCAACACAACTTGCCTTCCAGAAATTCTTGGAAACTCTGCATTATATGTTGATCCAAAAAACACAGAAGACATAGCCCAAAAAATAAATACTATTTTACACAACCAAGAAACTCGTGAACAAATTTTGTATTCATCAAAAAATACCTTATCAAAATATAATTGGGAAACCACAGCCCAGCAGACCTTGACAATTTTTCAAAAAAATGTATAATGTAATTTGCCTTTTTGAGATAAACGAGTGTTTGCTTAACAGTGGCCTCCTTAAAAAGGCAAAAAAAACACAGAATAAAATTTGCCTGATATCGTTGTTGTTTATTATCGTAGTGATGCAGGCAAAAAACCCCTAGACCTTGAGAAATAATGGTAGTTTGAAATATTCATCGCCTCTTCTCAGGGTCTTTTTTTATTAAATTTCCTTCTATATTAGTCCACAACACAAAAACCAAAAAATTTGCTATAATATGTAAAGAAACTATTCCCATGAATAGGAGGAAGAATACGATTGAAAGTACTAAAATTAAAAAGACGGCAGCTAAAAAGCGAGCGCGTCCTGTTCCTGTTGTAGTTATTGATTCTTCTGCTCCTCCAGCTTCACCACACGTACTTGATTTAAAAATAGAGCAACCTAAAAATCCCCTACTTTCAATTGATCCGATCCGCTGCACTCCAATACAAAAAACCAACACTGGATTTAAACCAAAAGTTAATGA
>CAZVIA010000008.1:0-2140 GCA_964627525.1 uncultured Gammaproteobacteria bacterium | reverse complement strand
AGATCAATAAAAATACTAAGACGAGAAGTTGCAATAGGTTTTACTGTAATGTCGCTTGTTTTTACAATGCCAATTTATGCTCTTACAAATTATTCAGATTTGGCAGAGAAAAAAGATAACATCATGCAAAATGGGTATGATGCATTAGACTCAATCAAAAGCAGTAAATCATTATTTGAATCTGGCAACACAAATCAAGGTGCAAGCTTATTGGTAAATGCATTAACATCTTTTGAACAAGCAAAACAAGAAGTGGATTCTTTGGGACAAGTTTCAAAAACACTATTATCAATTGTTCCGGTTATTGGATCAAAAGTTAAAGCAGGAGAACACTTGCTTAATGCTGGCGAAGCACTTACATTTACTGCAACTAAAATTGCTTTAGCAAAACAAGATGCTCCAGAAAGTTTTGCAACAGATAAATTAATTTATTGGCATAAAGTCATCGAAGAAACTTATCCAAGAATAATTTTTGCACAAGAAGAACTTGATAAAGTTGACTCAACAAAATTACCACAAGAAATTCAACCACAAATTGAGCAGCTTAAAAAAATTGTTGATGCACTTGCACAAGACACTTCACTTTTCATAAAAACAACCCCGACAATTCTTGATGCACTAGGAGCAAAATCTAAAAAACGATATTTACTTGTTTTTCAAAACAGTGCAGAACTTAGAGCTACAGGAGGTTTTATTGGATCATTTGGTTTGATCGACATAGACAGAGGAGAAATCACAAATCTAGAAATTCCAGCTGGAGGTTCTTATGACTTGCAAGGTCAACTAACTGACCATGTAACTCCCCCGCTTCCACTTTACCTTGTGAACAATCGTTGGGAATTTCAAGACGCAAACTGGTATCCTGATTTTCCAACAAGTGCAAAAAACTTAATGTGGTTTTATGAACACTCAGGCGGACCAACAGTTGATGGTGTAATTGCAATCACAGATGATTTTGTAAAAATGTTACTACAAGCAGTTGGTCCTATCTCAACAGAGGATGACACAATCACTTCAGATAATTTTTCACAGATAACTTCAGAAAAAATTCAAGCACTTAGAAATGCTAATAGTAAATCACCAAAAGCAATTATTGGTGAACTTGCCCCTCTACTTTTAGAACAACTCAAACAACCTGACATTAAAAAAAGCACAGCCTTAGCAAACACAATTATTCAAGCAATCCCACAAGGCAATATTCTTTTTTACAGTAAAGACAAAGTCTTGGCTGACACTTTGAAAAAATTTGATTTAGATGGTGCACTTAAAAAATCTTCACAAGATTATTTGCATGTAAACATTAGTAACATTGGTGGAGAAAAATCTGACACAGATCTTGAAGGAAGGATTGAACACCAAGCTTGGATTGAACCTGATGGATCAATTATTGATACAGTAACAATCATTAGAACACACATTGGAAACACAAGTGAATCTAGCAACATAAGTTATCTAAGAATTTATGCGCCAGAAGGAAGTGAACTTATGGATGCAGCAGGTTTTACTTTTCCAGCTGAAAGTGATTTTCATGCGCCTTTGGAATATACCCAACCACAAGAACAACATTTAGCAATTGAAAAAGAAGTTGGTTATCATGATAAAACCGGAACAAAAATCACACAAGAATTTGATAAAACAGTTTTTGGAAACTGGATGATTACACGACCGCACCAAACAAGTGTTGTGCGAATGACATATCGTTTGCCGTTCAAAGCTTTTGATGCAAAAAATATTTTTCATCCATTACGTCGAGGACTAAACATGATTGATTTATTTAAACCAGCTTGGCGATATTCTGTTTTACACGAACACCAACCAGCACTTAAAAACATGAAACTACAATCTCATGTTGTTGTACCACCACAATGGCGAACAATTTTTACAACCCCTAAACCACAAGCACAACGTTTTAGTGATGGTGTTAAATTTGAAAAAACTTTTGACAGTGATGCTTTTTTTGGCATAACAACTGAACAAAAATAAATATGGCAACAAGAAGATCATTTACTAACAAAAGTCTTTCACACACAAAAAATTCTCCATCTTCAGATAGGTCTTCTTCAAACAACTCAAAAACAACATCTTCTTTTAAGAAAAAAAGTTTATCAAAATTAAAAATAAAAGAAAAAACCAGAAACAT
>CAZVIA010000007.1:0-50638 GCA_964627525.1 uncultured Gammaproteobacteria bacterium | reverse complement strand
GAGATCAGTTGGGCGTTCTGGTGGTTCTGGAATAGTTTCCAAATAAGCTTCGAACATGTTGTAACCAAGAGTTTTGCCAAACCTTTTGTCCCAGAGGAGTTTGGCTTGTTGGGTTCGCAGATCTGCATCTGGACCCTTGCCTTGAACTGCCTTTTTCTTGGAAGTGCTACTACCAGCAACTCCACCAGATTCCAATCTGCGAATCAGCTCTTGAACTTCTTGCCCAACTCCTTTACCAGCAAGATCAATCGCTGTCAAACGATTAACTTGTTTAACCGTCATGTGCTTAGACATCTTTCTCTCCTTTTCCAGTCAATAGCAGAACATTGCAGAAGTTTTTCAACCAGCACAATGATTAACTATTGAGAAGAAATCAAAATGAGGAACTGCCTCACGCAGGCCACTAAGTGACAATTATTTATATCATTATTAAGAAAATTAGTCAACCCTTCATAGTGAGCTTGACAAAATACACTATTTTTTGTATTGTAATTTCTCGTTGCAAACTCAAACAACAGCAACGAGATGGGAGGTAGACCATGACAAGTAATATACGCAAACACCCTTGGTTGTATGGAATACTGATTGGTACCACCATTGCTTTGGTTGTTGGAATTTACGCTTTTTGGAAGCTTGCTTCTGAAGATACATATGAAGATATTTACAAACATGTTGGTGTTGATACTTATGTTGCGGTGTTTTGTGCAGAAATTCCTGATGAAGATGCTGTTGACCTGATCATAAGCGATTATCTTGGTTTTAAGTTTTCACGCACAATCACACTAAGGCCTGCAGCAGACTTTGGCAAAAATGTGCTTTGTGGAATTCACACTCCGGTTTTCGAAAATCCACGCATAGCACAATACCTTGAACTGGAACTAGTTGGCTTTGTAGCACACAACACAGACTTGTTTCTCTGCACCAGACCATCTGTTCCAGACACAAGCTACTATGGTATTGAAAATACTTGTGAAAAAAAATTACCCAACAACTATGACCGTTACCATGTTGCTCTTTATGGCAGAATTGGAGACCCAAACATACCTGTTCACATGATTCACAGAAAATCTTTTATGAATAGCATGCGAGCATCAATTGCTGAACACATGCAACTTGAAGAAAAGTAAGAGTTTTACACTCTACTCACACAAACCCCACACTTAAACTAGTGTTGGGGTTTTGTAATTGATTTTGTAATTGGCTTAGAAATTATTGTCGTGAGAATTTTGCTTTTACGCGAAGTAGTTTGAACCCAACTCACAACTGCTTTTGTGTTATGAAGTTCAACACTTGGATTTGTGTGTGTAAATTTTTCTCTAAGATTAATTTTTTGTTTTGTGCCAAGTTGCTTTCCAGCAGAATCAAACCATTGTGCAAAAATTCCCTGATCACTTTCCCAAACAACAACTAAACTTCCATCTTCATCAATTGCCACTGCTGGATTTTTTATATTTAACAAATCAGAATCAATTTCAAACTGCCCTATCGGTTCCTCATCAGAAATAATTGTTCCAAAAATTTTTCCGATATTTTTCCAAGCCACAACCCACACACCTTTACTGTTCATATCACTAGCAACTTGTTTTTCTTGTGCTTGTGTAAAACCATCTAACTGAAATAATTTTCCAACTGGCTCGCCTGTTGGCAAAAACTTTCTTGCAAAAATACTTGAGCCACCACCATTACCACTAACTGAATAAACCCATGCCAACAAAAAACTCCCATCAGCATCAGCACTCATTGAATAAATTTTTTCTGCTGAGGAAGATTTTTCAGAATTAATTACGCTTTGATCTACAAAAAATTCTTCTTCCCTTACCTCACCACTAACTTCATATTTTTTTACTGCGATCTTGTAGCCTTTTATTTCATCATGCTCCCAACTAACCCAACTTGAAACAAAATTTCCTTGTGCATCCATTGAAACTTTTGGATTTCGCTGGTCACTTGGCAAAAATGAATTAACTAAAATTGTATCCCCTCTTTTTTCTCCATTATTTTTAAATCTTTGTGCAAAAATATCTAAACCATAATTTTTGTTTGCCAAAGCTTCCCACACCACAACAAAATTTCCATGAGGATCTGATGAAATAGTTGGACTCTTTTGTTCAGTCCTAACATGCGAACTTACTTTTATTTTTTCTGACTGTTGTTTTAGTTTTTTTGAAAATTGTTTTGCAAAAATAGCTCCATCTTTATCCTCCCACACAACGACAAAATTTCCTTTTGCATCCATTGCAACAGAAGGGTTTGCTAATTGAGTTGATGAATAATCTACAACTACTTCTTGTTGAAGTTTTACAAAAACAAACAAACCACCTAAAGCAAACAAAAATAAAATTGCACCAATCACCCAGTAGTTAAAATTTTTCATATTCACAAATATTTTCTATTTGCCGCATGCTCCTCAATTGTTCTTGCATAATGGACTGTTCCATCAGGGCTTGTCAGAAAAAACCAAAAATCATTTTTAATTGGACTGACTGTTGCTTTAAAAGCATCCAAGCTTGGATTATTAATTGGACCTGGTGGTAATCCTCGATTTTTATAAGTGTTATATCTTGAATCAGCTTGCAGATCTTTTGCACTTGCTGATGGTGTATTTTTTTGAGTCACATAATTTACAGAAGAATCAACTTGCAAAGGCCAATCATCTTCCAAGCGACGCCACATTATATCAGCAACCTTACGACGATCTTCAGTACTCTGAACTTCAGCTTCAATAATACTTGCCATTGTTATTAACTCATGAAAAGTATAATTAAAGTCATTTGAATGATCAGCATTTTTGTCCAACTCAGTATATTTTTCATCAAACTCATTTACTAAAGTCTGAACAATTTCATCAACTGTTACATTTTCATAAAAACGATATGTGTCTGGAAATAAATACCCTTCCAAACTCACATAATTTGGTTTTTCTTTATTTGGTTCACCAATATTTGTAATTGGATGTTCTGGTACACCTTTTTCTATTCTATAATCTCGCGCAGGCACACCAGTAATTTCATATAAATCTTTTTCTCCTTTTATAATATCTTGTTCATACAAATATTCTGCAATGTCTCGCAAATTCCAACCTTCAATAAAAGTTAAACTCCGCTCTGTACTTGAAGGCACAGAAAGCAACACAAAAATATCTGCAATTGGCATGTCTTTTGCTAAAGTAAAACTTCCTGCTTTAATTGCACGATCTTTATCAGTCACTCGAGCATACAAATCAAATAACCAAATATCGTCATCACGCAAAACTTCTCCAGCAACTAATTTTCCAGCAACACTTACAAGTTGTTCGCCTTTTTCAATTGTGATTGCAACCTCACCTTCACCTTCGCCAAAATAAATTCTACTAATCAAACTAAAGCCGTACAACACGACCAACAAAATAATTATTCCAAAAATTGTTTTACGCATTTTTTTTGTTTTTAAATAAACCGGCCTTTTTCTATTTTTTCAACTTTTTTCAAAACATCTTTTATGTCACCACTTTGCTCTGCAGTACAAACCAACAAAGCATCTTCAGTATCAACAATCACAACATCTTCCATCCCAACAACCGCAACAACTTTTTCATCTGGAGCCATTATGAAATTTCCAGAACTTTTGTGTGTAACAACTGCACCATGATGAACACTATTATCTTTATCAGATTTTTTTAAATGTTTAACAATTTGCCATTTCCCAACATCACTCCACCCCATCTCTTTGTCAGACACAGTAGCAATTTCAGTTACATGATGAATCAAAAAACTTTCAATAGTTTGTTTTGGCAAAGCATTATAAGTTTCATGAACTTTTGATCCATCATTATTTTTCATTGCCTGCACAACTTGCTCAACTTTTTCCCAAGCATCTTTTTGAAACTTTTTAAACAATTTTGCTGAAGTGCCAAGTTGCCACATATACATTCCAGTGTGCGCAAAGTAACGACCAGAATTTATCATCTCACGACTTTCAGCTTGTGAAGGTTTTTCAACCCAATCTGCAACCAAATTAAAATCATACACATGAACTTTTTTTATTAACTCACCTGGACTCATATAACTATATCCATCACTTGGAACTGATGGAATAGCAGAAGGTGCAACAATAAATTCATCGTGTTTTTTCAAAAACTTTTCAACATCCTGAAGCATTGCGTGAAAAGCTTTTTCATTTGAAACAAAATCATCTGACGGCAAAGTTGCAATCATTTCATCTTTATCAACTCCATGCTCTAACAAAAAAGCAGTTTCCAAAGCAATTGCCGGACCAGTATTTCTAACTTCTGGTTCAAGGATATAATTTTCACTTGGAATCTCTGGTAAAACTTCAGCCAATGCTTCAACATATTCTTCATTCACAGAAACAAAAATATCACTTGATTGTTTAACACAAGGAAACACACGTTCAAAAGTTTGACGCAGTAAAGTTTTGTCTCCTAAAATCTTATGAAACTGTTTTGGTTTACGACGACGAGACAAAGGCCATAATCTTGTACCATGTCCACCTGCACGAATTACAATTTTCATATGTTTAAATTAATGCTCGACCAGTCATGTCTTCTGGCTGATCTATACCTAATATTTTTAACACAGTTGGTGCAACATCTGCAAGAATTCCAACCGGAGGCGAAGCACTTAAATCCCCTTCAATCACATCACCAGCTGGACCACTCACACCTTCCCATTGTTTTCCAATTATCAAAAACGGAATTGGATTTGTGCTGTGCTCTTTATCCATTTGACCAGTATGTACATTTGTTAAGTTTTCACCATTACCATGATCTGCTGTAATTAAAACTGCACCACCTTTTGCCAAAGTTGCATCTACAATTTTTCCAATACCAACATCTACAGCTTCAACACCTTTAATAGCTGCAGGCTGATCACCTGTATGTGCAACCATATCTGCATTTGCAAAATTCAAAACAATAAAATCATATTTGCCCGACTCAATTTGTTTTACAGTTTCTTTTGTAACTTCTGGAGCAGACATTTCTGGCGCCTCTGCATATGACTCAACTTTTGGCGAAGGAACTATCTGACGATCCTCTCCCTCAAAAGGATCCTCAACCGTACCATTTAAAAAGAAAGTCACGTGAGCATATTTTTCAGTCTCAGCAATATGATATTGTTTTAATCCGGCACCACTAATAACTTCTGCTAAACAATTTTTTACAACCTCTGGCGGAAAACCAATTTCCACTGGCAAACCTTTTTCATATTCAGCCATTGCTGCAAAATATAAATCACGCAAATATTCACGCTCAAACTTATCAAAATTTGGCACAACAAAAGCTTTTGTAATTTGACGCGCACGGTCTGGACGAAAATTACTAAAAATCATTGCATCACCTTCTTTAACAGTTGCAATTGGCTTACCACCTTTTATAATTACAGTTGGCACAAACTCCTCATCATAAACTTTTTTCTCATAAGATTCCTGAATTAATTTAACAGGATCTTCTCCAGAATTTTTTGCTTCACCTTTTACAATCGCATCATAAGCTTGCTGAACTCTGTCCCAACGATTATCACGATCCAATGCAAAATAACGACCAGACATTGTTGCAATCTCACCAATCCCAATTTCTTTCATTTTTTCCTGCAGTCGAGGAATAAATTTTTGTGCTGTATCAAAACCAACATCACGACCATCAAGAAAAGCATGAACATAAACCTGCGACACACCTTGTTGTTTTGCCATTTCTAAAATAGCCCACACATGCTCTTCAGAACCATGAACATTTCCAGGACTAATAATTCCCATTATATGCAATGCGGTTTTTTTATTTTTTGAATGCTCAATTGCTCCAACCAATGCTTTATTTTCAAAAAAACTTTTATCAGCAATTGATTTCCCAATTCTTGGAAGCATTTGATAATAAACTCTGCCAGCACCAATGTTTAAATGCCCTACTTCAGAATTCCCCATCTCACCACGAGACAAACCAACCTCAACACCTGACGAAATAATTGTCATGGCTGGATAAGTTTTAATTAAACGATCTAGGTTCGGAGTTTTTGCAAGCACAACAGCATTACCAGAACCTGCTGGTGCAACACCAAGCCCATCACAAATTACTAATACAACTGGTTTTGTTTTTTGCTCTGACATAAAATTATTTTTCTAATTCAGCTTCAATTTCCATTACACGATTATATTTTCCAACTCGCTCACTTCTAGACATTGAACCTGACTTCAAAAAATCAGCATTTACAGCAACCGCCAAATCAGCAATTGTTGTGTCTGAAGTTTCACCACTTCTATGAGAAACTGAAACCTTATAACCATTCTTCTGTGCTAAGCGAATTGTGTCAAGTGTTTCTGTTAGGGAACCAATTTGATTTACCTTAATCAAAATTGCATTTGCCACACCATTATCAATTCCATTTTGCAAACGATCTACATTTGTCACAAACAAATCATCACCAACAATTGGAACTTTTTTCCCTAACTGTGTTGTGATCTCACGCCAACTAGCCCAATCATCTTCTGCCAAAGGATCCTCAATTGAAACAATCGGATAATTATTAAACCATTTCACAACTTGTTGAATCATTCGATCAGCTGACCACTTTTTACTTTTTTTCAATTCATATTTATCTTTAGCAAAAAATTCTGACGCAGCAATATCAGTTGCCAAAGCAACATCTTTTCCAGGAGTATAACCAGCTTGACGAATTGCTTTCATCAAAATTGTAAAAGCCTGTTCTTCTGTTTTTAACTTTGGAGCAAAACCACCTTCATCACCTACTCCAGTTGAGTAACCACCTTTGTCCAATATTTTTTTCAATGCATGAAAAACTTCTGAACCCTTACGCACTCTTTCTTTAAACTTTGAAGCAAACGGCACAACCATAAACTCCTGAACTTGCAAACCTGAATTAGCATGCTGACCACCATTGATCACATTCATTGTTGGCTGAGGCATGCGCCATTTTTTTTCTTTTGAATTCCAAAGCTGACGAATGTGTTTATATAAAGGTTTGTCCAAACTAGCTGATGCTGCATAAGCCACTGCCAAAGAAACACCCAAAATTGCATTTGCTCCCAACTTAGTTTTATTTTCAGTTCCATCTAAAGCCAACATTGTTTCATCAACTTGTCTTTGCTTTGTTGGATCAGCGCCTTTTAATGCTTTTGCAATTTTTGTATTAACATTTTTTACAGCTTTTAAAACACCCTTACCATTATATCTTTTTTTATCACCATCACGCAGTTCATGTGCTTCATGAATTCCAGTTGAAGCTCCAGAAGGAACAGACGCACGCCCAATAATTCCATTTGTCAAAACAACTTGCACTGCAATTGTTGGATTTCCACGTGAGTCAATTATCTCACGTGCTTTGATTTCTTTTATAGTTGGCTTTGCCATAAGTTTTTTAAAAAATTATCTAATTTCGTAAATTAATGTGATATTAGATTTTATTTCATTTACACCAGGTTCAATTGCTGGCTCTGCTCCACCACCACCCATACCATCTAAAGCAAAAGCTGTTTCATAACGCATAACTGACGCAGAAGATCCTGTATCACTAAAATCTAAAATCCTCACCAACTCAACACCCAAATCTTTTGCTAATTTTTTTGCATTTTCTTTTGCTTGAGCAATTGCTTGTTGTTGTGCGTCACGTTTTAAATCATCTTCATCATCAATTATAAATTGCAACTGACTCATTGAGTCTGCACCAGCAGCCATAACCTCATCAACCACTGTACTAATATTTTCTATATCACGAATTTTCAAAGTAATTGATTGCGATGCTTTATATCCATCAGCCACTGACTGATTTAAATCACGATCCCAACGAGTTGTTGGATAAACATTTAAAGTTTTGGTTTTAATATCTTTTTTATCAATATTTTGTGCCTCAACTGCTTCTAAAATATTTATCATTTTTTCATTAACTTTCATTTGTGCATCTTTCGCTGTGTCATTTTTTGACTCAACACCAATAACCACTTGACCAACATCTGGCACTGCACTAACTTCCCCTTCTCCTGTTACAGCTATTGTTGCTTGTGATTCTGGATTGCTTCCAATATATTTATATTCACGAATTGTATTGCGACCTTCAGCCACAACAAAAATAATTAATAGCACTAATAAAATTCCGACAAATGTTTTGAAAAATTTTGACTCCATCATATTTTTAAATTAATTATTTATAATAAATTTTTATAAAATTTCTAATCCTGGTAATTTTTTCCTAGATAAGTAATCTAACATTGCTCCACCACCAGTACTGGCGTGTGTTATATATTGTAACATACGACTTCTTTTCAAAGCCTCAACTGTTTCTCCACCACCCACCAACACAAAGGCACCTTTCTTTGCACGCTTGCCAACAGCTTTTCCAAGAGCATCTGTTCCAACTCTATAACACGACTCTTCTGCATAACCAACTGGTCCATTCCATACAATTGTTTTTGCTTTTGAAATATATTCTTCAAACAAAGCAATTGTTGCTGGCCCCATGTCCATAATTTCCAAAGGCGGCTCACCCAAAATTCCTTTTTCTTTTGGAATTGGAATCTGCTGCAACTTTTTACAATCTCTTGTTCCCAAAACAGCATCAATTGGAGTGATTACTTTTTTCTGTTTAGCTAACCACTTTGCTTCTTTAAAATATTCTTTATCTACACGTGAAGCTCCGACTAAATATCCTTTTGCAGCTAAAATTGTATTAAAAACTCCACCACTAACTAATACTGCATCAAATTTTGGCAACAAACTTCTAATAACCGGCAACTTAGTTTCAATTTTAATTCCACCAATTATTAAAATCGAAGGACTTTTTGGTACAATAACTTTTTTCATTGCCCTTACTTCATCTTGAACTCTTAAACCTGCATAAGATTTTAAATGTTCAGCAACACCGACAACACTTGCAGACTTTCTATGACTTACAGCAAAACCATCATTAACAAAAACTTGCCCAAGCTTAGAAAGTTTTTTTGCAAAATCCGGATCATTACCTTTTTCACCTTTATAAAAACGAATGTTTTCCAAAACCACAACTCTTCCTGATTCTAAAACAGACAATTGATTTGATAACAATCCTCTACCAATCGGAGTTGTTAAAAATGCAATACGATCTCCCACTAACTGACTTAAATGATCTACCACTGGCTTTAGACTCAACTCTTTTTTCTTTCTTCCGTCTGGACGCCCAAGATGCGCCAAAATAATTACAATCGCACCTTTTTTGCTTAGCCATTTTATTGTTGGCATAGCTGCGCGAATTCTTGTATCATCTAAAACACGACCATTTGCAATTGGAACATTTAAATCAAGACGCAACAACACCTTTATATCTTTCCAGTTTTTTCGTGATTGTATTTTACGCATATTTTTTTAAATAATTTTCCAAAAAAATTATTCCCCAAATTCCCCAAGTTGTTTTTCCAATTCTTGTTCACACATTTTTGGATCTGCCGCACCTTCAGTTGCTTTCATACACATTCCAACAAAAAATTTCATCAAAGATTCCTTACCATTTTTATAAGCTGTAACTTGTGATGGGTTTTGTTCAATAACATTTTTTACAACTTCAATAATTGCCCCAATATCTCTCACCTGACCAAATCCATGTTCTTCCATTAAATGAGATGGATCAGAATTACTTAACAACATCAAACTTAATAATTTTGTAGCATTAGAACTATTAACTTTTTCCTGAAAAATTATCACAAGTAGTTCAGCAAAATTTTCTGGAGTAATTTTTATATCTTGAATTGTGATTTTTTTATCAGACATTAAACCAACCAACTTGTTTGTAATCCAACCACCAACTAATTTCGCAGCTTTAATTTTATTTTCTTGTATCTCAATTTTTTCAGCTTGCAACCAAGCTCCAAATTCTGAATAAACTGTTTCAGCATAATTTCCCAAAGCTTTATCCTGAACAAACATTTCTATTTCTTCTTTTCCAAAACCGTATTCTTTTTCAAATCTTACACGGCGCTCTGAAGGAAGTTCTGGCAAACGAGTTTTTTGTGCAATAACACCTAAATTCATCGGTGGAATATCTGGCTCTGGAAAATAACGATAATCATGTGCTTCTTCTTTTATTCTTTGTTCAGTTGTTTCTCCTTTAACATCATTCCAACCACGAGTAGTCAAAACATTTGGAGGAGTACCTTTTTCCCACAAATCTGTTTGACGTTTAATTTCATAAACCAAAGCACGCTCAACAGAACGAAATGAGTTTACATTTTTAATTTCAGTTTTTGGATTTAATTCAACATCTGAAAAATCTACATCATCTTTATCTTCCAAAGGCAACAAACTTATATTCACATCACAACGCAACTGACCTTTTTCCATATCAGCATCTGACACTCCCAAATATCTCATTAACAATCTTAATTCTTGTAAAAAAACTTTTGCTTCAGCTGGTGATCGCATATCTGGCTCAGTAACAATTTCTGCCAAAGGCGCAGACGAACGATTATAATCAACCAAAGATTTATCTTTGCGATGCAACAACTTTGCAGCATCTTCTTCTAAATGCAAACGTGTAATACCAATTTTTTTATTTATCAAACGACTGTTTTTTTTATTAGCGTCTTTTGCCAAACCATCTTCTAAAGGAACTTCAACTGTAAAAGCACCGTGTTCACCAATTGGCTGATCAAATTGTGAAATCTGATAACCTTTTGGTAAGTCAGGATAAAAATAATTCTTGCGATCAAACTTTGACACTTCATTTATATTACAATTCAAAGCTAATGCAGCTTTTACAGAATATTCAATTGCTCGCTGATTTGGAACTGGCAAAACTCCAGGTTGACCAGTACAAACAGGACAGATGTTCGTGTTTACACGAACATCCTCCTCAAAACGATTTGCACAACCACAAAACATTTTTGAATCTGTTTTGAGCTGAACATGAATTTCCAAACCAATAATTGGTAAATACTTCATAGCTTACGCACTTGGTGCAAGATCTTCTGTTTTTGGACTTGTTTCAACCACACCAACAGTGTCTTTTGCAGATTTATATAAGATGTAGTAAAGACAAGTTGTATATGGTAACAAGAAAATTAATGGGAAAAGATTTATTATAATATTAAACAATGTTGTAGCTGTACTTTCCAATCCAAAAATTGCTCCAAATATTAAAGTCAAAATTCCAACTAATACTGAAAAACCAAGACCAATCAACATTACAATAACTCCAAGAAACAACAACCGACCAAAAATCTTCCAAAACCTTCCTTTAAATAATTTTTTACTATTTTTCAAAGATTCCATTACACCAGTATTTCCAATAACAATTTCATAAAGCGGGAAGAAATAAATACTACCCAACCACACAAACAAAATTAATCCTCCAATTATTCCTATTGCTATTAAAAATCCTCCTAAAACACCAGTAAGCGCCACACCTATCACCACAAATAATAAAATCCACAATGTTCCAAGCCCTCCAACAATCAAACTAATTAATAAACTCGCTAAAATTGATCGCCAAATCTGTTTTTTGGTTTTTCCAAACAAACTAAAAACTGTTTTATCTGGATGATTTGTTGCAATATCTTCTGCTGCACGAATAAAACACAAATTAACCCAAATTGATATTAAACCAACAAGAATTGCAAGAACCAATACTATTAAAATTGAACCGCCGACACCTAGACCAGCAACTAAACCAGACAACCCTGGAATACTACTTAATTCAGATCCTGACATTTCTGCATATTCTGCAACAGAAGCAAAATTAATTGCCAGCATAACCATTACGATCAAGCTAATAACCAAGCCTAATATTTGCATGATTATTACCAAGCCACTAAATTTTGTAAATAATTTTAACCCTTTTTTATAAAGACCCCAACCTTGTTCCAAAATATGTGAAGGAGATAATAACATCTTCATATTTCAATAGATAAATAATTAATTAAATAAGAATGTAACTGTGATTTAAGTATATCAAGTTCTTGGTCTGCGTTAAAGCTCTCAATCTGTGTTCCTTTTGATCTGAAAAAACTTAAAAATTCTTCTGACTTATAACACTGATCTGTTTTTTTCTGAAAATCTAAGCGCTCAAAAATTGCATTGTCATTTTTTTCTGTACGACCCCCTAATCTTTCCATACATTTTTCTGGAGAAATATCTAATAACATCAAAATATCTGGTGCATTTTCCAAAGCAAACGCATTACCTTCTAGTTGCGCAATTTCATCCATACTAATTTCTCCATTTGATTGAATTGGCTGATAACACAAAGAAGTTGAAACTCCCCTATCTTGAATTATGTGAATTCCTTTTTCGCGCGCTGGAACTAAAATTCTTTTGTACAAAACTAATCTTTGTAAAGAAAAACCTGTTGCAACTGCAAGTGCTGAATAACCTTTTCCATTTTGTATTAACTCTTGCCTAACTGCTGAACCTGTCCAAACATAAGTTGGCTCTGCAGAAATTATTGCAAAAGTATTTTCTGGAATTTCTTCTAACTCTGGATGACGATTGTGTTTTTCCCAAAAACTTTTTAATTCAAAAACTTTTTTCCCAGATTTTTCTAAAATATCCTCCCAAGTATTGATTATTGTACTTTTGCCAGAACCATCAATTCCATCTATCATTATAAATTTTCCTAAAAGCATATTTTTGTGTTATTTATCCTTATCTTACTCCTTATTATGATTATTGACAAAAAATCTGTGTATGTTATTGTGATCTCTGGTACTTAATGCCAGAAGGGAGGAATATGACAACAGCAGATAAAATTGTTGAGCTCTGTATTGAGTTGGAAAACCATGTCAAAACACAAGTAAGACAAAACGGACAATGGGATTTTCTTGATGCTTCTGTAGCAAGAACCAAAGAGTTGAGTGACAATATTCGTCACTGTCCACTTTCTGATGTGCAACCATCAGATGCGCGACAAAGCATTACTAAGATCAAAGCTCTTGTAGCTAGGCTTGATACTTTTATTGCATTTTTGGAAAAATACCCAACTGATAATCAGTTTGAGTATTGGGAAATCTTTACATATGTTTTGCTGGCACAAAGACATGTTTTTAAGATACACTACACACTTGAGAGCAGACTTGGTTCAGAAATCTTGACTGATCTTTGTAGAGTACGTAGAGACCGAGGTCACAAAGGGCCTGGATTCTAATCTTTGATTGACTTTGGCACGAACTCAACCCCAAAAGTTAACAACTTTTGGGGTTTTGAATTTAATTAGGATTTAAAAAAGCCCGAACCAGCGAAGCTGGTGAGGGCTTTTAAAAAGATTTTAAAGAAATATAAACAATATTAAACCAACCTATCTAACTCTTTATACAAATCCTCAAATGAACCATTATTATCAATCACAACATCTGCTTCTTCAGCCACGCTTGCTATTGTTTTTTCTGTACTGCGCTCATGTTCTTTTTTAAATTGCTCAAAAGTTTTTGAAGTATCATCCTGATTTTCATCTCGCCCAACTAATCGTTCAAAACGTTTTTCAATATCTGCCTTAATATGAACCAAAACAAAACCTTCCACTTCTCTAAAAATCTCAATATCTTTTGGCCGACGAATTCCATCAATACACACAATTTCAGCATCAGAACTTTCAGCTTCTTGCTTTACAACTTTTGCCATTATGTCATCTCCAAAAGTTCCGCGCACAGTTTCAGACATTTTTATTAAAACATCTCTTGTTTCTGGCAAATACAAACGCCCGACCATATCTCGCAACATAGTTGAATAGCGAACTGAATCAGCCCCGTGTTTTTCTTGCAAATATTTACAAGCTGTTCCTTTGCCAGATGCAATACTCCCAACAAATCCAAGAATTTTTTTCATAATTAAATTTTATTACAATTAAATCCCATAGCGCGGCACAACAACTTCATGCAACACATTATTTAATTGTTTTAACATGTCTGGTAAATCTTTGTACTTTATTATACGCAACATCTGTGGAATACCCAAAGCCATTCTTGAAACTGTAACATCTTCATGCACAACTCCAATTATTGGAATACCGTACTGCTGTGCAATTTGTAATTCAATACCAACACCAAGAGATGGTTCATTTAAAACTGCAATTACCAACTGAGCTGTAACCACATGATTGTAATCATTTTTATAAACTTGTTCTGCAGTCACATCAACCACACCTTTAATAATTGGATCAGCCCAAGTGTGCGGCGCATGACAATTTAAATTCGCCAAATCCAAAGCCAATTGAATTTTTTTATAAACTTGTCGAGTTTCTTCTGGTGAATGAGTTAAAGGACAAGAAATATATGTTTTTAAATCTTGTGACCAAGTTGGTTTTACCCAATCCATTACTTCAAAATGTTCTTGAGCTTCACTTAATAAATAAACATCTTTAATCCCAGCTTGAATCATTTCATCCCAACAAGGTTTGCAACACCACCAATGTCCATACAAATATAAATCCGCCCCAGCAACAACCACTCCACACTCTTGCGCGTTTTGCAAAGCAGATCTTTCAGCATGAGAACCAACACAAGTTGGGCAGTGATCATAACCTTCACCACTTTTACATTCTAAAACTTCACGCGCACAATACATCGGACGATTCGCTACTTCAATACAATTTGCTCCTTGTGCTATTACATTATTATTCAGCACAATCACTGAACCATTTTTCCAACGACAACCATTTGATTGCAAAGACATTTTTTTTGCAGCAGCCATGTGCGGATGATTTACATCTACATAAGACACACTCCTTCCTTCTGGAAGATAAGGCATTGTTTTCATATTTTGTTTTTTTATAAAGGAAAATTTGTTTTTAATTGATCCAAAGCACCTGACTTAATTAAATCAATTTCTTGTTTGTTATCCGACTTAGCTTCAAGACCATAAGGAGTTGCTCCCATATATTTTGATCCATCTAAACCATGTTTTGCAGAATCTTCTTTTGTTAATGCACTACACAATTTATGAAAAACTAATTGACACAAACGTTCTCCAGGAAATAATTTAATTGCATGTGACGTACTATTAAAAACTGGAATTGTTAAGTGTCCAGAAAAATGAGCATCCACTACACCACCTTCAATAATTAAACCCCGTCGCATTACAGAACTTCTTGGATACAAAGTTGCAGCCACTGTCCCATCTTCTAAAGAAACTTTTTCTAAAGTAGAAACAATCACAAATTCTTTTGGCTGAATTTCAAAACACTGGCGCGGAGACAACTTTACCATTTTGTAATATTCTTTTGGTTGCTCATATTCTAAATAATCTGCAGCAACACCAACTCGACCAGATTCAGACATTTCAGTTGTTTTTGGAACATAAAAACTCCAACCTAAACGCAAATCAAGTGAGTTCGGCTGAATTTGAAAACCATCCAACTCTGGCGTAAAACTAATTTTTCCTTCCTTTATATATGAGAGTAGTTCGTTTTTATTTAAAATCATAATTTTTATATTAAAATTTATTTTTATTTAACCAGCCGATAGTGTAACTGCACAGAATTTTCACTAATTTTTTCACAACTCAACAACTTCAAATCCAAATCAACATCTGCACCACGAAATAATGACAAACCTTCACCAAATAATTTTGGTTCAACAGTAATTTTTATTTCATCAACCAAACCAGCTTTTAAAAACAAGCCATTTATAGTTGCACCACCAGCAATTATACAACGATCAAAACCGCGCACCTCAATCTGCCCCAATAATTCCGCAGGTTGTGTATTTGTAAACTCCAGTTCACCTTCAATATTTTGAGAAACATCTGGATGCAAATCCATAATTACATTTAACCGACCAGGCAGCGGACGACCAATTGTGTCATAAGTTGTTTTTCCCATTATCAAAACACCAACCTCTTTTGTGAATTGCACAAAATGTTTTTTATCTGCTTTACTTGTCCAATCTGCCAAATGATCTGAATGCTTTCCAATCATTCCATCAGCTGTGATTGCCATTACTAAAATCGTTTTCATAATTTATAAAACAATATCCATTCCCTTAATAGATTTTTGTGGATTGTATTGTGAATTTAATTTACTTACAATTTCTTTTACTAAAAACTTATCACCCAAGCGCGCACGATCATAATAATTTTCCTGTGCTTCAAAATAAATTGATGGGTGTGTATCTTCGCGCTCAACTAATTCCCAAGCATGTTTATAATGTATGTCATAAATATGCGCATTGCTAATACTGTGTGTATACTTCCCAGGCTTCACACCAATTTTTGCCGCCAAAATATACATGAGCAAAGCAAAACCTGCGACATCATGCGGACAACCCAACATCATATCATTAGAACGAATAATATTATGCATGTGTAATTTGTTTCCAATAATATTTATTGTAAAAGTGTATGGACATGGCACATTTTTTTTACGAGTACCTGTACCCAAACCATCATCTGAAGGATCCCAAGTTACAACCACAGCATGTCGCGATCCAGGTTGTGTTTTTAACAAATTAACTAAATCCTCAAGTTGATCACGACCAAAATGATTTCGCCAACGATAACCATAAGCTGCCTGAACAGTCCCATCTGCTTCTGTAAAATCATCCCAAATTTTTGTGTAGTCCCGCAAAAATTCACATGGCCTTTGCGACCCCATTAAAAACCAAATCTGTTCAGCCACAAACAAACGCACTGGAATTTTTCTCAAAGTCAGCAAAGGAAAACCTGTATCCACTTCAAAAGTCAGCCCAGGAATAACTTTAGTAGTATGCCCTGTACGTTCATTATATTCATCAATCCCCTCATTCATTATGCGAAGAATTGCGTTTTTGTATTGTTGATCAAACTGTGCCATATGCAATGAGTTTACCACTGGATTAAATATGTATGCAAATTTTTTTAAAATTAAAAGAAGGCGCGCAAACACCTCCTTTTATTTTTTGAAAAACCACCCCACTCAACTCACAACCCCCAGACTATCTCATTTCCTCAACCATTTCCACCAACCTGTGCGAATACCCATATTCATTATCATACCAAGCCAAAACTTTCACCAAATCCCCTCCCACAACTTTTGTCATCCCCAAATCCACAATTGAACTATGTGAATCACCAATCACATCTGACGAAACAATTGGATCTTCTGTAACTTTTAACACTCCTTTATATAGTGGATTTTTTACAGCTTCTTTAAAAAACTTATTGACCTGCGCAACTGTAGTTTTTTTCTTAGCAACAATTGTAAAGTCAGACAAAGAACCTGTTGCAACTGGAACGCGCACTGCCATACCATCAAATTTATTTTTCAAAGAAGGAATAACTTCTGTTGTTGCAATTGCCGCACCAGTTGTTGTTGGAATAATATTCATTGCCGCAGCACGAGCTCTACGCAAATCTTTGTGCGGAGCATCTTGCAATCTTTGGTCTGAAGTATAACCATGAATTGTTGTCATCACAGCTTTTTTAATTCCTAAACGGGATTCTAAAATCGCCATCACAGGAGCAATGCAATTTGTTGTGCAAGACGCATTGTTGATCAATTTATCTTTTGCACTCAAATCTTTTTCATTTACACCTTTTACAAAAGTTGGAATATTACCAGATTTTCCCGGAGCAGAAATAATAACTTTTTTTGCACCAGCATCAAAATGTTGTGACGCACCTTCCTCTGTGCGGAAAGCCCCAGTAGCTTCAATCACTACATCTATTTTCAAATCATCCCAAGGCAATTCTTTTGGATCTTTTTCTGAAAACGCCTTGATTTTTTGACCAGCAACTTTTATAAAATCATCACCTGCTTCTACTTCCTTATTATACGTACTATAAATTGTGTCGTATTTTAGCAAATGTGCCAAAGTTGCATTGTCTGTTAAATCATTAATTGCAATGATCTCAATATTTTTTTTCTCAAGAGCAATTTTAAAAGCAGTTCGGCCGATCCGACCAAAACCATTGATTGCTAAACGAACTTTTTTTGCCATAAAATTTTTAAACTAATTTCTGTGGGTATTGTACCATGAAATCCTGAGAAAAAAGAGTACTGATAACATAATTAAAAAAATTCCAGATAAACAGCTCTAGCAAAAATTCGACATCGTCAATTCGCAATATATATAAAATGTGTGTACAATTTAAACAAAAATAAAGTGAAAATAGTTATGTGGTGATATTAGTAATTTCATCAGAACTTATGAAAGAATGCATTAAACAGTTAGACTGTGTCATTAATTGGATCTCTGGTAATTTGGTGTGGGAAATCCTTTTGGTCATACTTATTGTGTTTATTCCTAACGCAATCAAAATTTTAAGAATCTCAAAAATTTTGTTAAAACAAAATAGATATACAAAAGGAAATGGCTGGGGAACACACATGGCTGACCGCTATATTGACTGTTGGCGCTCTAAAAAAGGTTTACATACTGAAAATGGATTTTATGTAAACCCTCGTAACATTCCGTCCCGATGGAGGCTTGGTATTATTGACGAAAAATTAGAGGAAAAAAAATTAGTTTACTCCAAAGACAAAAATATTTACCCAATAATCAATTTAAAAAATAAGTTGATAATAAAAATTTTAAAGTTTTATTTAATCCATATCACAGGAGACAACAAAAATGAATACAAAAACTTATAACAAAAAAACCTTACAAATTTTCCTCAAACTTTTTTACCAAATCTTGCCCACCTAAATTTCGCAACTCTTTTACAATTTCATTTTGACAGTGCAACACCCTGCTCCTAGGTACCATAATAAATGGCGGTTGATTTTTAATTCTCTGCTCCAAATATTTTGCTGGTGACGCATATTTATCATGCCTACCTCTACGTGTTTTCTTTCTAGTAAATTCAAGTTTGAGAAGTGCACTAATACATTTTTTTCTATTGAACGTCTCTAGCTTTCCCATACAATTTACGCATACCTAACCTCTCTACCTTTTTCCAATTTCAACTGACCAACACCATGCAAATCTAATCCATTGAAAACATAATCTGATTCTTTTTTTGGCACATCAAAATATGTTAATATTGCATCATTATAAACAACTATTAATTCATCTAAATTTTTGCATTGAGAAACTAAACCAGGCAAGTCTGGAGATGTAATCACAAACCAACCACTAGGTTTTCGTGTAACATTAAAATTAATTTTTTCTGGTATTCCGTAATCTTTTTTCACTTTAGACGGATGATTTTCTGGAAAAAAATAACGAAAAATTTTATTGAATAACATACAATAATATTTTACCCCTCTACTAACTCAATAGTAGCAAATAATCTACAACAACTCAAATAACTCTTACTCCCCCAACTGCTCCTGAACTTCAGCAACAAAATCAGCTGATTTTTTCTCAATCCCCTCACCCAATTCATATCGAGCAAAACGGCGCACTGTAATTTTCTCACCAATCTCACCAATTTTTTCTTCAATTAATTGCTGAACAGTTTTGTCTTCATCTTTTATAAAATCTTGCTCAAGCAAACAAATTTCTGCGTAAAACTTATCCACCTTTCCGCCAACAATTTTTTCAATCATATCTTCTGGCTTGCCTTGCTCGCGCATTTGCTCAACATAAACAGATTTTTCTTTTTCCAAAACATCTACAGGAACTTCCTCACGACTGACATACAAAGGAGAGCTAGCTGCAATATGCATTGCAATATCTTTTATCAACTCTTTAAATGAATCGCTTTTTCCAACAAAATCTGTTTCACAGTTCACTTCAACTAAAACACCAACACGACCTGCGCCATGAATATAACTCACCACAGCACCTTCAGCCGCAACTTTACCAGCACGCTTCACTGCTTTTGCCGCACCTTTTTTGCGCAACAAATCAATTGCTTTTTCTTCATCACCACCAGTTTCTTCCAAAGCATTTTTAACATCCATCATGCCAGCTCCTGTGAGCTCGCGAATTTTTGAAATTGTCTGTACATCAATTGCCATATTTTTATTCCCTCTTTAATTAAAATTAATCCGAATTTGAATTGGCCTGAGCCTAAATTAATCTGAACCACCAATCTTCAAAGCCGCACGTTTTGGTTTGTCAGTTTTTTGCTCAACTTTTGGCGCAGGTGCTGGCATAGCTTTGCAACCTTCCTCAACTGCTTCAGCAATTACATTTGCAACCAAAGTTATTGAACCAATTGCATCATCATTTGCTGGAACTACATAATCTATTTTATCTGGATTTGTATTTGTATCGCAAACAGCAATAATTGGCATGCCAACTTTTTTAGCTTCCTCGCGCGCAGTTTTTTCATTTCTAATGTCCATCACAAAAATTGCTTCAGGACGTTTTTCCATTTTCTCAACACCACTTAAATAAGACTCCAACTTTTCAATTTCTTTATCAAACATCACGCGTTCTTTTTTGGTGTATTTTTCTAATTCACCAGACTCGCGTTTTTTCTTCATGTCTCGAAACTTATCCAACAACTTACTCACCTCACCAAAGTTTGTGATAAAACCACCTAACCAACGTTCAGTTATATATGGCATTCCACATTTTTCCGCGGCTTCCTTCATTGGCTCTTGCGCTTGTTTTTTTGTTCCTAAAAATAAAACTTTTCCACCTTTTGTTGCAACTGATTTTACAAATTCAGCTGCCTCAGCCAAATTGCGCTGAGTTTTTTCAAGATCAAGAACATGTACCCCAGATCTTGTGGTAAAAATAAAAGCTTGCATCTTTGGATGCCAGCGATTTGCTTGATGCCCAAAATGCACTCCGGCTTTAAGCATCTCTAATAATGTAGGTATTTTTGGCATATCCTTATATTACACCCTTTTGAGCAGACTGTCCCTTTTGGGCAGGATATTTTGACTCAAAAGTGTTTGATTAATAACTGGCAGTAGTTTAATATATCTTGCTTTTTAAGTCAAGAGATGACTATAATAGAGCATATCTAATTATTTTTTTAGGAAAAACTTATGAAAAAATCACCAATCGCCTTAATTATTTCTGTGGTTATTGTTGTGGCTACAATAATTTTTGGATTATATTTTTATTTAAACCAAACTGTTGCTTAAAAACACTCCTTGACATATTTTCAATAGTTAGCTATTATATTGCCACATATGAAAACAGCAATTCACCCAACTTATCATACAAAAGCTAAAATCACCTGTGCATGTGGTGAGTCTTTTGAGATAGGTTCTACAGTTGAAAAAACTCGTGTTGAGCTTTGTAGTAAATGCCATCCTTTTTATACTGGAAAACAAAAATTTGTAGACTCTGCACGTCGTGTTGAGAAGTTTAAAGAAAAAATGGTTAAAAAGGAAACTGTTAGCGCTGTGCGTAAAGGTAAAAAAGTTAAACGCGCTACTAGAGCTGCAAAGAAAAAAGCAGACTCAGATAAATAGATTAAAAAGACACGTCCGCAATCCTTTTTTGGGCGTGTTTTTTGTATATATAATTTTATGACTGATCACAAAAAACAATTACAAGAAATTGAAGAGCAGATGCAAGATCCTGCTATTATTTCTGATTCTGCAAAAATGAAACCACTTGGACAAAAATATAATGAGTTGCGCGAAATTGTTAGTGCTGAAAATGTTTTAGGGGAAATTAAAAAAAATATTTTGGATGCGCGTGAAAATATTTCTAGTGAAGATGTTGAGTTAGCAGAGTTGGCACAAAATGAATTGCAAGATTTGGAAATTGCACAAGCTGAAGCTGAAACAAAATTGCAAGAATTGTTAAGATCAAAAGATCCAATGGATTCAAAAAATGCAATCATTGAAATTCGTGCTGGAGCTGGTGGAGATGAAGCATCTTTATTTGTGGGAGATTTAATGCGAATGTATATGAAGTATGCAGAATCTTGTGGATGGAAAACTTCTGTTTTGTCTGAAAGCAGAATTGGCATTGGTGGTTTTAAAGAAATTATTTTTTCTATTGAAGGTGCAGATGTTTATAAAAACATGAAATATGAAATGGGAGTGCATCGTGTTCAAAGAATTCCTGAAACTGAAAAATCTGGACGTATTCATACTTCAACTGCTTCAGTAGCGGTTTTGCCAGAAATTGAAGAAACTGAATTTGAAATTAATTCTGGTGATTTGCGGATTGATACTTTTTGTTCTTCAGGAGCTGGTGGACAATCTGTAAACACTGCTTATTCTGCTGTACGAATTACCCACTTACCTACTAACACTGTTGTGTCTTGCCAAGATGAACGTTCACAAACTCAAAACAAAATTAAAGCAATGAACATTATGCGTGCGCGTTTGTTTGAATTGGAAAATGCAAAACAAAAAGCTGAATTAGATGAGCAACGTAAAACACAAATTGGAACTGCAGACAGAAGCGAGAAAATTCGTACTTATAATTTTCCTCAAGATCGCATCACAGATCATCGTATAAAAGAATCTTGGAATAATATTCATGCTATTTTAGACGGTGACTTAAAAAACATTATTGAAAAATTACGCGTAGCTGATTATGAAACAAGCTCAAGCACAAACGCATAAACCATTGGCTTATATTTTGGAACGAAAAGAATTTTTTGGGCTGAATTTTTTTGTAAATAAAAATGTTTTAATTCCAAGACCTGAAACTGAATTATTAGTTGAGCTTGCTTTAAAAATCTTAGAAAAAAATTCAGCCCCAAATCACAAAAAAAACCAACTCAACTCAACCCAAGTTATAGACATTGGTACTGGCTCTGGTTGTATTGCGATTTCTGTTGCAAAAAATATTTCTCAAGCAAAAGCCCAAACCCAAATAATTGCAATTGATATTTCTGATGAGGTACTTGAAGTAGCGAAAAAAAATGCCGAACAAAATAAAGTCGCTGATAAAATAAATTTTATAAAAAGTGATTTATTGGATGGGGCTAAAAAATTTCTTTTAAAAAACAAAAGTGCAAATTTATATTTATTGAATCTCCCTTATTTATCTGATAAACATTGGGAGCAAGTTGAAGATGGTGTAAAAAGTTTTGAGCCAGAATTGGCTTTACGTGGAGGCACAGATGGTTTAGATTTATATAAAAAAGTTTTTCAACAAATTTCTGAATTGCAAAATTCAACCAAACCAAATTATCCAACAATTTTATTGTGCGAAGCACATGACGATCAGATGAATGAATTAAAAAATCTCGCACAAAAGTTTTTCGCAAAAAATAAAAACTTTAAAAAACTAAATTTTAAAATACACAAAGATTTTTCTGGACAAGAAAGAATTTTAGAAATTGCGTTACAATAAATTGAAGAAAATTCTGTGTCACTAATCAATTATTTTTAATTAAATAAAGACAACTGTGTTATTATTGTATTAACCTAATCAGGAGCCTGTTCAGTGAATCACACAATTCGGAAGTTCAAAACTTTCCGGCACTGGATTTCAAACTTTTATCAATATTTATGGACCAACACAGTCCAATAAAAATTTTTCACACAAACCTAAACCCCTCTCAAAAAATAGAAGATGATTTTTTTGCAAGTGAAAAATCAATGTGCTCTGTAAAAGAATTACACAAACAAATTTTTTGGAAAGCACGATCAGTTTGGTTGTTTGAAGAAATTATTAATAAATACAAATTAGAATTTTCGGGAAATGTTTTAGAATTAGCTGGTGGCTATGGCATGCACGCAGCTTATTTAAAAAATCGCTTTAAAAACAAAATCAATCTTTATTATTCAGACAGCTCTTTGACTGCTGTAAAAACAAGCACTAAATTTGAGAATTTTTTTAACACAAAAATAGACGAGAAATGGATAATTGAAGCAGAAAAAATTCCAACCCAAGGCAATGCTTTTAATCAAATTTTTTTCTTTGCTGGATTTCATCATATTCAAAACCCAAATAAAAGCATTGCTGAATGTTATCGAGTATTAAAAAATAATGGTAAACTATACTTGTTGTTAGAACCATCTTGTCCAAAAGTTTTTAACAAACTTTTTAAAAAACACACTGATAGAAACGAGATTCAAGAAAAAAATTACACTCGCTCTGAATACAAAAAACTATTGCACACCCAATTTCAAACAATTAAGCAATATAATTTTACAGGATATTACAATCGAGAATCGCGACGTTCATTAGTTTATTATTTTTTCCTTTCATTAATGCCAAACTGGCTCACAAAACTTTTTCCTTGTTCACAAGTAATAATCGCCATAAAAAACCAACCAACCATATGAAATTTTTCAAAACTCTACTCATTATTACACTCCTATTAATCCCTTCAATCACTTTTGCAGACATTGGCCCAAAACCAACAATGGAAT
Organism: uncultured Gammaproteobacteria bacterium; assembly: GCA_964627525.1. Classification (GTDB taxonomy): domain Bacteria; phylum Patescibacteriota; class Patescibacteriia; order Magasanikbacterales; family JBBTQS01; genus CAZKMQ01. The sequence continues at coordinate 26,504 of CAZVIA010000007.1, read as the reverse complement.
TTGATTTTAGTTTTAATGTTAATGAGCAAGTTGATGTTATTGATGGTCAACTTCTTGAATGTGAAGATAGTCAGTGTAACAAATCAGCTCCATTACAAGAATTAGGACCACAAGGATTTTCATGCAAAGAAAATTCATGCAAAGCACTATCTTATGGTTTTAGTCCATATCATAAATTAATTATAAACTTCACAGACAAACAAAGAGAAAGTAAAATTTTTGAACACAGAGGATTTAATTCTGTTTTTAGTGTAAGTGTTGAACAAGACAAATTATTTATCACAGAAACAACACCTATTGCACAATATGATTGGTATAAATTATTTTTTGCTGTACTACTAACATTAGTTGTTGAACTGTTAGTTGCTTTTGCATACGCACGCATAACAAAAACAAAACTAAAATTATTGTTTGCTGTATTATTAGCAAATATAATCACACTTCCTTTGATGTGGTTTGTGTATCCATTTTTTGAAGCACTTCCTTATTCTTATTATTGGTTTGAGTTGATTGTGATAATAATTGAATCAATCTTTATTTTCAAAATGAACAAAGAAATCATCACAAAGAAAAACGCAATCACACTTGCTGTATTTATGAATGTGATTAGTATTTTGGTTGGTAATTATTTAGGAATGTAAAAATTCATTGCAACAATATTCTAATTAACATTTTCTTCCTTTCAGTAGATTTTATTTAATCCAAAAAACAGAGCTCCCTACTCTGTTTTTTGTTAGTTTGATTTTTGGACATGCACGACACCATACAAAAGCTACGCACCTTTCCCCTACAAAGGCACGAGCTCTCCAGGTCTGTGCAAAGTCTTCCCACCTTCGGCGTACTTCACAACCCACAAATCATCAAAGTGAGTGCGCCGTCCCAGCACACACTCCACCCCAACTTTGCGAGCGCTCAAATCCACACCTTGTGGTGGTCGAAGAAACCTATCAAAGATCCTACCTGGATCTCCATGCAAACCAACAACGCGCATCTTTTGTCCAGAGCGCATGTGGCTTTCTGTCATGACCTCCTCCTCTTGTCCAATAAAATTATTTTATCAAAAAAATCCCCTTAATTCAATTCCCAGCTTAATCTAACTTCCAACCCAACCACACTTACTCTTCCCCATCTTTTGAAAAAAACCCATCCACTTTCACACCTTCTGGCACAACCTCAACCCAAACTTTCCCACGCCTTAAATAAATTTCTCGATCTTCATCAGCCTCACCATTTTCATCTGCTACAAAAAACTTTGTGCGTTCATAACGCCCATCTTTTTTCCAAATACCTTTTGCTGGATCATTACCACCGTGATAAATTTCAACCTCACCTTCACCAACAATATCAATATCCAACCTACCAACATTATCAATCACATGCGACTTTACATACTGCACAACAATTGTGTCTGCATAAATTCCAGCACCACCCACATCAGTATGTAACTCCCCATCCCGAAAACGATCGTATTTTTTATTTTCAAAATCAAACTCCCACAAAATATAATTGCTTTTATCTTTCCAATCAATACTTATAAACGGCAAACAAATCTCACAATCTTTTATTTCAGACTTTTTCTCATCAACCCATTTCCAAGATTCAAAATTACTTTTTTCTAAATCATCAAAATACTGCAGCCGCCCTTTTTCAATTTTTTCTAATGTTGTCAAAACATTATGCGGTGCCCAACGATTTTGCGCACGCCAAAATAAATGTCCTTTAAAAAATTCATTTAAATTATTTATATTCCCAGATCTTACTTGAGAAAGTGCAACTGGCGAACCACCAACATGAGTATAAATAGCATTATATTCCCCTGCAATATCCAAAAAATATGGACGAGCACTTCTAACTGGACCAATTGAACCTGTATAAGAAGTTGAGGTCACTACCACAACAGGTGTTGAAGTAGGGTTTTTATTTTCCTCAAAATCCTCTCCAAAAATTTCAACTGGCAAAGCATATAAAGCCAAAAACCTTGTGAACCTTCCTTCGACAGGAACTTCATAAACAACAGATGCTTGAGCCAACCCAATAGAAGGTCTTGCTTCTGGATGATTATCTATCATTATGGCTGTAACAACAGGCTGAACTTCTTCCTCATGCTTAACAAAAACCCCATCCAATGTTCGCACAAATTTTTCACCCTCATCAATATTAAAAAACTCTTCAACTTTTTGTACATCAACAATCGGCTCGCCAACAATTTGTTTATAAACAAAACCAGCAGCCATAGCTCCAAGCATGACTACTAGTAATATCACCAATGTAAGTACCGAGCGGAACTTAAACATTTTTATTCCTTCATTATTTAGATTCTTCTTTTGGTTTTTCACCTTTATTTTCATCCCCCTCTTTTTTATCTTCAGATTTATCTCCACCCTTATTATCCTTATCATCACCATCTTTACCTTCAGCAGCTTCATCTTCTGCAGCACCTTCAACTTCACTAACATCTTCTTTAACTTCTTCTTCAAGAGCAGCTATTTCTTCTTCAGTACGAGGCGCCTCAACATAAGCAAGTTTTTCATTTTCATCTACTAAAATTTCTACACCTTCAACTGCTTTCAAATCAGTAACAGTCAAAGTGTCTTCAAAAGTTGCCAACTTACTAATATCTGCTTCCAAATTTGCAACCAAATCTTTTGGCAAACATTCAATTTCAACTTCAGTTGTGTTTTTAACAAAAGTACCATTAAGAGTACCCACTGCAGCAGATTCACCAACAAACTCAATAGGAACTGTGAATCGCATTTTTTCACCCATTTTAATTTGACGAAAATCCACATGACGAATTCTATCTGTCACTGGATCACAATCAACATCTTGAATCAAAAGCTTTACCGACTCTTCATCACCAAACTTGCAATCAACCAAAGCAGAACTTCCTGCTTCACTATATAATTTTTCAAAATCCAAAGCTTTCACAGAAATTGGAACTGGCTCACGATCTGGTCCATATAATACACCAGCAATAAAACCACTAGTTTTTAACTCCTGCAAAACCTTTTGACCTTTTTCTCTTTTTTGTAAATTTATTTTGTAATTCATATTAAAAATCTAAGCGAGAAAACTATATAATATTTAAGAAAAAACGTCAACCCTTTCCTGTATTTTGCTATCACTCCTATTCACACTTAGCACCAAACCAATCAATAATAGATGCATTAATAAAGATGAACCTCCCGCACTAACAAATGGCAAAGCAATCCCAGTTACTGGCAACATTCCTAAAGTTGCACCAATATTAATCCCTATTTCTCCAAAAATCAAAACACATGACCCCATCACCACAAATAATCCAAAATCATCCCGCGCTCGTAATGCAATTTTTATTAAACGATACCAAAGCAAACTCAAAGCAATAAATACAACACTCACACCAGCAAACCCCAACTCCTCTGCAATCACAGAAAAAATAAAATCAGTTTGTCCTTCTGGCAAAAACCTTAATTGAGTTTGTGAACCAGCCCCCAAACCCCGACCAAACACACGACCAGAACCAACTGCAATTATTGATTGTTGAACATTATATCCAGCACCCAAAGGATCATGACTTGGATCTACAAAAGTTTTTATACGATCTTTTTGATAATTTGCCAAAACAAAAAACCACGCAAACACTGCAATCAAAACAAAAGCCACGGCCAAAGCCAATACAAACTTTTTATTTATACCAACTATTAACATTAATCCCAACCAAACAATTAACAACACAATTGCAGAACCTAAATCTGGTTGCAACAAAACTAATGCCACAGGAAAAATCGCGTACACAATAGTTTTGCTAAAAAAATAAAAACTATGAAAAGACCTACCACTTCTTTCAATTAAATATGCCATAAACAAGACCATGGCAATTTTCATAAATTCTACTGGCTGAAAAGACAAACTTCCCAAAAAAATCCAACCTTGTGTTCCGCGAATTTCAGCCCCAAAAATCAAAACATAAATCAACCCCAACACACCAAAAACATAAATCAACAAACTATAAGACCGCCACGCACTTTTTGGCACATGAGAAATTGCAACCATACCACCAATCCCCAACAACAACGCCATCAGTTGAGTTTTTGTTTCTGAAAAACCCGAATGCACACCAACATCAATACTATAAATTGCAATCATACCAAATGCCACTAAAGTTAGCACAGACAAAATAAGCACCCAATCAGTGCCCTTAAAAATTTTCCCAATTGATTGAAACTTTTTTTGCGCCATTTATTGCGGCATGTAAATTGACCAGTCAAACACAGCTACATAAGGTACTACCTCTATATTATTAGCTCGTACCTGTGTCTTAAATGACCTTACATCAAAATCCTGTTGTTGACCAGAAACCAATTCTTTTGCAACAGTTTGCTCAATAGCTATTAATGAAGAGCCTTGATACATTAAAATATAAATTGGCACTTCCCAAAAATTAAAAGCAGTATCATTATATAAAGTAAACTTTGCACTATGTGCTTTTACAGCATCTTCAGATTGTGCGCCTGGAATAAATTCAACATTACTAACACTTAAAGCACTGTGCTCCTCAATAAATTTTATTGAATCTGGCGCCATGTGTGGAGAAATCCTAAACCACCTTACATCTTCTATTGAAATAGATGGCGCACTTGGCCTGCGTTGAGTTTCATATCCAAGGTCAGTTAAAACAGTTTGCTTTCCTGGAACCAACATTGCTTCATGTACTTCTGTCTCACGATCATCAAACTGAAACTTATAATTAAAAGTTACATACCAATCTTCATTTGGATTAGTTGCTTTTGTAACAAAATCATATAAGTCGTCTGTTCCTTTTAAAACAACAGTTGATTCAAAACGCACATCACTTGGTGCAAGACTTTCATGATAAGCTGCAAATGGAACTTTTGGTCTTAAAAAATGTTGCTGATGCGCTTTTGCTTGCGGTCTTTCAACAATAAAATAATGTCCAACACTATACATCCCAAAACCAATTCCACTAATTCCTATTAACCCTAAAATACCAATTAATAATCTTCTAAAAAACAAACGATTCTTAATCCACCATTTACCAAACTTTAACTGACCTTGACTTAATTCATCAGGTTGAGAAGTTTGATATTTTTCAAAAGTTTGTTTTTCTTTTGCCATAAAAACTATGACAATATTATACATTATATTGTAATAGATCGCCATTGCCATGGGTTGCCAAACCAGCACAAAAATGCTACAATACAGCTGTATTATTGTGTACTTATGGCTACAAAAACAACAACAAAATCAACTGATAAAAAACCCAAATCAACTTATAGTGCAAAAAGCATTCAAGTTCTTGAAGGTCTTGAGGCTGTTCGCAAACGTCCAGGAATGTATATTGGTTCAACTGGTGTAACTGGTTTGCATCACTTAGTTTGGGAAATTGTTGACAATGCAATTGATGAAGCAATGGCTGGTTATTGTGATCGCGTAACTTTAACTTTAAATTCTGATGGAACTGTGGCTGTAACAGACAATGGTCGTGGTATTCCAGTTGAGATTCATAGTCAGTATAAAAAAAGTGCTTTGGAATTAGTAATGACAAAATTGCACGCTGGTGGAAAATTTGGTGGTGATGGCTATAAAGTTTCTGGTGGTTTGCATGGTGTTGGTGTTTCAGTTGTAAATGCTTTGTCTGAATTGGTGCGTGCTGAAGTTCATCGTGATGGAAAAATTTGGGAACAAGAATATGTTCGTGGAATTCCAAAGAAAAAAATTAAAGCAATTGGCAAATCAAAATTAAACGGTACAACAATTAGTTTTAAACCAGACACAAAAATTTTTGATACATTAGAATTTGATTGGCAAACAATTTTAAATAGAATGCGCCAACATGCCTACCTTACTAAAGGTGTTGAAATTGTTGTGACTGATGCACGCGATTCAGAAGATGTGAATGAGTATGTTTTTTACTTTAGTGGAGGTATTCAATCTTATGTTCGCCACATTAATCACAACAAGGAACCAAAACATCCAAATATTTTTTATGTTGAAAAAGAAAATGATGATGTGCAAGTTGAAATTTCAATGCAATACACAAGTGAATACAAAGATTCATTATTTGCTTTTACAAATAGCATTTTAAACCCAGAGGGTGGAACTCATATTGCTGGATTTAAAACTGGATTGACCAGAACTTTAAATTCTTATGCTCGCGCAAAAAATATTTTAAAAGAAAAAGATGATAATTTGAGTGGTGATGATGTTCGCGAAGGAATGACTGCAATTATTTCTGTGCGTGTGCCTGAACCACAGTTTGAAGGACAGACTAAGGGTAAACTTGGAAATCCAGAAGTTAAATCAATTGTTGATGGAATTTTTAGTGAAGCTTTAACACAATATTTAGAGGAAAATCCAAAAGATGCTGAGGCAATTTTAGGAAAATGTATTTTAGCTGCCAAAGCAAGAAATGCCGCACGCGTTGCTCGTGAATCTGTTTTGCGAAAAGGTGCTTTAGAAGGATTTACTTTGCCTGGAAAATTAGCAGATTGTTCAAGTCGTGATGCAACACAAAGTGAATTGTATATTGTTGAGGGAGATTCTGCGGGGGGTTCGGCCAAACAAGGACGTAACCGTGAATTTCAAGCGATCCTACCTTTGCGTGGTAAAATTTTAAATGTAGAACGTGCGCGTTTAGATAAAATTTTAGCTAACACTGAATTAAAAGCATTGATCATTGCTTTGGGAACAAATGTTGGTGAACAGTTTGATATTGAAAAACTTCGCTATCACAGAATTGTAATTATGACAGATGCTGATGTTGATGGTTCTCATATTAGAACTTTGTTGCTGACTTTGTTTTACAGATATTTCCCAGAATTAATTGCGTCTGGTCATATTTATATTGCGCAACCACCTTTGTATAGTGTTAAGCTTGGAAAGGAAATGGAATATGCATATACAGACGAAGAAAAAGAAAAATTAATTGAAAAATTAAGTAAGGCATCTGCGAAAAAATCTAAGACAGCTCAAAAAACAAAGGTTGTTGTTGGAGAAGGTGAGGAAGTGATAGAAGGTAGTGATGAAGATGAGATGATTATGAAAATTGGTGGATCGCGTGTTAATATTCAGCGCTACAAGGGTCTTGGTGAAATGAATCCTGATCAGCTTTGGGAAACAACAATGAATCCTGAAAACAGAGTCATGAAAATTGTTACAATTGAAGATGCACAAAAAGCTGACCAAACTTTTGATATTTTAATGGGAGCTGAAGTTGCACCTCGTAAAAAGTTTATTCAGACAAGAGCTAAAAGTGTGCAAAATTTGGATGTATAATTTTTTGTAAGTTTTTCGTAAACCAATTTCACACTTTTTTTAAAACCTCAGCGTCAGCCGGGGTTTTTTAAATAAAAAAAGAAACCACCAATCGTTTGACCTGTGGTTTCTGAGTTTTTGGGGTGATACTTCGAGTAATCTATGGACGTTCTATCCCCCTATTCCTTACTCGTCGGCAGTTTGCCCGAACTTGATCGCAGCTCCGACCTGGAACCGAGTCCAGTCTGGGTCATCTTCCTCTAGGTTCAACGGAACCCACGAAGACCAGACCTGGAAACCAAAGCCAGTACCAACCGGTAGATTCAATTCCAGCCGTGGCCCGAAACCAGTGGTTCTGCGATACATCAGGCCCGCATAAAACCACTTCGGCACCACCTCGAAATTCAGGTAAGAAATAAACCAAGGCCCAACCAGTCAGAGAAAGCTTGGGGTATTTTGCTAGCGTGTGACTCAATGAAATGTCCCACTGCGGGACATAGGTCTGCGGCAGTTGACTGCTCAACACACCCTGATGTTCAACCTTGATGTTCAAGGTTTGTGCTTGCGCACTCACGCTCAAGCCCAGCACGAACACCGACAGCAGCACCAAAGCGCCCTGCTTTGTTCCTAGCATACCCCACCTCCTTTTGCTATGGGGAGTATTATCTTAGCCTATTTGACAAATCCTGTCAAATATGTTAAAAGAAGGTTAGCTCACATATTCCTTTCGTTTTTTAGGACAACTATTGTGAGCCAAACCATGGAGGCTGAAGATGAAAAAAAGTTCAATCCCGATGATTGCAGTTGCAACTCTTTTCATGAGCTCGAGTACAGTTCAGGCCTTGGACAAGTTTCCTTCTCGTGCACTACTTTTGGTGCACGGAGGATTTCAGCCGGTTGAAGATCACCTTGCTTTGAACGCTTGGACTGTCATCAATCCAGGCGCTCAAAAAATGAACGCCTACTTGGAAGCACAGTACCAACTAAATGACTTATTCAAACCAAGTCTGGCAGTTGGATGGGACTTTGGTGCTGATGAGTTCATTCTCACCACCATGCTCACTGGCAAAGTCGGTGATGTTATGTACTACTGGGCTGAGTTTGACTGGATGCCAAACACCAACGACCTTTACATGTTCGTGATGATGGACTTCCCAATGCCGTTCGCACCCTGGTTACACTTTGGTGTTGAAACAGAAAGCTGGGGTAATCCAGACCTGGACGAAGGAACTCCCACAATCACCTCATACGGTGGTGGCCCAAACATGGTACTCGCCTTTGGCAACACAACTATGTTTGAGTTCTGTGTACACTTTCGCAGACTGCCTGACGAAGAAGGCAAAAACCAAAACGGATACGAATTCTTTTTCCGAACTCACATCATCTTGAACTAGAAAAACAAAAAAAACCTTGGGATAAAGGCGAAGATTATTACGTCATGCGTCCCCAAGGTTTTTCTTTTTTTAAATAATTTCCCGCCTCACAGAATGATCAACTCGCACCATCATTTCATGTCCAATAGTTTCACAAATCAAACTTACGTTATTTAAAGAATTTGGATCTTTAGGATTTTTACTATAAATTATAACTTCATCCCCCACCCCAACACCTTCAACTTTACTCACATCAATAATAGAATAATTCATACTCACTCTTCCAACAATTGGACAGTGCACATTTCGCACAGTCATCATACCTTTATTACTCAACCGACGTTCCACACCTTCTTGATAGCCAGCTGGAATCAGAGCAACTTTCATATCTTGCTCAACAACAAAAGTAGCACCATAACCAACCACATCGCCTTTTTTAACATTCCGAATATTTACAATTGTAGACAAAAACTCCATCGCAGGTTTCAACTGTTCATATAATTTATTTTCAGTTCCAATTCCATAAAACGCACGACCTAGCCGAACAAAATTTGAAGAAGTTTTATGCTGATGCATCACAGCAGTTGTTGCATCAATATGTTTAAATTTAAAATTAATTCCAGCATCAGAAAATCGCTCCAAAACAAAATCAAAATTCTTATTTTGCTTTTCAGTTAAATTAGTTGTGGGCTCAACATCAGCTTCAGCAAAATGAGACATCACTCCTTCAAAATTATTTTTAGGATGAGTTTTTATAAAATCAATCAGCCAATCAATTTCACTTAAATCAAAACCCTCACGATTCATCCCAGTGTTTATAAAAACATGAATTGGCGCATGAGTTTGAAAATTAACCATCACTTTCAAAGACTCTTTATCAGCAACCACAAATGTAAATGGATATTTTTTCTTTTTCAAATTTTCAGTAGCAGTAAAACCAAGAACCATTATTGGAGTTTTTACACGAGCATCCTTAAGAATCAAAGCCTCATAAACACTATCAACAATTAAATATGGCGCCCCTAATTTATCTGCAATTTGTGCAACCTGAACCAAACCATGACCATAAGCATTACTCTTAACAATCACACCAATATTTTTTTCAGGAGCCATAGATTGAAGAACTTGATAATTGTGTATCAAGTTCTGCTTATAAATTTTAATTTTATTGTGAGTTAAATATCTGCGCCTAAACATATTTAATAAACATATTTTATGCTGCAGATTGTGATGACACTCGCTCACCAGCTTCAGCAACATCTCTCCACTTACCACGAGCTTTTGTCATATAAGTTACATCCCCATCATGATATGCAGATGGCTGTATTCTTCTTAACAACATTGCCCCATCTAATTTTCCTTTCTCTCTCATATTCCGCACATTTTTATCCAAATAATTCACCAACCCACCCTGAAAAGACACACTTGCTTCTTGTGTAGATGTAATTATTGTTGGCAAACCAATTTCTGGTGCACTCATACTAGTCATTTCTCGATATTCTTTTTTAATTTCCTTAGCTAAATTTTTTGAAAAATCATAACCATGGCAAGTAGTCAAAATAATTTTCATTTTTTCTAAAGCATTAGGATCATCATCTGCTAATATTCTTTTTACCAATGCTTGTGCAATTTTTTCTACGCCAACTCTTGTAACTTTTGCTGGATCTTTATCATTGTTTGCTGTAATTCCAGTTTCGCTACCGTGTGTTTGAAAAAAAACTACTGTTTCACCTTTACTAGTTGCCAAAGCATTTAAAATCTTTTCACCAGCTGCATCTGGATTATAATGATTGAATTCAATTTTTGTTTCCTTTGTATCATTCCTTGTTAAACTACCCAACTGATCACCCAACAAATCATCAAAATCCTCACCTTCTCTTCTCTCATGAGAAAAATGAATATAAGTATCTGTGCTTTGCCCAATAATTTCTTTTTCCAACAACTCTTCTCTATCTTTAATCAATTCAAAAGCTTCAGCACGATGATCTTCAACTCCTGAATTTTCTGGAGAATTTTTTATTGCAGCCTTAATTATTGAATACACTTCTGCAAGAGTTGAATCTGTTTTTGAAACAGCTTTTCTAAATTCATCATCATTTAATAACTCACGAAATTGTTTTTGACGACCTTCACCAGCCCATGCTGGATTTTTTTCTATTGAAATTTTAATATCTCTCCTAGCTTTATCAACTACTGCAGAAGATACAGCCCAATGCAATCTTGGATCTATATCTAAATCTGGCACCTCATCACCTTTTGGCAAAAATTCATCAGCTCTTACTTTTGGCCTACCAACTCTCCAAGCAGTATTTAACTTAATGTACTTTTTATCTTTGTATGACTTGTCTTTAATAAATTTATAATAACTTCCAAGTGCATCAAAATAATTTAAATGATCAAAAACTTTCTCAATCCTTTCCCTACACGGTTCATCACCCATAACTTCTCTAACACCATGTATATCTTCAAGCAATCTTGCAACACCTTCCACTGTATATTTATCTCTAAAATCTTCATGAGCTTTGTCTTCTTGTTCCAACGACATATAAAAAACATTTCTACCATTTTCCACAGCAGATGCCGCTCTCAACTTATCAATATTTTCAATTGCACCATCAACACCATTTAAAATTTCTTTTGCTCTTTCCAAATCTCTTCCATGTTGTTCCAATTTTTCGCCTGCTGCCACAGCAGAATTAATTTTTCCACCTATTGCTGCACCTGCCACTGCACCACCAACAACAGCCATGCCTTTTACAAATTTACGACGCGACCTTCCTTGTTTATTTAATTGTTCTTCAAAATCATCTTCTTCTGTTTTTACAATTCCTTCTTCTGCTGGCTCTGGGCTTGATTCTGATTCTGGTTTTGACCCAGAAAACCATCTTCTAAATTCCATATTTTTAATAAATTTATATCTTTATGTTACCGTCTTGACATATTTTCTGCAAATGCTATACTCATCACATAAGGGCCACAAAGGCCTTTTTTGAAAACTTAATTTTCTTATGGCAAACGCTTTAACAAAATATTTAAAAGAAGCAATTGAAGAGGTTAGGAAAGTTACCTGGCCAACAAAAAAACAAACTACTAACCACACTTTAGTTGTAATTGGTATTACTTTGGCTGTAGCAATATTTTTTGCAGTGTTGGACTTTATTTTCAACAACATAATTAAATTTATTATTTAAGGAGGTATGGGTAAACAAGAAACAACTCAAAAACTTGGTCGTCGTTGGTATGTGCTTCACACATATTCTGGTTATGAAGAAAATGTATCACGCAACCTTAAACAACGTATTGAATCTTACAGCATGGAAGATAAGATTTTTAATGTACTTGTTCCGACTGAGAAAAAAATTAAAATTAAAGCTAGTAAGCGTGTAACTGTTGAAGAGAAAATTTTTCCAGGATATGTTTTGGTTGAAATGGTTGTGACTGATGATTCTTGGTATGTTGTTCGTAACACTCCAAATGTAACTGGGTTTGTTGGTTCAGGTACTACACCAACTCCGGTTGATATTAAAGAAATGTTGACTTTGCAAAAACGAATGAATGTTGAGGAACCAAAATATCAAATCAATGTACAAGTTGGTACTCCAGTTCGTATTGTAGATGGTCCTTTCAAAGGTCTTGAAGGAAAAATTTCAGCAGTTGATGAATCTCGTGGAAAAGTTAAAACTTTGGTATCTATGTTTGGACGAGAAACACCTGTTGAGTTAGACTTCTTGCAAGTTAAAAAGATTTAATAATATAATATGGCAAAAAAAGAATTAACAAAAATAAAATTACAAATCCAAGCTGGACAAGCTAATCCTGCGCCTCCAGTTGGTCCTGCTTTAGGTCAACACGGCTTAGCAATTCAAGATTTTTGTGCTCAATTTAATGAAAAAACAAAAGATAAAATGGGAAATATTATTCCTGTTGAAATCACTGTTTACGAAGATCGATCTTTTACATTTGTTTTAAAAACTCCTCCAGCTTCTGATCTTTTGAAAAAAGCTGCTGGAATTAAAAAAGGATCTGGAAAACCAAATACAGAAAAAATTGGAAAAGTTACCAAACAACAAGTTCGTGAAATTGCTGAGATGAAAATGCCGGATTTAAATGCAAATGATGTTGAAGCTGCGATGAAAATTGTTGAAGGTACTGCCAAACAAATGGGCTTAGAAATTTCATAATCAATTTTTTTATGTCAGACAAAACTAAATTGATAAGATCAATTTATTTGTATCTTATCTCTCTAATCACTGTGATGGTGATTCTATTTTCTGCTGCAGATTTAATTAATGTGGCTTTAAAACAATGGGTTTTTACAAAAGCAGATTTTGCTTATGAATATAGGATGGAACCACCAACTCCTGTTTTTGAAGATGAACAAAAGTTTTTTCAAAGAATAGATGATTGTGAAGAAAAATGTGTTTTAACTGAAGAAGAAAAACTTGCATTTGAAAAATGGAGTGTTGCGGTTGCCAATTATGAAGGCGAGCAAAAAATTGATCGCACTATTTATGAACGCCAGCGAAGTGCTGTACGCGACCTGTCTTTGCTAATTGTAGCAATCCCACTTTTCTTATTGCATTGGAGAATAGTTAGAAAAGAGAGTAAAAAAGCTTAAATAATAAAATACAAACAGTTGAAAAATTCGCCACCCTATTGGGTGGCGAACGTTTTTCGTCGTCTACATCCACAATTTCGCTCACTCAAAAATTCTCGTTGTGTATGTAATTTGTTTTTTATTACTTGACTTCTTTGCTCATATCTACTAACATAGCCTCATTAACAAATGTGGGAGTTCTGGGTCTGATACGTGGCGGCTGCACTAACTGCATCATCACAGACCCAGGACGCCTTACCACGTAACCAATTTATTTATGGGAAAAAGAATTTCTTCTATTAAGAAGAAGGTCGACGCTACAAAACAATATGCGCTTGACCAAGCAATAACACTTTTGTGCGAACTTTCAAACACAAAGTTTGATGAATCTTTAGAAGCACATTTTCGTCTGGGAATTGATCCTAAAAAAGGCGATCAACTTGTGCGCGGTACAGTTAGCCTACCTCATGGTACTGGAAAAACTGTTCGTGTTGCAGCTTTTGTTTCTGAAAACAAAGTTGATGAAGCAAAAAAAGCCGGTGCAGACATTGCTGGTGCAGAAGATTTAGTCGCAGATATTAAAAAATCTCAAAAAACAGATTTTGATGTTGCTTTGGCAACACCAGACATGATGTCCAAACTTGCTCCAATTGCAAAAACTCTTGGAACTCGCGGACTTATGCCAAATCCAAAAAACGACACAGTTACAACTGATGTAACTAAAACAATTACTGAATTAAAAAAAGGTAAGGTCGCTTATAAAAATGACGATACAGCCAATTTGCATTTAGCAGTTGGTAAAGTTTCTTTTGGTCCTGAAAAACTTATTGAAAATGTAGAAACAGTTCTTGAATCTTTAAAAAGATCAAAACCAAGTGGAACAAAAGGACTATTTATAAAATCTCTTTACTTAACTACTAGCATGGGACCTAGTGTTCAAATCATCCTTATATAAAAATAATATAAATAAACAAAGCTATGGCGTCTAAAAAGAAACAGGAGGAAGATGTAAATCTTTTTGTAAAAATAATTGGTTTAGTAATTGTAATTTTGTTTGTGATAATTTTTGCAAATATTTATACAAAGAAAAGTGTTGAGCAAGACCAAGAACAACTTTCACAATCAAATCAAATGTTGCTCAACAAGTTGAGTCAACTTGAAAATGAAGTTTCAAATCTAAAAGAAGAAAATAAAGACCAAAGCGCGCAATTAGATAAAATTCCAGATCATATTTACATGGTTGAAAAAGTTGGAGAATATGACAGAAAAATTGTACGCATAAATATTGAAGAAGGAAAAGAAGAAATTTTGGTTGAAAGTGTGAAAGATTTAGCTGGAATTGAAAGTCGTTATGAAGGAATGGTTGACTATGCTGTATTTCCTTCAGAAGATATAATTATTTTCAAAAAACTTTGGACAGGTGCAGGTGCTGATGAGAAAACTTTTATTTTAGATTTTTGGAGATATGATGCAAATAAAGGAACAATAAAATTTGTAGAAGATTTTACAGAACTAAGAGATAAAAATTTAAGTATCCATGCAGTACCTTCTGAAGACAAACAACACATTGCTTTTACACTTGATAATGATGATGAAGAAAATCCTGGTAGTGCGACATATTTGTTTATTTATGATTTGCTAAATGACCAAATTAAAAACCCAATTATTCTTGAGCAAGGCCAAACATTTAATGCATACTATGGTTATCCTAAAACTAGATATGATTTTGAATGGAAAGATGCACGAACAATTGTTGTAAGTATTTTTGACCAAACAAAAGCAGATGCTGAAAATAATATTGAAAAACCATTGATCGAGAAAAAAGATATAATGTTTTAGTCTAGTCAAACCAGCATCGCGTGCTTTGATATTTTATGATATTATAAGCACGCAAACGCAGTAGTAGTTCAGCTGGTAGAACGTCTCCTTGCCAAGGAGAAGGTCGCCGGTTCGAGTCCGGTCTACTGCTCCAATATTTATGGAGCAACGCTGCTCTAAGTGAGCAAAAAAATACCACCCTTTCGGGTGGTGTTTTTTAATTGTTGCGGGAGGGGGACTCGAACCCCCAACCTCCAGGTTATGGGCCTGGCGAGCTGCCAATTGCTCTATCCCGCGATATGTTCTGCATAATAATATATATTGAAAAAAATGTCAAACTCGTTTAATTTAAAACCAAAACATTCCTTAATAAACACAAAAGTCGCGAAGTTAATCACGACTCGTGTTCAATCAAACCAAGCAGGGTTAGTCCATGCAATAATCCAGACTGTTATCTGGCTCAGGACAAAGACTGCCCTCTGCCATCTTTTGAACCTCAGATCCGTCTAGCAGCAACGCTTGCTGATGGTAAGGCTCGAGCTTACCCATCACAATGGCGCCAGTGCTTTTTTGCCGACACCACTTTATGCACGGACCATTCTGGATCTTGAGCATCAACTCTTGTTCCAGCGTCATCTCGAAGTCAGATGCCTTGACCTTCTCATTGTCACGACAACCTGAACTTGTCAGTGCCACAAGAACCAAGATCAACAGCGCTAGAAACTTTTTCATCTCTCCCCCTGCTTCTGCTGTTCCAGGTATTAACTATGGTATTTCCACAGCAATACAAAACACTATAGCAAGTTTGAGTGATTTTGTCAACCCAAACCTTATTTTGCCCCACAAAACCCAAACAAAAAATCCCCGACTGGAAGTCGGGGTAGGCAAAAAATATTTAGTTGTTAAAGAACATGGGAGTAAATGAGTGAAGGACAAAAATACATTATCCGTATTCAATTCTTATTATTTCATTCATAAATTTTATAGTAAAAATTTATTTTGTTTTTGTTTTTGTGTTTTAGAAATAAAAACTCGGACCAAATATTTCTGGACCGAATTTTCCTCTTCTCTGTGTATATAATACCACAAAATCGCGAAAAAGTCAAGTTTAGTGAATTATTTTTGTAAATTTAAATAAAAACTTTTTTAAGCTTTTTCAATTAAATCATCATCACCCTCATTTTCACCCAAAAAATCAATAGCTTCAGCTCCTTGAGCATGCAAACCATCATTACAATCACATTCTTTTAAGTCTTCTTCATATTTTGGGCAGGTTTTTGCCTGACAAACATCTGGTTCTTCTACAAGACAGTCACAATCACCCATACATATATAGTGCATATTTTTATTTTTTAAAAACTTATAACCTTATTTTATCAAAAAAATTAATTTTATGGTATATTTAAACTGGGTCACCCCTAATAACGACATTGAGGTCGGTTTTGCCAAAAAACCTGCAAGCCAGACGGTTGCCACCAGGCTCTTCCATTGGTGCGTCCGTCGCCGTATGCGCATGTGGAAAGATCTGCACAAAAATAGCGCGCAGAGGGAACGCGCCAGCAATGTGTAGCACTTGTCGCGCAATGCCAAAATCATTGCGACTCATGTTTGCAAAACAACGAACATAAGGGTAAGTCGACCCACAACCCACCACCCTCCTCCTCAACTGACCGCTCATCACACGATGGGCGGTCAACTTTTTCTAAATTATACAAAACAGCTTATTTTATAGACTATTCTGTGCACAAACTCAAAAGCCTTGCACTTTTTTTATGTATATGATAGCATAGTACATGTCAGTGGTTGGATTATCTAACCACACCGGTGCTGATGGGTGTTCTAAACTTGCGAGGTATTCTGAATGTACTTCGTTCGAGCAAAGGTGCGGCTGTTGCTTGCAACGGCAATGCTTTTGCTGATGGGATTTGGTACTGCACCAGCAAGTGCGGACCAACTTTCGGAGAAAACCGTAGTTGAATTGACGGATCGCGATGGTGACCTGTTCACAGGTTCGCCAGATCACGTCATCCTGACAAGGGAGGAGGTCAAGGCAGTGGAGGGTGCGAACAAAAACGCACTCACCATGGTCTCGCCCGAGAAGAATCCCTGGCCGATCTGCGCAGGCGCGGAGGTTGGCCCACGAGGAACTGGAAGTACTGCTTCGACGACGACGCAGTACAACTACTTCGTTGGGAGATCTCCGGACGGGCCTAAAGCGGTAGCGTCGCTATCAAGTTGGTTGAACATCGTGGTGTTCATCTAGCTCGACTGCCGGCGCGGTGTTATGCGAGTGACCTGATGCGTACGCGTGCGCTTTCAGGAGTTGCCTAAGTGCGAAACGGCGACACACACTTGGCTCAACACCAACTCAACGTCGAGAGGATATGCTAACGCGTGTCCTCTCTTCTTTTTTTTAAAATTATGTTATCCTTTTATTAGTAACATTAAAAAATATGAAAGACATAAAAACTATTTTACGCTCACTTGGCTTGCTAGAAAGTGAAATAAAAATTTACATGACAGGTCTTAAGCATGGCGCTGGAACTGTTTTAGATTTTTCTAAAAAAACCAGATTATCAAGACAAGCTGTTTATACTGCTTTAGATGCTTTGATTGATCGTGGACTAATATCCACAAGTTTAAGTGGAAAAAAGAAGTTTTTTGCATCAGAACATCCTGATAAATTATTAGCTTATGCAAAACGCTATTCACACGAATTAGAATCACGTATTAATGATCTTGAAAAACTTGCACCTGAATTAGCTTTGCAAATAGGTGGTGACCGACCAATTGTAAAATTGTTTGAAGGTAAGGCTGGGTTAAAAGCTGCTATTGAATATAGATCAAAAACTGACTATAAAAATTCTTATGAAATTACTGATGCAGATGCTATGTATACAGTATTAACTGAAGAAGATCTCAAGCCATTAAGAATGGGAATGAAACGCGGAGGTAAAAAAATTAAGAGTTTATTTTCTGGTACACCTTCACAAAAAATAGTTGATTCAGACCGACTACAACTACCCAAAGAATATTCTAACTTTAAAACAGACATTGGAATATACGGCGATAAAATTGAAATGTATACTTTTGAAGGCAAGATGTACTCACTAGTTATTGAAAACAAAGAACTTGCAAACACAATGAAAATTTTATTTGAACTAGCAACTGAAGCTTTAAAAAATAAACAAAAAAAATAAGGTGGCAGTTATTGCTCACCTAAATTTTTGGAAGTTGACAAGGAATGGTTCGGGCTGGTCGCGGGCGTTTTACCGCTCGCGACCAGCCCTTTTTCAATCGTTGTACTTCCGTCAATGGCGTCTTCTGGCGCCCCAACCCTCTTGCGTGGCGTCACTGGTAGCTTATTCCAAACTTCTTCTAATCACCACGCTAGTGTTACCTGACCTCTGTCAGGTGTTTGACGGCTGCATCTCCCCGAATTCCTAATTCAAGTTGATTAGCAGCTTCCCATCGCTTCTCTCCCAGGCCTTTGGCTTTCCCTCTTTACCAGGGCTAACTGGTTTTAAAACAAGGGCTCTTACTAAACGCACACCACAGACACGAAGTCTGCAGCCTTCTTATTCTGCATGCTTGGCACACTAAACAAGAAGATATCATCATAGCATATTTGGGTGATTTTGTCAAGTGTTTTGTGCTAAATTTAGCTTAAATAAGCCAAAAAATAAGAATCTGTCAATCAACGACTTGACAAATTCTGTGAGTTGTGCTAGATTAAGAAGTCCACTAATTATGCCTTATTTGTGCAGCAAAAGAGCCGTTTCCATCTGGTGCTTGTGTTGCACAAAAAGGGCACAATAATGAATCTGAACTGTTTTAGGTCTAATTATTTCTAATACTTAGACCTACTGCTTGAGAAATGTGATTTAAACCATCTTGTTCAAGCAGTCTGACCAAACCATGATTTATCTCTGAAACAAGTTGCGGTCCATGATAAATCATTCCAGTAATTAACTGAACCAAAGATGCACCAGCTTTTATTCTATCATAAGCATCTTGTGGAGATTGAACTCCACCACATGCAATCAATGTGATCTGTCCATTGGTTTTTTTGTAGATGTATTTAATTTGATTTATTGAAGAGTCAGAAACAAATGAACCACTAATTCCCCCACTTCCCTCAAACTGATCTGTAACAAATTTTTTCTTTGTTAAGTTACTACAAATAATTCCATTTAATTTAAACTCGATTGCAAGATCAATAATTTTATCTAGCTGACCTACATCCAGGTCTGGAGAAATTTTTACATACATTGGTTTTGCAATTCTAATTTGTTGCAAAGCATTTAAAAGTTCCCGCAAATTTTCTGGATCTAAAAACGTAGTATTATTTGCAACATTTGGACAGCTAATATTTATAGTATGATATGCTCCGCAATCCCTTAAAAGCATGTATGATTTTACATAATCTCTTATGCCTGCGCCAAGAGTTCCAGTCTCAACACAATTAGTTCTTGCAATACTAACCCCAACTGGAATTTCAGAATTACTTGTTTTAATTCTTTTTGAAATTATTTCTGCACCATCATTTGATAAACCATAATTCACTCGCAATGCTTTGTGTTTTTTTAAACGCCACAAACGAGGTTTTGAATTTCCTTCACAAGGCATTGCAGATATTGAACCGATTTCTACAAAACCAAAACCAACTTCCGGCAAAATATTAAGCATTTTAGCATTTTTATCAAAACCAGCAGCCAACCCAACTGGATTTGAATATTCAACACCATCTATAATTTGGGTTAATTTTTTATTTTTATATTTACACCACAGATTTACAAAACCTTTACCCAAAAAGTTTTTACCAAAAAACTCTCCAGACTTAATCGCCTGATCATGAACTTTTTCTGGATCAAACCTAAACAAAATTGGCTTAGCCAATCCTTTGTATATGGTTTTTAAAAATTTTATTCGGAAAATCATTGGGTTAATTTCTTTTTGTATATGTTTTCAGATCTGCGACTCAAACCAACAAGTTTTATTTTATCTAGTTCAATTGTTTGATAAATAATACGCAACTGACCTTTTTTTATTCTATATATATTATTGTAACCGCGCAACTTTTTCACATCTAATCCTAAAAAATCATTTGCTTTAATTTTCTGAAAAAGTTGTTTAATTTGTTTTTTCTCTTTTTCAGATAATTTGGCTAATACCTTATCTATCTTATCCATATTTAAAGTCTTGCCAACACATCATCAATGTCTACACCGCCTTTTTTAATTTTTGTAAAATCTATCACGGTTTCCCACTCTGACTCATCTTCTACAGCAGATAATTTAAATAAAGGTTTATTTTTTCGCATTACAACATAAGATTTGCCTTTTGCAATCAATTTAGCAAATTTATCTACATTTTCCCGAAATTCTTTTAATCCAATTGTATTATACATAGTATTTAAAGTTCATCTTAAGTTTATCTTGTGTGATTGGTTTTGTCAATTGCACCTTTCCAAATTAGTTTAAAGAAAATTTTAAATGTTTTTGCAATTTCTTTATTAGTTATCACTGTGCCAAAAATCGGTTTTTTAAGAGTCACCAAAGCAATATTATCATCCCAAATAAGCACGTCTGTTAACAAATCACCTTTTTGCAAAGGAAGGGTCTTGTGAGAGTACAACCCTTTTAAAACTTCTTTTGTTGTCAAAGCAATTTCTGAAGAATCAGGCGTAACAATATCATTTAAAACAACACCCAGCTCAGCAAGTCGCTTCTCAAACTTATTAAAAAACTTTGCATCTATATCTACCAAACGCTTAGTACTTCCAATTGCATAAATTTCTTTTGATGTTGTTGCTTGCCAATAAATTTGTTGCACTTGATCCCACCCATCATAAAACTGAATTGATGGTTTATTTTTTTGTGTAGTATAAAGAGATCTTAAGTCAGGTAAAATCTGCTGTATCGTCTCTTTTTTTTGTTGAATTGTCTGAAGTAAGGATTCTGGATCTTTTGCTATGTATTCTTTTTTATTATTATTTTGATTAACCATAATAAGACCTTGAAATTCAAGATCTTGCAAAATATTGTAACAATTTGTACGCGCAATTCCAGTTGCTTTTGCTATTTGAGGAGGGCTAGATAAACCATTTTGTAATAAAAATAGATAAATCTTTATTTGTGAATTAGTTAACCCTAGTGTTTTTAACTGTTCAAAATAGTTATTTTCCATATTTTATATGTTTTACATATTTTGTCAATATTAATTATACCATTTTTATCCTTATTTGTCAAGGTTTTTGTCAAAATATACCAAATTACTATATTTTAGGTTGACAACTAAGAGTTTTTTGGTATACTAAATTGTCAAACAATAGGTTTGATGATCTCTACAAAAACACTGAAACAAGCAAGAAGGAAATAAAGATGAATAACACAGACAAGATGATTGAGGAAACCCAGGTGCTGATCAAAATGCTCACATTCTTCTCTGGAGCATTCCAAGAGCTTGTGAACAGGAAGCAACCATTCACCTTTGAAGAATGGTTGGATCAACTATGGGATCCTGTCTTCAACAGGTTCAACTACTGGTTCAGCAACAAACCACAGGTCATACGCACTCTGGACAATCCTGTGTTCGATATTTTCATGGTTCAGGCGTTTGAAAGAGCACTACTTGAAGTACGACGCATGTGCGATCAGTGCCCTAGCTACAGCGAAACCTCACGACCCCACCACCCGGCAGACAATTGGATACGCGGTGTTCTGTGTATCCACCTTCAGCGAAGAAATTCCATGGGGTTTGATGGTGGTGTATGCACTCCCAAACAAACCATTAACTTTATAAACACCTTGGGGGAAATTGTTTCCCAGGACGAGAGGCTCCACCACTTCCTTCAACAACTTGGACGATACCTTCATCCCGAAAATCCCCGAGCAGCCGAGTTGTGGGAGCTCGACATGCTTGGGGAGATCACCAAACGCGAAGTTGAAACTCTCAGCTAGCAACAGAGTGGTCTTCCCCAAGGCCCAACAACAAAAGAACAGCCCATGTCTGGACGCAAGCATACCTACTAATCGACCCGAAAGCTACGCTATTCTCCAAGTGCGCGGATTTGCAAGGTGTAAATTCTTCACGAATGATTGAGGTTAAGAACCTCATGAAACTAAATCAGGATGTACTCCTCAAAGAGGACATCAACTAAACCAACACCGCCTGCGATGTGCAAAAGTCCTAACCGATTTAGCACATTGGGGCGGATTTTTGTTTTAAAAACAAAATTATCTTTCGATAGTAACTAAGCAGAAAGCGGGTAACAGGACTTCCGCCTTGCTTTTGCTTCCGCAAAAGCTTCGTTGTCCTGGGCACAAAACAACCCTACACCAGCTCGAATCATTTGTCGCTCGACTTTGTTCTGAACTGGACCAAACCAGTTCAGAACTTGTCTCGCTCGTGCCCGTTCGACCCCCTACCCGACTCAACAAAACAAAAGAATAACCCAAAGGGGTTATTCTTTTGTTTTGGAGCGGGTAACGGGAATCGAACCCGTATCTCCAGCTTGGAAGGCTGGCATAATAAGCCGTTATACTATACCCGCGAATTGGACTATTATTTAAAACTACCAGTCGCTAGTTATTTTACATTAAATTATGTGTACCGTCAACCTTGAACAACAAGTGCTGCCAACATGATTCTCCCCCACCATAACTTGAGCCCAATCCATAAAAGGTGTAAGCTAAACTTAAATTAAGCAAAAGAATTAACCGAAAAAATATGGCATCAATAGTTTTTGACATTGAAACAATTGGAGTAAATTATGACGAACTTTCTGAAGATCAAAAAAATTATTTACACAAGCGTGATGAAACAGATGAAGATCGCGAAGAAACCAAAGGTAAGTTAGGATTGTTTGCACCTTTTTGTAATGTTGTGACAATTGCAATGGCAAACCCACACACTGGCAAAGGTAAAGTATACTTTAGTGCTGGCGACCAAACCTTGGATTCTTTTGAAGAAGATGGTGCGGAATTTATTTGTGGAAATGAAAAACAAATCTTACAAATGTTTTGGGATGACATAAAACATTTTGATCAGGTTATTTCTTTTAATGGTCGTGGTTTTGATGGACCAGTATTAATGTTGCGTTCAGCTATTCATGGAATTAAATCCACAAAAAATTTGGTTCCTTATCGCTATGATCACAAAACTCATTGCGACCTATTAGATCAAATGACTTTTTATGGAGCATCTCGTAAATATAATTTAGATACTTTTACTCGTGCATTTGGAATTACCAGTCCAAAAGAAGCTGGCATGTCTGGTGATCAAGTTAGAGATCAATATGCACAAGGTAATTATGTTGAAATTGCAAAATACTGTTGGGGTGATGTAAAGGCAACTTCAGAACTTTGGAAAAAATGGGATGCTTTTATGAAATTTTAGATTGATCAGATTTGAAATTGAAAAATTTTTTAATGACCAAAAAACCACATCTTACTTCACAAATGTTTTACCAGTATGAATTTTGTCCGCACTGGGTGTGGTTTGATTTATTTGGAGACCAAAGCAAAAAAGGTGAACTTCCTGAACTCATGGAAAAACTACTAGAGCAAGGTGTTGTTCATGAAGAGGAATATATTAAAAAATTTATTAAAGACAAAAATTTTGAATGGGTTAAATCAAAAAACATTTCACAAGCAACGAAAAAAACTCTTGAGCTGATGAAAAAAGGTGTTGATACTATTTATCAAGGAGCTTTGGTTGGTGAATTTGATGGGCGCGAATGGGTCGGAAGACCAGACCTGTTAGTTCGCAAAAAAATCACTTCTGATTTTGGTGATTATTATTACGAAGCTTTGGATATCAAGAGCAGTAAGTCTTTAAAAAAAGCCCACAAAATGCAACTAACTTTTTATTCTCTCTTACTTAAAAAGTTGCAAAATGTTTTGCCTAAAAAAGCTGGCATAATAAATATTGAGCATGAAAAAATTTATTTTAAACCAAAAGAATTTTTGCCAAAATTTAAAGAACGAAAAAACGCAATTGAACAAATTCTTTTAGGCAAAAAACCTGAACTTGTTTTTACTAGATTGTGTTTGCAAGGCCCGTGGAAAAAAGAATGCAAAAAACAAGTCAAAGATGTTAACGATGTTTCATTGGTTTATAATGTGAATCGCAAATCAATTGCTTTGTTACGCAAGGCTGGAATAAACACTGTTGATGATGCAGCTGTGATGGATATAAATACTCTGCCAAAAATTCCATTTATGAGTCGTGAGAAACTAGAACGCATGAAAACACAAGCTGAATCTTTGTCTCACAATGAAATTTATTATTTGAGCAAACCTGAAATTCCAGAGTCTGGCAAATCATTGCATTTTGATATTGAGGGTGACCCTTTATTAGGTTTAGAATATTTATTTGGGTTTTTAGATGAAGAAACTGGTGAATATAAATATTTTTTGGCTGAACAACCAGATCAAGAAGAAAAAATGTGGTGTGAATTTTTGAAGTGGTTAAAAACTTTGCCAAAAAAATACACTGTTTATCATTATGCATCCTACGAAAAAAGTCGTATGGCAACATTGGAAAAAAAATATGGTGGATCTAAAGAATTGGATTATTTTAAAGAGCAATTATTTGATTTATTTGATGTTGTAAAAAAGTGTGTTGTGTTTCCATTATATTTTTATTCTATAAAAGATATTTGTAAACACTTGGGATTTACGTGGAGTAAAAAAGAAGCAAGTGGCGCACAAAGTATTTTTTGGTATGAGCAATGGTTAGAATCTGGCGACCGCAAAGTTTTGCAAGATATAATTAAGTATAACGAAGATGACGTGAGAGCTACTTTATTTTTGAAAAAATGGTTGCAAGAAAAATTATGAAAAAACCAAACGCAAAAAAAGAAATTGTTTTAATTTTGCCAAACATCCGCTCTGGACATAATGTAGGAGCGTTTTTTAGAACTGCGGACGCAATCGGTGTTTCAAAAATTTATTTAACTGGGTGGACTCCACAACCTGGCCAAATTCAAGTAGACAAAGTTTCCTTAGGAGCTGAAAAAATTATTCCTTGGGAGCGCAAAAAAACAACTGGTCCTTTAATAAATAAATTAAAAAAAGACGGCTATCATATAGTGGCTTTGGAAAAAACCAAAACCAGCATTGATTATCGTAAATGGAAACCAAAATTTCCTTTGGCAATAATTGTTGGTAGCGAAGTAAAGGGCGTGGCTCCAGCTATACTAAAAAAATGCCATGAAACTGTACATCTTCCAATGCTTGGCCACAAAGGTTCGTTAAATGTTTCAGTAGCTTTTGGTGCAATTGCTTATCACATACTACCGCATTCGATTTAGAACCTTTGAGCACAATCTAATCTCGATCTAAGTTCGACCTAAAAATTCAATTTAAAAACATGAAACCCCAAGACGAAGTTTTAAAAAAACTCAAACCATTTGCAAACCCAAAACAAACAAAAGTTGTTACCCAAGACATGAATTTTTTTCCAGGGTTACAATTAAAAATGCTTGGGTTGAGAGTTGGACAAATCCGCACAGTTGAAAAAACTGAATTTAGTTTTTATGAAAAACCTTTTGATAAAATTGTTGTAACTTGGGACAAAATTTGGAAACAAACAAATGTTTATGAAGTGCGAAGTTGTGCTGCAATTTATTTACAAAAAAATACCACATCTTTGAAACTTAAACATTGGCGCATTTTAAAAACTTGGGCAAAAACCTTGGATAATTGGGAACACTCAGATCGCTTGTCTGGTGTATACAACGAACTGCTTAATAATTTTCCAAACAAAATTTATCCTCAATTAAAAAAATGGAATTCTTCTAAAAATCCTTGGGAGCGAAGACAATCTTTGGTTTCATTATTTTTTTATTACAAACCAAACCGACTTGCACTACCAATTAACAAAATCTTACCCTTAGTAAAAAACCTTCTTAAAGATAATCATTTGTACGTCCAAAAAGGAGTTGGTTGGTGTTTAAGAGAAACCGGTCATGTCTACCCAAAACAAACTTGGGAATTTTTAAAAAAACATGTAAAAAATATTTCCCCTGTTGCTTGGCAAGCTTCAACTGAAAAGCTTAGTAAAATTAAAAAAGCTGAGCTAAAGATTTTAAGAAAAAGATAAGCTTGACAAACTCCAACAAAAATGATATAAAAAGATGTCGCACAAAATCGCGGCAAAGGGGAGGGATTATGCCTCGTATAAGTGATCAGCAAAAGGAAAGACTAAATCAATTGGATTTGGAGTCTAAGCATGGATTGGGAGACATCTTTGAGGAATGGCTAGTATCTGTGGTTCAATCACAAACTTTGGACATAGACGATCCAAATCAAACTTTTGAAGCATCAGGTGATGTTCGCGAGAAACAAGCCAAACTCCTCTGGGACAAAAAGTTTGGCGATATTCTTGGTTTCGACACTTTTGCTGAATACCTTGAAACTATTCCAGAACCACCCGAGCGTCCGAGTGGTCTT
>CAZVIA010000006.1:24439-56057 GCA_964627525.1 uncultured Gammaproteobacteria bacterium | reverse complement strand
AACTGTGTATATCTCCCTAAAATCCATAGCAACCACATAAAAAAAATGTTATAATTTATTCACTAACTATGTTAAAGCACTTTCGAGGGCATGCTTATAAAAAAGCAGCAATTGCTGTGCTTGTTTTTGTTTTTTCTTTTGTAACTATACTAGCGCCAGTTGCACAAGCACATGCTGCTCAAATAAATGGAACAGCACAAGTTCAGCAAGCACAACAAGTCTTAACTGTTGAACAGTTTAGGGATCCTGTGAAGGTGACTAAGGTGACTAAGGGAGCGGTAAAGGAAGCTGGGCAAAGTCTTTTGAATTTTGGAAAGGGAATTTTTGGAAAAGGAACTGGAAAAGCCGCTGCAAGAGGTGGAAAAGTTGGGTCTGCTCTAGCTATAGGAACCGGAGTTGTCTTAGGTGGTGTGGCATCAGGTGTTGCAGAAGCAGCAGTTAGTGTGTGGGTTGGTTGGTATTTCATGAAAGTAATTTCTGAAATATTTTTTAAGATAGTTAGTGAATTATTGGTTTGGTCGTTTAATTCTTTTATAGCACTGATTCAATATAATAAGTTTTTAGACAGTGTAATCGTAAATACTGGTTGGACAGTTGTTCGCGATATAGTAAATTTATTTTTTGTATTAATACTACTTGTGATTGCTTTTGCAACTGTTTTTCGTGTTAAAAATTATCAATTCCAACAATTATTACCAAAATTTGCAATAGTGGTTATTGTTGTTAATTTTAGTAGAACTATTATTGGGTTTTTCCTTGATTTTGCACAAGTGATAATGATGATGTTTGGAACGGCCATAAGCCAAACAGGTGCTGGAAACTTTGTTAAGTTATTAAGAATGAATGAATGGATGGAATTAAAACCAGTTGTTGATGCAGGTATTAGCAAAGGTGTGGAAGGTATATCAGGAGCAGCAGGTGTTGCAGCTTGGTTAGCAGAATCTGCAATTCCTATTCAAAGTTATATAACAGCCATATTAACTTTAATCATAGGTACCGCTGCTTTAAGTCTTGGTTTAACATTGCTATTTATAATTGTTTATAGAATAGTTGCAATTTGGTTGTTAATTATTATCTCTCCGATTGCATTTTTGTTAGCTATTTTGCCTTCAACACAACAATATTTTTCAAAATGGTTAGACATGTTGGTCAAACAAATATTAGTAGGTCCACTTCTAGTGTTTTTTGTTTGGTTAGCATTATCAACAATGCAGCAAAGTCCAGGTGCTTTTGATTTAATTTCTTCAAAAGAAGGTATTGCTGATTTTGTTGAAGCACAAGGTGGAGTGGATGCAATATTTAAAGAAGGGAATTTGGGAAATCTTTTTTCAGCAGCAGGTAGTAAAATTTCAGTGTGGAATAATCTTACTGCTTTAGTGGTAGGTCTTGTGATTTTGATTGCTGGTATAAAATTTTCTGCAAGCATATCTGGTGGAGCAGCATCTGCAGTAGCTGGTAAAATGAGTGGATTTTTGAAAGGTGGTGCAGACAAAGTTATTGGATTTGGTACAGGTCTTGGTAAAAAACTTGGTTCAAAGGCTGGTAAGGCAGTTACAACAACAGCTGATTATTATGGTAGAAGTAGTGTAGCAGGAGAAAGAATGATTAAAAATATTAAAGATATACCTGTTGCTGGTCAATTAATGATGTCAGATAAAGAACGTGGTGAAGCAATAACTAAGAGGTTGAGTGAGAAAAAAGCTGCTAAGTTTGGTTCAGAAGATTATGCTACAAGTGCAACATCTTCACAATTCCACTTAATTAAAACAGAAGCAAAGAAAATAGAAGAAAAAGAAGGTTTGAATAGAGAAAATATTAAAGAAGAATTAATAGATATTAAAGCTGCTGGTATTCCTGCAATTCCTAGTCCTAAATCATCTAAAAAA
Source organism: uncultured Gammaproteobacteria bacterium (assembly GCA_964627525.1). GTDB lineage: Bacteria > Patescibacteriota > Patescibacteriia > Magasanikbacterales > JBBTQS01 > CAZKMQ01. Next base: position 54,171 of record CAZVIA010000006.1, on the reverse strand, counting down.
GAGGTTGCTGAGTATACTAGATTTGAAGCTCTTAAGCGAGAATACAAAAGACAGATTGATACTGATTCCACATTAGATAGTAAACAGAAGCGTGATAATCAGGGTAATATAACTGGTCCTCTTGGTAAAAAAGAACTAAAAGAGCAATTTGATGCAGAATATCCTAGTACATCTTTTTCAGAAACAGGAAGAGGTGACAGACTTGATAAAGATGGTAATCGTGTTATATCTAAAGAAGACAGTCAAGAAGAAGTTAATACACTTGTTGAAAGATCTGCAAAAACAGGAGAAGATTCAGCGGGTAATAATTCGTTTGTAGTAAATATTTCAAATGCTGCAAAACAAAGTGCAAGTTCAAATGATGCTGCGGCGCAAGTTAAGGAAGCTGTAAAGCAATCTGGCAAGTATCTTTCAGAAATGCCAGAAATAATTTCTCAAAAAGTTACTCCAAGAATTCTTAGTAAAATTGCAAAGAATATGGCTGGAATTCCAGCTGGTAAAAGCAGAAGTGATGTACCTCCAGGAAACAGAACTCTTTCAGATGCAGATGTGATGGAAAGAATTATGCCTTTGCTTGAAAATATGAAAGGTAAGAGAGATAAAAAAGGAAGGGGAGATAGATTGACTGAGTTTGAACAACAAATGCTTAATGATCCTGTTTTGTTGGGAGATGCTGATGATATGGCTTTTGTTCAAAATATGTTTAATAACATACCATAGACACCTTAACAGTTTATGCCAATAGGTTTTAAAAATATTAGTAATTTGCCAAAAGCAGTGTATGAATACATTGTTGATGAAGTTGTGCGTGATATTAATATTGAAATTAGTAATAAATATAAATTAGAGTCAAAACAAACTTCTGCTTTAGTCTCCGAAGAACTAAATATTTTCCTGGGTAATCGTACGGTAGAATTTTTCTTGAGTGGTTTGGCTCATGCTTTAAAAAAACCTGAAAAAGAAATTGCGCCATTAGCAGCAGAGGTCGCTACAAGAATTTTTAAGCCAGCTGAACAATTTCTTGGGTCAGTTGATCAACATATAAAAAAATGGGATGCAACTGCTTTAGATCAAGAGCACGAGACAAATGCGCAACCATTTCAAATTCCAGTGTACAGTGACACTGAAATGATTTTGACTTTAAAAAACCTTCGTCCAGCGACAATTGCACTTGCAGAAGCAAAACAACGTTATGAACAACTTGTAACAAGATTAGTAAGCACTGGCAGAAATAATTTTGATGAAAAACATTTGCTAAACATTTTGTCTAAACCTTTGGACAAATCTGGTGTTGGTTTGGATGAAAATCAAGCGCAAGAACTTTTGATAAAAATTAAACAAGAATTTGGTGGAAGTAATTCAGAGCAAACAACTGTTTCAAGTCCAAAAATTCCACCAAAGAAAAGACAATCAATTAAAGATGAGAAAAAAGTAGACAAAGATCTTAAGCAAGTTGAAAAACAAATGCGCAAAACAATTGGTGCAAATGTGTCGGCACATGAGCCAGTTGAAAATGAAACAATGGCGCAGATCAAAGAAAAAGTTGAGGCTTTGTCTGTTGAGTGGGGAACAGTTGCAAAAATTGTTGAGTCTCGTGTAAAAGAAGTTCGTGACATTCGTGCAACAATAGATACACTTTCAAGACCAAAAGAAAATGGCGGTGCAGGTTTAAAAGATGATCTTGCAATGCAAATTGTCGCTGCTATTGAAGAGGTTTTAAGTTTACAAAAAACTATCGCTCCAAAGTCTGGTCAAAAAGTTTCTGAATCACCAAAGCCTGAATTTAAACCAAGACCTGAACTTGCGAAAAAAGACGATGAAGTTTTTAAAAGAGTTGTCGGGCGGGTTAAAAAACCAGCAGATATTGGCCATCAAATTGGTGCAACACATAAAGATAATTTGCGCACAAATAAAATTTCAGCGCCAGCCCGAGTTTCGTCTTCAGCGCCAGCCCAAACAAAAGCGTCAGTTCCGATTCCAGCTCCAGCAAAAGATTTTATTCCAAAACCAAAACAAAAAATTGCAGACATGCGCAAAACAACAATTTTAACTGGACCAGTACAAGAAATTGCTCAAATGCGTTTAATTGATTTTAGAAGATCAGCACAAGAGCCAAAGATACGTGTAGAAAAAATAATTGCAGCAGTAAATAGAATTGGCGAAGGTTCGTATAAAGAAAAAATTCAAGCAATTTTTGCGTGGCGCAGAAGTGAGCCACACAAAATATATGAAGAAATGTTGATCAATGCATTAAAAAATAAAAAATCAATTAAACAAGTTGTAGATGAAGGTGTAAAAGCACGTAAGAAAAATGATTTAAATCAAGAAGAGTTTTCAGCAATAATTATAGCTAATCGCGCATTAGATAATTGGTAGAAAAATAAATATGGCACAGCAGTTTGTGGTACCACAATTTATTGACGAAGAAGCAAAAATAATCGGCTCAGTCACAGGTCGACAATTTGTTATTTTGATGGTGACTGCTTTAATTCTTTTTATAATTTATAAATTAGCAGATTTTGCACTATTCCTATTATTAGGAATTCCGTTTTTGTTGTTTGGGGTGGTTTTAGCTTTTGTGAAAATTCGCGGCCAAAAGTTTCATTATTTTTTATTAAATTTTATATCCAGATTATTTAAACCAAATGTGCGTTCGTGGATGAAACAAGAACCAGAAATTACAGACACAAAGAAAAAGAAAAAAGAAAAACATGAGGAGTTGGTGGTTTTGGAACGTAAACCTATTACAAAAGATCGTTTAACTGAGTTGTCTCTTACAGTAAACACTGGCGGCTCATACAATTCTGAAGATTACTAATATGCAATCAAAAAAATTAGCAAAAAAATCAGTCAAAGCAAGTACACAAAAATATTTGGATATTGCCCAAATAAAATCAGACGTTGTGATTCTTAAAGATGGAACTTTACGTTCTGTTTTGTTGGTTTCCAGTATAAATTTTTCACTAAAATCTGAAGATGAACAAAATGCAATGATTAGCGCTTATGTTTCATTTTTAAATGGACTAGATTTTCCTTTGCAGATTGTGATGCAGTCGCGTAAATTAAATATTGAAGGTTATCTTGGTCGTTTAGATGAGTCAGAGAAAAAACAAGAAAATGAATTATTAAAAGCACAGATTGCAGATTACAAATCATTTGTAACAGAATTAGTAGAGCTTGGAGATATTATGAGCAAAAAGTTTTTTGTAGTTATTGCTTATGATCCAGCTTCAAATACAAAGAAAAAATTCATGGATAGATTTAAGGAAGCGTTTACTCCGGTTAAGGCTTTGAAAATGAATGTAGAAAAATTTAATAAACGAAAACAAGATTTAGAAATGCGTGTACGAAAAGTGCAAGGTGGTTTGTCTAGTATGGGATTAGAAGTTGCAAAGTTGGATACACAAGCTTTGATTGAACTTTATTATAATATTTACAACCCTGATACATTTACTTCAGAAAAAATGGCAAAAGCAAGTGATTTGCGAGTAGAAGAATAGGGAATAAAAAATAAATTATGGCTTTTAAACCAATCACAGACAAATCCAAGAAACAATCTGCAAACTTGGTACAAAAAGAAGGAAAAAAAGAGCGTGCGCACAAAACCAAATCACGCCAAGAACTTGCTGCTTTAGAAGAGGAGAAAGTTTTTAGAACTGGAGTAGTGAATATAAGTGATTTGATTGCGCCTTCTGCAATGAAAGTTGAGTCCTCACATGTAAAGTTGGGCGACACTTTTATTCGCACACTTTTTATTGTGGCTTATCCAAGATATATTTCAGTTGGTTGGTTTGCGCCAGTTATTAATTTTTCAAATACTTTGGATGTTTCAATGTTTTTTTATCCTGTAAAAACTCCTGTAGTTTTAAAGCAATTGCGAAATCAGTCTGGTGTTATGGAAGCACAGATTTTGTCTGATGCAGAAAAAGGTGCTCCGCGTGATCCAATTCGTGAAACTGCGTTGCGTGACATTGAACAATTGCGTGATGCTTTGACACAAGGGATTGAAAAGTTTTTCCAGTTTGCGTTGTACATAACAGTTTATGCAAAATCTAAAGAAGAGTTGGATAAAATTTCACAAGATATTGAGCAGGTTTTTGGTTCAAAATTAATTTACTCTAAGAGGGTGTTTTTCCAAGCTGAACAAGGTTTTAATTCAACAATTCCTTTGGGTAATGATGAGTTGATGGTGACTTTTAACATGAATAGTTCGCCAATTGCCGCGTCTTTCCCATTTATTTCTTCAGAACTTACTTCAGAAGAGGGGATTTTGTTTGGAATAAATCGCCACAATAATAGTTTGATTTTGTTTGATCGTTTTTCTTTGCAAAACGCTAACTCGGTTGTTTTTGCGACTTCTGGTGCTGGAAAAAGTTATGCTGTGAAGTTGGAAGTTTTGCGTTCAATGATGATGGGAGTTGATGTGATTATTATTGACCCTGAAATGGAATACAAACAATTATCTGATGCTGTTGGTGGAACTTATGTAAATATTTCTTTGGCATCTGATTCAAAAATTAATCCATTTGAAATGCCACGGCCAGTTGGTCAAGAAATTGACATGGAAGATCTGATTAGGAGTGCTGTTATTACTGTGAAAGGTTTGATGAGAATTATGTTGGGTAACTTAACAACACAAGAAGATTCAATGTTGGATCGTGCGTTGTTGGAAACTTATGCTAAAAAAGATATTACACCAGATGCTGACATTGAAACTGTTGAGCCGCCGATTATTCAGGATTTGGCAGATATTTTAAGTGGTATGGAAGGCACAGAAGATTTGTTAGTTAAGTTACAAAAATTTACTGACGGTACTTTTGCTGGTTTGTTTAATGCTCCAACAAATGTAGATGTAAATAATCAGCTGATAATTTTTAGTGTGCGTGATTTGGAAGATGAGTTGCGCCCAATGGCAATTTATAATATTGTAAACTATATTTGGAATGTTGTTCGTTCTACTAGAAAAAAACGTTTGTTAGTTATTGATGAGGCGTGGTGGTTGATGCAACATGAAGAATCTGCAAAATTTATTTTTGCTTTGGCAAAACGCGCACGTAAGTATTATTTGGGTGTTACAACAATCACACAAGATGTAAATGATTTCTTGACTTCTGTTTATGGTCAGGCAATTGTTACAAACTCTTCTTTGCAATTGTTGTTAAAACAATCTCCAGCTTCAGTTGATTTAGTGCAAAAAACTTTTATCTTAACTGAAGGTGAAAAATATTTGCTGTTAGAGTCTGGAGTTGGTGAAGGAATTTTCTTTGCAGGAAAAAGACATGCTGCAATTAAAATTGTTGCTTCATACACAGAAGATCAAATTATTACAACAAATCCAGAGCAGTTATTAAAAATTGAACAATCACAAAAAGAATTAGCAGAAGAGGAAGGTGAACAAGGTGGTGGTGAAGAGGTGGTAGTAGAGGAAGCTCCAGCACCAGAACCAGAGGTGGCACCCGAGCCTCCAGCAGAGCCAGAACCAGAACCACCAGCTGCGCCAGCGCCTGAAGTTGAAGCGCCAGCAACACCAGAGCCAGCGCCTCCAGCAGAGCCACCAACAAAAGCTGAACCACCAGACATGCTTGCTGGTACAAAAGAATAAATAAAATAAATATGGAAAACAGAAGAAAAACATTGTTAATAGTTTTAGGAGGGGTGGTTGTAGTCGCTTTGATTGCTTGGTTTTTTGTGAACAGGATGACAAAAACAACAGACACAGATGGTTCGCCAATAGTAAATGAAGAAGTTGTAATGGATGTTTTTGAGCCAGTGGTAATAGAAGAAGGTGTAGATCCAAATAAATTAGCACAAGAAGTTGAAGAAGCAAATACAATTGTAGCTCCAACCACAAGTGATCCTGAAACAGAGTTAGAAGTTGGTTTAGAAGGTTTGACAAGTTCTTTTGTTGAAAGATTGGGAAGTTATTCATCAGACGCAAATTACAGTAATATAAAAGATTTGTATCCAATGATGACTCCAACGTATAATGCGCAAATGAAAAAGTTTGTGGCAGATGGGCAGATAGATCCAAATGCGAATTATTCTGTTGTGACAAAAGTTTTGACTGCAGAAGTTGAAGATAATTTTGCAACAACAGCTAGTGTGACTGTTACATTACAAAAAGAGAAAAAAGATTTTGGAGTGAAAAGTAGAATTTATCAAAAAGCATTTGTTGATTTGGAAAAAATTAATGACGAATGGTTAGTGGATAAAGTAACTTGGGGAGAGGAAAACGTGTTATAAAATTTTAATATGTCTCCATTGCGAATGCGAGTGGCAGCTGTTTTACAGACAGCAAAAGATTTGGTTTTTGCATCGATATTTCCTTTGTTTTGCATTGGATGTCAAAAGGAGGGGGCAGGACTGTGTACAGAATGTGCTTTAGGGATTGGATCTGAAGCGCAGTATTTTTGTCCGATTTGTTTGAATGAGTTGGGTTTTTGGGGTGCGTGCCCAAGTCACCAAAGACCACAGGGTTTAGATGGTGTTTTTGTTTTAGCTCCACATTCAAATAAAATTGCACGCCGAGCTTTGCATGCTTTAAAATATGGTTATATTGAATCAATTGGAATTGTGTTGGGTAGATTGTTGGCAGATGCTTTAATGGCGCAAAAAGAGTTTTATTATCAAAATCATGTGGTTTTAGTACCAGTGCCAATGCACAATAAGAGAATGGTGAAAAGAGATTTTAATCAAGCAAAAAGAATTGCACAAGGTATTGAAGAACGAGCTGGGACAGCTTATCTTGATGATGGTTTGTTGGTGCGCACAAGACACACAAAAGAGCAGGCAAAATTAGCGCGAGTTCAAAGATTAGTAAATGTGAAAAATGCTTTTGAAATTAAGAAGAGTTGGAATGGGGAAGTGCCAGAGTTTGTGGTTTTGGTTGATGATGTGAGTACAACAGGAGCAACTTTGCGAGAATGTGCTAGTGTGTTAAAACAAATAGGTGTGAAAAAAGTTTTTTCTGTGGCAGTTGCGCATGGACGATAGCTTGGTTTGAGCTTGGGTTGGGCGAGTCAAGCTTGACTTTGTAAATAAAAAATGGTACACTATTTTCGTCATCTAATAGGAGAGGTGGCAGAGCGGTTGAATGCACTGGTCTTGAAAACCAGCAGGGTTAATAGCCCTCGAGGGTTCGAATCCCTCCCTCTCCGCACAATAAAATAAATTAAATCTGGAGAGGTGGCTGAGTGGCTGAAAGCGGCAGATTGCTAATCTGTTATACGGTTTTATGCCGTATCGGGGGTTCGAATCCCCCCCTCTCCGCAGATAGAAAAATGGGGTCAAAACCCCATTTTTTTATTTGCTGGGCTGGAGATGGATGAGAACCCTGGGTTCGTACGCCGAATGGAGTGAGTGAAGAAGTGTGCTTGCACACCTTATTCCGAGCGGAGTGAGGTGTTCGTGGAGATGCAAAGCATCGACACCATCCCCCCCCTCTCCGCACAAATAAAAACAGGGCTTTGGCTCTGTTTTTGTTTAGGTCTTTATTTAGACCTGCGCAATTTTATGTTATAATTAAAACATATGGATACAAAAGAAGACATTTTAATGGGTTGGAAAATCCCAGAATTCACAAAACACAAGCGTGGTCGTTGGTGGTATATAATTGCAACAATAATAGTTTTGGCAATTTTAATTTACGCTGTTTGGACAAAAGATTATTTAATTGCACTGCTTACAATCCTACTGATTTTAGTAATGTTTATAAATGAAATTCGCGAGCCAGGTGAAGTGTTTTTTGGATTAACACATGAAGGAGTTGTTATTGAAAATAATTTGGTGCGATTTCAAGATGTTGAAAAGTTTTGGTTTATAAAAGCAGGAAAGGAAAATATAATTTTGTATATTGATTTTAAAAACCTAATGCGTCCGCGAATTGCAATACCAACAGATGTTGAACATGTTGAACAAGTTTTTGAAATAATGTCTGATCATGTTGAATTCGACGAACAAGCTGTGCACTTGCCAGCAACAGATAGAATGAATAAGTGGATGAAGATGTAATTGTGCTCTCGGCAGGAATCGAACCTACATTCCCGGCTCCGCAAGCCGGTGTCCTATCCGTTGAACGACGAGAGCTTTGTGCGATAATTATAGAGAAAATAGGTGTTTAGGTCAAGCCAAACTGTGGTAAAATAGATCCACTATGGATTTGACTCTAAAAACTCCTGTTTCTGAATTAAAAACTGTTGGGAAAACTTTAAATACTCGTTTAAAAAAACTTGGTCTGGAAACAGTCCAAGATTTGTTGTGGCACATTCCTTTTCGTTATGATGATTTTACAAAAATTATTTCAATTGCCAATTTAGAGTCAGAAGTTGCAGCAACAGTTCGTGGTAAAATAATTCAAATCGCAAGTCGTCGTGGTTGGCGTTCGCGCAAAATGATTACAGAAGCTTTGTTAGAAGATGATTCAGGAACAATTCGTTTGATTTGGTTTGGACAGCCTTATATTACAAAAACTATTCACCAAGGCGATGAAGTTGCAATTGCAGGTAAGCCTCGTGAGGACAAGATTGGTTTGCAATTCACAAGTCCTCAATATGAAAAATTAAATAAAACACAAACTCATCACACAGGTCGCTTAGTTCCAATTTATCCAACAACTGCTGGTATCACTCCAAAACACATTCGTTTTTTAATTTCACAATGTTTAGAAATTAAAAATCAAATTAAAGATTGGCTTCCTGAAAAGTTTAAGCAAAAATATGAGCTCTTGTCTTTGGATCAGGCTTTGGAGCAAATTCATTTTCCAGATTCTTATAAATCTTTGGAAATGGCACGTCGCAGAATTTCTTTAGAAGAACTTTTTCCTGTTCAATTTTCAGTTTTGTTTTCAAAAAAAATTCAAGATCAATTTTGCGCAGAAAGTTTAAAATTTAATGAGAAAAAAATTAAGAATTTTGTAAGTGCATTGCCGTTTGAATTAACTCAAGATCAGAAAAAAGTTTCTTGGAAAATTATAAATGATTTGCAAGAAACAAAACCAATGCGTCGTCTTGTGCAAGGTGATGTTGGTTCTGGAAAAACAGTTGTTGCTGCAATTGCTGCTTACAATGCAATTATAAACAAAAAAAGAGTTTTAATTATGGCTCCGACAGAAGTTTTGGCGAGACAACATTATCAATCTTTTATAAAATTATTTGAAAAGTTTCCAATAAAAATTGCGTTGTTGTTAGGTTCAGCAAAAGTTTCTGAAAAAAAGAAAATTAAGCAAGAGGTTTTAGATAAAAATTTTGACATTGTAATTGGAACACATTCTTTAATTCAGGATGATGTTGAGGTGCCGGATTTGTCTTTGGTAATTGTAGATGAGCAACACAGATTTGGTGTGGAGCAAAGACAAAAATTATTAAGTCGTGCGCAAGATAAAAAAAGCACAGACAAAAAGATCACACATTTTTTATCTTTAACAGCAACTCCAATTCCAAGAACTTTTGCTTTGATGTTGTATGGTGATTTAGATATTTCAACGATCAAAACAATGCCAAAGGGTCGCAAGCAAATCATTACAAGATTAATGACTTTGCAAAATCGTGAAAAAGCATATGAGTTTATGCGACAAAAAATAAAACAAGGTCAGCAGGTTTTTGTGATTTGTCCGCTGATTGATGAATCAGATATTCTTGGGGTTAGATCTGTGAAAAAAGAATTTGAGATTTTGGATACAGAAGTTTTTCCTAATTTAAAAATTGCAATGTTGCACGGAAAACTTAAGTCACAAGAGAAAAAAGAAATCATGGAAGATTTTGTGCAAGCAAAAACAGATGTTTTGGTTGCAACTTCTGTGATTGAAGTTGGTATTGATGTGCCAAATGCAACTGTGATGTTAATTGAAGGTGGAAATAGATTTGGGTTGGCACAATTACATCAGTTTAGAGGAAGAGTTGGAAGGGGAGATCAGCAGTCGTATTGTTTTGTTTCTACAGAAGATGCTTCACCGCAATCTATGGAGCGCTTAAGGTTTTTTGAAAAAATAAATGACGGGTTTGCTTTGGCTGAACAAGATTTAAAAACCAGAGGGCCAGGAGATGTTTATGGAAAAGAGCAAGCAGGTTTTAATCATATGCATGTTGCAAGAGTAACTGATGTTGAGTCAGTTGAGTTGGCGAAGTTTGTTGCGCAGACAATGATTGAAAAAGGGAAGGATATGAGTTTTTTGAAAAAATTACATCATGGTCAAGTTGTTATTCAAGTGCATTTAGAGTAGTTTTTGATTTGGTTGTTTGAGGGGCTTGACAAGTTCCACAAACTTTGGTATCATTCTAATCAAGTATTCTGTGTTTTCAGGGGAAGGCACAAACAACCAGCAAGAGAGAGGAGAGGGGAAATGAGTTCACACACTGCTCCTGTGGTATCTGCCAATCTGTTTGGTAGTGTGGTGGGTCACTGTGCAGCTTGTGAGTGTCCGGATGAGCATACCTATTCATCATCCTTGGGTCCGCCGGATGATCGGGGTAAGTCTGTGGAGGATGTTGGGCAAGCCAGGTTGGCTATTCTCACGTCCGCATCAAGGCCGTTGAATGGAACCATGAGGCTGACTCTCACAGTCCATCGGACTGGCACGGTCACGTGTGGGCCTAGCGGAAAGGGGTTTGTCTCAGGGTAGAAGAACTAGGCTGGTAGTACGATCATAGACCCGATGTCTTAACAGATGTCGGGTCGCCTTTTTTTAAAATTAGTCTTACAAAATCAAGCCACTTTACAGGTTTTAAAAATTTTGATACCATTTTAATCAGTATTCTGTGCTTTCAGGGGAAGGCACAAGCAACCAGCAAGAGAGGGGAGGGAGAATTGGCATACTGTGCTCATGGGATCACACAAGACAATTGTGGCGTCTGCCGCAAGTTGTCTGGGAATCAGCGTCAAAGGATGCAGGCTCCTAGGCGAACGTTCAAGCAAAGTCAGGTGAGGACGCGCATTCGCGACGCATCAGCGCCGTGGATCAGCTTCACCGGAGGGGTGGGGAGTTTCAGGGGGAGTTAATCCCTTACCACCAAGCAGTAGCCGAGTCAAGCTGGTAGTACGATCATAGACCCGATGTCTTAACAGATGTCGGGTCGCCTTTTATTTTGTAGGGATTTTATTTTATTATATTGTTGAGATCGTGAATTGTGCGAACTTGTTTGGTTTCTAGTTTAGAATTATTTTGCGACACCAAGATATTAGTAAACCCTAATTTATGAGCAGTGTTAATTCTTTTATCCATAGATCGTACTGGTCTTATTTCTCCGCCCAACCCTATTTCACCAAAAATTGCATAATCCTTAAGAACAACATTTTTTAAACTACTAACAATTGCACAAACAATAGCCAAATCAGCTGCAGGTTCATTTGCTTTTAAACCACCAACAACATTTATATGTACATCATATTGCGCTAAGGGCAATCCAGCTCTTTGTGTTAAAACTGCGATTAAAACTTGCAAACGATTTAAATCAAAACCAGATGCACGACGTTGAGGATAACCAAAAATAGTTTTTGTTGTAAGTGCTTGCACCTCAACTAACAAAGGTTGTTTTCCATCCATTAAAACAGTTATAACAGAACCTGGAACTTGCGTACGATTTTGTTGCAAAAAAGCTGTGATAGGGTTTTTGTTTGGCATTAAGCCATGTTCGTTCATTTCAAAAATTGCAACTTCATCAGTTGAGCCAAAACGATTTTTTGTTGTGCGTAACATTCGCAAGTCAGAAGAAGATTCCCCTTCAAAATACAAAACAGTATCAACCAAGTGTTCCAAAGTTTTTGGTCCAGCAACAGCTCCATCTTTTGTAACATGACCAATAATTAAAACACATGTGTTAGATTGTTTTGCTGTCGCTAAAATTTTTGCAGCACATGCGCGTATTTGAGAAACACTTCCAACAGAACCTTCCACTTCAGCACTTGCAATTGTTTGTATTGAATCTACTACAGCTACACGCGGACGTTCTTGTGCAATGGTTGCACAAATTGTTTCGCAATTAGTTTCATGTAATAGCAAAATATTTTCTACACCTAATCTTTGAGCATTGGTTTTTATTTGGGCTTCTGATTCTTCACCAGAAATATAAAGTGTCTGAGGAATTTTGTGTGCAATGTGCAAAGCTAAAGTAGATTTACCAACTCCTGGATCTCCACCTAATAATAATAAAGAACCTGGAATTAAACCTCCGCCAAAAACTAAATCCAAACATTCAATTCCAGTTTTTATTCTTTGAGAGTTATTTAATTTTATTTCAGATAAGTTGCGAGGTTTTTTTGCACCAGCAGTTGAAAGTGGTTGACCAGCTCCGGCTATGTTAGAACGGCCACCAGAAACACTGCTAACACTATTTAAAATTTGTTCAGTAATTGTACCCCATTTTCCACACTGTTCACAACGACCAACCCATTTTGGAAATTGAGCATCACAATTTGAACAATTAAAAATTGTTTTTATTTTAGACATATTTTTTATTTTTGTCTTTTGATTAGACAATCTTACCACTAAAGATTTACAAAGTACAATTTGTTGTCTTCTAAATTAACAAAGAAAAGTTGATTGTCATTATTCATCATCACTCCGCTAGTAGTGTATTTTTTGTTATTTAAATATCCCACAACAGTTTCCTCAGCTGATTCAATATTATATTTTTTGATAACTAAATGTTTGCTGTCAGGTTTTGTATAATCCAGACAAAACATATTTTTTTCATTTGTATCCCAGGCACAATCAAATCCTTCAAATTCAAATGGAATTTCTTTCTTAAAACTAGTTTCAAAATTTTTAATAATATAATTATTTTGTAAATCAAAAGTAAAAGGTAGATAGATTAAATGTTTAAATGTAGGAGAAAATTCTAAAGAATAAAAATTTTCACCGTCCAAATAATCGTTTTCTTCAAAAGTTTCCAAATTAACCTCAAAATAATTATATCCAAGTCCACCTTCATCAGAACTGTAAATTATATGATTAGGTTTGTCAGAAAAAAATAAAGACAAAAATTCATCACCTTGTGTTACGACTTCTCTTATTAGTGTTTTGTTTTTGGTTTTAGTGTCAAAAATAAAAATGCTTTCTTGTGACGTTTCTTGATCAGGATTTTTAATTAAAGAGTATCCTAATTTATTTTCATCTTTAGACCAATCAATACTAGTTGGATTAGAACCAAGAAAAGTTTTTTCTTTATCATTAATAGAGTAAACAGATAAATTCATATCTTCATCTACCATTGCAATGTAATTAAAATTTGGTGAAAAAATATGGTGTGTTGTTTGTTTAAGTTCAAAATCTAACTCTAGTTTTTTTTCTTCTTTTGTATTTAAATCTGTCACAAAAAAACTATTTTCCTTTTCCAGAAAATAAACCACTTTTTGTGAAGTCTGACTAAAATTAACATAATTAATTTCTTCAGACACTAACAGTTCGGGGTTTTTAATTTTTCCAGCGTAAATAAAAATAATCACAGAAAAACAAACTAGACACACTAGCACAGGTGCAAAAATAATTGTATTAGAAATTTTATTTAATCCCCACTTTTTATGGTTTTTGGTAATCTGCATATGTGTCATAGCCATATTTATTACTACCCTTAGGCCTGCCAGTCCATTTGTTTTGAGCAATACATTGGTTTCCAACACAAGATGTACAATAACTTGGGGCTAAATTAAACAAAGTCTTTTTTTCAGAGCTTGAAGGATCAAAGAAAGGAAGCATTAGTTTGCCGACTAGCAGAAGATGTCTTTTTTGTATCTTAAAGAAGTATTCTTTCATCTTTTGATTCTTGGTTTTGTTGGCAGAAGTACCTGCCTTATCAGCAAGGGCTTGTACTTTGGTTATAAAACTTTTTCTTTCTGAAGCACTTAGTGTGTTGTGCCAAATTTTATAACAAACATTATTTTTGACTTTACCCGCAACAAGATCTTTTTGTAATTGACCTCTGGCCCAATACCAATCTGCTGGTGTATGGCCTTTTATTAAACTACATGATGTGCATTTGCTTGTGCCATAAGAATCCCATATTTTTCTTGGACACCCACTTGAAAAACAAGTTTTTTGATTTGCTTTACCAGTTCCAGAATCAACTGTATAACCGTTTCTATAATACATTCCAACATGACCATTTTTTATAAATAAAATATCTCCAGGACTTAAATGTGCAGTGTCGTCTCCAGATCTTTCAATATACACTGGCTTACCATTAGGGTGTTTCATTTGGTAAAGTTTTACCCTCATTGTTTTAACCAAACCAGCACCTTTTAAATCATCAGGATTACATCCACTTTGAATTTGCCAACGCTTAATAGTTGGTGCGCAATGACATGGTCCTTGGCATAATGGTTGAGCAATAAATTTATCAGCAATAGCAATCATTGTAGCTGGATCTCCGCATTTGTCGTAAAAAGCTTTTTGTGAAAAATCTCCTGACTGTGCTGGTATTATCCCCAAAGCTTCATCACTCGCCATTTTGTCAGCTAAGTCAGAATATTCTGCTGGCAAATCATCTACAGGCCAATCTACTTCTATGCGTTCAATTTCTTCTAAGGTTATTACATCAAAACTAACTAAATTAGGATTAATTAGGTGTAAAATAGAATACGACAACAAAGCAATCATTAAACCAACAACAGCTCCTGTGATCAAATCTTTGACTTCTTTGATTTTTGCCACATCACCAGCAGAAAAAATCCAACGCACACCAGCAAACATAATTACAATAACCGCAAACAAGGCAATCAGTCCAATTGCAAATTCATAAACACCTACAAAGTATTCTCCAACAAATGAAAAACTTAAAGGACCACCTTCTCCACCGCTAATAGTTTCAGAAAGTTCTACACCTGGTATATCTACATTTAATTTTGGTGTCGCCATATTATGTTAAAAAATTTTATTAATAACCAGGTAGTTTATTTGGAAAACCAGGTACATATTTACAAACACCTTTTTTATGCAAAAAATTATTAAGTCCTATTTTAGTCCAATCAAAATTTCTTGGATCAATATGTCCTTTTGCTATGGGCACACCTTTTTCAACAACAACTTTTCCTCTTTCACAATGTCCTTTTATCATGCTGTCAGCATAAATCACACCAGTGCGAGAAGCAATTTGTTTAATTAATTTTTTTAAAGCAGAATATTGCGCGTTAGAATAACTACATTTTTCTGATTCTTCTACTGATGCTATGGCACTGCTACATGTTGCTTTTAAGTCTATTCCAATTGAATTTTTATTTAAAACTCCGTGCGACATAATAAAACTTTCATCAGCTAATTGATAAATTTTTCCCAGCTGATCTATAAAATAATGTGTTCCAACTGGAGTGCCTGGTTTGTGATATTTTCCATTACCATCAGTACCACCCACATTTCTATACCACCACCAAGTAATGGTTCCAGATCCTGCTTTGCCTTCGTGTATCCCAATATATTTGACAGCAGACAGATCTCTTGTCCCACCTGAATTACAATCAAGCCAGCCTAAATATTTGTCATCATAAGAAGAGTCAGCCAATTTACTTCGTTTGTCTGGGGGCAAAGCTGCATTACAAGCTTTTCTACAAGCAGAACGCCCGACTGGAGTGTCTGGAAAAGCAGAGCAGTCTACAGATCCTGATGAAGATCGTGAAGCAGCTCCTGCATTAACAGCAGCTAGATTATCAGCTTGAGCTTGTTGAAAAGCATCTAAGTCAGGTACATCATGTATTGCGTGTAATGCCTCACTTATATCTGCACGTTCAACTTGTTGAAGTGTCAAAGATTTTAATTTAATCAATTCAGGATTAATTGTATATAAAAGTGTATAAGTTCCAACAGCAATTAATAATCCAACCACACCGCCTTTAATATAATCTAAAGCATCATCAATTTGTTCTTTGTTTCCACGTGCTGTTGAGTATTTAAGTCCACCAACCATTATCACCAAAATTGTAATCAATGCAATAAAACCAACAGCCCATGTATAAATAGCAGATATATACTCTCCAAAAAAGGGAAAGTTCATGTTTTTTGAGTCAGTGCTTATGAGTTGTTTTGAAAATGAAAAATCTGGGATCGGAATGTTTAGTTTTGGTTGAATTTGTATTGTTTTAACTTCACCTCCTGCACTTGCTGGAGGGCCTTCTTCAGCAAAAACATTTCCACTAAAACCAAAACACACCACCAAGCCTAATCCCATAACTAAAAAATATTTTGAAAATTTTTGTAAAATCATTTTGCGTCAATTAATATTTTTTGAAATTGATTTATTGGAATTAAACCACCAACAACAGTATCATTAATATAAAAATATGGTGTGGACAAAATTTTGCGCTCCTTAGCATCTTCTAAATTTTTTTCAACAACTTCAACTGGAAATTTTGAGCGCATGCAAGAATTAAATTCTTCTAAATTCACTCCCACATCTTTTGCAATTTGATTAAAATCAATTTCATAAGTTCCGCCACCTTCTTGAAAAACCATTTGCGCATATTCCCAAAACTTTCCAGATTTTTGTGCGCAACGTGCTGTATAATGTGCCAACCTCACATTTGGTAAAATTTCAGCGTGCAAAGGTAAATCTTTCCAAACAAATTTTGCATCTGGAACACGCGCATGTAATTTTTGCATCATACCAAAAGCACTTGCACAAGATTTACATCCAAAATCAATAAAACCAATCATTGTAACTTTGGCATCTGCTGGTCCTAAATAAGGATCGTTTTTTGAAATTGTTGGAGGAGCTACAACTACATTGTCTTGTACAACATTCACATCATTGCCACCGTCAAAAGGTTTTTGGAAATCAACAAAAGCTAACACAACAAAAATTAATCCTATTGCAATGATTCCAAGTATTGAAGTTTTTTTAGCGTGCATAATTGTTAAGCATGGAAAATTATTTCAAAAGCATTTCTTGGAGCGACCCAATAATTTTGTCTGTAAAAAATAATTTTGATTCATCATCTGAAACAACAATTTGACTAATGGTAAAATCGTTTTCAGGTTTACCAATCAAAGAAGTTCTACCGTTTACTAAATCAATTTTATAAACAGAATCGTTTGTGTTATCTGCCAAAGATGGTGCAAAGCCAATTCCAAAATTCAAACTAGCCTCATCTGGCACAGCACAATAAATAGATTTGTTGTCTTTTGTAAAAGCACATTTGTCTGCCCAAGTTGTTATGCCCAAAGGTACACGATTGTCTCCAATAGAACCTGGTGAAGAATTAACTATCCACAATTCTGGTTGCAATCCATTTTCACTATTGAAAACACTGTACAACAAAACATCACCTTTTGGAGACCACTTTGGCTGAAATCCCATTCCTTCAACAACAACACCAGGAAAGTTTTCATTATTTTTTCCTACTAACAAAATTTCTTCACGACCCAACCCCATTTTTTTTCCGGTTTTTGAAAAAGCTATAACCTGATTATTAGGCGACCAAGACACATCAACTTTGTGTGCATTGTTTCCTAAGTATTCGATATTTTCTGAACCACTACCATCAGGGTTTGAAACAGTTAAAAATCTATTTTCAGGAGAGTAGCCAATATTTTTTGCTGCAATACTAGAATCTTCTGGCGAAAAATCAAAATCAGTCCAGTGTTGTGGTAAAGTTCTTTGCTCTTGAGTTTCAAAATCATACAAAACATTTGCACCATCTGGAAATTCAACAATTGCTTTGTCTGGATTATTACCCCATTCAACTTCTTTTGCTTGTGGAAGTGGCGTATCATTTAAAACCACTTGCGAGCCATCTGGCAAAATTCTTTTAAACAACCCAGTTAATGGATCATAAAAACTTATTGCATCATCATCTGAACTAAAAGTGATTTTTGTTGCATCTGATCCAACTAATTCTTTGGTAATTGTTAAACCACCTGTAGCAACTGGTGTAGGAACTTCATCTGCCAAAGGTATTGTTGGAAGTTCAGCTCCGATTGGCACTTCATCAAATTCACCTGGGACTCTATCTCCTTCAGCAATTCCAAGTCCTGCTCCAGGTCCTGTTGGTGTAACCACAGTTGGTTCTATAATTTCAGCACCTTTAAAAAATACAAAATAAATTGCTATGGCAATTAGCGCAGAACCAAAAACCAACGCAATTAACATTAATAATTTACGACGATCCATAAAAAGCATGTCAGTTTATTACTCACATGCTTATTATACACTTTTTAGGCTGTTCAAGCTATTATTTTAAGCCATTTTTCGTAAGGCTGAAATTCGTTTTTCAATAGGGGGATGAGTTTCAAACATTGAACCCATTTTTTTGCCAGCAGATTTAAATGGAGAAGATAAAAACAAATGAGCAGTTGCATGATTAGCGCGTTTCATTGGTTGATTGTGATCGCGGATTTTTTCTAAAGCTCTTGCCAAACCTTCTGGATAGCGAGTTAATAAAGCACCAGATGCATCAGCTAAATATTCTCTTTTTCGCGAGACAGACATTTGAATTAATTTTGCGATTATTGGAGATAAAACAATCAATACCAAACCAACAATTGCCAAAGGCCCGCCACCTTCTTTTCTGCCTCTGCCACCAAATATCATTCCTCTTAAAAATATATCAGCAACTAATGTAACCAATCCAACCAAAACAATCACAACCATCATTACGCGAATGTCATAATTTTTTACATGAGAAAGTTCGTGCGCAATCACACCTTCTAATTCTTCATTTTCTAATTTTTCAATTGCACCTGTTGAAATTGCGATTGAGGAATGTGCAGGATCGCGACCAGTTGCAAAAGCATTTATTGAGGGATCTTGAATAATGTAAAGTTTTGGAATAGTTTTTATCCCAGCTGTGATACACAAATTTTCCAACATGCGGTACACATAAGGATTGTCTGTTTTTTGAATTTGTTTTGCACCAGAACTTGCAAGCGCAATTTTATCTCCAGAAAAATAACTAAACAAAATCATTATTAAAGAAAAAATTCCAGCGATCGTCATTATCATATAAGGATCTTCTCCTGTATAAAAACTTATTCCAGCACCAACACCAAAAATCACCACAGCAAAAAGTGCAATTAAAATCCAAGTTTTGCGTTTGTTTGAATCTATTTGTGAATACATAAATAACTTAGATAAGTAGAAGTAAAATCTAATTTTTTATAATTTAAATACACTCGCTACTGTTTGCTCGTTGCATTTAATTATAAAAAATTAGAACTTCACTTTCACATTATCACGTTCTTTTGCGTCTGCAACTTCAAAAAATTCACGAATTTTAAAACCAAACATTCCAGCAATAATATTACTTGGGAAAGTTTCAATTTTAGTATTAAAGTCGCGCACATTTCCATTGTAAAAACGACGTGAAGCTTGAACTTTGTTTTCAGTGTCAGACAATTCATCTTGCAACTGCAAAAAGTTTTCATTAGCCCTTAGAGTCGGATAATTTTCAGCCAAAGCAAAAATTGATTTCAAAGTAGAACTCAACATGTTTTCAGCTTTTAATTTATCTTGCATTGAAGCATCCTTTGAATCATGAGTAGACATCGCTGCTGTACGCGCTTGAGTAACTTTTGTCAAAACCCCTTCCTCATGTTTTGTCGCACCTTTAACAGTTTCAATCAGGTTTGGAATCAGGTCATAACGACGTTTTAATTGAACATCAATGTCAGACCAAGCCTCATTTACACGGTTTTTCAGGCGAATCAAACTGTTGAAAGCGGCAATTATCCATAAAACCACCACAACCACAACAGCGATCACTATATATGTAATATAATTCATATTGTTGATTTTGTGTTAAAAATAACGTAATGTGTGTATAGTATGAGCTTTTCTAAGAAAATTTTCAAGGCCTATGACATTCGGGGTGTTTATCCTGATGAATTGGATGAAAAAATCGCGTATCGCACTGCGGTGTGGTTTGCTGATATGCGAAAACGTGAATTGGGTCAAAATAAGATTACATTGGTTGTTGGGTGTGATATGCGTTTATCTTCGCCAATGATTTTTGATGCTGTGGTGCGTGGTTTGGTTGAGCAAGGTGTAAATGTAATTGATGTGGGGTTGATTTCAACTCCTAGTTTTTATTTTGCTGTTGCTGGTGGGGATAATGGGGATGGTGTTGTGGGCAAAAAACTTGATGGGGGAATGATGATTACAGCTTCGCATAATCCCGCTGAATATTCTGGGATTAAGTTGGTGCGTACTGGTGCAGTGCCTGTTAGTGGTGAAACTGGGATTATGACTTTGCGGGATTTGGTTGAGACAGGGGAGTTGCCAGAATATTTGGGTGATGTTGGAAAGGTTTTTGAAAAAACTGGAATTGCAGGTCGGGCTGTGCAAAAAGCTTTTGATTTTGTTGGTGTTAGGGATTTTCCAGAAATGAAAATTGTTATTGATACAGCAAACAGTATGGGGGCTTTGGATATGGATGTTTTGTTTGAGCAATTAAATTGTGAGTTGGTGCGAATGAATTGGGAGCTGGATGGAACTTTTCCAGCGCATGAAGCAGATCCCTTTAAGTCGGAAAATTGTGAGCAGTTGTGTGAAAAAGTTGTTGCGAGCGGTGCTGATTTGGGGATTGCTTTTGATGGAGATGCTGATCGTGTGTTTTTTGTAAATGAAAATGGGGAAGTGATGTCGCCAGTTGCGTTGCGTAGTTTGTTGTCTAAAATTATGTTGGTGAAATTTCCTAAGGCAAAAATTTTGTATGATGTGCGTCCTGGAAAAATTACAAGTGACGTGATTTTGGATAATGGTGGAGAGCCGGTTTTGGTTCGGGTTGGGCATTCGTTTTTTAAGGAAAAAATGTTGGAGATTGATGCAAAATTTGGTGGGGAATCTAGTGGGCACTTTTTTGTGAAGTTTGATTATGGTGCTTTTGAATCTCCGGTCACAATTATTTTGTTGCTGTTGGCGGAAATGGCTAGGACTGGAAATAGTTTGTCTGTGATTGAAAATGAATATAAAAAATACGCGCACTCTGGTGAAATTAATTTTGTTGTGAAAGATGTGGGGGAGTCTTTAGAAAAAATTGTTGAGCATTTTAAGGGGCGAGGTTCAGGGCCAGAAAGATTGGATGGTGTGAGTTTTGATTTGGGTGATGTTTGGTTTAATTTAAGGGGTTCAAACACAGAGCCAAAAATTAGGCTGAATGTAGAGGGGGAGAGTGTTGAGGTTGTGGAGGGGTTGGTTGGGGAGGTGCGAGGGGTTTTGGGGTAGTGGGGATTGGTTTTTTGGAAGCGATTTTTATTTATTTTTCTCTAACGACACTATGTGCTTCTTCAAAAAATCCTCAATCGCGCGCACTGTTGCATCCTTTACCGTAGGATCACTCGCCGCAACCCACTTCGCAAAATTATAAAGCGTCTGGTTATCTACTTGTAGCCACTTTCCATTTTGATGGAGGAATACAAAGAGAGTCGTCATCGCAATGCGTTTGTTTCCATTTTGAAACGGATGATTTTTAATCATAAGATAAAAAAGGATCGCAACCTTACCAAGCAATCCTTTGTAGAGTGTTCGGCGAGAAAAAGTTTGGAATGGTGCAAGTAGACACCCTTCAAGTTTGTTTGGAAAACGAGTCCCAAAATCTGGAATTGGTTCGCTCCATTCAAGCAGTCGTTTCGCAAGTCTGTGCGAAAGATACTCTACGTCAGATATTGTGAGCGGTTCTATTTTTGCCATACTATTCTTTTTCTAGGAGCTTGAGTGTTTCTCCATACTCTTTTATCACTTTATCCACAGCAGTATCAATTTCCTTTTTTTCATCATTCGTAAGCTCCTTAGAGAGGAGATAGGCAATATCCTTTTTTGCAATCACAAAATTACGCCCTGCTTTTTTTGCGGGAATATCACCGCTTTTGATCTTTTGGAAAACGGCAACGCGGCTAATACCAAGAAGACCAGCGAGTTCGGTTGTGCTAAGAAAATCTTTATTCATATGTATCTAGTATATGTTATGTTAAGTATTTAGTCAACACTTAACAAAAGAATTAAAAAATAGCTTATTTTAGGGCTATTTCATGCAAAAGTCTTGAGTTGTTCACAACGAAATCCAAAGTTTATTATAGCAAACCCCATATTTCACAAATTTTTTCAAAACAAATCCACCAACAGATTTTCGCTAAATTTAGCCAAAAATACTCACATGCCTATTGACTTTTAAATATAGAAATGTTTTATTTGATATGCAATCAAAGTTCGAAAAAGGGAGTATCAGCATGACAGACAACATGGCTCTTGTATGGCTTATTGGGTTCTTTATATTTTTCGTTCTTATACTGTATTGGATACGACCAAAACGGTGTCCACAATGTGGAGGAGTGCTTTTGGAGGAGATCCGAGACAACTATGCCTGCAATGGCACATTCTATCATTTTGAGCACTGTCCTGGGTGTGGTTTCAACCACTCTTGGAAGGTCAGGCCATGATGTTAGAGTCACCATCCTTTCATCACACGTCCATCCAATCACAAACAAACCCAGCGACTGGATAACTCCGGTCGTTGTTGTTTTTTAGGATTTATGGCATTCTAATAAAGAGTAATCACGCACATATTTTTATGAAATTTGAAAATATTTTTCAAAACAAAACTATCACTTTAATGGGACTTGGTTCTTTTGAAACCGGAAGTGGTATTGAATCTGCAAAATTTTTAGCGCCTTTATGCAAAAAATTAATTATCACAGATTTAAAAACTAAAAAAGAATTAGCTCATCAAATCGCGAAACTCAAAAAGTTTAAAAATATAATGTACCACTTAGGAGGACACAAAGAAGGGGATTTTAAAAAAACAGATTGGATTGTGCGAAACCCAGACGTTCCTTGGGACAATAAGTTTTTGAAAATAGCGCGCAAAAATAAAATCCCAATAGACAACGACGTCACATTATTTTTGCGATTATATGGAGTAGGGGATGTGATCGGAGTGACAGGCACTCGCGGAAAAACAACAACAACATATTTGATCCACAAAATGCTTTTGGAAAAATTTCCCAATGCACAAATCGGTGGAAATGTTGGTAAGTCTCCCCTATCATTTTTAAAAAAATTAAAACCAGGCGATCCAGTTGTTTTGGAGCTGTCCAGTTTTTTGCTTCAT
Organism: uncultured Gammaproteobacteria bacterium; assembly: GCA_964627525.1. Classification (GTDB taxonomy): domain Bacteria; phylum Patescibacteriota; class Patescibacteriia; order Magasanikbacterales; family JBBTQS01; genus CAZKMQ01. Next base: position 31,149 of record CAZVIA010000006.1, on the reverse strand, counting down.
GATTTTAAACAAATTAAAAAATCCCCTCACATTTCAGTTTGGACAAATTTATTTGCCGATCATTTAAATAAATACAACAACTTATTAGAGTACATAGCAGACAAAAGAAATGTGATAAGTTTTCAGAACAAAAATGATTTCGCAATTTTAAATGCAGATGATTTAGTTACGCGTGCGCATGAAATAAAAGTTAAAGCGCAACTCAAAAAGTTTTCACCAAAAAGAAATAAGAAAAAATTTGCCAAATTCACAAAAGTATCAAAACTAATTGGCGAGCACAACAACGCAAACATCATGTCCGCTGTATTAGCTAGTCAGGCAATGGGTGTAAGTGACACAGCGATAATCCGTGCTATCAGAAAATTCAAAGGAGTTCCCTATCGTTTGGAATTTATTCGCGAGGTTGGCGGAGTGAAATGGTTTAATGATTCAACTGCAACTTCTCCAGAAGCAACAATTTCCGCTTTAAAAGCTTTTCCCAAAAATAAAATCATTTTAATAAGTGGTGGAAATTCTAAGGGATTGGATTTGGGGAAGATGTGTGAAGTGATTGAAGCTCGTGCTAAAGAAATTATTTTAATGCCTGGTAATGTGACTGATGAATTGCCGTTGGGAATTGAAGTTAAAAATCTTAAACAGGCTGTAAAAATAGCGCAAAGTCTAGCTATAAAGGGTGATATTATTTTGTTGTCGCCAGGGCTGACTTGGCTTCCGCGCATAAATGAATTTGCTCGAGGTGATGAATTTGTGAAATTAGTGGAAAGACTTGACTAATTAGCACAGAAATGTTAACTTGCTTTCTCAGCCAAAACTGCTGAGAAGGGGGTTTTATGTACAAAGAGCTTTTTGAATATCCTTGGTGGGATCGTCCACTTAGGGAAGGGGAGTTTGATTCTTCAGAAAAGGCGTTTCTTTACATGGAATTTCTTTCCAAGTTAATGGTCTGGGTAAATGAACAACAACACGTTTTGGTTTCCGATGAGTTGGTGGGTTATCCTGGGTGGGATGCTCTGCATAACCGAATACAGATTTTGGTACGTGATCTAAGTTCTTTGCCTGCAGTGCAAAGAATGTATCTTTTGTGCGTGGAAGTAGGTGTAGAAAGTTTGCATGCCTATGTGCGTTCTTCAAGGTGTGATTTTCATAAAGATAATTTTTGTGCGACGTGGTGGGCAAGACTTGAAGAACAATTTTGTGAACCTGGTTTTCAGAATTTAAATGTTAGTCGTGTGTGTCAACGAACACATTTTAGACTGATTAATAAAATGGCTGAAATAGCAATGATGTTTGGTGAACCTGTTAATGTAGAGTTATTGCGAAATCTGGCTCGTTTGCGTAATCCGCATGATCTAAAGATTCAGGGAATCTGGGTAGATTGCTGTTTGGGTGAGAGTGGGGCTGGCGAAGGTGAGTAGACCTCCACGTGATCCAACCTCTTGATCTCCCGTAGATCACAACTCAAAACCCTTTGGTTAACTCCAGAGGGTTTTGTAGTTAATGGCCTGTGGTTGCTTTTACTTAGTTTCCAAGTTAAAATAAACATAGCTATGCTGATAACAATATTGATTTTCATAGCTATTTTAGCTGTACTTGTTTTAGCCCATGAATTTGGGCATTTTATTGTTGCAAAAAAATCTGGTTGCAAGGTGGAGGAATTTGGTTTTGGTTTTCCACCAAAGTTGTTTAGTTATAAACCAAAAAATAGTGAAACAGAATATTCTTTTAATTTATTGCCTTTAGGAGGTTTTGTAAAAATCAAAGGTGAGAATGGCGAGGACACTGAAGATCCAAAAAGTTTTTCAAATAAACCAGCTTGGAAAAGACTTTCAATTTTAGTTGCTGGAGTTGCGATGAATATTGTTTTGGCGATTGTTTTGATGCAAATTGTGATGACGGTTGGTGTGGAAAGAATGATGGATGATCATTATGACGATTCTGTAATAATTAAAAATCATGGAGTGCAGATCGTTGAAATTATAAAAGATTCGCCTGCTCATGTGGCTGGAATTCAAGCAGGTAGTTGGATTCAATCTTTAGAAGGTGTTGAAAAAATTACAATTGACAGTGTTACGAGTGCTGCAAAAACTCAACCAGATTTATTGCGTGAAATAGTTGTGCAAAAGGGTGAAGAGTTTTTTACAACAAAAATTTCAGCCCAGCACTTAAGTGAAATTAATGATTATGGTTTTGGTGTAGGTTTATCTGAAATTGGAACTGTGTCTTATGCTTTTCCAAATTCTTTGTGGAAAGGTGTGACAGAAACTTGGTGGATTACTTCTGAAACTTTTAAAGGTTTGGCAGAAATTGTTGGTCGCATGGTAAGTGGTGAAAAAATTGAAGCTGAAGTTTCTGGACCAGTTGGAATTGCAATTTTAACAAACGAAGTTCGGTCGCATGGTTGGATACAATTATTACAATTTATGGCGCTGTTGTCTGTGAACTTGGCAATCATAAATATTTTGCCGTTCCCAGCTTTGGATGGCGGTCGTATAATTTTTGTTTTACTGGAAAAAATTCGTGGCGGTAAAAAAGTTAAACCAGAATTTGAAGGAATTGTGCACTTGATTGGTTTTGTTTTATTAATAGGTTTAATTGTTTTTATTACATATAAAGATATAATGAAGTTGTTCGCATAATAGCTTGTAAAATAGTTTGCATAATTTTATGAAAAAAAATTTGGAAAAACTTAAAAAGGATTTGCATTTAGCACTTGAGAAAGTTGTCAGTCCAGCGCAACTTGAAAAAGTTCGTGTGCAATTTTTAGGACGTAAAGGTGAGATGGCTGAATTGCGTCAAGGGTTAAAAAACTTGCCAGAAAAGGACAAAAAACATTTTGGTCGGCTGTTTAATCAATCAAAAGAAAAAATTGAACATGAGTTTGCGAAAAAACAATCTGATTTTAATAAAAATAATTGGGATCATATTAAAGAAACCGAGCGCTTGGATGTAACTGAACCGCGTTTGCCTTTGCATAAATCTGGACATGAGCATCCACTTACAACAACTCAAAAACAATTAGAAGATATTGCGCGTGGAATGGGATTTATGATTTTGGATGGACCGGAGTTGGAAGGTGATTTTTATAATTTTGAAGGTTTAAATATTCCAGAAAATCATCCAGCGCGAGATACTCAAGATACTTTTTATATTAAGGGTCATGAAGATTGGGTTATGCGAACGCACACTTCACCTGTTCAAGTTCGTGCAATGCACAAGTATGGTGCGCCTTTGCGAGCGATTGTTCCGGGTCGGTGTTTTAGAAATGAAGCAACTGATGCATCGCACGAACATACTTTTCATCAGTTGGAAGGTTTGATGATAGATAAAAATATTTCTATTGCGCATGTGGTCGCTGTGATGAAAGAATTTTTAAAAGGAGTTTTTGGGAAAGATGTAAAAGTTCGTTTGCGTCCAGGGTATTTTCCTTTTGTTGAGCCGGGATTTGAGTTGGATATGGAATGTCTGATTTGTGGGGCTAAAGGATGTTCTGTTTGTAAGAAAACTGGTTGGGTAGAAGTTTTGCCGTGTGGTTTGGTACATCCAAATGTAATTAAATCTGGTGGTCTAGATCCAAAAAAGTGGACAGGTTTTGCATTTGGAATGGGATTAACTAGAATTGCCATGATGCGTTATGAGATTGATGATATTCGTCTCATGATGAGCGGTGATGTAAGATTTTTGAATCAATTTTAATATGAAAATATCAATAAACTGGTTAAAAGATTTTGTAGAAATTTCTAAGGCTCCAGAAAAATTAGGCTTGGCTTTAACAACACATAGTTTTGAAATTGATGCAGTAGAAAAAATGGATGAAAATTTGGAGAACATTGTTGTTGGTGTAATTGAAAAAATTAAAAAACATCCAAATGCCGATCGTTTGAAAATTTGTGAAGTTGATGTTGGTGGTCAGAATGCTAGCGACAAGAAATTGGAAATTGTTTGTGGTGGTACAAATTTGTCTGAAAAAATGAAAGTTGCAGTTGCAAAAACTGGTGCTTATGTTCAGTGGCATGGTGAAGGTGATTTAGTGAAGTTGGAGAAAACTAAAGTGCGTGGTGTTGAGTCAAGTGGAATGATTTGTTCTGCAAATGAAATTGGTCTGGGAACTGGGCATGAAGAGGAGCGCGAGATTTTGGATATAAGTTTTTGTGAAGCGCGAGCTGGTGTTAGTTTGGCTAGGGCTTTGAAATTAGATGACGTGGTTTTGGATGTGGATAATAAATCTTTAACACATCGTCCAGATTGTTGGGGGCATTATGGAGTTGCTCGTGAAGTTTCTGCTGTTTTTGGGAAAAAATTAAAACCTTATGCGCCTAAAAAATTAGTTGCTAGTGTCGGGAAAAATCTAGGAACACAAAAATTAAGTGTGAAAATTGAGTCGCCTAAGTTGTGTCGTCGTTACATGGGTTTGATAATGGATGGAATTGAGGTAGGTGCTTCACCAGAATGGATGCAAGCTCGTTTGCGTGCTGCTGGTTCTCGGCCAATAAATAATATTGTTGATATTACAAATTATGTGATGTTGGAGTTGGGTCAGCCAATGCATGCTTTTGATTTGGGGCTGTTGGATACTTCAGAAATAATTGTGCGTTCAGCAAAAGATGGTGAAAATTTTGTGGGGCTGGATGGAGAAAAATATGTTTTGGAAAAAAACATGTGCGTGATTGCTGATAAGAAAAAAATTATTGCTTTGGGCGGAGTTAAAGGTGGTGAAAATTCTGGAATTAAAGATAAGACAAGGGTTGTGGTTTTGGAGGCGGCAAATTTTGATCCAATTACAGTTCGTAAAACTTCACAAAAATTAGATTTGCGAACAGATTCTTCTGCGCGTTTTGAAAAATCTTTAGATCCAAACATGGTTGAGTTGGCAATGGCACGATGTGTTGAGTTGATTCAGGAGATTTGTCCAAAAGCAAAAATTGTAAGTAATGTTGCAGACGCTGGAGTTGGTTGGCAAAAAGTTTTGTTTTCAAAAACAATCACTTTGGATTTGCAGTTTTTAGAAAATAAAATTGGCGCGAAAATTCCAGAAGCAAAAGTTGTTGGGATTTTAAAGTCACTTGGTTTTGGGGTTAAGAAAAAAACTGTTGGGAAAACTCTGGGAAAAACTAATGTTCTTGAAATAAAAATTCCATCTTGGCGTGCGACAAAAGATATTTCAATTCCAGAAGATTTGGTTGAGGAAGTTGCGCGTATTTATGGTTTTGATAATATTCCGCACGAACTTCCGCGCACTTCAATTATTTTGCCGGAAATAAATAAGGAGCACGAGTTTCAGTATAAAGTTTCAAGTATTTTGTCTCAAGATTTTAGGTTTGTGGAGTCAATGTCTTATTCATTTGTAAGTGTGGAAACTTTGCACAAGTTGGATTTGAATGAAAAAACTCATGTGCAAATTTCAAATCCAATGTCTTTGGAGCAATCACATTTGCGCAGAAGTTTGTTGCCAAATATGTTTTTGCAAATAAGTAAAAATATGCATTTGCAAGACAAAGTCAAAATGTTTGATGTTGGTAAGGTTTATTTAAAAGATAAAAAAGGTGAGATTGTTAGGTCTGGTTCTAAAGAGTTTTTGCCTAGCCAACCTTTGCATGTCGCAGGTGTGTTAAGTGGTAAAACTCAAGACAAGCCGTTTGTTTGTGCTCATAAATCTGCACTTGGTTTGTTGGAAAAGTTGGGTGTGAAATTTGATTTGAAAAAATTTGATTTAGAAAAATGGATGCACCCAGGTCGTAGTGTTGGAATTTTTGTTGGGAAAAAACAAGTTGGTGTGATTAGTGAATTGCACCCAGCTTATATGAAAAGTTTTGATTTGGATTCGCGTGTTGGGTTTTTTGAAATAAATTTGTCTGAAGTTTTTGAAAAAACTGAAACAAAAATTTACAAATCTTTGCCAAAGTTTCCAAGTGTAAAAAGAGACATTGCTTTTGTTGTTGACGAGAAGATTTCTTATGAAAAAATTGTTGAATTATTAAGAGGTTGGGATTTAATAAAAGGTGTTGAGTTGTTTGATGTTTATCGCGGTGACGGTGTTGGAAAAAATAAAAAAAGCATGGCGTTTCATTTAAGTTTTTCAGATGAAAACAAAACTTTAATTGCACAAGAAGTTGAAAAAGTTTTTCAGGAAATTGTAGGGAAGTTGAAAAAAGAATTTGAAGTTGAGATGCGAAAATAATTTTGGTGGGGCATGAAAATAATTTTGTGCTATAATATAAATGTGAAAATTTTTATTAAGGAGGTATGTTAGAATCAAGTAAAGATATTTTATATATTGTAATCGCGTTTTCAGTTTTGTGGTTAACAATTTTCTTGTGCTGGATGATTTATTATTTGGCAATGATGTTAAAAAATGCAAATGAAATTATTCAGGAAGTTCGTGATAAAATTCATGCGATTGCACAAGCTCTAGATTTTATAAAAAGGAAAATGGATTTTGTTTCTGGAGGAATGGATTTTGTGTCAAAACATGTGAGCAAATATCTTGGAGCAGATGATGAAGAAGAGGAAAAAGTGAAAAAGAAAAAACCTCCAAAGAAAAAAACTAAGAAAAAGACGTAAAATTTTTATAAAAAGAAAAACACTTTGAGGACTTTGACGCTAATTAAGCACATGAATATCTCAAAGTGTTTTTGTTTTGGTTTTGAGTGAGGGGCCTGATATTGTACGGTAGTGGTATCTCAAAACCAAAATTGTGTTAGGTGTGGGTTGGG
>CAZVIA010000006.1:0-24339 GCA_964627525.1 uncultured Gammaproteobacteria bacterium | reverse complement strand
AACCTTACAACAATTGCTTAAATTTGTCAAGAAGTGGTAATGTATGAGCACACAATATGAATTTTACTCATTTACATACACACTCACATTATTCGCTTTTAGGTGGTTTGCCTAAGATTAAGGATTTGGTAAAAACTGCGAAAAAAAGAGGGTTTAAAGCAGTTGCATTAACAGATTATGCAGCTCTTTATGGTGCGATTGAATTTTATAAAACTTGTAAGGATGAAAATATAAAACCAATTATTGGAACTGAATTATATATTGCGCCAAATGGAATTGAGTCGCGCGATCCAAAACTAGATCAAAAAGTTTATCACATAATTTTATTGGCAAAAGATTATGAGGGTTACAAAAGTTTGATGCGTTTGATTTCAATTGCGCAGGTGGAAGGTTTTTATTATAAAGCTCGTGTTGATAAAAATATTTTGCGCAAAGAAGCAAAAAATCTTATAGCACTTTCGGGTTGTATGGCTGGTGTAATTCCACAAACAATTAGAAAAACAGATGACCGTGAAAATTGGAAAAAAGAAATTCGCGAGTATGAAGAAATTTTTGGTAAAGGAAATTTTTATTTGGAAATGCAGGATCATCCAGAAATTGAAGGTCAGGTGCAAGTGAATAATTTGTTGGCAGAATTGGGTAAGGAGTTGGATGTGCCAGTTGTTGTAACTCGTGATGTGCATTATTTAGATCCAGATGATGCTGAGGCTCAAGATATTGTGACTTGTATTAAAATTGGTCGCCAAGTTAATGATCCAAATAGATTTAAAATGACGCATGTAGATCGTTCGTTTAATACAGCCAAAGATATTGCTTCACGGTTTGCGCACATTCCAGAGGCTTTAGAAAATACACAAAAAATTGTGGACCAGTGCAATGTTGAAATTCCTTTGGGCAAATGGCATTTTCCACCGATTGAAATTGCTGAAGGAAAAACCGCTGATCAAGATTTGTCTGACCAAACTTATGAACGACTTCCATCTTTAATGGAAGTAACAGACAAAGTTCGTGGGCGCGTTGAATATGAATTGGATATTATTAAAACCAAGGGTTATGCATCTTATTTTTTGGCTGTTGCAGATTATGTTCAATGGGCGCGTGATCGTGACATAGTTGAAACAACTCGTGGTTCAGCTGCTGGTTCTTTGGTTTCTTATGCGCTTAATATTACAACTGTAGATCCTTTGTATTTTGATTTGCCGTTTGAAAGATTTTTAAATCCAGAACGCCCAAGTGCGCCTGATGTTGATACAGATTTTGCTGATGATCGTCGCGATGAAGTTATTGAGTACATGGTTAAAAAATATGGAAAAGATAAAGTTGCACAAATTGTAACTTTTGGAACAATGGCTGCGCGCGCTTCTATTCGTGATGCTGGTCGTGCATTAGGTTTTTCATATAATTTTTGTGATCAAGTTGCAAAACTTATACCGTTCGGCTCACAAGGTTTTGCAATGACAATTGAGCGTGCTTTAAAAGAAGCTCCTGATTTAAAAAAATTACATGATTCAAATCAAGATGTTCAGCGCTTGTTAACTATTGCGCAGAAAATTGAAGGAAATGTTCGGCACTGTTCAATTCATGCTGCTGGAGTTGTAATTGCGCCGACTACTTTGACAGATTTTACTCCAATTCAAAAAGAATCTGGTGGAGAAAAAATTACAACTCAATATGAAATGAAATCAGTTGAGTCTACAGGTTTGTTGAAAATGGATTTTTTGGGAATTCGTAATTTGTCTATTCTAGGAAACGCTGTGAAGTTGGTGGAAAAAATTCATGGAGAAAAAGTTGATATTCATGATTTGCCTTTTGATGATAAAAAAACTTTTGAGATGTTGGCGCGTGGTGAGACAATGGGAGTTTTTCAATTGTCTGGTTCAGGTATGACTCGGTATTTAAAAGAATTAAAACCAACAACAATTTTTGATATTTGTGCGATGGTTGCTTTGTTTCGTCCAGGACCAATGGAATCAATTCCAGAATATATTGAACGTAAGCATGGACGAAAACCAGTGACTTATTTAGATCCGCGTTTGGAGGAAATAATGGATAAATCTTTTGGGATTATGGTTTATCAAGATGATGTCATGCTTACTGCAATTACTTTGGCTGGATATTCTTGGCTTGAAGCAGATAAGTTGCGTAAAGCAATGGGTAAAAAAATTCCAGAAGAAATGGCAAAGCAAAAAATTAAATTTATTTTAGGTTGTCAAAATCATGGCGAGATTTCAAAAGAAAAAGCAGAAGATATTTGGTTGTTGATTGAACCTTTTGCTGCGTACGGATTTAATAAAGCGCATGCTGCTAGTTATGGAGTTGTTGCTTATCAAACAGCTTACATGAAAGCGCATTTTCCAGTTTGTTACATGACTTCGGTTTTAACAGCTGAATCTCATGATGCAGAAAAAGTTGCTGCGATTGTGTCAGAGTGTAATAGAATGGGGGTTGAGGTTTTGGCGCCAAATGTAAATGAATCTTTTGAAACTTTTACAGTTGTTTCAACAGGGAGAGATGGTGGTGAAGATGGTGGTAAAAAAACTATTAGATTTGGTTTGTCTGCAATTAAAAATGTTGGTGAACATATTTGTGAGGAAATTATTAAAGAGCGCAAAGAAAGTGGAAAGTTTGAAACTTTGGAAGATTTACTAGAAAGAGTTCAGGATAGAGATTTAAATAAAAAATCTTTAGAAAGTTTAATTAAGGTTGGTGCGTTTGATCAATATGGTGAACGTGGAAAATTATTGGCAAATGTTGAGGCAATGCAAATGTTTTCAAAAGAAGCGCAAGCTCGTGCACAATCAAATCAAAATTCTTTGTTTGCAGCCGCTGGTATGGATGTTGGTACAAAAGTTCCAATACAAGAAGCGCCTCCGGCAACTGAAGATGAAACTTTGGCTTGGGAAAAACAATTATTAGGTTTGTATATTTCTGGACATCCTTATGAAAAGTTTGAACAAAAATTAAAAGGCGCTGTTAAGTCTAGTGCTGATGTTGAAGCAACTAATCCAGGAGCGTGGATTACTTTAGGTGGTATTTTAAGTTATGTAAAAAAGAAAATTACAAAAAGTGGAAAAGCAATGGCGTTTGTAAATTTAGAAGATATGAATGGCATGACAGAGTTTTTGGTTTTTCCAAAAACTTATGAGGGTAAGGAATTAATATGGCAAGAGGGAAATATGCTTGTGATTGTTGGTAGAAAAAGTAAAGAGCAAGGAGATAATAAGGTTTTTGTGGATAAGGCTTATGAGCTTAATAATGAAACAGTTGAAACAATAAAAAATTCTTTGGCATTAAGTCCTGATTCTGTCAGTTCAGGATCTGGTTTTAGGCCAACTTGGTTAGAGTCAGAAAAACAGGCGCTTATTATTGTTGCCAAACCAATGAATGACGAACAAAAAAAATCTATCAAAGAAATTTTTGATATAAACCCAGGTGATCACAAAGTTGTTTTTGAAATGTCTGGGAAAAAAGTTGTGCTTCCAATAAAAATAAATTGGTCTGAAGAAGTTCAAAACCAAATTAATAATATTTTAAATTAATTTTTAAGACTGAGTTGGTTTTAGGCTTAAACTAATTCCCAAGAAGGGTCTGCTTGCAAAGTTTTTTTATTTGTTGGGATTTTTGCTGGCGCAAAAATCCCAGAAGTCTTATCAACTCCAGAAAAATATCCAGCCAAAGCAATCATTGCTGCATTATCAGTTGTATATTTTAAAGCAGGTATATGAACACTAATAGTGTTCAGCTCTTTTTGTGCAGATTGCAACAAAGTGTCGCGCAGTAATTGATTGGCACTTACACCACCACACAACACAATTGATTTTGCATTATGTGATTTTGCTGCACGCATAGTTTTTGAAATCAAAACATCAACAATGGTTTTTTCAAAAGACGCACAAAAATCATTTTTAGTAATATCTTTGTCAAAAGTATTTTCTTCTAACCAATAGCGCGCTGCAGTTTTTAACCCAGAAAAACTAAAGTCAAAATTTTTAGAATTTATCATTGGCAAGGGGAGTTTAATTTTCCCCAAATCTCCTTTAGCAGCTTGTTTAGAAATTTCAGGACCTCCAGGATATTCAAATCCCAACAATTTTCCAACTTTATCAAAACATTCACCAGCTGCATCGTCACGAGTTTTTCCAATTAATTCATAAACACCATGATCGCGCATTAAAATTAATTCAGTGTGCCCACCGCTCACAACCAAAGCCACGCAAGGAAATTCAATTTTCGTACCACTTTTTGACAAATCATTTTCCAATAAAACAGAATAAATATGCCCCTCAATATGATTAACTCCAATCACAGGAACATCCCAGCCCATTGCCAAACCCTTAGCAACTTCAACACCAACAACCAAACTAGTTACCAATCCAGGACCTGAAGTAACTGCAATTATATCAGGTTTATTTTTATCAAAATTATCACCCAGCGTTTCTTGCAAAACAGGAATAATAAAATCAGCATGCGCACGTCCAGCAATTTCTGGAACAATGCCACCGTATTTTTTGTGAATTTCAGTTTGTGATGAAGTTGTATTTTTTATCACCTCAAAACCTTCTGCATTGCATTCCAACAAAGCAACTGCTGTATCATCACAAGAAGTTTCGATTCCTAGGATTTTCATATAAAAATATTCTATACTTATAATATGTCACACCCGCAACTTGTTCAAGTCGCGGGTGTTGTTGTGCTTGGAGTAGGGTCATGGTGTAGAGCTGTATAGTCAGCTTATTTCACAACCTCAAGCTTGGTCTTTTTAGCAGGAAGAGTGTTGAGCAAATCCTCGCTAAAGCTGTCTATCTTTGCCCAAAGCACAGCTGCCAAATCTCCTTGGTTTTTGCGAATGGCCATACTATAGGCGCGAGCAAGTTGTTCTTCAAGCTCGTATGTTAGTTCTGCACAAAGTGGGCTCCGAAGCAATACAATCAACTTACCCATGGATTGTTCTCGCAAACTGGCGAGTTGGATTGCACTAACTGGATTAGGAAAATCCAGTATTGCTTGGGTCAGTTCAACAATGCCTTTGGCACTGTTTACAAGCATTTTCAGCAAAAAATGGAATGCTTGAGTGTCTCCTTTGGACAGGTGTACGATTTTGCGCAAAACCTCAAAAGTGAATTCATCAAACACTTTTGGATCAAGACGATCATGGTACATTGCGATCAAGACGCCATGCCCAAACCGCGTATTCTTGTACAGTTGTTTGTACTGCTCAGTTGTGATTTTTTCCACCCCCCCTCCTTTTAGCAGTTTAAGCAGATTGCTAAATTGTCTTGACTGTAATTTATTTTTTAAAAAAAGTAAAGCTATCCTAAACTAATATTAAAATTCAAGTATCTATTAAAAACCAAACACCCGCAACTTGTTCAAGTCGCGGGTGTTGTTGTTTGGGCAAAAAGCCCATTATTACCTAGTTACTTTACAGGCTTTCTGTTGTGCTTGGCTGCATTTGCCAAAACACCTATGATGTCAGCATCAGTCATACCAAACCATAGTCCGACTAGTGCCAAGATTTCTGTCAATTCTCTCAACATTTTGCGGCCAGAGCCTTTTATGTTAAGTATTTTGTCTTCAGGTACTCGTACAAGACTAAGTACATTATGAGGATAAAGTTCGCGCATATTTTCTCTGCTCCACTTTTCACTAACTGTAAGACAATTACTTGCACGTACAGAGACGTCGTTGTCTTCACAAAATTGATACAAAGGTTGCATGAGGAACAAGGCAATTGCTCGTGGTGTGATGGACATCTCATTTGGAAATGTCAACAATTCTGGAAGTGTTTGATTAAAATGATCCTCAGGAGTAATTTGTATTGTTGCAGGAGTGTCACTTGTAGAAGAAGATTTATCCTCCAGATAACCCAAGATAATAATTGTCTGGTAAAGACCTTGAACAAGAAATGTACTGTGTGAGATTTGGACAATAGTGCGACTAGGGTTTTTTGATTGCCAAGACGCTATGCTTTCATCAATAGTAGTAGGATTACAACCATGCGCACTCCCGCCTTTCACTATAAAGGAATTTGTTTTCACAACTCCTCCTTTTTATCGCCCCTCGCTTAAAATTCAGCGAGGATTTAGGTTATCAAAAAAACTCCAAAGTGTCAAGCAACTTTGAAGTTTTTTCAAAAAATGTACCGCCAAGGGGAATTGAACCCCTGTTTCCAGGATGAAAACCTGATGTCCTAACCACTAGACGATGGCGGCAATAGGCGTATTGTACGCCTTTTAATCCAGAATGTCAAGCTCTTATGCTTGTTTTTCAAATTTAATTACACCTTCAGCATCAATATCAGCCAAAATTTTCACAACTTCAAGATCAGGAAATTTTTTATTTAAAATTAGTTGAAAATTTATCAGAAAAATTATATCAAGTCTTTTAAAAAATTTCAAGGCACTTTAAAATATAAAACAAAAGGAAAAGCGCTTTGGATATCTAGTAAGTAATCTAACGACTACTTATTCCAAAGCGCTTTTTTTTGTTAGGTGTGGAGAAACCAGTGTTTAAGGTAGAACCGTACTATCTCCACAACCAACTTATCCAGAAATCAGAACTCGAGTTTTCAGATTCCATGTTGGTGTCGGTGGGGACAGCTCTTTATTTTCACCCTCTGAAACTTCAACTGTGATTGCTCTGATAGGTACAGTTTGAGGATCAAACACAGATTGCAACACATTGCGAGCTCTGAACAAGTCAGTCTCAAGCGGGCCAGCATCACAAACATCTTTTCCATCATTGATCACGCAACCAATGTGACCAACCATTGTAACCTCATTGACTTTTCCCACAAAAGTGGTGAGCCATGCTTTGAACATCTCGCTATCTCGAGTTTCTCTGGCAACAATACCTGTAACTCCACTGTATCCATGTGCTGCAAGTACGATCGGAAGTTTCTTTTTCAAAGCCTCACAACAATGATAATCTCTTATTTTATGCAACAAACCAATTGGCTTAAAGTGGCTCATCATTGCGTTTGGACAACACAATATTAGAGGACGTGTACACTTAGGAAAGTCTTTGCGAATTGGAATTGGAATAAAGTTAAGGTCTTTGAGACGTGCATCTCTACGCACAAGATCCATTGCACTGTTAACACGCATAGGACTATTTTGCCAACAACCAACAACCATTACGTTTTTGATTCCATGCCAATCAATTGCACGTTGAATATCATCTTGCACAAAACGCAAAGTAGTAGTGTCTGAACCAAGCAAATCAAAACTTGGAACTGTTAGGATTGCACGAGGTTTTCTAGGATTTTCTCCAAGCATATTTTGCAGAAAAAATTGAAACTTAGTATCGCAAACAGCAATTGTTTCTGCTTCACCCAACACAAGCGTGTCACACTGTTGTGTTTTCATGATTTCTCCCCACATCCCACGTTTATTCGTGAGAAATTAACTTAACACACATATTAAATGATGTCAACCTTGTTTTGTGATATAATTTATACATAAGTTTTTTATAAAAACTATGGAATTGATTTTTTGGGGAATGGTTTTTCTAGTCTCAACTGTTGCATTAGTAAAAGGTGCAGATTGGTTTACTGAATATGCAGAGCGATTAGGAATTTTATTTAGAATGCCTGCATTTTTAGTAGGTGTGGTAATTGTGGCAATAGGAACATCGCTTCCTGAGTTAGCAACTTCAATTTTAGCAGTGATACAAGGAGAAGGAGAGATTGTTTTAGGAAATGTTTTTGGTTCAGACATAACTAATATTTTGTTAGGACTTGGTTTAGCAGCAGCAGTTGCAAGAACAGTTATAAAATCAAAACAAGATATTTTTTTCTTGGACTTTCCGGTTTTTGTTGCGATCTTAATTATGTTTTTGTTTATGGTTCGCGATGGGTCCATAAATATTTTTGAGTCTATAATTTTGCTGGTGGGGTTGGTGTTGTATTTTTTCTATTCAGCAAAAGTTCACAAGACCGCAGAAAAAGATGTACTTTTAGAAAATGGAGAAAAGAAAAAATTTAACAAAAAACAAGTTGGCAGATTGTTTCTGTATACAGTTGCAAGTTTGGCAATAGTTTTTGTTTCTTCAAAATATTTGATTGATGCAGTGATTGAGATTGCAACAATTTTGAATTTAGCAACTTCAGTATTAGCAGCATCTGTAATTGCTCTTGGCACATCTTTGCCTGAAATTATGGTTGCAGCAGTTGCAGCGCGCAAAGGAAAGTTTGAGTTATTGGCTGGAAATATTATAGGTTCAAATATTTTCAACATAGTTGGTGTAGTTGGAATTTCTGGTTTATTTGGTACTCTAACTATTGCACCAGATATGCTTGCGTACTTAATGGCATTTTTAATTGGTACAGTTGTGTTGTATTGGGCAGTTTTGCAAGATGGAAAAATCAACAAAGTGGAAGGTGTGTTTTTGATGTTAGTGTATGTAGTATTTATTGGAAAACTTTTTAATTTGTATTAAGCTAAGTTTAAAATTAACTAAAAATAAAAAGGAGGTGATAATATGAAATGTAATGTAAATGGATGTTGTAAATTTAAATCATTGCTAGGAATTTTAGCGTGGATAGTTGCATTGGTTTTAATGATTGCATATTGGTCAGTTAAGGACGCTGTATTTTTGGGAATGGATCAAACAGGTTTGTATCAAAGTGTGGTAATGTTAACTTTGTTTGGTTTACTTACTGTAAAAATGTGTGACGTTTGCAAGGGAATGAAAAAATAATTATGCCAAAAGCAAAAACCACTCCAACAAATCCAAAAAACAATGAAGAGTTTGGATGGCACCATATAGAAGCCGAAGGCGAGCTTGCTGTTGATGTTGCCCAAACAAAAAAAGATCTTGTTGTAATTGCCGCAGTTGCTGGAGTAAAACCAGAAGATGTTTCAATTACAATAGATCATGATGTTTTAACAATTCGTGGTCAGCGTGAAAATAAACAAAAGTTTGATGCTGAAGATTATTTTTATGAGGAATGTTATTGGGGTGGTTTTTCAAGAAGTATAATTTTGCCAATGGAAGTTCAAAAAGACAAAGCAAAGGCTTCTATTAAAGAAGGTATTTTAATTGTAAAAATTCCAAAGGCAAAACCAAATTCAGAAATTGCAATAAAAATTGTAGATGAATAAGGAGGTGTTTAAAGATGTGTAGATATGGACGATAATAATTTTTTAGAAAAAAAATTTAAAAAAGAAAAAAAACATAGGCCAGTGCTTTTTTTTGTGATGGGTGGTCTTATGGTTTTGGTGTTAGTAATATTAATTTCAACACCGTTAATTTATCAATCTGTTTATAAAGATAATGTTTATCCTGGGGTAAGAATTGGTAATTATGATGTAGGTGGTTTTACTGAAATAGGTTTGCAAGGTTTTTTGCAGGAAAAACAAAACAGATTAGCACAAGATGGTTTTAAATTTTTATATATTGATGAAAATGCAGAAAAAAAAGTTTTAAATACTTTACCAATTGTTTATAACGAAGATGGGCAAACAACTGAGTTTATTTCTTATGATATAGAAAGAACTGTTGAGCAAGCTATGTTGATTGGTCGTGTTGGTGGTTTTTTGCAACGTGCATTAAATGTTATTTATGCTTGGTATTCAAATGTAAATATTGATGCGCAACTTGTGGTTGATGAAGATTTATTTAAAGATGTTTTGGTTTCAAGTTTAAGTGAACATGAAATTTCTTTTTCAGAACCACAAATAGCTTACACAGATGCAAGTCTGGGATTAAAACGGGCTTTTGTTGTTGATGGTGAAAGTGGGGAAATTTTTGATTATGAAAAAACAATTGATTTAGTAAAAAATAATTTGTATGAATTAAACTTTAAACCAGTAGTGGTTCCGCGTGTTGTAAAATCTCCACAAGTAAGGACTTCAGAGGCAATGCGAATTTTATCAGAATTAGATCGTGTGGTTGTTTCTTCAACAGTTAGTATTGTTTATGAAAATCCAGATACTTTGCGTAAGTACAAGTGGAATTTTAGTTCAGATCAAATCAAAAAAGCAGTTGAGTTTGGAGTTGCAGAAGATAAAAAAATAACTTTTGTTTTGAAAAAAGATTCTTATAGTGATTTTATTCAACCAATTGCAAAACAAATTGATGTGTTAGCACAAGAGGCAAAGTTTACTCTTAACACAGCTGGTACAAAAGCAAGTTTGTTTAAGCCAAGTAAAAACGGTTTAACTGTTCAAAAAGATGAGTTTTATGAAAAATTAAATCAGCGCCTGAATAGTGTTTTGAAAAAAAATAATGTGGAGGATGAAATAAAATTATTAGTTGAAATAACTGAACCACAAACACACACAAGTGATGTAAATAGTTATGGGATTAAGGAATTGTTAGGTGTGGGTGAGTCTAATTTTACAGGAAGTTCTTGGGATCGTATAAAAAATATTAAAAATGCTAGTGGGAAATTAAATGGTTTAATAATTGCGCCAGATAAAGAATTTTCTTTGATACAGGCTTTGGAACCAATTACAATTGAAAATGGTTATGTTCCAGAGTATGTAATTTTGGGTGATAAAATTGAAAAAGGTGTTGGTGGTGGTTTGTGTCAAATTGGAACGACATCTTTTAGAATGGCAATGAATTCTGGTTTGCAAATTACTGAGCGCAGAAATCATTCTTTAGTTGTGAGTTATTATAATGATGCAACAAATGGAAATCCAGGAACTGATGCAACTATTTATGGACCACATCCAGATTTGCGTTTTGTAAATAATACTGGAAATCATGTTTTAATTACAACTGAAGTTGATGTTCCAAATACTCAATTAAAATATTATTTGTGGGGAACTTCTGATGGGCGCAAGGGTTATTATACTCCGCCAGTTGTGCATGAGTGGATTCCAGTTGGTGAGCCGCGTGAAATTAAAACAACTGATCGTCCAGCAGGTGATAGGTGGTGTCAGTCAATCCACAGGGGAGCAAAAACAAGTTTTTCATATTATATTGAACAGCCAAATGGAAAAGTTGTTGAGCAAATTTTTAAGTCAGATTATAGACCTTTGCCAGAAATTTGTTTTGTTGGTGTGACTGAAGAAGAATTAGAATTAGAAAAACAAAAAGAATTGTTAGAGCTTGAAGGTGGTGGAAAAATTGATTTAGAAGAAGTTTATAAGGGTTTTGCTACTAGTACAGAAGATTAAAAAAAGCAAATTTGTTTCGCAAATTTTGTCTAGTAATAAAAGAAAAAACACTTGAGAACTTGGTCATTAATAGACCCCTTGGCTATCTCAAGTGTTTTTTCAGTTTCTCTCCAAATCCCTGCGTCCAAGAAGACATATCCATGATATGATCTAGCCGTAGCCAGATAGCACCCATGGATCTATCTCCATGCTTGTCGTGGACACAGGAAACTGAAGAGAATAAAAAAGAGCATGCAATTTGCCCTCCTGTTTTGTTTGCGAAAATGATTATAACACATCGCAAGAATGTATCATAGCAGTATTTCAAAAACCTGTCAAGTCCTTTTAAGAGAAATAGCTACGCCACAGGAGGTATTATGACTATTTCTCTAAAACTTTTAACAAGTTTTACTCAATAATACTGTCCACAATACCATATTCCAACGCTTCCTTAGATGTCATAAAACGGTCGCGATCAGTGTCGTTTTGCACTCTTTCCAAATTCTGCCCAGTTAATCCAGACAAAATAGTATTTAAACTTTCTTTCATGCGAATAATACGTTCAGCATGAATTTTAATATCAGAAGCCTGACCTTCAGTACCACCAAGCACTTGATGAATCATAATTTCAGCATTTGGCAAAATATGTCTTTTGCCTTTAGCACCAGAAGCAAGCAAAATAGCAGACATGGATGCAGCCATTCCAATACAAATAGTTGAGACATCAGACTTAATATATTTTATTGTGTCATAAATTGCCATTCCAGCAGTAACAGATCCACCAGGTGAGTTAATATACAATTTGATGTCTTGGGTTTTGTCTTGAGAATCTAAAAATAGTAATTGTGCGATCACAGTATTTGCAACTGTGTCATCAATTGGCGATCCCAAAAAAATTATTCTATCTTTTAGCAATCGAGAATAAATATCATAAGCACGTTCACCGTGATGAGTTTTTTCAATAACCGTTGGAATAAGTAATTGTGATTTTGGGTTTGTAGTTGTCATATGTTTTTATAGTAACTTAAATTTAGTTTTTTTCAAATGTTGGTTAAGCTTCAGTTCCAGATTTAGTCCCAACATCAGTTCCAGTTCCAGATTCAAATGCCGGCTCAATCAAAGCCCAAGCATCATCAGCATTATTTATCATTGCATTTTCAATTGCAAAGCCAGCAGATTTTTTATGTCCACCTCCACCCAAACTCATTGCAATCTCACTAACATCAACATCATTACGAGTTGTACGCATACTTCCCTTAACACTTCCATCAGCACGTTCACGAAAAACAACAACCGCCTTACCTTCACCCAAATTATTTAAAAAGTTTGCCAACCCTTCAATATCTTTTTCACTAGCTCCAGTTTCATCAATGTCATCGCGCGTAATATAAGTAAAACTAATATCGTGTTTTTTATTTAAAGTTAGGCGAGACAAAAGCAACCCCCACAACTTCAAAGCACGAATACTTTTATTGTTCATTGTTTTTTTCAAAATCTGATCATATTGTGCACCACTTCTCACAAGTTCAGCAGCAACCATCAGACTAGAATTAGTTGTTCCTTGGTTTGAAAAATTTCCAGTATCAGTAACCAATCCAGTTAACAAACAAGTTGCATGATTATTATCTAGTGTGTGCTCAATGTGTTTATAAAAATTAAACAAAACTTCTGTAGTCGCAGATGCACCTCGCATAACATAATTATAATGACCAAAATTATTGTTAGTATTATGATGATCAAAATTAATCAGCACAGGTGGTTTTTCTAAACTAGAAATTAAATTCTCAATTCCAGCATATTTTAAATCACCTGAATCAAAAACAATAATTGTATCAAAATTATTTTCTTCAAAAACCTTGTCATCATTTCCAACTTTATGAGAGTGTGGCAAAAATAGCATTTGTGGATCAAATTCAGTTATGCAAAAAGTTTCATGTTTTACACCCAAATTTTCTAAATATTGCATAAAACTACACGCACTTCCAAAGGTGTCGCCATCTGGATGCGGGTGCGTCACTAACAACACGTGTTTGGCACGTGTTTGCAAATGTTCATGAATTTGCTTTGCTGTTCTCTGCATAGCTAAAGAGTATAGCAGATGTTGTTTAAAATGTCTATATCTTGACAACCCACCATAATTCTGATACTTCTTAATAAGGCATGAAGCTTTTTTCAAAACCTGTGGCGAGTTGTTTTTGACACGATGTGCTCAAACCACTGCGTCGCCCGCCTGTAAAGGCTGGAAAGGAGAGGAAGATGGAGTGTTTGTTGAATGCTAAGCAAAGATCTTCGATTGCACTACACTGTTCTGAAGGAAAATACAGCGTAGTACTTATTGCTATTATCACATGCATTGTTCTTGGTATAGTCTGTCTGTATTGGAATCTAATTAATTTCATGTGGGCAGTTGATGTACTTGCTTGTGTGTTTGTAGCCATTTTTGTCTTTGGTATGGGTTCTCGTGACTGGTACCGTTTCAACTTCATTGGTTACAACGCTTGGTTTTTCTTTGTTAGTGCAGATGAAAATGTGCATCTTAAAATACTTCCATGCAACATCAGTGACTTGTTTGCTGAACAGTTGATTGAAAGAGATTTTGGAACTATAGAACTTCCAGCGATCGTAATGCCACTTGGAGGTTGGTTTCGCAAAACTCGGTTGTACAGGTCGTGGGGAGAGTGGAAGATCAGGTTGATTGGCAGAGATTTTAACGGTGGAACATACAAGTTTTGGTTCTGGAATCAAGGGAAGTCAAAAGCTATCCTAGATATCAGCGACATCCTTCGCATCATGACTGCAAAGTCTCGTACTCGGTTGCTTGGGACGGGTTTGCATGGCAAAGAATGGAGTAGTTTGCACACGATTCTTCGAACTTTGATGGATCGTGTTGTTCGTCTCACTAAGGAATTGCACAAGTCTCAAGATCTGTATGTACGTACTCTGGCGGTTTGGCGCGATGATCTTATGACTCGTATTTCAGAAATTAACAGAACCACTCGTCTAGGCAAAACTCTCGGAGGGATGGAGATGCGCTGGGAGTTGCTTCACATGCTTAAGGCAATTCATGAAAAACTGGGCGAAAACGATCAAGTAGGACATGTCTCCGATCAAATAAAAGACCTGGCGACTGCGATTGTGCGTAAGCGCAAGAAAGATAAGTAGCTTGCCAAGTCAAGTTCGCTAAAAACAACAAAACCCGGTGTGTTAACATGCATCGGGTTTTGTGATTCTGTTGGATTTGTGGTTTGTGCTATGTAGGGCTGAGTAAAGCTGTCTCAAGTCGGGCAAGTATCAAACAATCACACCATCTTTGTGATGATGTTGCATATACAACATGGCTCCAAGCAAGCCAAGTATGCAACGCGGAGTTGCAAGAAACTGTTTGCAAGAGTTTACACTTGCTTTGAGCAACAACTCCATCACATCGCAACGAAGTTGATCATTCAAATTTAAGCGCATGAATTCATGAGTAAACGCACGAACTCCAGGCCTAGATGCAACTGTTCTTTGCACAGCTTCACTGTATTTGCGTACGAGCTTGTTGTCCCGAAGCAAGATTGTGGTTTCAAAAGCTCCAAAAAAGTATCGTGTGAAAAAAAGTGGCTGACCTAGTGCTGGCCACTCAAGAAAGCCAAGTGCCAAGGCTTCTTTCACCACAGCATCAAAGCTGTATTGTTCCCAACAATGTTGTGAAGGCATTGTATGCAACATGTTTTCCCCCTCCTAAATCCCTAAATAAAAATTACCACAGTTTATTTTTAACCACAATCATAGTACAATACGCTCATACTATGTATTTACAAAAACTAGAAATACAAGGTTTTAAGTCTTTTGCACAAAAGACTGTTTTGGAATTCATGTCGCCGTTTAAAGGTAAGTGTAGTAACACAGGAATTGTTGGGCCAAATGGTTCTGGAAAATCAAATGTAGCAGATGCAATTCGTTGGGTTTTGGGGGAACAGTCGCTCAAGCTTTTAAGAGGAAAAAAATCTGAAGATGTAATTTTTTCTGGATCAGATAAAAAATCTAGAATGGGTTTTGCACAAGTTACATTGACTCTTAATAATGAAGACGGAACAATAAAAGCTTCAGACAATGAAGACACTGCTTTGGATTTTTCAGAAATTGCAATTACGCGCAGAGTTTACAGATCAGGTGAGTCAGATTACATGATAAATGGAAACAAGGTTCGTTTGGCAGATATTCAAATGCTTTTGGCACGCGCACATTTTGCAGAAAAATCTTACACAGTAATTGGTCAAGGAATGATCGATCATATGTTGCAAGCTTCACCAGCAGAACGCAAAAAGTTTTTTGATGAAGCTGCTGGGATAAAAGAGTTTCAAATTAAAAGACATCATGCTGTTTTAAAATTACACGCAACAAAAGAAAATTTGCATGAAACTAAAATGTTGTTGCAAGAAATTGAGCCACGTTTAAATTCTTTACGTCGCCAAGTGAAGCGTTTGGAAAAAAGGGAAGTTTTAGAAAAAGAATTAAATGAAAACTATTTGCAGTATTATGGTTCGCAATTAGTTTTAATAAATGAAAAATATCAAAAATTACAAAAGCAAAATAATGAACTTGATGCGCAAAAGAAAAGTTTAAATGAAATTTATGAAAATGCTTTTGCAAAAATGCGTGCTTTAGAAGTTGAGGAAACTGCAAATGACGGCTATTCGCAGTTGCAAAAAGAATATGAGCAAGCATATCAAAAGAAATCACAAGTGCGCGAGGAAATTTTGCAATTAAAAAATGCTGTGGAAATCGCAAAAATGCGTGCGCAAACACAAAAAAAATTTACACCTTTGCCACTTTCAAAAATTATTTCAGAATTAGAAATTTTGGATAAGGAAGTTAAGTCAGTGGAAACACAAGAAGAAATTTCGCGTGTGAAAAGTTTTATACAAAAAATTAGCCAAAGAATTGTTGGGTTGCTAAAAAATTTACAACAACCTGCGCCAGAGAAAATAGAATTTAAAGATGAAAAAGCTGAAGAGCAAATTCAGGAGTTGGAAAAAACTTTGGTGATTTTGGAAGGTGAAATAAAAGACATTCAAAACAGGATTCATGATGCAAATAAGCAGGAGTCAAAAAATAAGAGTGCGTTTTTTTCTTTGCAAAAAGATTTGCAAGAAAAACAACATGAGTTACATAAGATTGAACAACATGCTAGTTCGGTTGCTATTGAATTTGCGCGTGTACAAACTCGGCGTGAGACTTTGTTAGAAGAAATTGATCGTGAAGTTCCGCAAATGCGCGATGCTTTAATGCGTTTGAAAAAACAAGATATTGAAACTGTGCAAGTTAGTGATTTACAAACTGAAGTGTATCGTTTGCGTCGGCAGTTGGAGTTGATTGGAAGTATTGATGATGAAACAGTTCAAGAATATAAGGAGACCAGCGAGAGGTTTGAGTTTTTGTCTGAACAAGTGGGGGATTTGGATTCAGCAATGAGTAGTATTGAAAAAGCTATCGGGGAATTGGATGAAGTTATGACAAAACGGCGCAAGTCAGCATTTACTGCAATCAATAAAGAGTTTGATAGGTTTTTTAAGATTTTGTTTGATGGTGGAAAGTCTGGGATTGTTGAAATTAAAGCTGAGAAAAAATCAAAGTCGCATGAACATTTGGAAGAAGATGAGGAAATTGAGAAATTGGAAGAGGAGTTAGGGCCTGCTGAAGAAGAGCTGGCTGGTATTGATATTTTTGCGCAGCCTCCAGGAAAGCGAATTAAAGATATAAATGTTTTGTCTGGTGGTGAGCGTGCACTAACTTCAGTTGCATTGGTTTGTGCAATTTTGTCTACAAATCCATCGCCATTTGTTGTGTTGGATGAAGTTGATGCTGCTTTAGATGAAAGCAATTCAATTCGTTTTGCGGAAATTGTAGGGGAGTTGGCGGCAAAAACTCAGTTTATAATTATTACTCACAATCGTGCGACAATGGAAAAAGGTGATGTCTTGTATGGTGTGACAATGAGTGATGATAGTGTTTCTCATGTTTTGTCTATAAAATTAGAAGATGCAACTAGTTATGCGAAATAGGGTTTTTAAAAAATAACGACTTGACGGATTTTTTGAAAAAAGTTACACTGTTGCCACAAATATTTTGTCTAAATTATGCTAAAAATTAAACTTGCAAGAATTGGAAAAAAACATCAACCAGAGTATCGGGTGATTGTTCAGGAACAAAGTCGAGATCCGTGGGGTCCTGCGACTGAAATTTTGGGACATTATAATCCCCGTACAAATCCAAGTACTGTTGAGCTGAAAAAGGAAAGAATCCAATACTGGATTGATAATGGTGCTCAAGTTACTGAATCTGCTCATAATATTTTGGTGGAAGCAGGTGTTTTACAGGGAAAAAAGAAAAAAGCTGTAAGTTTGACTAAAAAACGTCAAGCTAAATTAGGTGATAAGAAAAAAGTTGCTGAAGAGGCAAAACCAGCTAAAGAAGCTTTGGCTGAAAAACCAGTTGAAGCTCCGGTTGAGGTGCTAGCAGAAGAAAAGCCAGCTGAAGAGGTAAAGCCAGAAAAAGTAGAAGAAACTCCTGCTGAAGCACCAGCAACAGAAGCAAAAACAGAGTAATTTTACATTAAAGATTTTATTTTTAAAGCGCCAGGCTTGCAGCCTGGCGCTTGTTGTGTTAGACTATTTTCATCCACAGGATAAGCCTTGGTAGGTGTTCTCAGAGCCCAGAAAAGAAAGGGTGATCCAAGTTGTAGTGTGGTGGTGCAAGGATTGCGCAAGCAGGACGGTGGAGCTTTGGCTTTGCTATAGACTGCTGTGTATATCCTTCCAAATTACACGCGTCCGAAACCCTTGGGTTTTTGACATCAAGTAGTGATCGCGGCTGGATAGTTTGAGCAAGCGAGAATTACCTGTGAGGTACAAGTAAGAAGCCTGCAGGGTGTGGATCCTTCCCGGTCCCCATGCTCTGGAATTGTGTGCACAGGAGTGCGGTTTTGCGACCAAGCGGAAGCGGGAGGACCTGGATCTGATCAGTGTGTCTCCCAGAGCAATGCTGAATCTGCGCACAGGATTTTAAAAGAAGGGTCAGGCATAGTAGAGAAGTGCGTGTAAAAACGTGCAAAAAACGCGCCAAGAGTGCGTTACCTGCAAAAAGGTTAAAGCTGGTAGGGTGCTGAATCCCTTGTTCCTACCAAAGCAATCCTTTCCTTCTTGCTTTGTTTCTCCGAAAAACTGACGAAAAGATCTGTAGATAACTCTCAGGTCTTTTTGTTTTATTTTAAAAATATTATCAACCACACATCTCCTTCGGCACGCTCGCGCGCCCCAGCGTGGCGCACTTCGCTATGCGTTCGCTTTCGCTCGTCCGGCGGTAAAGCCGGACACCATGCCCGCTCAAACTCTCGAATACCTCTGGAAATGTGTGGTTGGTAAATATTTTAATATAAAAATAAAATAAAGAGATGCCAAAGTTATCCACAGCTTCAAAAAAATTTACTTGACAGAAATATCAGTCCTTGATAAATTGCAATAGTCGCTCAAGTGACAGTTTTAGTCCTCGGATGTAAATCGAGAACCTAGGGCAACCTAGGATAGTGTAGTCCAAAGGCTAAAAGGATCAGTTGCTCAAGCTGTTGTCCTCGCACCTCTTCGGAGGAGCAAGTGCAGCAGAAGTGCGTGGTCTGTGAAATATTGCCCTCTGCAATGGTTTGCTAATTCAGATTCTTCTTCGGGAGAAGCTGGATGTGCCCCCTGTTGTAGACACTTCGCTGAAAGGACTCTTCGGAGAACCGGAAAGAAGGAGTGAAAGCTGATCACGAGTTCGTTAGAGATGACAAGCGGCAAGCGACATGCGTGAGCGTGAAGCGAAGACGTACGGTTGCTGGATCGGCATAGAGGCACTTGGTGGAGCGCTTGGGTTTTGCTCGGGTGTGTTGAAGCAAGGTGTACACCAAAGGATTGTCTGGAACGTGGAGGGTTTGAGCTAGCTTTCGGGTTAGCTTGGGTCTGATGAAGCTTGAAGGATTTACCTGAAGTGTTTCTCGAAGTCACCTCTAGTAACTGTTAGGGCGGTTGAGTGTGCGTCACCCTCGGGTGGCAAACGCAAAGCAGGTCCTGTGGATAAGGAGAGACCCACATCGCGTGGGGTTGATGATTTTCCGACCTTCAAAAGGGGTTGGATAATTGTCAACTGCCAGTTAGAGTAGGGCCTAGCAACAGCGGTAAATTGCTAACACCGTGTAGTCCTTCAGGGCTGTTGCAACTCCTAAAGGGGCTTTTAGTTGAAGAGGTGCGGGGCAAGGCACTTTGGAAACATTAGTTTGGGTTCCCAGAACCTCCAATGGAGTAAATAGGTACGAAAAGCAGAGTTCCGAACTTAGTAGCACGGTGTCCCCGTGACGAAAAGACCGAACGAACGCTAACTGAAGGTGAAAGTTAAGAAGTAGCGTGCTTGGCACTGGGTTACATAGACCTGGAGCCGTGTACAAAGCAAGTTGCTTTGAAACAGAAACCTGAAATGCGAATCGAAAGATTCGTTGGAGTGCAGTAAGGTGTTGAAAAAGGCGGCCCCAGCAAAGCCCCCTTGATTCAGCCACAAAACCAGCACCCTAGTCTTCGGACAAAGGTCTTGGCAGCGTGTAAAAAACCAAGCACAAGATGTGAATTAGTAAAACCAACTGGGGTGAAACAAACTCAGGAAGTATGGCTAAGCACTCCACTCTCTTGTTTCACGAATTGCACATGCATAACGCAAGTGCAAGGTTGCTCTTAACAGAGCTACCACAATCAGCCCAAAGGATAACTCCGGCGGGCTTTTTGAATATTTAAAGTTTTTTCAATAAGTTTTTATTAAAAATCAAACTTGACAAAATTACCAAATAATGCTATAGTGTTTTTGCTTATTAAGTATTGTTGAGCAGAAAATAGCTCAAAAGTCGACAGTACCAAACAGCACAATAAATTTCTATTATAGATATCTGTTATGGAAAAGGATCAGAAGTTTGTTGAGGACGTTGTTAAAGCATTGGTAAATCATCCAGAAGATGTTCGCACAGAACGTAAGGTTGATGAACGTGGTGTATTGATTACTCTTCATGTAAATCCAGCTGATATGGGTTATGTGATTGGTCGTCAAGGAAAAACCGCTGAAGCAATCCGCCGTCTTACTCGCACAATTGGTGCGATGCATGACGCTCGTGTGAATTTGCGTATTTTTGAACCAGAGGGTTCAAATAATCGTCGTAGTGGTTATCGTGAAGATCGTGGCGATCAAGGTGATCGAAATGATAGTGATTCAAAACCAAGTGCTCCATCAAATGATGATGATGTTGACACCTCAGCAGTAGAAGACTTGAATATCTAAATTCAATTGAATTTAAGACAAACACCGTGGTATATTTGCCACGGTGTTTGTTATGAAAAAATATTTATTAAGTTTTACATTATTAACCTTACTTAGTCTTTTGGTGTTTAGGTTTGAAATCCTAAATGCAGGGGTGTTTTTTGCATTGGCTGTTGTTACTTTGGTGCTTTCAATAAAAAAACTTGAATACGGAGTTTTGATTTTAGCAGGGGAGTTGTTGATTGGTTCAAAAGGACATTTGTTTTGGTTTGATTTGGGCGAACAAAGAATATCCATAAGAATGGTTTTGTTTGGGATTGTGATGTTGTGTTGGTTAATTTCTTTAATAAGAAAAAAAGAATTACCAAAATTAATTAAACACAAAGCCTTTTTATATGTTTTGCCATTTTTGATTGTTTTGGGTTATGCGGTTTTAAATGGAATTTTTGTACAAAAATTTTCTGCAGGACAAGTTTTTGCAGATGCAAATAATTGGTTGTATATTTTGGTGATTTTTCCTTTGTGGGACGTTGTTTTTGAAAATGAAAGCCTAAGTGAAAGAGGGTGTGAAGGCCAGGATGAAAGCGGAAATTATAATTCAGCCAAAAATTTTCTAAGAAAAATTTTTGGCCTAACAAAATCTGCCATAGTCTTTTTAATCTCAAAAGCTTTTTTGTTTTTTATTGTGTTTGCTTTATCAATCCCAGGATTAACAGAATTGCTTTATCATTTTGAACGACAAACAGGTGGGGGACAAATGACTCCAGCAATAGATGGAATGTGGCGAATTTATTTTTGGTCTGAAATATTTTTAATCCCTGTTTTATTTATAATGTTAGGATTGATTTACAGAAATTTTGCAAACAAAAATACACAGATGTCCGACTCGAAGGCTCTGCGTAGGGCCGCCAGCACGGTGTCCGACCGCAGGGCGGACTGGCGGCCACGAGCACAGAGTGAGCGCACCGCTGGTGTGCGTGAACGTCCTGAGAGTGGACGTTTGTGTGTTTTATGTTTTGCAATTATTTTTACAATAATCCTAACTTTATTTAGAAGTTTTTGGGTTGGTGCTATTGCAGGTTTAATAATTTGGGTCGCCATATTAATAATAAAAAAACCAAACTATAAAGCACTTTTTAAAACCTTAACAATCACATTGGTTTTAACAATAATATCAATATCTTCAATTCAATTAATTGGGACTGGCTTAGCAAAAATAGGAAATACAAGTCCAACAATACAAAAAGAATTATTTAACACCGGAGAACCAGGAATCCAAAATCGCCTGAACCAACTACAACCACTTCTCCAAAAAATCAAACAAAAACCCATACTAGGAAATGGTTTTGGCGCAACAGCCACATACGAAAGTTTAGATCCAAGAACAAAAGGGAAAGTCACAACAACTGCATTTGAATTAGGGTGGTTAGATATGGCAATGGAGGTTGGGGTGCTTGGGGTCTTGCTTTTTTTCGTAATTATGATATACAGTGTAGTGTTGTTGTGGCAATGGAGTGATAAGTTGAACATCAATTATGCAGTCCATCCACTCATCGCCACTTTGGTAGCTGTCACAGCAATACACTTTTTCAGCCCTTTCCTAAATCATCCTTTAGGATTGGGCTTAATCATATTTATTTTTGTTTATGCAAATCAAAATTATGCAGTTCAACATCATAACAATTTTTCCAGAGTTGATTGATCACTATTCTAGTGAATCAATTCTTGGGCGTGCGCAAAATTCAGGCAAAATAAAAATCAACTCAATTAATCTCCGTGATTACACTAATAACAAACACAATAAAGTAGATGATACTCCTTATGGTGGTGGTGCTGGTATGGTTATGAATGTTGAGCCAGTTTTTAATGCTTTGGATCAACATAATTTTCTTCCAGATCAAAAATCTAAAAAAACCCACACTGTTTTGCTTTCACCACGCGGTAGAAAGTTTACACAAAGAGTTGCTGAAGAGTTTTCAGAAAAATATGAAAACATTGTGATGGTTTGTGGAAGATATGAAGGTGTAGATCAAAGAGTTGCCGATCACCTAGTAGATGAAGAAATTTCTGTTGGAGATTTTGTTTTGGCTGGTGGAGAATTGGTGGCTTTGGCAGTTACAGAAGCAACAGCAAGATTGATTACAGGAGTTTTGGGAAATAAAGAATCTATTAAAGAAGAAACTTTTTCAAAAGAAATTGATGTGGAATATCCACAATACACAAAGCCAGAGCAGTTCAAGGATTGGAAAGTGCCAGAGGTTTTGTTAAGTGGAAATCATGCGGAAATTGAAAAGTGGAGGAAAAATCAACCAAAGGAAAAATAATATATTTAAAGGCAAAAATTTTGTTTCACAAAATTTTTGCCTAACCTACCTAGTCTTATAAACCACAAGACCCACCAAGCGTTTGCAAGGTGGGTCTGGGTTTGTGCTCGCTCTGAGAGGCGAGCGGTTAGGTGTTTTAGAAGAGGTTGAGCGAAACTCCCGTCATGCTGACGAGGAACGCACAGACCGCGACTCCGCCAATCACATAGGCCGGGTGATTGTCTGGGAGCTCGCCCTTTTCCGGGTTCAACCAGCGTTCGACTATCCACAGGCCGAGCGCTAGAATGCCGAGAACCGAGAAGTAGCATGCGATCTGGCCCACGGGGTTGATCACAGGCTGGGACAGCTCGCAAGTGTTGCAATTGATGATGGGCTTGGCTGCCACCAAGGGAATCCACCACACCGAGTACAACACCAGAGCCAAAGCTCCGATTCCCACGCTGACCTTTTTGTGTGTCAGTGCGATCACTGCGAGCACCAGGCATGAGCAGAGCGTCGCTGTCATGCTGAACATTTTGGCGTGATGCATGTCTTCTGCGTTGAAGATCCAGACCACCTGGATCCCGACCATATCCACGGTTGCTATCCCGACGAAGCATGTCAGGACAAGCAGACCCAAGCCTTTTGCGAAATTGAACAACATTGGTTTCCTCCGACCGGTTGCACTGCGACCCAAAAGCGAGTCGTGAGTAGTTTATTTTTAGTTGATTTCGTGAAAAGTTTTTCAAAAAATTTTTCACGAAAATTAAACAAAATACTCACGCACCACTTTAATGCCAAAATACATTATAGCACATTTAGACAGTTTTGTCAAGGTCACTATGCTAAATTTAGCCAAAAAATAGCAAAACATATCCCCACCCAAAGCACTTGACAAGCGTTTCAGGTTTATGTAAAATTACACCAGTCACAAATACAATTGAGATTTTCAAAGGCCACTAAGGAACCATGGAAAGAAAAAACAGCGACACCAAGCAATTGAGTCTCTGTTTTTTCTTCCCAAACTTGGGTGATATTTAACAAATTCTGTGGACAAAGCAAAAATAGTTTTGCCGCAGACAGAGAATTAAAACATTAAACCGTTTTATTCCTTCAACCTCTTGAGTAGAGGTTGAAAAATAAGAAATTGAGCTAATAATCAAATCTTATTCTTTAATGAGAGTTTGATCCTGGCTCAGGACGAACGCTGGCGGCGTGTCTAAGGCATGCAAGTCGAACGACCTTATTACAATTGTTATGAAACTTCGGTAGATTAACGCCGTGATAAGTGAGTGGCAAACGGGAGAGTAACACGTAGGTAATCTACCGCGCACTCGAGCACAACTCAAGGAAACTTGGGCTAATTCTCGATAGACATGGGGGGACGATAGTCATTCCCATGTAAAGATTTTATCGGTGCGTGAGGGGCCTGCGGCCTATCAGTTTGTTGGTGAGGTAAAAGCTCACCAAGGCTATGACGGGTACCGGGTGTGAGAGCATGACCCGGCTCACTGGGACTGAGACACTGCCCAGACTCCTACGGGAGGCTGCAGTCGAGAATCTTCCACAATGGGCGAAAGCCTGATGGAGCGACGCCGCGTGTAGGAAGAAGC
>CAZVIA010000005.1:0-70091 GCA_964627525.1 uncultured Gammaproteobacteria bacterium | reverse complement strand
TCTCCCATATTTTGCTCCACTACGTTCCGCAAAACATCGCATATACTGAAACGTTATGTGAAATTTAATTTTAAGCTTTTTTATGCATCATCCTAACAAAGACATAATGAATAAGGCTATCGAGCTTGCCATTGAAAAGCACAAAGAAGGCGGACATGCAGTTGCGGCAATTATTGTTAAGGATGATGAAATAATTTCAGAAGCCTTTACTACGGTTAGACGCGATATTGATCCTACAGCACACGCTGAAATCAATACTATCCGAGCCGCGGCCAAAAAGCTTGGGAATAAATTGTTCGACTGCTATTTGTATACTACTTATGAACCATGTCCAATGTGTACCTCGGCCGCTATATGGGCAAAGATGAAAGGCATCGTGTATGGAGCTGGCATGAATGATCAAACCGAATCTCATCCGCAAAGAATTATTATTCCGGCTTCTGAAATTATTAAACGTGGGACACCAAAGTTAGAAATATATCCCGAGTTTATGCGAGATGAGTGCAAAAAATTACTAGACCTAGAAGCTTAAAATTAAACATCACATAACAGCGTGTATGAGGTTCAAGAAAAAGTGCGTTAATAATTTTTAGCGGTTGCACTTTTTCTTTCACCCAAATTTCGCCTCCTCTATCATAGAGAATAAGGAAGTCGGAGAAACTTCTCATACACGGGAACGTTAGACGACATATTTTTGAAAAATTTGTTTTTAAAATGTTTTTGGTGGGCTTTAAGAAATAAGGAATTTGATTTTTTTAATTTTTAAAGAGGGGGGGGTAAAAGGTGTTTTCTCCGCTATCGCTCCGAAAACGATTTATTTATAAATTGAATAAACAAGAGAAATACTTATATAATACAAATAACTTTTACTTTTAAGGTTTAAAATTATGATAAATACTCTGGAAAAAATATTAAATGACGGCGAGAAAAAAGGATATTTTCGTGTTTTTAATGATGGTGCAAAAATAGAATACCTGCCGTCAGGACACAAAGAAAATTTGAATGATCCAGAGGAAAAAGTCCGTGCTGAATACTATTTTGATTTGCTTGAAAAATATCACTATCCTGCAAAGCGTTTAGAACTCGAAACGGAAATGCCTGCTCGCGTGCCTCGTTTTTTTGCTGATATTGTTATTTATGAAGACGACGCAAAAAAGAAACCCTACATCGTCGTTGAGTGCAAAAAAGACGGAGTATCGGATGCAGAATTTGAACAAGCTACCAAACAAGCAATCGGCAACGCTCGCGTACTTCATGCTCCGTTTGCAATTTGCGTTGCTGGCAATACTCGCAGAGCAATGGAAACGGCGGAATGGAATGATAAAGAACCAGAAAAAGCCACTATTACCGATATTCCAATTTCTTATGGAAAAATTGAAGAATATCGTTTTAAAAAAGGCGATCCCGATTGGGACTTAAAGACACTCGATAAATTAGAACTTAAACGAACTCTTGAAAAATCTCAAAACACTTTATGGGCTGGCGGAAAAAGAAATCCAACCGTAGCTTTTGATGAGCTTTGTAAAATCATTTTTGTAAAAATTCGTGATGAAAAACGTGGAAGAAAAAATGGTGAATTCTACGATTTTCAAATCAAAACACATGAAAAGGCTGAAAGTGTATACAAAAGATTAGACGCTATTTATCAAGAGGCAAAACAAAAAGATCCAGAAGTTTTTAAGGAAAGTCTAAAAATTGACCCAGAAGAACTGTATACAGTAGTTGGACATTTGCAAAGCGTTTCCCTTAGTAAAACTGATCTTGATACAAAAGGCGTAGCTTTTGAGCAATTTATGGAAGATTTTTTCAAAGGTAAAAGCGGGCAATTTTTTACTCCGCGTGAAATCGTTAGCTTCGCAGTTAAAATGATGGAGATTAAAAATGATGATCTCGTGCTTGATCCTGCCTGTGGTTCTGGTGGTTTTCTTTTGCACGCTCTTGATGAAGTACGAAGTCAAGCTGAGGAATACTACAAGGATGATGAAACAGAAAAATATCGCTTTTGGCATGATTTTGCTCAAAACAATCTTTTTGGCATTGAAATAAATGATTCAATTGCACGCGTTGCTAAAATGAACATGATTATTCATGATGACGGACACACAAATGTAATTGGCTTTGATGCGTTAGAAGATATTGAAAAAATGAATGGTAAAAATCGTGGCTTTGAAATAAATAAATTTGATGTAATTGTAACAAATCCACCATTTGGGGCGAATGTAAAAAGAAGTGAACACCCTTATATTGAAAAATTTAATTTTGGACAAAATGGGAAAAAATGCCGAGACAATCAAAAAACCGAAATTTTATTTATTGAGCGTTGCATTGATTTTCTAAAATACGGCACTGGAAGAATGGCAATTGTTTTGCCTGACGGAATACTCATGAACTCAACATTTCAATATGTGCGTGATTTTATAATGGATCATTGCCAAATAGAAGCAATAATTAGTCTACCACAATTTACATTCGTTCATTATGGAGCAGCAGTAAAGTCATCCCTCTTATTTTTAAGAAAAAAGGATAAGCAAGAAAAAGAAAAAAAATACAAAGTTTTTATGGCAATAGCTGATCATATTGGCTATGAAGCAACTGGAAAACGTGATCCAAAAAATGACTTGATAGATATTCTCGATACATACTTAAATAAAAAAAATGTAACTAAGAAAAAAGAGCCTGAAACATTTTTTATTGATAATAATGAACTACAAGATCGTTTTGATCCTTACTTTTATAGACCATTTTTTAAAAACTTACAGAATGTCATCGAGAATAACAGCCAATCAAATATCATTCTTGAAGACATAGTCGAAAGCTCTGTTGCGGGAGAATGGGGCGAGGATCCAATTAATTTTGAACCAAATTCAGATTATGAACTTTGCTATGTAGTTAGAAATACAAATTTTCATAACGACTTCAATCTTGATTTTTCAGATGTAGCCCAGCGTTATATTAAAAAAAATAAAGCAGAAAAACTTGCATTAAAAAAAGGAGAAATTTTAGTAGAAAAATCAGGAGGAAGTCCAATTCAACCTGTTGGGAGAGTGGCAATAATTGAGGATTTACCATTTGATAAACCCGTTGTCTTTAGTAACTTTTTGCAAAAAATGAAAATAAAAGAAAACACATTGCTACCAGAATATGTCTTTGTCTATTTACAAACACTTTATAAGTCAGGTTATATGGACTATATACAGAATCAGACAACTGGTATTAAAAATTTACGACTTAAAGACTTTTTTAAGATAAAAATAGTTAAACCAAATATAGCTGATCAAAGAAAAATTGCAGAAGAAGCAATAAATCAAAGAGAAGAAGCAAAAGCATTAATTAATAAATCAAAAAACATGCTAAGTTCCATTTCTGAAATGGTACTAAAAAAATTAAACATTAAGATTTAATAATAAGGAGTTTTGAAAAATGGAATTCACCCCCAGCCCCTCTTCCATTTTTCAAAACAAAAAAATCAAATACAAATATAAAAAGCCCACCAAAAACGGAATAATATGGATAAATTTTTCAAAAATACGCAAGGCACGTTGCACTCTCACTCCGCTATCGCTCCGTTCGGCTCGCCTAACACAGTATATGCGGTTCGCTCGTTGCACTTCGCTCTCCCATATTTTGCTCATACTTCGCAAAACATCGCATATACTGAAACGTTAAGTGAAATAAATTTTTATGAAAAAAATAATCAACGTAACAAGTAACAACCAAAAAGGTGGAACAACCGCTGGCGAAATCAATAAAATTGCCCAGCCGAAAAACCCCAAATTTTGGAGCAAACCAATTAACAAATATTTCTTTATTCCACTGACAGTTGTCATTGTCGGTGGAGTAGCAGTTTATTACCTAACAAGCACAAATATGACAGACAATATATTTAATGTGACTAGTAACAATCAACAAGGCGGCATTACGGCTGGGCAAGTCAACATAGGAACACCTCAGCGTCATCTTACCGAAGGATTAAAACAACAACTTGAAAATTTCAGAGATAAAAAAATAGGAATAACAACGGTCATGGGAGACGCTGAGGCCATCCAATTCGGTTATGAGATCAAAGACTATCTAGAGCAAAATGGATATGATTTCACCAGCATAGCTCAAGGAGTTTTTTCAGGTCCAATTAAGGGCCAAAGTATAAGAGAAGAGAAAGATGGCAACATCACTTTGATAATCGGAAACAATACAAAATAAAAATTTACATCACTTAACAAGGTATAAGCGGTTTCGTTCAGTCCTTTCACTCTTTCACTTCACCCATATTGCACGGGTGTACGCTTTCAGCGTATTATACACCCGTGCAACATCGCTTATACCTAGACGTTATATTCAATCGTCGTGTAGAATTATAATTTGAGGGTTTCCGCCTAACATTTATAAATCAGTTTATATTTTCTTTTATTATGGCATTCACTAAAGAACAATATGATCTTGTAAAAAAGCAGTTGCAGGTTCATCAGCGTGAATCAGGAATCAGAAATATTGTATTAGATGAAAAGACACATCTCTCTCTTGACTTGTTGATTGAAAAAGGAGTTTTTGGGTCAGACATTATTACCACTGCAAGTCATCTTGCAAGATTTTTATATAAACATCAAGAATTATATTCTGAAAAAGATGTTGTTGATATTGGGTGTGGTCCAGGAACACAAGGAATAGTAATGTCAAAATATGGAGCTAAATCAATTACGTTTGCAGATATTAATCCTAAAGCAGTTGCCAACACCCAAAAAAATATCACGCAACATAAACTTGCGAATGCTGAAGTTTATCAAAGCGATTTATTTAATGGTCTTCCCAAAAACAGAATCTATGATATTGTTTTATTCAATCACCCATTTTTTTCTGAAGAACCTGAAAAATTTGAAGGTGACCCAAATCAAGATGAAATGTTGAGAAGAAGTATGCTTGGAGGCACTGAACTCCTACAAAGATTTTTCAGAGAAGTTCCTCAGTATTTAAAACAAGATGGAATCATAATCATGCCTTATTTTCATTTTGCTGGGAAGGAAAATAACCCTGCAAACCATGTAGAAAAATATAAACTAAAAATTTCTCAAGAACATAAGGTTGAATCCAAACAAGGACTTCATCTAGGAGATGTTTCTATATATGTTCTTTCTAGATACGGTGGAAACCCTCAATAAAAAAATATAAACACGACGACTCTGAAATTTCCCTTCGGGACGTTGCACTAAATTTCAGCCCTTCGGGGAATATAACAAGGATTATGAGGTTACGAAGTCTTGCAGACTTCTCCACCCAAATCGCCTTCGGCGACTTCTCATAATTCCGACGTTAAATGAAATTTATAATTTTTTGTAAATTTTTATGGATTTTAAACTACGGACGAACGCCAAATTTTCTAGTAATGAAGAATTACTAAAAGACCTACGAAAAGTCGCCAAGAAACTTAAAAAGAATAATGTTAGTTTTCGCGACTATGTTAAGCATGGCACTTTTTCAACCAAAGTATTTATTAATAGATTTGGTTCATGGAATAAAGCTGTTCAAAAAGCCGGACTAGATATAATAAGAGAACATAAAATTACTGAAAAAGTTCTTTTTAATAACTTAGAAAAAATTTGGCGTTCTCTTGGTAGGCAGCCATTTTATAGTGAAATGAAGTCTCCTCTCTCAGAGTTTACTGCAAAGCCATATATTAACCGTTGGGGTGGCTGGATGAAAGCTTGCAGTGCGTTTATAAAATACAAGAAGGGTGATATACAATTCGAAAAATTACTCAACCAAAAAAGTACTGCAAAATCAAGAACGATAAATGAAAAAAAGAGGTTGCAGATATTAAAACGAGATAATTTTTCTTGTGTAATGTGTGGTAGAAGTCCAGCCACCCAGAGAGGTGTGATCTTGCATGTTGACCACATAAAACCCTTCTCAAAGGACGGAAGCAATGAAGTAAAAAACCTAAGAACACTTTGCAGTAAATGTAACCTTGGAAGAAATAATGATGAGACCATATAAAAATTTACAAAAAATTATAAACTCGCTCCTTCCAGTCGCGCCCCGCTGCGCTCTCGGCCTGCCTTTTCTTAAATAATTATAATAAGGAAGGCAGACCTCGGGTCGTTTAACAAGGTATAAGCGGTTCGCCCCTCGGCTCGGGGCTCACGCAAATTTTGCTCCGCTTTTCAGCTCTGCAAAACTTCGCTTATACCTAACGTTGTACGAAATAATGAAAAATTTTTATAATGTATTTGGGGCTACTTTTTTCACAATTTACTAATTAACTAACTAATTCATATGAGCACAAACACTATGGAAAACATCATCAAGGAAGGGTTAACACCAATCGGTGCACAAGAAAACGGAGAAACTTTTGGCCTTTCTCCAGAAGAACGTCCTGGAATTTTGCATTTATTTGGACGTTCCGGCCAAGGCAAATCCGTCACTCTTGAAGACATAATAATTTCAGACATCCACAACAGTCGAGGTGGCATGTTGATTGATCCTTACGGGGATCTTATCAAAGATGTTCAATCTTACATTCCAGCAGACAAAGCTAACAAAGTTGCGATATTTGAAGCAGTGACCGGAACACTTGATGAAAACATTGCAAAATTCCAGAAGGAAATCCACTTTGAGGAAATGAAAAAGGACGGCCAAAAGTTTCTCCTCTGCAAGTTGGATTATCGTAGTTTGGGTACAGGTGTAGCAAGAGAACTCGGTTTATACCTTGTGAAGCAGTTTTTGCAAATCGTTGGCGGCGAAAATCGTTCGCTCGGACTCGACGAAGCACATAACTTTGTAGATGAAGAAGTCCTGGAACAAATAGTGCAAAGCAAAGAAAAAGACTTGTCTTGCATATTGTCAGATCAAACATCTATGCACTACCGTACAGATATTCTGGAGCGCACACTTGAAGCCGCAAACCATGTACTTTGCTATTTCGTTGGCAGTGCAACAGCTGAGCTAATCAACAAGTATCACTCTGAAATGAGTCCGAGCGCACTTACATCACTTAAAAAGTACAACTTTATGGCAAAAGTGAATGCAAAAACTGCTTCACCTGCCGTCATGAAGTTAAAAGGAGTTTTCCCAATTCCTTACCCAAAAAAGTAGCCCCAAATAATTTTTAATGGATAAATTTTTCATTACATCGTACAACACAGAATATGCGGTTCCGTTCGTCGTCGTACCTCCTCCTCGCTGCACCCATATTTGCCCGTGGTAAGCTCCCGCCGGTCGCAAATTTTACCACGGGCAAACATCGCATATTCTGGAACGTTAGGCGACATACATATTTTCCTACCACATTATACAATTTATAATTTTAAACTTAACCACAAGGGGGTGCTTGACTAAGCGAAACGTCAAACTCCAATGCTTGGTATTGGGGTGCGCCAGAGCAACTCAAACTTGACAAACTCCCCAAACTTGCTATTATAACTTAGCTAGTCACAGGGGGCTGGCAAAAGGGAGGGAGAGATGTCGTCTTTGGTTCAAAAGCAATCCAAACGAAGGTTTGTGGTTGCATTTGGAAACCAGTTCTATGCTGTAGACAAGCATTGGACTGTGTTTTTGCTGACCTTGGCAAAGCTGGTCTACTGCCGTCTTGGTGGTAAATACTGGTATGGTTGGCACAACCAGTTGCGTCATTGGGCGTTTTCTCACGAGTATGGCAGGAATGGTCTGGAACAGCAGAGAAATCTGTGTCACCACAACTGGCAGTTTCAACAAGACTGTCGCAGCACAATGCCTGTGCGTTTGACAATGCCAGACATTTTCGAACGACTTCAAAGGAAAATGGAGTTTGCTCGGGCGCTTCGTGCTTTTGCGCGTTGCGAGCCTGCGAACAGTCCTGACTTCCCGATTTAAACACACAACATTTTACGCCTTGAGATACTGGTTCCATAAAATACAGCACGCGTGTTCAAGGCACATCAATAACTTGGGTTGTGAGATAACCATTCGTTGGATTATCTTCGACGTTCTCACAGCCCAAACCTAACCTAAAAACACTTTGAGATAAAGCACATCTGTTCTAAGCAGGCTGTCCTCAAGGTGTTTTTCCTTTTTTACCCTAATCTTGCACAACCCTAAAATCCATGCTATACTAGCCCCTAGAAGTGCATTTTATTAGCAAAATAAGCAAAATATGTTAGAAGATCCAGGTCTATATGATCAAAGCGAGCAAGACAAATCATCTCGCGGATATGCAACAAAAGTTTTTTTTATAGAGTTCGCAAAAATCGCGTTACTTACTATTATAACAATTGGAATGGTGCGATATTTTTTGTTTAAACCTTTTTATGTAAAAGGTGCAAGCATGGAGCCGAATTATTATGAAAAGCAGTATTTAATCATTGATGAGATCACTTATAGGTTTTCAGAGCCAAAACGTGGTGAAGTAATAGTTTTTAGGAGAGAAAATGACAAACGAGAATTTTTCTTAAAAAGAATTATTGGTTTGCCGGGTGAAAAAATAAAAGTTCAGTCAGGAAAAGTTGTGGTTTATAATTCTGAAAATGAAAACGGAGTTGTGGTTGCAGAAGAAGATTATTTAGAGGATGCAGTTTATACAACTGGTGAACTTACAGTGACTTTAAATGAGGATGAGTATTTTGTTTTAGGAGACAATAGAAACGTAAGTTTGGATTCGCGCAAAATGGGAGCTGTTATGCGTGATGATATTATTGGTCGAGCATGGTTACGAGGTTGGCCAATTGAAGAATTTGGGTTGATGGATCAGCCAGAATATAATTTGTAAAAATATGACTAAGAAAATTACGAAAAAAGTCGACAAAAAACCTGAAGACAAAAAGTCTGATAAAAAATTAGACAAAAAAGTCGATAAAAAACCAGAGGATAAAAAGCCAGAGAAGAAAACTGAAGTAAAAAAGCCAGAGCCACAAGAGGATCAAGAGCCGAAAAAGAAAAAAATTAGAACTCCTCAAACTGTTCGTGGGATGCGAGATATTTTACCAGAAGACGAACCTTATTGGCGAAAGTGCTATGAAACTGCGCAAAAAATTGCAGATGATTTTGGTTTTATGAGAATTGAAACTCCTTTGGTTGAGCCAGAGGAATTGTTTGTGCGTGCGGTTGGAAAAGTTACTGATATTGTTGAAAAAGAAATGTACACTTTGCTGGATCGTGATGAGAAAAAATTGGCTTTGCGTCCAGAAGCAACAGCGTCTTTGTGTCGTGCATTTATAAATAATGGAATGTTTAATCGTCCGCAACCACAAAAATTATGGTTATGGGGGCCGATGTTTCGTTATGATCGTCCACAAGCTGGTCGTTACAGACAGTTTTATCAGGCAGATTTTGAAATAATTGGAGATGATTCTCCAGCAACTGATGCTCAAATAATTTTGTTGACTTATCAGTTTTTTAAAGAGTTGGGGATTGAAACTCGTGTAAATATTAATAGCATCGGACTTCCAGATGATCGTGCACGATATAAAATGGAATTAGTTCAATGGTATCGTCAGCGTAAAAAAGAATTGTGTGATAATTGTCAAAAACGTTTGGTGCGAAATCCTTTGCGTTTGTTAGATTGTAAAGAAGAACAATGTGCAGAAGTTCGTGAGGAAGCTCCGCAAATTATTGATTGGCTTTCAGATGATTCTAAAAAACATTTCACAGAAGTTTTGGAATACTTAGATGAATTGGAGATTCCGTATTTTGTGGATACTTTTTTGGTGCGTGGTTTAGATTATTATACAAAAACCGTTTTTGAGTTTTTGGCAGTAGATGATGATAGTGAATTATCTCAATCATCTTTGTGTGGTGGGGGTCGTTATGATTTGTTAATGGAACAATTGGGTGGAAAAGAAACAGCGGCATGTGGTGTTGCTCCTG
Source organism: uncultured Gammaproteobacteria bacterium (assembly GCA_964627525.1). GTDB lineage: Bacteria > Patescibacteriota > Patescibacteriia > Magasanikbacterales > JBBTQS01 > CAZKMQ01. Next base: position 60,260 of record CAZVIA010000005.1, on the reverse strand, counting down.
GAATTGATCGTATAGTTTTGGCAATGAAGGATCGGGGGGTTAAACCTTGGTCTGCGCCTAAGCCAGATTTGTTTGTTGCACAATTAGGAAAGCAAGGAAAACGTCGTGCATTGGCTTTATATAATAATTTGCGTGATGCAGGATATGTTTTAGATGCAAATTTTGCTAAAGATGCACTAAAAACACAGCTTGACATAGCTAATGAAAAAGAGATACCATATGTTGTGCTGGTAGGGCAAAAGGAAGTTATGGATAATACTGTGATAATTCGCGATATGGAGTCTGGAAATCAGGAAGTCGTGGATTTTGACAAAATTATTCCAGAACTTAAGAAAAAGGTTAAAAAGACCAGAAAGTCTACGAAAAAAACAAAGAAATAATATAAGAATAAAATAGAGAAAGGTAGGTGTTTACATGATTGAAGTAACAAAAAACAAAGGCGAAAGTTTTGAAGCATTGATGCGACGCTTTCGTAAATCAATGACAATGAGTGGAAAATTATTGCAAGCTAAAAAAACGCAATATTTTAAGCGTACCAAAAGTAAAAATCTTCAAAAAAATTCAGCTTTAGTTAGAAATAAAATGGCAGCAAAGCGTACTTATTTAATTAAGTCCGGAAAAGCAACTGAAGATGATTTTAGAGGAAGAGGAAAAAAGAAGAGACGATAAATTTTATGTTGTTACAAACAATTGAAGAAAAAATTCTACAGGCAATGCGGGACAAAAAAGAACCTGATTTGTCTATTTTGCGTTTAGTGAAAACCGCAATAAAAAATCGTGAAATTGAGTTGCGCAAAACTGAAAAAGAAATATCTGAAGATGAGATGCAAAAAGTTTTGAAAACACAAGTGAAGCAATTAAAAGATGCTTTACAAGAGTTTGAAAGCGCTGGTCGTGAGGACTTAATTTCAAAAACAAAATTAGAATTAGAAGTGTTAAAAGATTTTCTTCCACAGGAGATGCCTGAACAAGAAATTCGTGGTATAATAAGTTCAGTAATTGAACAGTCCGAGGAACCTTCTGTGAATAAGTGCATGGGGCTTGTGATGAAGCAAGTTTCTGGTCGTGCAGACGGCAATTATGTACGCGAATTGTTGACAGAAATGATCGGATAATAAATTTTGTCCTAAATGGATAGGGCACATCCATTGAGTTACAAGAAAAAGTTTTTAGTGGCAATTTTTTGTGTTATATTGGCCGCTGGTTTTTTTGTTTTAAAAACACAAATTGTATCAGCGCAAATCAATACTGAATTAGATGAATTTCAACAGCAAACAAGTTTAGGTGATAAAGATATAAAAACCATAATTGGTGATATTGTTCAAGTGGTCTTAGGCTTCTTGGGTATTATTGCGATTTGTTTGGTTTTGTACGGTGGTTTTATTTGGATGACTGCAGCTGGAAATCCTGATCAGATTGATAAAGCTAAAAAGATTTTAATTAATGCTGGAATTGGTTTGGTAATAATTATGTCTGCATATAGCATTACTTATTTTGTTTTGAAATCTTTAAATGATGCAACAGGTGCAAATCTTTTTGGTAGTGGGTCTGGTGGAACAGGTGGTTCAGGTATTTCATTTAAAACTTCTGGTGCGCTTGGAACTGTTTTAGAATCACATTATCCAGATCGTGGGGATAAAAATATTCCAAGAAACACTCCGATTGTAATTACTTTTAAAATGCCGATTGATAAAAACTCAATTATTGATGGCGAAACAATAAATACAAACGCAATTCAGATTTATCCTATTAGCGGACCTGATGCACAAAAAACTTTAGATGAAAAAACAATTAAAAATGTCACAGTGACTGTTGCTCCAGATAATAAAACTTTTATTTTCAAACCAGCAAATTATCTTGGTTTATCCACAGAAGATGTTCAATATACAGTTCGACTAACAAATGAAATTTTAAACACAAACGGAAAAACAATTTTTAGTTTGGCAAATCCTGATTATGATTGGGTGTTTGAAGTGAGTACTCAAGTGGATTCAGAGCCACCTCATGTTGTTTCTACATTTCCTAAAATTGGCACAACAAAAGAACTTCCGCGCAACATTGGAATTCAAATTACTTTTAATGAACCTATTTTGCCACTCGCAGTTGTTGGTAAAGTTACAGAAGGTTTTAATAATATAATAGTTGGGGAGTCAAAAGAAAATGCTTTAACAGCAGTGAAAGGAACTTTTAGAATTACAAATGGTTATAAAACAATTGAATATATAGCAGATGATCCTGAAAATTCTTGTGGAAAAAATTCCTGTGGTAATGAAGTTTATTGTTTGCCTGGACCAGCTGCAATTCAAGTTTTGGCAAAAGCAGCAACATTAAACAATCCAGCAACAGGTGAGCCAGCTGCAGCTATTAATTTATTAAGTTATCCAAATACAGCTGGTTATAATGGTGTGGTTGATATGGTCGGAAATTCTTTGGATGGAAATGAAGATGATACAAGTAGTGGTCCTGATCAAGATAATTTTTTGTATAGTTTTTCAACTTCAGGAAACAAAGATATTAGTGCTCCGAAAATTATAAATATTTTGCCAAAAGTAAATGCAACGAAAATAGACGTTGAGCTTGATCCTGTAATTACTTTTTCAAAACCAATGCAATACAGTAGTTTTTCAGATGCAATGCTATTAAATAATCCTGAAGAAATTGCAGTTGGTTTTTCTAAGCGATTTGATGAGGAGGTAATTCCAGAAGGTGAGCCGCACGCAGATTTTTATGATGAAAGAGGTCAATTTATTATCCATCATGGAACTGAATTTTATGAAGATGGAGAATACATTCCACATTTGCCGTCTTCAATAATGGATATGGCTAATAATTGTTTTTATCCAGCGCAAGATGATATGGGGTGTAGTGGCACAAGTGAATCAAAACCTTGGTGTTGTAATGGAAATCCTTCATCAAGTGCGTGTAATCCAACTGCTAAATAATTATGAGATCATTTTTCTCAAAATTTAAATCAAAGTCTAAATACAAAAACTTTTTAATAGTGTTTGCTTTGGTGTTTGCTGTTTTTGCATTTGTTGGAGCTGGAGAAGTTTTAGCACAAATTGATACAAGTTTAGGTGATTTTCAAGAAGCATCTCAATTAGGAGATCAGGACATAAAAGTTACAATCGCAAAAATAGTTCGTGTGGTTCTTGGTTTTTTGGGAATTTTGGCGATCTTGATTGTTTTGTATGGTGGATTTATTTGGATGACTGCTGGTGGAAATGAAGATAAGATTTTGTTAGCTAAAAAGATTTTGAAAAATGGTTTGATTGGATTGATGATAATTATTTTGTCATTTTCAATTACGCAATTTGTTTTAAGCTCACTAGGTGATGCAACTGGTACTCAATTTAGTTCAAGTGATTCAGATAGTAGTGGTGGAGGTGGAGGAGGAACAGGTGGGACTGGCGGTGGTGGTTCAATAAAGAATTTTACAGTTCAAAGTATTGTACCAAGTGGTAATGTTCCTATTTATAATGTAAGCGTAAAAATTAATTTTTCAATGGATGTTGATTCTGAAAGTGTTGAAAAAAATATAATTTTGCGTAAAACAGGATCTAGTAAAGCAATTGATGTTGATTATGATATAGATGACAGTATGGTGGCAATGAAGTCTGCAAAAGACTGTGGTACAGCTGAAGCAACAGGTTGTCTTGATAGAAACACACAATATGTTGTGGATGTAAAAGATGGAAAAAATGGAGTGTTATCAAAAGATGGTAAAAAATTAAAATGTGGACTTGGTAGTACTTGTAGTGTGACATTTACAACTGGGGATAAGTTAGACTTGAAAGCTCCAAGTGTTGAGATAACTTCTCCAGATGAAGGAGCAATGATTCCAAAAAATAGTAATGTAACTATAGGTGCAAAGGTTGATGATGACGTTGGTGTTGGTTTGGTTGAGTTTTTTGTAGAAAATGAAAAAGTTGGTTTTAAGAAACTTGATTATCCTATTGGTTTACCAACAACGGTTAGTATTTCTTTTGATACAGGACAGTTTAGTAATGATTCTGAAATTGCTGTTAAGGCAATTGCTTATGATTTTGATGGACATAAAACAGAATCAGATGAAATAAAATTATCGCTTGCACCAGAACATTGTTTTGATGGTATAAAAACTGCAGATACAGATGAGATAGGTATTGATTGTAGTCCTGATGGAGGTGATTGTGGAAAATGTAAAAATTCTGGGTGTGATAAAAATAGTGATTGTGCAAGTGGTGTGTGTTCAACGCCTGCTGAATTACCGCAAAAATTATTAGATAATTCAAGTGAATTTTCAAAGTGGGAAGTTGGTAGTGGTTTTGTGGTAAAAGAAAATAAATTAAAAAGTCCTTCTGGGGATCTAACAGGTGCAGCTGTTGAAGTTTTGGAATCTCAAAATAATATTTTGCAGAAAGTTTTTTCACAAAAAACTCAAGGAAATACTTTTACATTTACATTGTGGTTGCGGAAAATTCTAAGTAGGTCAGCGCCACGAGAAGTGTCAGTTGTTTTTTCTAATTTGCTGGATCGGGGTACTTATGATGAAGCAGAGTCTAAAAAAATTGAGGTTACAAATCAGTGGGTAAAATATTCAATTACAAAAACTTTTGAAAAACCTGCTGAGCAATTGAGATTGCATATTGGTTGTGATGAGTGTGAGCGTGGTGAAAGTTTTGTGTTGTATGGTGCTGATTTAAGTTGGGATAAAACAAAAGACACTACTAATACTGAAGTAAAAAAATGTGTTGAGCTACCAACAATTACAGAGGTTTCACCGCGTGGTGGTGGTGCGCCAAATTGGGTTACGATTTTTGGAAAATATTTTGGTGAGCAGGGGACAGTGAGTTTTATTGATGAAGATGGAAAAAATATAAAGAAGTTTACAGCATCAAAAGCACAATGTGCTGGAAATAGTAGTTGGACAGATAATATGATTATTGTTGAGGTGCCACAGAATTTAGTGTTAGACAAAAAATATCCAATTGAAGTTAAAAATCAATTTGGCGAAGATAGGACAGATGATGATCGTGGTAATTTTTTGCCAGAAGTTTTTCAAGTTAAAGAAGGGGATTCTACAGCTCCGGGTTTGTGTTCGGTTTCTCCCCCATCTGATAAACCAGATTCTTTGGTTCAGGTTTTTGGAAAAAATTTAAGTATTGACGCTGCAAAACAGTATATTAGAATTGGTGGACAAACTGCAATAATGAAAACACTTGCTATAAATAAGGTTGGTGTTAATGTGCCAAACATGAGTGTTGGAAATTATTTAGTTGAAGCAGAGGTTAATGGTAAAAAATCTAATCCAGTTCCTTTTGAGGTTTTGGGTGAAGGTGCAAAACCAGCTCCATCGATTATTTCTTTAAGTGATGAGCGAGGTCCTGTAGGTCAATATATTACAATAACAGGAAAGAATTTTGGGAAATATAAAAATCTAGTGAAGTTTATAAGTTTAACACCTGATTTAGTACCAACAGATTTGGTGGTGTTAGGTGATTTTGAATTTCCAGAAATGTGTAGCAAGTTAGGTACTTGGTCTGATGCATCTATTATAGTTAAAGTGCCACAAGCTGCGTCTGGAAATTATCATTTATTGGTTTCTAGAAATGATTCAGATAATGATCCAAATAATAATAATAGTAATAGTATTAAGTTTGAGATTATTGATGGTGTGCCAAAACCTGGTTTGTGTGCATTAGCTCCAGATAATGGTCCAGAAAAATTAAAAGTTACTTTGCATGGTAAAAATTTTGGAACAGAAAAAGGTAAGGTGTCTTTTGGTGATTTAGAAGCAAGTGTAGATGCAAATGATTGGTATGAGGATGTGATTTATACAACTGTTCCTATGGGTGCAACTTCTGGTCCAGTTAAAATTAAAAATGCTAGTGCGCTTACAAGTAATGAAAAGTTTTTCACAATAAAAAATTGTAATGAAGATAAAAAAGCATGTACAGAAGATGAACAATGTTGTGGTGATGGTGCTTGTATTCCAAAAACAGATACTGATTCTGGTGATGCTTTGAAATGTGGTTCGTTTAATATTCCAGTGGCAAGTTATACTTATTCATTTTTTACTGGAAAGTCATCTCCAAATCCAAATAATTTTCCACCGACTGTGATTGAAGAGTGTACTGGTAGTGCTTTACCTTCACCATCTCCTTGGGAAGATCATCCAGGTGGTACTTCTGTTTGTAAGAGTGTGCCAGTTGGTGTAAAGTTTTCAATTCCTATTGATCAAACCACTTTAAAATTAGGGCAAGGAGTGAATTCTTCAATGCTGTTGTATAAGTGTGAAGGAGATGAGGAAAAAGGTGAGGAGGTTTGTGGTGTGTTTAATGATAATCCTGTTGATTTTGTTTACCAAATGTATATTGGTAATGGGGGTGCTTACCAAAGTTATTTGGCTAATTTTATAACTCAAAATTTTGCTCCAAATACTTGGTACATGGGTGTGTTAAAAGATACTATCACTGGTTTGGAAAACGGAATGAGTATGGTTCCCGATGGTACTTGTGAAGGAACTCCTGCAGAATTAGCAGGTGGTGCATATTGTTTTAAATTTAAAACTCATGAGGATGGTACAGATTGTAAGTTAGGTGGACTAGTTGTTTCACCAAGTGAATTTACAGTTGATGGAGCAGATGGTTTGCAAGAAAATACTAGTTTAATCATGGATCCTAAAGGTGAGTATTTGGTTGATGAAGAAGGGGTGCAAATTTTAGATGAAGAAGGTAAAAAGATTAGGGTTTACAATCCTTTGGCTTGGAATGTCATGGGAGTTGCAAAAGAGTCTAATTGCTTTTTGTATGATAATTGTTTTGGGTTTGGAAGCTCAATGTCTTGGGGCAGTGATAATGAATCAGTTGTAATTCCTAAAAAAGTTGTTGGAGCTAATAGTTGTCAATCTCACATGAAAGTTACTGGTGAAAGCAAGGAGGCTGCATTAGAAACTGGGAGTGTTTCAGTTGTGCCAGCAGTTGTAACAGCAACTCATTTACAAACAAAAATAACTGATGATGCTTTGATTTTTGTGGATTATGGAGCTCCTCAAGTAATGCAACAATGTGGTTCTGGTATGGAAAGTCCTTCGCCTTGGGTTGGTCATGCTGGTGGTGAAGAGATTTGTAAAAATGCAATTGTAAATGTTGTGTTTTCACAAAAAATGGATGCTAACACGTTTAGCAATTCAAATTTTTATGTTCAAAAATGTATAGGTAAGGTTGATCAAATAGGAGAAGATGGTGAAGAGATTCCTGGAGAAGTGGATCATGAATGTGAAGCATTGAGTCCAATGTTGGGATCTCTTGTACAAACTTATGTTTTTGATGATACTAAAGATGGAGCAATATTAAAAGTAGTTGGTGCAGCAGGTGGTATGAATCACATTGGTTTTGATCCAGATACATGGTATAGAGTTGGTTTGAATAATGGTTTGAAAAATACAAATAGTATTCCAATGGAAATTAATACTAGTTGTGATGTAGCAAGAAATGAATCATATTGTTATATATTTAAAACTCGTGAGTCAAAAGAATTATGTAAAGTTGAATCAGTAGAAGTTAATCCAAATAGATATACTGCAAGTTCATTAGGTTGGGTAAGTGAAACATTAGAAAATGGAGAGGAAATAATTGTTGAATATAAAGCAGAAGCAAAGCCAGAAAATTCTTGTGTTGTTTTAGATTCATCTTATTATCAATGGACATGGGAAGTAAGTGATGAAGATTATAAATACGTAGAATTTTATGATGATTTAGATGGGTATGAAGGTCAAAAATTTGAAGATACTTATCCAGAAATTGTTGTTGATGCAAAAGCTGAAACTCCAGCAAATACTCCTGCAACAATTTTGGCATCTGTGAAGGATAAGGTTGGAAAAGGTGAGCTAAGTGTAAAAGTAAAGTCTTCTGAAATTTCTAGTTATTATCCTTTCTGTTCAGCAGTTTGTGTAAATGCGCAAGTTGGAATTGAGTTTGATAAGCCAGTTAAAAAACAATCAATTAGATTAAATAGTAGTACTTTTAATCCAGCTAAGGCAGCTAGTATTTTGGTGTTAGAATGTGAAAATGAATCATGTTTGTTTGACACAGATGAAAATGGTTTGTTAACCAAAGAAGTAGAGTCACTTAAGTTACCTTACACATTGCAAGTTCCAAATTATTGGGTAACAAATAAAATAATTTTAAATGGATATACCTTGCCTCCTAATAAATATCACAGAGTTTTGGTTTTGTTAGGTGAAAATGGTTTGATTTCAAAATCAGGTGTTGGAATTCCAATTACAAGTATTCCTGAAGAAAGTCGTTATCCTTTGGGTGAAAATTCACGTTACTTTAGTTGGGTTTTTAAATCAAAAAATAATACACAAAATTGTGAAATTTCCGAAGCTGGCTTAGTACCTGTAGAAACTGTTGTGTCTGGACCAGGTATTGTAAGAGGTTTTGAAGTGGAAGCTCGTGGTTCAGTAGATAATTGTAATCCAACAGAAGGTCAATTATTAGATGCAGGTAGTTATGATTGGTCATGGAGTGTTTTGCCTTCAAGTGTGGCACAATTAGTTGGTGGAAAAGAATCCAAAATAAAAACACTTAAAGAATCTCCTTATTGTACTGATTCTTGTTTAGCAAAAGGAAGTCAGCCAAAAGGCACTAGTGTTTGTGGAAATAAAGTGCTTGAACCTGGTGAAAATTGTGATGATGGAAATATTAGAAGTGATGATGGTTGTAGTAGTATTTGTTTAAATGAAGGCGCAGATTCACCTAATTCAGTTTGTGGTGATGGAGAAGTCCAGTATATGGCAGATCTGGGTGGTGAAGATTGTGATGGTGGAGAAGGTTGTAGTGAGGTTTGTACATGGTTGGGTTCTAATTCAACAGTTGCTGAATGTGGAAATAAGGATGTGGGTATTGGCGAAGAATGTGATGATGCTGATCCAGAATATGGAATGTATTGTAGTGGTTGTCTGTGGACAGGTACACCACCGTCTTATACTGCTTGTAATAAATTAAAATCAGAAGATTTAGATGCACAATGTGTTGGTGTGGCTGTTTGTGGTAATGGAATAAATGAGCCGGGTGAAGATTTATATTGTGATGGTTTTGTAAAAAATAATCTTGAAAATTCTTGTAGTGAGTTTTGCGTAATGGAAGGTCGTGGCCCTAAACAACAAGGTGATGCAGATTGGTGTGGTAATGGAGAAGTTGAAATTGCAAAAGGTGAGTCATGTGATGATGGAAATATAATTTCTGGAGATGGTTGTAGTTCAACATGTTTGTTAGAAGGATCATCTGCACAACGTGGTTCATTTTGTGGTGATGGTACTACACAGTTTGATGAAGCTTCAAGTTGTGAAAAAGCTGGTGCATATGTAGGTGTGTCTGCAAGTAATCATATCCAATATATAACAGGGTTAGAAGGTGGTGATGTGGTAGATAATAAACGTACTGCTGAAGTAAAAGCTTCAACTAGTTTGCCATTTGCAGTAGGTAGTGTTGATGCTGAAGGAAAATATGTTATTCAGTGTGGATTTACTTCAGATGCACAATGTGGTGATGTAAATACATTGGGTGTTGGAAATGATGCGTGTTGTTATGGTCGTCCAAATGTTATTTCTGAAAAACCAATTTCATCTGGTGTGTGTAGGAACACAATGATGACAGCAGAATTTAATGAAAAAATTTATCCTAATAGTTTAACTGATAATGTTTCTGTTTATATTAAAACTAATACAGAAGAAGCTTGTACAAAAGCTGGTGGAACTGTAACTCAAAAATTTACAAAAAATATAAATGATCCTTGGTATAGACGCGCATGGCTTTCAGTTGTTAATTTTGTGCGTGAGATGCTTGATGTAGAGCCAGCTTATGCATTATTTGATTGTGAAGGTGTGGTTGATTTTGAAATTCAGTTAGCAGATGCACAAGAAATAATTGAGGGTAAGGTGGTTAATAGAAGTAAGTTGTTTATAATTCCTACAGAGGTTTTGAAAGCAAATACTACTTATTATGTTAATTTAGGAAAAGATATTAAAAATGAGAAAAGTATTAGCATGCACCAAGATAAAAGTTGGCAGTTTACAACAGGTCTTGAGGTTTGTGATATAGATCGTGTAAGTGTTGAACCTGGTAAATATGTATTTTTTGTGCCAGGTATTGAAGGTGCTGGTAATTTTATTGCAATAGCAGAAACAGTGATTAATGGTGTTGCACAACCACTAATTCAAACAAATGATTATGAGTGGGAGTGGAGTTGGTTAGTAAGTAATGAAACTATTGCACAAATTGAAAATGTTAGTGATGATGGTGATGTTGTTATAGTAAGTGCTTTACCAAATAAAGGTAGTGCAATTTTGCGTGCAACAGCAACAATTACGCATGATACTTTCTTTAATCCTTCAACTGTTGAAAATGAGTATTATGGTATTGCTGAATTAACTAACACAATGTGTGAAAATCCTTGGCCTGAATATCAAAATAGTCAGTTCCCATTGATTGATAGTTCACACAATTTTAGCACTTGGTATTGTAGAGGAAATGGAACTCAAGATTTGTTACCAGGACTAACTAAGGGTCAGCTTGTTTCAACTGCTGATGATCCAAATTTATTAAAAGCATTTTTCTTGCAAAACCAAGATAATGGAGATGCTATTGGTGTAAGAGTTCAGAAAAACCTAAAACATTTGTCTCCAATGGATTGGTACAATGAGCAAGGATTTCCTGGTAATCCCGAAGTAATTGAAATTGATGGTTACCAGGCTATTGTTGATGGTGCCACAATTTATATTAGTGCTGTTAATGTTGCAACTGAAAACAATAATCATAAATTGACTCCTGGGTCTAATGATAAAGGAAAATTTAATGAAAGGTATACAAATATTTATATTATTTCTCATAATGACACAGCATCTGCTGAAACAAAAATTATTTACAAACAATTAATTGATAATCTAGAATTTAATGTTAATTTGAATAAAGAGTGGGATCAGGGTGTTTGTGCGTCAATAAAAGAATCTAAAAAAGCTTACAATATTTTGCAACCAGAAATTCAATGTACTTCAGAATTAGAGTGTCTAGCTGAAGCTCCAACTGCTGAAGAAAAAATTATTCCAGGTAGTGAAGAATATATTGATTGCTTGTCTGTTAAAAAACAAATGCAACGAGACATGGTGAGGTTGAGTGATTTGCAAAAAATTAAACAAGCTGTTGAAATTTATAAAATGCAAAACACAAACGCACCTTTGTTGCAACAAGGTACATATATTCCATCTATGAGTGTTAGTGCTTGGGATTCATGGCAAGCACAACTTGGTTCTGTTTTGGGAATTGAAATGCCATTAGATCCTTTGAATGAATTTAGGATTGGTTGTGCTGAATCAGGTGCTAATTCTGAAAATTGTTGGAATTCAGGTTCACAACAATATCAATGCATGAAACGTTCTCATGTTTATGCTTATCAATCAACTGAAGGTGGTTTAGAATATAAATTAAAAGCTGAATTAGAAAGTAGTGGACCAAATGATTGGAAAGGTATTGATTTATCTGAATTTGATCTTGTTGAAACATGCACAGATATAACAAGTACATTTATTGGTGCTGGTGGTGTTTGTGGTGATGGAATTTTAAATCCAAGTATGGGAGAGCAGTGTGAAATTGGAATGAAAGCAAGTTATGGAAGTTGTGTGTATAGTGATGCTTCTAGCGTGGAATATCCAGGTACTTTTGTAATTCAATGTCCTAATGATTGTAAATATTTGCCAGAGTCACAAGTTAATTGTCAGCCAACTGGTTTTTGTGGAGATGGTGTTCTAAATGGTGGTGAGGTTTGTGATAATGCTTCGTTTAATGGGGCTTATAATAATTGTAGTTTAGATTGCTTAAGTGAAATTAGTGCCTATGGTGCTTGTGGTGATGGAATTATACAAGAAAATCAAGGTGAGGTATGTGATGTGTGGGGTAATAGGTGTGCATTTACAAACAGAACTTGTTCTGTTGGGTCTGAAAGTGTGGATTGTGAAAAAGTAGTTGATATTTATTATAAAACAGTTGATGGGAAACAAATGGTAATTGTTGGTGTATATTCTGCAGGAGATGATAAGGTAGTTTCTTTTGTAATGCCAGTAGAAGATTTACCAGCTGGAATAAAAACAAGTGATCCAGAGCCTTGTCTAAAGGAACAAGTGCAAACAGTTCATGCTTCGTCTAAGTCAGAATCATGTAACTGGGATTGTAAGGCTTTTGGACCATATTGTGGTGATAGATTGATAAATGGTGGTGAAGAATGTGATGGGGATCCTATAATTTCAGAAACTTTAAATATAAATGTGATAGAGTGGTGTGCACCTGGAAAAGATAAAGCATATTTGATTAAGGGTTGTACATCTGATTGTAAAATAGAAAAAAGTACTGATTGGGAATGTTCTGAAACAGATCCTAATGCAGAAGTTGTATATGCACCTCCACCACCAACTCCACCAGTTCCAGAAAAGATTTGTGGGGATGCTTCTTTGCAACCTGAAATAGGTGAGGAGTGTGATAATGGAGTGAGCAATGGTAATATTTGCTCAGCACTGTATAATAGTAGTTGCATATATTGTAGTAATACTTGTAAAAAAATTACATTAACTGGTGGAAGTTGTGGTGATGGAGTTAGGCAAGCTCAAGAATCTTGTGATAATGAGGATATGAGCGGTGTGCAGTGTACGGATTTTGGATTTACAGGAGGAGATTTGCAATGTGCGCCAGATTGTAGTTTTGACAAAATAAATTGTAGTATTTAATTTTACAAAAAGTTTTTTATAAAAATATGTTTGATGATCCACAACAACCAGGGCAGTCACCACAGCCAACGCAACAGCCAGATCCAAATCAGCCACCAACAACAGAAGGTGCGCCAGATCCGGCAGGTGTGCCAGCTCCAGAAGAAGTAAAATATAAATCTGTTGATTATGGTCCATCAGCTGTTGAAACTGGAAAATTAAAACCAGTTACAGCAGATACACCAAAAGATACTGGAATGCCTGGAGAAGGTGTTAGTATTTATGAGTTAAAAGCACCAATGACACAAAGTAAAATTTTTATGATTGGTTTGGTAGTTGTAGTTGCTGTTTTAGTGATTGCTGGTGGATATTGGGTTTTTAATTCTTTGATGTCTGGTGATGATGTGGATGTTGTTGAAACTATTGTTCCTCCTGAAGCAAATATAGAAGATATTGAAGATGAGGAAGAGGAACAAGAAGATATTAATGATACTGATTCTTTAATAATTGAAGATGCACCTATTGTAGAGCCAGAACCAAAAGACAATACAATTATTCCAGAAGTAGACGAAACAATTGTTATCCCAGAGCCAGAACCTTCTGCTTTGCTAGATTCAGATTTTGATGGCATAACTGATGATGTTGAAATTCAATATGGAACAGATTGGAATAATCCTGATACAGATGGTGATGGTTTAAATGATAAAGAAGAGTTGGAGATTTGGGGAACTGATCCTCTAAATCCAGATACAGATGGTGATACATATGAAGATGGTAGTGAAATAAATGCAGGTTATAATCCAAAAGGTGCTGGTAAGTTATTAAAAGTGCCTACTAACTAAAACAACATGTTAGGATTTGGAAAGAAAAAACAAGAACAAGAATCTATTCAACCAAAAATTGATAAAGATCCTATTGATATCCACACAATTCCAAAAGCTTTTTATGGTGAACAAGCTTCTGTGAATGCTGCAGCTCCTGTTGTTGCTCAACAACCTAAACCAGTTGTTGTAAAACCTCCTGTAAAACCACAGCCGCAAAAACTTACTGACCCAAATCAAAAACACGGGCCAAAACATGAGATTCCAATTTACAAGAAAAAGAAGAATTTAATGTATGGTGGAGCTGGTTTGGTTTTGATTTTGGTTATTGCAGGGTCTACTTGGTTTTATACAAAAGATGGACCAGGTCCACAGCCAGTTGTTGTGCCACCTGAAATTGTTGTTGTTCCAGAAATTGAAACACCTGTTAAGCCTGACTTAGAACCAGTTGTGCCAACTAGTACTCCTACATTGTTAGTAGTTTTGCCTTTGTTGGGTGACACAATTGATTTTGATGGAGATGGGTTAACAGATGTTGAAGAAGAATTATTTACAACTGATGTTGCAGATACTGATACTGATGATGATTCTTTTCCAGATGGGGTAGAAGTTTCAAACTTATATAATCCAGTTATTAAAGCACCTGCAAGTATTACAACCTCAACAAGTATATCAAGTTATAAGAGTACAATTCACAAGTATGAATTAATTTATCCAATTGATTGGTTGGCAGCTCCTTTAGATGCAAATAAACAAAATGAAGTTTTGTTTACTTCTTTGACTGGAGAGTACATGGCTTTAAATACTTATGAGTTAGAAGTAGGTGAATCGTTTGTTGCTTGGTTTTCAAAAAATAATCCTAAGGTAGCTTTTTCAAAATTAAATCCTTGGGAAAATAGAATGGGTCAAGTTGGTTGGTATGAAGATCAGCAATTGAGATTTTATTTTGCAACACCTGAAAAAGTTTTTGTATTACAATATAATGCTGGAGTACGTAATGCAATTAATTTTAGAAGAACTTTGGAAATGATGGCTGAAAGTTTTCACTTTGTAGAAAAAAGTACTGGTGAGGCAGTTGCTGGGTTGGAAGAACTGCCAGAGTTGGGTGATTTGCCAGAATTAGAAAATCTTTTTGATTCAGGGAAGTTTGGTTTAGAAGAACCTTTTGCAGAGCCAGATTTAGAGTCAGAAGCAACTACAACACCTGAAGTAGAGTTAGGGTTAGAGATTGAAACAGGAGAGCCAGCAGGTGGGTCAGAGCCAGAAGATGAAGACCAAGGATCTTTTATTATTCCATAAATGAAAATAAGAACAGTAACAACATTGCGTTCACTGCCGATTTCATGTCAGTGGTTGAAAAAAGCAGCTGAACATTTTGCAAAAAATTTAAACCTGCCACCTTCAAAAGAGGTGGCACTGGTCTGTGTTGGAGAAAGAAAGATGAAAACTTTGAATGGTGTTTTTTCAGGAGATTTTAAGGTTACAAATGTTTTGTCTTTTTCTTCAAAAGAAACTTATGCAAATGAAAAATGGCCAGCACAATCAGTTGAAAATAAAAATGATTTAGGTGAAATTATTTTGTGTGTGCCACAAATTGTAAAAGAAGCTAAGTTTGGGGGTGGGTCTATTAAAGAAGAATTTGCCACAATAGTAGCGCATGGTTTGTTGCATTTAATTGGCAAGGATCATAAGAAAAAAAGTCATGCACAGCAAATGTATACAAAGCAAGATAAATTAGTGTATAATTTCCTAAAGAGCAAAAAGCATTGAACACAAAAAGTGTTCTTACTTACGATTTAACATGCGAGCGAAAATTAGAGAAGAATTAATAACAGGGCTAGACATTGGATCAACTGCAGTGAGAATTGCTGTTGGTCAGCCAATGGTGCGTGCTGAAACAGAAACAATGCACATTGTTGGTGCTGCTGAAGTTCCTTCTGAAGGAGTGCATAAAGGAATAGTCACAAGTATTGAGGACACTGTTTCATCAATTAGTGCTTGTCTTGAGCGTGCAGAAAGAATGATTGGTGCGCCAATTGAACATGTTTGGGTTGGAATTTCTGGAAGTCATATTTTGTCTCAAGAAAGTAAAGGTGTGATTGCTGTTTCAAGATCAGATGGTGAAATAACAGGGGATGATATTGCTAGAGCAATTGACGCAGCGCGAACAGTTGCTACACCGATTAATTATGAGATACTTCATGTTTTACCAAAAAGTTTTACAGTAGATGGTCAGGCAGGAATTAAAGATCCGGTTGGAATGACAGGTGTGCGTTTAGAGGTTGATTCACAAATTATCCAAGGTGTTTCTTCTCAAATAAAAAATTTAACAAGAAGTGTTTATAGAACTGGAGTTGATATTGATGATTTGGTTTTGTCTATTTTGGCAACTGCAGAAGCTGTTGTAACTCGTAGGCAAAAAGAATTAGGTGTTGCTGTGATCAATCTTGGTGGTTCAACAACAAGTATGGCTGTTTATGAAGAAGGAGATGTGGTGCACACAGCTGTTTTGCCAATTGGTTCAGAGCATATTACAAATGATATTGCTATTGGTTTGCGTACATCAATTGATGTTGCAGAAAGAGTAAAAATTGAATATGGAACAGCACAAGTAAAAGGAATACATAAGCGCGATACAATTGACTTGGCAGATCTGGGTGCTGATGAATCAGAAGAAGTTGCAAAAAAATACGTTGCAGAAATTATTCAGGCGCGTATTGAAGAAATTTTAGAAAGAGTTGATGATGAATTTAAAAAAATTGGGCGTAGTAGGATTTTGCCAGCAGGAGTTGTGTTTACTGGTGGAGGAGCAAAAATGCCTGGGATAGTTGAAGTTAGTAAAGATGTTTTGCAGTTACCAGCTTCATTGGGTTATCCTTTAGAAATTTCAAGTGTAACAGAAAAAGTAAATGATTTATCTTTTGCAACTGCGATTGGTTTGGTGCAATGGGGATTTAAATTAAGTACTGGTGATGGTCAAGGTTGGGGAGATGTAATTTCAAAATTTAAAACCGTAGATAAGGTGAGTAAACAAGTGAGAAAGTGGTTTAAGAGTTTGGTGCCTTAGAAGTGGAGTTGGAATAAAGGGTTTGGGGTATTTAGTTTGTGTTTTATTGGGCGAAATTTGCAAAGCAAATTTCGCCCTTTTTTCACAAAAAACACAAATCCCTCCCAGTTGTTAAACTAAGAGGGACAAGGGAAAAGTTTCAAAGAGTGACTAGGTTAAAAGGGCAGAGGGAAATTACTCCCCACGCGACGCAGAACCAAACCTGGAATCCGCATCGCCATCCCAGTCCAAGTCCAACTCCGGAACGTCGTCCCACAAGTCGAGGTTCGCGCAGCACTTGCGATTGCCACAATGGACCGAACTTGGCAGGTCCATGTAGTGATCTTCTGGAATCTTTCTGTGTTGAGCAAACAATGCTAGACCTTCCATTGCATCAAGTCCGATTTCATTTTCAGCGAACTCTTTACGGCAGGTTTGGACAGTTTTACCTAGATTACGTTTACCATCTTGGCACCACATCCAATACACGTCTTGTTTTTTGACCTGTTCTGGATTGAATGGTTCAAATATGGAGTTGTTTCCAGTGAATTTGACTCTAAGCAGTTCACAGACTTTGACAAGTCCTCCGAACTGGTACTCACCATCCTTATCTTGAGTACGAGCAATTCGTGCATCTACGAGGATTAGCTTGTCCAAGTAGTCTGGGAGATCAGTTGGACGTTCTGGTTGTGGAGGAATGGTTGCAAGGTAACCCTTGAATTCAGCATAACCTTGCTCACGACCAAAACCCTTATCCCAAAGCACTTGAGCTTGTTTTTCACGAATATCACTTGGTGCTTCAGAAGTTTGGCTTGGATCGTCTATGTCCAAAGCTTGTAGCTGATCCATGGAATCTAGCCATGCTTCAAAGTTATCTCCCAACCCATGCTCAAACTTTGAATCCAACTCACGCAACCTAGCAATTTGGTCTTCGCTTATATGAGGCATAGTCCCTCCCCTTTGCCGCGGTTGTTTGCGACATCTTTTTATATCATTTTTGGCAAAATTTGTCAACTTTGTGTTTATTTCCACAGCTATTGTGTTTTTTTTAATCCTCTTGTAAACTTATATATAGAAACACTAAATGTATTCAAAAATAATTTTGTTGAACAAAAAATGTGTTCAACCAAAAAAATATGCCAGAAGTAAAACCAGCAATTGAAACATTTGCTAAAATAAAAGTAGTAGGTATAGGGGGTGGTGGTAATTCAGCAATCAACCGAATGATTCTTGCAAAAATTCGTGGTGTTGAGTTTGTTGCAATTAACACTGATGTTCAAGCATTGCATCATAGTAGTGCTCAACAAAAATTACACATTGGTAATTCTGTAACACGCGGACTTGGTGCAGGTATGGATCCAAATGTTGGGCGTGCATCAGCAGAAGAATCTCAAAATGAAATTCGCGACATGCTAAAAGGCACTGACATGGTTTTTATAACGTGTGGTTTGGGTGGTGGAACTGGCTCAGGAGCTGGTCCTGAAATTGCAAAGATTGCCCGTGATTTAGGTGCTTTAACAGTTGCTGTTGTAACTCGTCCATTTACTTTTGAAGGAGCACAAAGA
This sequence comes from uncultured Gammaproteobacteria bacterium, assembly GCA_964627525.1. GTDB lineage: Bacteria > Patescibacteriota > Patescibacteriia > Magasanikbacterales > JBBTQS01 > CAZKMQ01. Next base: position 42,089 of record CAZVIA010000005.1, on the reverse strand, counting down.
AGAGAAGTTGCTGACTCTGCTTATGAAGAAATGGAAGGAAGTGTTGATACAATAATTTGTATTCCTAATGATAGAGTTTTGCAAATCATAGACAAAAAAACATCTTTAGTTGATTCATTTAAAATTGTTGATGATGTTTTGCGCCAAGGTGTTCAAGGAATTTCAGAATTAATTACAACTCCAGGTTTAATTAATGTTGATTTCGCAGATGTAAAAGCAATCATGCATGATACAGGAAGTGCACTCATGGGAATTGGAAGAGCAACTGGTGAAAATCGTGCAGTGGATGCTGCAAAATCTGCAATCGCGTCTCCTTTGCTTGAAGTTTCAGTTGATGGAGCTAAAGGTTTGTTGTTCACAATTTGTGGAGGTAGTGATATGACAATGCAAGAAGTAAATGACGCTGCTCAAGTTATTACAGAAAGCACTGATGAAGATGCAAAAGTTATTTTTGGTGCTGTGATTGATGAAGACATGAAAGATGAAGTAAAAATTACTGTTGTGGCAACTGGTTTTGGTGATCGTATGCCAAAAAGAATTGATCCACGAGGTCAGGAGCGTAGTACTGTAATGTCTATGAATCAAAATTTGTTTGGGCCAAGTCCAACTAATTTTGCAAATGTAGCTACAGCACCTACAGGACAACAAGAAGAAGAGAAAAAAGATTCACCTCCTAGTTTTAAAAGAAAAATTTTTGGTGGCACAACAGATAAAACAAAAGAAGAAACAACAGAGCGTCAACAACCACAACCACATTCACAGCCACAGAAAAATATTATCAAACCAAAACTAAGAAAACCAGATTCAGCAACAGATGCAAATGTTGAACCTGATGAAGAGTTAGAGATCCCAGCATTTATTAGAAGAAAAATGGGTGGATAAGTTTATAAAAAAAGTTATAAAAAAGTTTTAAATTCAGAAAAGTTTAAAGCCCTGTCACCTCAAAGCGACAGGGCTTTTTAATATTGCAAAAAAAATTAAATTACGACATAATAATTATGAGAGAGCCATGATGGTAGACCTCGTCACGGACTGGTGGAGGGCTCCCCTAGAAAAATCCTCTACCAAATCACCCCTTTGCCCGTAACTTGGTTCAACGAATCAGGTTACGGGTATTTTTTAAATTTTAAAATTATATAAATTACAAAACCACTTAGTAGTTAACTAAGCGGCCTTGTTAAGGGTTAATAGGGAATAGCTCTGTTAAATTACGAACTTGCTACGCTAGCAGACGCAATAGCTTGACTAGCTCGAGCTTCCCATTTTCCAACATGAATCACACGAGCAGATGCAGATTCCTGGGCCTTAGTTGCGCTGATACGTTTGTTTGCAAAATTACGCGCAACTGTTTCATCAGTGAAAACATATAGTGCAGTCCCATAGCTAGGGGAGTCAATCACATATACGGGCACATTATTTTTTTGACCAATGAACAAAAGTCGTTCACCAATACCTACTTCTACACCATGACATTCATCAAAAGTACCACCTCTGAAGCACTCGCCCTGAATTTTTCTGATACGATCCTGGCTTTCTCCAATAAAGTGCAAATTTCGAATTGCTCGATTGAGTTTTGTAGATGTGTTTACACCTTCAAAATATTTACCTTCAATCGCTTTAAGCATCTCATGCCAGTTTTCGGCATGAATGCGTTGTGTGAATTTAATCAAAGACCACTGCTTCCAGCCAATTGCACCAAAAGGCCTTTCTAAAGGAAAATGCACAATACCATTTGTGAACACAGTCATTTTCTTGACTTGTGTGATCCAACCAAAAGTTCGTTTGTACCTCATCCAACTTGGAGTAGTTTCAACTCTGCAAGGAAGACTGAATTTTCCAGTCTCTTTTTTGAATGGATGATCTTTTACTTCAAACAACACATCACCAGGCTTAAGAGCGCACAACTCTTCAAAAGTATATTCTTTTTCAAAATGGATGCGTTTCAAGCCATGATAATCATGAGACCACATAACTCGGACAAATCGCTGGTCAAACAGAGTTTTTTCTCGAAGAGCACTTTTTGCATCAAGATATTCTGTTGTGTAACACTCTTTACGATGTGGCACATCACGATACGAACAATTACATGCATTGTTATGATAAGCACCATACCTTCCAGTTATTAAGTGTGTCTTAAGTACTGTCTTTGCAAATTTACCTGAAGTTGTCACTTGCACATCTTTGGCTTTGAACACATACACCCTAAAAGAATCTGAACTTAAAAAGTATTTTCTGCCCTCACTATCTATCATCACCACAACAGTGATGTTGTAAGGGTACTCTTCAGAGCGCGATGCAATGCCTGCAAGTTTTCCACCAACATTGACCCATCTGATGTTACTTCTTTGTGCTCCATCTTTGCCTTTTATGCGAAAAACATAGATAGGAATTTTTATCATGTGAATACTGGCAACAGTCAATCTGGCTATGGTTCTGGTCTGCTCACTCATTTGAGCCAACCTCCCCCTGGTTAACACTATGCGCCATTGCATAGTGAGAAATGATAATAGCAAAAATTTTTAATACTGCCAAGTCAATCGTGCTATAATACCAACACTATGCATTGTCCTAGCTGTAAAAATAAAGAAACAAAAGTGGTGGATTCGCGCGTGGCTCAAGATGGTTTAAGTGTGCGTCGCCGTCGTGAATGTGAAAAATGCCATTTTAGATTTTCAACAACTGAAGAAATGGAATTGCTAGATATAACTGTGGTTAAAAATAATGGCCAACGGGAAACTTATAATAGAGAAAAATTATCACGAGGTATTTTTAAATCTTTAGAAAAACGTCCATACACCCAAGATAAATTTAAAACTTTGATCCACAAAATTGAACAAGAAATTCAAAAGAAAAAAAATCGTGAAATCACCAGCAAGCAGATTGGTGAAATCATAATGAAATATTTAAGAAAATTTGATCAAGTTGCGTACATAAGATTTGCGAGTGTGTATCGTCAATTTAAGGATGTGAAAAGTTTTCAAAAAGAATTAAAAGCGCTTTTAAGCAAAAGCAAAAAGCGTGTTAATAATAAGAAATAATTTATGGACAAAAAAACCATATCAAAGCCAGTTGAAAAATCAGCAGGCCCAAGCAATAGTGAGATTTTAAAATTATTAAAACAAAATATTGAGCTGACTCAAGAAAGTATTAAGCTCAGTAAAAAAGTTCGGCGCTATCAAATTATTTCAAGTTTGTGGGGTTGGTTAAAGTTGGCAATATTAATTGGTATAATAATTTTTGGATTAGTTTTTGTGCCAAGATTTGTGCGCACACAGTTTGAGACAATAAGCACTTCATTTAAAGAAGATGGTGTTGGTGCTATTTTTAGTGGGTTTGGTTTTTCAGGTGAAAACTTTTCACCAGAAGAAATTTTAAAACAATATCAACAACGATAAATTTTCAAACAACAAATTATGAAACCAACAATGAAGCGAACAAAAATTGTATGCACTATTGGGCCGGCAAGTTCTAAGCCAGTGGTTTTGGAAAAAATGATGAAAGCTGGGATGAATGTTTGTCGTTTAAATTTTTCTCATGGCACACATCCAGATCACAAAAAATTAATTCGATTGATTCGTACAGCGTCGCGTAAAGTTGGTCAGCCAGTAGCAATTTTGCAAGATCTTTCTGGACCAAAAATTCGTGTAGGAGATTTGCCAGAGCAAGGTTTGAAATTAATCAAGGGTAAAGTTGTGGTTTTGTCTTGTGCGGAAAAATTAATCAAAGATCACATTCCAGTTCAATATAAAAAATTATACAAAGATGTTAGTAAGGGTGATCAGGTTTTGTTGGATGATGGTTTGCTGGAATTAAAAGTTGAAAAAATTTCTGGAAAAAATGTTTATTGTAAAGTTGTTGTGGGTGGGAAATTAAAAAGTCACAAAGGTTTAAATACACCAACTGCAAAATTATCAGTAGCAACAATTACTGATAAAGATAAAAAAGATTTGAAATTTGGGTTGGCGCAAGGAGTGGATATTGTTTCTTTGTCATTTGTGCGCACAGCAAAAGATATTAAGCAGTTGCGTAAATTAATAAAAAAATGGTTGCCAAAAGGTGCTCGGTTTCCATTGGTTGTTGCTAAAGTTGAAATGCGTGAGGCGGTAGATAATTTTGATAGTATTTTGCAAGTTGTAGATATAATTATGGTTGCGCGCGGTGATTTGGCTTTAGAAACAGAAGGAACTCGCGTGCCGGTTTTGCAAAAAATAATTACAGAAAAAGCTATTGAAGCAAATCGTGCTGTAATTGTGGCAACTGAAATGTTAGGTTCAATGGTTGAAAAACCTCGCCCAACTCGTGCGGAAATTTCTGATGTTGCAAATGCTGTTGTGGATCACACAGATGCAACGATGTTGTCTGGTGAATCTGCAACAGGGAAGTATCCTGTTGTTACGGTTAAGACAATGGCTAACATAATAAAAGAAACTGAAAAATCTGTTTTTGATGATTTTGTGCCAACTGCTTTGGATTTTGTTTCAGATAAAAAACACAGTGAGTTAAGTTCAATTGCTTCTTTATTGGCGCGCACAAATAAAGTTCAAGCAATTTTAGTTGCACGTTCAGCTTCAAAATATGCTCCAATGATTCGTAGGTTTAGGCCAGAGTTGCCGATTATAGTTTCAGCAGAAGATAAAACTCATGCACAGCAGTTGAATTTGTACTGGGGTCTTATTCCAAAAGTTTTTCCAAAAAATGAAATTTCAGCAATGAAAAAATATTTAAATATTCTTGACAAGCGAGCTAAGAAGATAATAATATTTGACCTGTCTTCAAATAACTTGGAGATGCGCGAAGAGCGTATCTAAGGATGGATGAGTAAGCCGACTTCAAACTAGAGGTCGGTTTTAGGTTGTAAAAAAACTTATCCACAATAAATATTTTGACTTTCGGTTTTCTTTCGGGTATAGTTTGAGCACAGGAGTAATTAAAATAAATTCATGTGCTTATGCTAACACCTCGCCAAAAATCAGTTTTAAATTATGTTGTAAATTATGTTTTGCAATATGACTATGCTCCTTCTTTAGAAGAAATTGCTCAAGAGCTTGGTGTGTCTTCAGTTGCAACAATTCATGAACATTTAAAATCTCTTGAAAAAAAGAAATACATAAAACGTTCACACAATCGCGCTCGCTCAATTGAACTTTCTTCAAAAGCAATGCAAACTGGTCGCACAATTCTTTTGCCTTTGTCTGGAATGATTACAGCTGGTGAACCAATTGAAGCTTTAGAAGATAATGAAACTTTTGGAGTGCCAGCAGATTTTGTTGTAGATAGTTTTAATTCTTATGTTTTAAAAGTAAAAGGTGAGTCAATGATAGAGGATGGAATTTTTGATGGGGATTATGTTGTTGTTGAAAGAAATCCTTCGCCAACAAATGGAGATGTTGTTGTTGCTTTGTTAGATAATGCATATGCAACTTTAAAAAAGTTTTATAGAGAAAAAGAACGTATAAGATTACAACCAGCTAACAGTTCAATGAAACCTATTTATGCTTGCAATCCAAATATACAAGGAATTGTAAAAGCAGTGATACGAAAGTTTAGCGCTGCTTAGGATTTTTTGTCTATAAAAACGAAAAACGCCGCGCGATTGGAGTGCCGCCCCGACGTTTTTCTATCTTGCAGAGCAAGACTAGAACCAATTATAAAAAATTTAAAATTCTAGTCAAATTTTTTTTGTGGATAACTTTTTGACAGCTATTTTTTAGCTAAATTTAGCTAATTTTTTTGTTTTAAAATTTTTTTCTAAAAAAGACTTGACAAAATATAATAATTATGTTAACTTAAGACCTGCTCTTTTTGAGAGTGTATATTAAAAATACTCTGATCTGTGGTTTTTTTGCTTAAAAAATTTAAGCAAAAAGACTGCGGATCGCAGCTCGGATGATCCTTAGGCAAGATCATCTTAAAACCACGCCTAATAGCAAAAGCACCTGGTGTAAACTGGGTGTGGGAAGAGGAGTTTTTCCCATGATGCAGCAGTCAAAGACCGCTCTGTTCGTTCTGTCCGTACTGATCGTTTCTCCGCTCATCTACGGTTGTGGGAACATGACCGATGCTCCGGCATTGGATCAGTTCGTAACCACGGTGAGTGGTTTGACCGAATGTACGGTTGACGCGGATTGCGCGGGAGAGCCCGCAGATCCGTGCGCTTTGACCGGATACTTCTGTTACATGAAGGACGGTGACACGCAGGCATACTGCGCGTACATCAAGGATTCCGATGCGGAAGGTTGTGAGGAAGCAATTGCCTGTATCATGGATACGCAGTGTGACGACACCAACGTCTGTACCGACGATGTGTGTACGAATTATCAGTGTGTGAACACGGCTAACGTCGCTTCGTGCGATGACAGCAATGCGTGTACCACCACTGACGTGTGTGCGGACAGCTCGTGCGCTGGGACAGATACCAGTGCCACGGACTGTGACGACACCTTCGCCTGCACCGTGGATTCCTGTGATCCTTTGACTGGTTGTGCCAACGCTCCGAACAACGCTTCGTGCGATGACGGAGAGGTCTGTACCAGTGACGAGTGTGTCGTTGGGACTGGTTGCGTGAGCACCAACTTGGATATCGCCTGCGACGATGGCAACCTGTGCACCACCGGTGACGTGTGTGTGGACGGAGCTTGTCAGGTCGGTACGGCAGTGGATTGCGATGATTCGAATACCTGCACCGCGGACTCGTGTGACGAGACCGACGGTAGCTGTGAGAATGATTCCGCGGCCCAGGACGGTCAGTCCTGCGTCGACGACAACTTGTGTACGACCGAAGATGTCTGCAGTGGTGGCACGTGCTCTGGCACGGCCGTTGACTGTGAGGACAACGAGGTCTGTACCATGGGTGATGTCTGTGATCCGGCCACTGGCTTGTGCACGGCTGCCTCTGTGGTAGACGATGGGACTCCTTGTGAGTTCGGTGCCAGCGACATGTCCTGTCAGGATGGCGCGTGCGTAGAGTGCGTTCCCAACTGTTCCGGCGTGTGTGGTTCAGATCCGGTGTGCGGAATGAGCTGTGATCCCACCGCGGTTTGCGCCGTGGATGAGGAATGTTACGTGAGTGACGATCTCCCGACCGGGGTGTGCCTGCCTGATATGGATGGCGACGGCGTGCCCATGGACAACTGCCCGGGTGTAGACAACCCGGATCAGGTGGACACGGACGGTGACAATTACGGAGACGAGTGCGACAGTGACGATGACAACGATGGTGTGGGCGACGCAGAAGATAACTGCCCGCTGAACGCCAACGATGGTCAGGAGAACGAGGACGGAGACGCATGCGGCGACGCGTGTGACTCAGCCCCCGCTGATCCCGACACTGGTTGCCCTTCCTGATAGGTCCGCGCAGAACATGAAGTTCTGCAAAACCTCCTCCTAACTGGCAGACCTGATACACATTAACGTGTAGAGGGTCTGTTTTCTTTTAAATTAAGTTTGAGTTGGTGCTGGACAAAAATACAGTAATATATTATAGTGTTGGCACACAAAAAATTCTTTGGATCGGTAGTTCAGCTGGTTAGAATGCCGCCCTGTCACGGCGGAGGTCGCGGGTTCGAGTCCCGTCCGATCCGCACTCGAAAATAAATACTCCACAAGTGGGGTATTTCTTTTTGAATATGGGATTGGTTGGGGCGAGAACCCAGGGGTTCGGAAGCTGACTAAGGTGAGCGAAGACTAAAATTTATTTTATGTCTTCCGAGGCGCAGGAGGATTCTTTTTGAGGTTGGCAAAGCCAACCGAAAAATGTCCCGTCCGATCCGCACTCGAAAAGAAACACCCTTTTTTAAGCAGGGTGTTTTGTTTTATACACAATATTCCCATATAATAGTCACATATGAACAACACAAAAGATTTGGTGGAAAATTTAATGAAACTTCAAACAAAATACGCAAATGTGGATCGCTGTATTGTGACGCGTGAACGTTATGAAAATATTTTTGAAAAAAGTGGCCTGAAAAGTTTTGATTATGAAAACAAATCATTTCGTGAGCCATTGATTGAACATGTGGGGCATTTGCCAATAATAGCCACATTTTTACATCCACATATTGAAAACAGTTCTAAGGTTGATTTGGGAAGAGTTTTAATAATGCTTTCAATTCATGATATTGGCGAAACTGTTTTGGGTGATATTCCAATGTTTAAAAAAACAAAAGAACAAGGTGATAAAGAATTTGTAGCGGCAATGGGTGTTTTGCATGAAAATTTAAAAAAATATTTTCAGGAATTTGAGAATCATGAAACTTTAGATGCTAAATTTGCAAAAAGTGTTGATTCTATCGCAGGTTTATTACATGAAATAGATTTGCCAAAAATTACAATTGGAAAACATGAGCTTTATGGTTTTGATGAAGATGTGATTGATAAGAAAAAAAGAAAACATTTTCAGTGGGATAAAGTTTTGTTAGAAGTTTTTGAATATTGCCTTGATCAATACAAAGTTATAAAAGGATAAAACTTATTGACATGGGTTGAGGATTGTTTTATAGTTTAAATGTTAATACTAAGTATTACACTTTTATGTCAAGAAAAACTCAAATTTTATCTATTTCTTTGCCAAAAGGTATGACTCAATTAATTGACGACCTTTCTGCACAAATGGATCAAACCAGAAGTGAACTCATGCGTAATGCGCTTCGTGAGTATGTTTTAGATGTTAAAGAAGATCGCAAAAGATTTTTAGAAGCATATAAAGATACTCGCAAACAAAAAACATACAGCATGAAAGAGTTGCGTTCACGTTGTAATTTATAATTAGTATGTACGAAATTATTTTTCGTGCTAGGTTTGAAAAAGAGTTTAAAAAAATAGATAAAAAGACGCAGCAAATTATTTTAAATAAATTAGAAGAATTAACTACAAATCCTTTTTCTCACCCCCAAACACGACGTATTGTTGGTGTAAAACAAATGGCATTTAGAATTAGAATTGGACGTTGGAGAGTTTTGTATTTTATAATTTCTAAGAAAAATATTGTAGAAGTTTTGGATATATTTCTTCGCAAAGGACAAGATGATTATAAAAGGAGATTGTGATTTATAAATATGCTTAGTTACAGACACCACATTATAAAAAATTTTCATAAAGAAAAAAGTTGGATTAAAAAAATCCTGTTCAATATTATTTTTTTGATTGTGGTGACAAAGATTTTTCAAAGAAAAAATTTTCTAAGAAAAAAAGATTTTAAGCGATCAAGAAAAGTTATTCAGCCAGGTGACCTTGTTTTAGTTGCTGGGCATACAAGAATAATGTCCTTAGTTACCCATGATTTTGTGTCTCACTCACTTTTGTACGTTGGGAATAAAAAACTCGTACATTCAATTGCAGATGGTGTTCAAGAAATGAAATTTGTAAAACTTTTTAAAGAGTACGATACTTTAATGATTCTTCGGCCAAAAAATATAACACAAAGCCAAGTAACAAAATCAATTGATTTTGTAAGCAAGCAACTTGGCAAGCCATATGATTTTGAGTTTGTCCCAGGAGAGAAAGAATTTTTTTGTACACAATTAATAAATGACGCATATAAACATTCTGGATTTAAAACAGGAGTCTCAAATTTTATAAAAAATAGCGCTGGAATGCGAATGCCGTTAAAAGCCAAGGGTTTTTTAAAAGGAAATTTTAAGGTAATTTTTTATTCAAATAGTTTAGAAAAAAAATCTGTGAAAAGTGGAAAAAGAGGGAAAGATGGGAAACCAGAAAAAGCAGAGAGATATGTTTTAAAGCACAAGGTTTACCAAAATAAAATTTTTGAAAAAATAATAAATTAAGTTTTTTAATTATTGCTGTTTGACAGGCTGGGATTGGTTTGTTAGGATAAATTTTCATGTGGTAATAATCACATGAACAATCGCAACAAGGAGGAGGGGGGTGATGAAAGTCAGAAACAAGTGGCGAATTTGCAAGGCTGTGTTCTGGTTCTGTTTTTACTTCGTGTTTCTTGGTTTTATACCATGGGTAGTTGGCATGGTGTATTACTGGGTTTTGCAAGGAAGGATTTTGGACAAAAAGTTTCAGTTCAATCCTTTTAACAGAATTCCAACGTTGTGGACTGGTGTGGCAACTAGGCATTGTTGGATAAAGATTTTGGGCACAAAGATCAAAATCCTGAAAAAGGTGAGTATTGATCCTGGTGACAGGGTTTTTCTTACAACAAATCATCCAACTACTGGTGAGATTGGTCCAGCTTATGGATTGTATGCTCACAGTTTGAATGAAGTTGCGCTAATGCGTGGCGTAAACAGTCCTTTTGCTAATTACCTAAGTAACAGGCGAGTTGGCGCTGTGATGGCAACCAAAAATCAGTTTTCACCGATTGGTGGATTTTTGTCTGTACTAGGTACGATGATTTCTATTAATAGGGACAAGCGTGCGGAATCTTTGCAAAAAGTACAGCAGAGATTTCCATTGGTGTTTACTCATGGCACCACAATGATCTTGCATCCAGACACTGGTCGGCCAAAACCAAAAAGCATGGCCAGTGATCACAAGAAGTTTTCACTTCATGCTCATTGGCTCAAGTTCACGCGTCAGCCGCGAAGTGGTTCAGAGCTCACGATTTTGCACACTTTGTTTTGTGGTGGAATGAGTGGTGTCCGTGTCTTTGATGTGACTTGGGGTTTTGGGATCTTGTGTCACACAATCTGGGATTTGGAAAAAATTCTAGACAAAACCTTTTACGTGGAAGTAGAAGAGTTGTGTTTTGAAGACATACCACTTATGGATGAAAGGCAGTTTCAAGCGTGGCAAAACAAACGCTACAGACACAAGAATGAATTGTTGGGCATGTGGGGTGGCTTGAATAGCTCCACACCAATAGACTAACAAGTTGCGCTGTAATGGTGCAGAAAACCCTGGGATAAGAGCATTGCTCAATAAATCCTCCATGCCCAGGGTTTTTCTTTTTGCTAAAAATAGCATGATATTGATATACTTTCAGCACTATGTATGACTTTGCAATTATAATTCCTTGCTTTAATGAAGAAGAACAATTGGACCACACATACGTCCAGTTAATTAATTTTTTTCAAAAATCCAAATGGCGTGATAAGCAGATCGTAATTGTTTTTGTAAATGATGGAAGTCAGGATAAAACTCATCAAAAAATTACAAATTTTCCAGAGCAAGCTGATTATAATTTGCGTTGCATGGCTTTGTCTTATAAAAAAAATAAAGGCAAGGGTTTTGCAATTCGTCATGCGGTGCGAACAGTGCGCGCGCAGCACTATGCTTTTATTGACGCTGATTTAGTTTTTCCTTTGGAAGCACTTGAGCAAATGTTTGAAATTTTAAAAGGGGAGTGCAACTTAGTTATTGGTCAGAGAAAAGCTGCAAACCATCCTTCTTTGTATGCGCGATTTCGTTCGTTCATTTCTCGGATTTTACAAAAATTTGTTGCATCAGTTGTGGGTCTTGGTTTTGTTGATACACAATGTGGCATAAAAGCTTTTGATAAAAAAATTGCTGAACAAATTTTTCCTAATTTACAAGAGGACAAATTTGCTTTTGATGTTGAGTTAATAAAAAAATGTCGTGATAAGGATTTGCAAATTATTTCTCATCCAGTGACTTTTAAATATAATCCAAAATCAAGTGTGCGCACTTCAGATGGTTTTAGGTTTATTATTGATGTGTTAAGAATCGCGCGAAAATGATATAATTTTTGCATGCAATTGTTTCACACATTTCATCACAACAGAATTCATGAATTAATGCATTCAGAATTTTGGCTTTTTGAGCTATCTGTTTGGCTTCATGTTTTTGCGCGTGCATTGATTGCTGTTTTTATTCCGGTTTTATTTTTGTTAAATGGATTGGAAATCGGCGATGTAATGATTTTCTTTTTTATATTTTTGCTGATAGATTTGCCGTTGGGATTTTTTGTAAAATATTTATTGCCAAAAATTGGTGCGCGCTGGGTAGTTATAATTGGTTCGCTGGCCAGCATTGTGTTTTTTGCAATTTTTTATAGTTTAAACTTTACATGGTCAACACTTTTTGCGCTTGCTGTTTTTGCAGCGATTCATGATGCTTTTTATTGGATAGGGTATTTGTATTTGTTCATGCAAAGTACTAAAAATAAAAAAGGTAAAAAAAGAAATTCAAGTAAAAGCACGAGCATACTTTATATTGTTAGAACTATTGCGGGAATTTTAGCGCCAATCGCAGGTGCTTTGATTTTGATTTTTATTAGTCAAAAATTATTGATTTTAGTTTCTGCTGGAATTTTGGCTTTGTCTATTTGGCCATTGTATAAAATGAAACATGTGCATGATAAGCCAAAAATAAAAACAAAACCTTTTAAGGTTTTTTTCAAAGATATTCGTGAGAAGAAAAATTATGCATCAATGATGATTTGGGGAATTCAGGGTTCTGCTGAGTCAGTGATTTGGCCTTTGTTTATTTATGTGATCTTTGGAACACTAGAATCTGTTGCTTATTTACCAGTTATTGTTGCGGTCACAACAATGATAATTACTTATTTTGCGGGAAATATTAAGAAGGGGGACAGAAGTAAGATGATTGCGCTTGGTGCGGGGTTGGTGGCACTTACTTGGATTCTTCGTTTAACAATTCAGGCTGATATTATGTTGTATGTGACGGTTTTCTTAATTGGTTTGTTTAGTGTTTTGGTTTTAGTTCCTTTGGATAGCGATATTTTTGAACGTGGAGCAAAAATTGATGCACTGAGTGCATCAACTTATAGAAATACTTTTGCAATTATTTTTAAAGTAATTTTGTATGGTGTGCTGGCCTTGCTAGTAAATGTCTTTAATATCAGTTTTGTGGTAGCGACTATTAGTTTATTTGTTTTGATGGGGTTGAATTTATTGTTTATTTCACGAACCCAACTATCTTCTCAAAAATTGTAGGATGATCTTTTGCCAAACCACTCAACACTTTGCGATCTAAAGTAGATCCTTTTTTCTTTAAAGCAGAAATAAAAGTTGAATAAGTCATTCCATGTTCACGCGCTCCTGCATTAATTCTCAAATTCCACAAACGACGATTAACTCTTTTCTTCTTTTTGCGGTCAATATAAGAATGTTGACCAGATTTAAGAATAGCTGTTTTTGCCAGCTTGATTAATTTTTTACGACCCCAGCGAAATCCTTTTGTTTGTTTAAGAATTGCTGCTCGTTTTTTTTGTCTAACTTTTCCTCTTTTTACTCTAGGCATATTACTCTTTTACTCCAAAATTTTTATGCGTATGGCATTGATTTTTCAATCACACGACGTTTTGCAGGACTCACGCTAGTGTCACGACGTTTCTTGCGCATTTTTTTACCGGTTTCGCGTGCATTAAAATGATCCTGGCCAGCAGTACGTTTAATCAGCTTACCAGATTTTGTTTTTTTAATTCTTTTAGCCGTAGCTTTGTGTGTTTTTAACTTAGGCATATCAATAAAATCAGTGGCAATACTATACAATATCCACTAAAAAATTGCAAGATTAGTCTGTGGAAGCTTCTTCTGCGTCAGTTTCAGGCGATTTTTTGTCTGTTTTCTTAACAACTCCGCCCACTAATGCAGTAAACTTATTACCTTGACGTTTAACCTCTTGTTCAACAATTATATCTGCATATTCCTTTAAACTTTCAATAAAACTTTTCACAATATCAGCTGCCCTGTCTTTTTGAGCGTTTTCACGACCACGCAAAATTAGTTCAAGTTTTAATTTATTTCCTTTTGACAAAAATTTTACAGATTGTTTAAGGCGAGTATCTCGATCATGTTCACTAATTCTTGCACTAATTCTAATTCCTTTAACTTCAGTTGCTTTTTGGTGAGCACGCTTCATTCGCTCTTCTTTTTCTTGTTGATATTTAAATTGACCATACTCAACAATGCGACAAACAGGTGGTTGTGCTTTTGGATTAATTTCAACCAAATCCAATCCTTGTGATTCAGCTAATGCAACAGCCTCTTGTGTTGGAATATTTCCAACATGTTCTCCATTAACACCAATTACACGCACCTCTTCTGCGCGAATATGGCGATTAAATCTGTATCGCATTTTTGTCTCATGTTTTGGCCGTTTTTTTCTTGAAATTCTCATAAAGTTTTCTACGCAAAAAGTATAGCAAAATTAGTAAAAAATATCAACATGGTGCATCAGAAAAATAAATATGATATACTTTGGGCGATTTGCAGGGCTTGGAGGTGAAAAAACCAAGGGAGGAGAAATGAGCTCAGCATCAATCGCGGTTTTGCCTATTGCAGGTCAAACAACCAAGACACACCATCCGGCTGTGGTCATGGACGGACGAGTTCCTTTGTACTGCCATAACTGTGGGGGAGTGCACGACTGCTATTTCCGTCACAGGAATGGTCCGCATGATGTGTACTTGTGTACCAACTGTACCATGGTTGTGCTTGCTCCGGCAGCTAGGCGCTAGCGCTTGGCAACAGGTGTGAACACCAAGCATTCCAACCAACGAACGACCAGAAGAAAACCTCTGGTCGTTTGTGATTTAAAAATGTGGAGATGGCGGGATTCGAACCCGCGTCTGGTGAGTATGCAATAAACTTATCTACGTATGTAGATTGTTTGAAGGGGTCGCACTACAAGCAACAAACAATCAAAGTCTTGTAATGTCTATCTCCAATTATTTCAGTTTACAAGTGGAGAAGTCTCGCAAACCTAAGTCTCATTATAACACCGCGTTGCCCCTAGAGACGTCAGGACGCGATGGGTTGCTGCTTTTAAGCTGCTACCATTGAAAGTGAAGGAACGCGGAAAGCGTTTTTCACTTTGTTGAAAACGTTTGCACGTAATCGTTTGAATATTTTTTACAAGAACATACAAACTTGATACGCAAGAAAATTACACGAACCTCCCATCGATGCCTGTCATCCCCAGTAAAATTCGCATACTAATTTTGCACCTATGGCCTTCGACCACCCTCTACGGGCAAACGGTACAAAATTAGTATGCGAATTTTAGAGGTTTTTTTTAAGGGCTCTTCTGATTTCTCTATCAGTGTCGCGTTTTTTCAAAACCGCGCGCTTGTCATGTTTCTTTTTACCGCGCGCAATTCCAATTTCTATTTTAATTTTTCCTCCTTTAATATAAGCACACAAAGGCACAATTGTCAAGCCCTCAACAGATTTTTTTCCAATCAGCCGAGCAATTTGTTTTTTATGCAACAATAATTTTCGCGGGCGAGTTGGGTCATGTTCCAAATGCGAACTTGCTTTGCTGTAACGATTAATGTGTGCATTTGTTATAAAAGCTTCCTCACCCTTAAAAGTTACAAAAGACTCAACCAATCTCAATCCACCTTCTCTTACAGATTTAGCTTCTTGGCCATTCAAAATAACACCCGCCTCAAGCGTGTCTAAAATTTCATAATCAAATCTAGCTTTTTTGTTTATTGCCAACTTTGCCATACAAATAAATTCATTGTGTAACAACACTATATACGGTACAATAAAAACAGTCTAGTACAAAATAGTATAAAAATATATGAAAGAATACGCTGTAACCATAAGTACAAAAACAATTATTAAAATTGTTTTAACTTTAATTTTACTTTGGCTCTTGTTTTTAGTGAGAGACATAATTTTAATAATTTTTGTTTCACTAATTTTTGCATCACTAATTGATCCATTTGCAGATTGGGCTCATCGCAAAAAAATTCCAAGAGCACTTTCAGTTATTGTAATTTATATTTTGTTTGTAGGAGTTTTTGTATTGGTTGGATCAATGTTAGTTCCTCCAATTACTTTTGAAGCTAAAGCACTAGCAAAAAATCTTGCAACACAATGGGACAGCATAGCGTCAAGTTTTGAAGCACTTAAACAATTTTCAACAGAGTATGGAATCACTAGCGACATTCAATCAAGTGTAAATGCTTTTGGCGCTGGGCTACAAGGTGCGTTTTCAAATTTATTTACAACAGTTTCAGGATTTTTTGGAAAAGTTTTTTCATTTATTCTTGTGATGGTTTTGACATTTTACATGGTTGTGCAAGAGGACAGTCTTAAAAAAGCAACTCGCGCACTTATTCCAGATCAGTATCAGCCATTTGTAAATAGAATTTTTACAAAAATCAGAGTAATGCTTGGGCATTGGTTGAGAGGGCAGTTGGCACTAAGTTTGATTATTGGTTTGCTGACTTATGTTGGTCTTACAATTATTGGTTTAGAATATGCACTTGTGCTTGCGCTGATCGCAGGTTTGTTTGAAATTATTCCATATGTTGGTCCGGTGTTGGCAGCAATTCCTGCAATCTTTTTTGCATTTACTGATTCACCAGTTCGCGCGCTAATTGTTTTGATCTTTTTCTGGTTGCTACAAGTTATTGAAAATAATTTACTTGTTCCAAAAGTAATGCAAAAAGCAGTTGGCTTAAATCCACTAATTAGTATTATTGCAATTTTAATTGGTGCAAAACTTGCTGGTGTTCTAGGTGCTTTGTTGGCAATTCCTGTTGCGACTGCAGTTAAAGTATTTTTGCAAGAAGTTTTTAAAGACAAAAAGTTTTTATAAGAAAAATTTTTTACAAAACCCAATATGTTTTTTCTAAAAAATAAACCTTCAACTCCAGTTTTTTTGTGGATTGTTTTAATTACAACTACACTTTTGTTGGCTTTAATTATTTTTGTGTATAGAGCAGAAATAAAACCAGCAGACCCAACTGTGATTCAAGATTATGAGCCAACTGTAGTAGAAAAAAAATATGTAAAAGATGTGCGTTCTCTTGTGCAAGAATATGAAGTTAATATAGAAGATTTAAAATTACCAGAAGATCAAATTAAAATGAAAAATAGTGCAGAAGAAATGCACCAAGCTTTAATTTCATTTCCAGTGCCGCCAATAATGCAAACTCTTCACTTGAGTTTGGTTTTAGATGCAGCACAAATTGTCGCGATTTTAGAAGTTGATTTAACTGATAATACACAGGTGCTACTTGACGAATTGTCTGAAGAGGTGTTTGATATTACAGAAGCGCTTAAATAGTTTGAATAAATAATTTTTATGAGTTATGAGTAAGGAATTGCATAATGCAATTTTACTTGCAGCCATTAGCGCAGCTGGGCTGCTTTTTGTTCGTGTGTTACCGCAACTTGCAATTTTTATTGGAATCACGGTTTTGATTTTCCACACAAGCGGTCTGATGGTTTATACAAAAAAAGCCAGAAAAAGTTCTTTAAGACCTTTGTTGTTCACACAAAGTATTTGGCTTTTGATAAGCACAATTGGTGTCTTGTATTTTGTTGAAAGCGCAACCTTGCATTTTATAGTTATATTTTTAAGCGGATTTATTTTGTTGTTGCACGATTATCATGGATTACATTTTATGTTAGTTCCAGCAAAACGTGCGCAATTAGTTTTATTAAATACATCTTGGGTCACACAAGCATACACAATGTTCTTAACTTTGTTTTCTGTTTTTGGATTAGTTGTATTTGTGCAATTAAAATTAATTTGGGTTTTGATATTAGTTGGATTAGTCACAGCAACACAAATTTATGCTTTGTTGTGTTTTGTAGAAAAAAGAAAAGCATATCAACTTGCCAGCACTTTGGTTTTGTTAATTAGTATGATTGAAATCAGCTGGGTGTTGTTGTTTTTACCATTTGGTCACGCGATCACAGCATTGATTGGAACAATTTTGTACATAGGTTTTCTAATGATTTTAAATGCAGTAAAAAATTATAAATTGTACGGTATTTTGGCAGGGATAATTATTTTAGTGTTAATACTTGCACGATGGCTGTAAATATGTTAAGGTTTTGTTTCCAAAAATAAAATAAAAAATATGGGATTATCTCCGCATTTACCACCAAGAGATTTACAAAGAGAAGAACAAATTAAGAAAAAAACATTTAAATTAGCACAAATTTTAGGTGTAGTAGTTGTGTTAATTGGCGCAGGTTTTGTTGGTGCTTTAGTTGCAGGTTTTATTGGAAAAGGAAACATAACTATTGTTGAAAGACCAACGCCAGTTTTTGTTACAGAAGATGCAAAATCAATTGTTCAATCAATTGATAAAAATGTTTTGCAAGGTGTTTTGCCGGTTTATACAAAACGCGCTGCAAGTAAAGTTTTTTTATCAAGTTTATATATAGATGATCGTGACTTGCGCGGAATTGCTTTGGCAATTACAAATGATGGTTGGGTAGTAAGTACAAGCGATGTTTTGAAAAATATAAATGCAGTGATAGCTTTGCCAAACGGAGAGTTTGCAAAAGTTGAAAAAATAATTCAAGACCCGGCGACCTCACTTGTTTTTGCAAAAGTTGAAACAGATTCTTTAACTCCATTTGCTTTTGCAAGATTTGATAGTTCTGTTTTAACAGAAATTGCTGCAGTACCTACCATGCAAGGGCCGCTTCGTGCTATGATAATAAATGAAGTGAGTAATTTTAATTGTGCAAACGCAACTTGTGTTGTTCGCGACGCAGGAAAATATCAAGCACTTGGTTTAGCAAGTCCAAGTTATAAAGGAATTGAAATTGGTCATCCAATTTTAAATAAACACGGAGAGGTTTTAGGTATTGTAAGTAAGCTTGATCCTGCAAATAATAATATTGAGTTTGTGGCTGCGACAATTATTTCTCCGGTGCTTGAAGAATTATTTGTGTCACAAAGAATTTTGCGTCCAGATTTGCCGTTTGATTACGTTGATTTATCTGGAGTAAAAAGCACAGATACAGAAGTTGCTAAAGCAGGAGCATTAATAATGAAAATTCATTACACAGCTGCAGATGATTTTGTTTTGCTAAAAGACGATCGTATCATAGCTGTAAATGGAATTGCTATTGATGAAAAACAAGCGCTAGTTCCATTGTTGTATTCATATCCAGTTGGCACAACGGTTCAGTTGCAAGTTGAAAGAGAAGATGAAGAAATTACAATTGATTTACCTTTGATCGCAGAATAATTTTTGCAAAACTTTTTGAAAATATGTCTGAACAAAATTCATACATTTTACAATTACTTAAGCGCACAAAATTTTTAATTGGAATAGGTGTGGTAGTTGGTGTGATTGCAATAATTGTGAGTTTGCTTTTTCCTTTGAAGTACAGCGCAACTGGAAGTTTATTAATTATTCCACGTCAAGGTTTTGGAGTAGATCCATACACAGTAATTAAATCTGCAGAACGTGTAGGGGAAAACTTATCACAGATTGTTGAGACAAGTTCTTTTTTAAGTCAGGTTTTGGAAAGTGATTTAAGAATTGTTTCAAAAGTTTTTCCAAAAGATGAAAATAAACGTCGTAAGTATTGGAAACAAACCATTGATCCGCAAGTTAGTCCAGGAACTGGTTTGTTAAGAGTAACTGCATATAGTGTTGATGGGCGCCAAGCTGAAATTATTTCAGATGCAGTAATTAATACTTTGGTTGAAAATGGGGTTGAGTATGTTGGTCCTCAAGTTGAGTTTAAAGCTGTTGAAAAAGCAGTTGTTTCTAATTTTCCAGTAAAACCAAATTTAATTGCCAATGCTATTGTTGGGTTTTTGTTTGGTTTAATTTTGGCAAGTCTTCGTGTTTTATTTAAAAAAGAGAAAAAACTTTCTAAAGATCAGGTTTATTTTGGTTAAATAAAAATTCATTATTTTATCTAATTTTAGGCAATTTTTGTGCCTTTTTTTATTGTTTTTTTAGTAAGTGATTTTAGGGCTTGACAAAATTTAAGATTTGTGCTAAGTTATCTTCTTGCTGGGTGTGTGGTAATTAGGGTTAAATTTCTCGTAAATTAAGCCCTAATTACGGCACATTTGGAAACTAGCCATGGAAGGGGCAGCACGGGAATCACCCGTTGTGCCGTCGTGGTCACCGCGTGGTGATTCTCGTATGCCCTTTTCAGAATCACAGCAAAGGGGTTTAAAAACTCCTTGGAGGGAAGGAAGATGAAGCGAAGTATCGCACTCATTCTCATCGTTCTGTTCGCGATTCCGATGACGGCATTGGCCCATAACCGAAAGGGGGGTCAGGCAGCCAAGTTGGCTGAGGAAAAGCGAGCTGTTGCCGCGGAGTTGCGTCGAATGCAGCCGGTTCGTGATGCCATTTCGGCAGTAACGAAATGTGCCCTTGGTGGCAGTGCTACGGCACGTCATCATGTGAATGAGGTTCCCAAGTTGGACTTGAATGGAAACAAGGTTCCGGACAAGCTCGTTTTGCGAGATGCCGTGGACCAGTTGTTCGAGACCAAGAAGGGTTCCTGGACCTGGTATAAGTTGGCTTCCGCTCTGAACATCTTGGAGTTGGAAGGTCTGCAAAGGTCTGTTGGAAACACCAATGGTGACCTAACTCTACAGCGTCACGTCCTGGAGGAGAAGTGGAACGCTGTGGATCGAGTTGAGCACGAACATTCCCAGCGTGAGGCTGCGATGGAGTATTGCTTGGAGGCAGTGCATCGGTTGAATTGGTTGAAGCCTTGTGCTGCAGCTCCCGCGACTTCTTACTATGCTCCTCAGGAGCGTAAGGTGTTGCAGCGATTTGCTCGCCGTGAGGATCGTTCAGTGCCTCGTGCTACTCGTAGTCGTCGTGAAGATCGTCCGAGTTCGTTGCCTGCCGCAGATGCTGGATTCGTGATGGGTTCCTCGCCGCGTCGTGTCAATACGATGCGCCGTCGGATCGTGCGACCAGCACCGCGACCTCCGCAAGGTCGTCGTAATCCGCCGCCGTCGCGTACTTCGGCTCGGTCTGGTCGGTACTTCTAGTTTCTAGTAGAGCGTGAAAACGCTCTCAACAACACAGGACCCGTAGTAATTAACTTTACTGCGGGTTTTGTAATTTTAGGCAAAAATTAGGTTTTTCTAGATTATAAAAATATATTGTATTAAGTACTTGACAGATTAGTTTATTTGTGCTAATCTAAGTCTTCAGAAAAAAGATTGATTTTTGGGCTAATTTTAGCTAAGAGGTTGCAACAATTAATGCTAATGGCTTTAGTTGTTGCAATCTGTTGGTTGATTAACTAGCAGATAAGCAATTGTTCGGAAAAAGCGCTCAGTGGGCGCTAAAAATGCCCGCTGGGCAAAGGGGAAAGAAAAGATGTCAAAGCAACTCGCATGTTTCGTGATGATCATGTTTGTGGCGGGTCTTGCAAATGCTCAGGTGCCACCGCCTTACGTTGACAAGTTGCCGATTGAGCCAGTGAAACAAATCATAGGTCCATACTCTGGTGTGGATTTGGCGCCAATGGAGAACTGGTTTGATGGTACTCTTGAGTGTATGGTGCAACCGCGCGCACAGGCGACCATGCTTTTCGATCGGCTTTTCGCTGTAGTTGCAAGTCATCCTTGTTTGAAGGTTCGTGCTACTGTGTCAGTGAATCCTGGTATGTATCAGGACAACCCACAGTATGTACTTGCTCGTCGTAGGTGTGCAGCTGCACAGATGAGTTTCACTGATCGGTTTTCCGCTGACCAAGATTTCCATAGGTTTTCTTGTAACGAGCCGCAAGTAGCAAGGCAGGTTTCCGAGTTTCAGTACTTGTACTTGGAGCTGGACTGGCGTACTTGCAAGGCGCAGGGAATCCAAGATACCAGAGATATATCGCAAGACCAGTCGTTGCTTTTTCAAGGGCAGCGGATTTCTCGTTTGGAGAACGATGTGCATGGTCCAGAAGGGCGTGATAGTGGTGGCGGACTTACTGGTAAGGCTAACCATCGTTGGAATGGATTGTCTCTGGAATATGGTTTGCGGTTCAGGCCTGGTTTGAACAGCGACGAACTTCCCACCCACTTGGTTGGTGAGTTGGCACTGCGGTACAACTGGAATCTCCGCAATGAGGTTTTGGGAATGCATGCAGAGCTGAACACTGCCATTGGTCAGCCAATGGATTTGCCTGGGTCTGATGAAGATGCAGACTTCAGTCATCTCTGGGGCGCTGCCTTTGGGGTGGATTTCACAGTGCACCCAGCCATTCAGTTGACCTTGGAGGGCACAATTACTCAGGCTTCGACTGGGGGTGTGTTGTCTTGGGATGGTCGAGGTCCAGGTTTTCTTGCTGGTGTTTCGTATTTGAACGGTGACGAAAAGTCGCTGGTCAGGTATGGAGCTAAGGTCGCTGTTGGTGGCGAATGGATTCGTGACAGTCTTGGAAAGTGGCATGGTGTAGTGCCAGTGCAACTCCGAGGCATTATCAACTTCTAGTTTCAATGGAGCGCCACTTAAGCGCTTTTAACAACACAGAGCCCGTAGTAATTAACTTTGCTATGGGTTTTGTAATTTTAGGGAAATTTTGAGGTTAAATAAGTTGTAAATTTACAAAAAAAAGTAAATAAACTTGCTTATACAAAAATAGCTTGACAAAAACATGTAATTATGCTAGTATAACCTCTCCTTTAACAAGCAGGATTTGTGTAAAAAAACACATAAATTGCTTGATGAACTGTGTTGTAATCGTTCGGTTCGGGTTCGCTATTGTGCCCTCCTTCAATAGTGACGCTCTTGAGCCGGACGTTTGGAACACAGTTCCACTGAAGAAGACCAGAATTCGACGCCTTAACGGGCTTTACCGGCCCTAGGGGGCCAACAGGGAGATTGTTATGATCTTTACCCAAAGGGATCGTAAGTTCATGCGGACGTTGGTAGTTCTGTTGACAGCTCTGCTTGTGTCCGTTGTGTGTGCGATTTTTACCTGCTCTGGGTGCACCCCGAATATGCCGGAAGAGGATATGCCTCAGCCGGTAGCAGACGTGAGTGCCCCGGACGTTGGAACTCCGGACACTGGACAACCCGAGGTTGGGAAGCTGGACACTGGAAACCCGGATGTGGGTAGCCCAGATGAAGGCACTCCTGACGAGGGAACTCCGGATGATGGACCCGTTGGCGTGT
This sequence comes from uncultured Gammaproteobacteria bacterium, assembly GCA_964627525.1. GTDB lineage: Bacteria > Patescibacteriota > Patescibacteriia > Magasanikbacterales > JBBTQS01 > CAZKMQ01. The sequence continues at coordinate 19,279 of CAZVIA010000005.1, read as the reverse complement.
GCCAGAGTAACCCAGACTGTACTGGCGGCGAGGTGTGTTATGAAAACACTTGCTGTATGCCGAATTGCCTGGACAAGGTATGTGGTACAGACAGTTGCGGTGGCTCTTGTGGTGCTTGTGTTGGCGAGATGGTTTGCGTTGAAGGCGCGTGCCAGGATCCGCTGTGCGAGTTTCACATTGATTGTGACGATGGAAATCAGTGCACATTCAACGTTTGCAAAGACGATGGATTGTGTGAGAATGTCCCGCGTTATGGTCAGGCATGTGATGATGGAGATACTTGTACCGAAAATGACACATGCAGCGCTGATCAGTGCGTAAGCGGCTCTCCGAAGTCGTGCGCTGACAACAACGTTTGTACTGTGGATACTTGTGTCAATGGCTATGGCTGCAGTTACGTTGCAGCAGAGCCTGGAACCTTGTGTACTGATAACGATCTATGCACTGAGGGTGACCATTGCGAGGGTATGGCTTGCCAACCTGGTGAAAGTGGGCTTGACTGCAATGATGACAACCCATGTACATCAGATACGTGTAACCCTGTAAATGGGTGCACTTACGCTGGGGTGCTAGGGTGTTGCTTGTACGATTACAATTGCGACACTGGGTTGGTGTGCGTGGACAACGAGTGTGTTGTTCCTTCGCCGCTGCCTTGCGTCCCTAACTGTTCTGGAGAAGAGTGTGGTACTGATGGTTGTGGTGGTTCTTGCGGGTTGTGTGGTGGTAATACACCGTACTGCGTGGAAGGGCTTTGCAGCGAGTGCTACAATCCCACGCATTGCAACGATGGAGATCCTTGCACGATCGGTTCGTGCTCGGCAAATGGTACTTGCTATCAGTCTCCCAAGGTTTGCGGTGCTGGTTACTCCTGTGATTCGGCTACGGGTCAGTGCGTTTCGGACGATCCTTGTGATCTGATGAACTGCAATGATGCCAACGCTTGTACAGTGGACACGTGCGTGAACGGGCAGTGCTTTTACACCTCCAAGGTGTGCGAGGACAACAACCCCTGTACCACGGACATGTGCAATGTCATGACTGGTTTCTGCCAATTCAGCACCAAGCCGTTCTGCTGCAACACGGACGACGATTGTTCGGACGGGTTCGTGTGTCAGGATGGTACATGTGTGGTTGGTCCGCAGATTGACGATTTCGCGGACGTTTGGGTCAAGTGGCCCATCACGTTCGGTTTGAGCCATGCTGGGCTCCAGGGTTGGTTCTGTGAAAACGGGACCCTGACCTTGGACGGAAAGTCTGCAACTGGTTGCACCAACCCGCCGCCTGGTGACTATCACTGGGATTGGCAGGAGTGGTACACCTGGGATGCTGGCAATGGCGGAGCATTCACTTCCCCAGAAGGTGGCTTCAAGCTGCCGCATGGAGGATGGTTCTTTTTCAACGTGAAGTATCAGACTGAGTACGGTACGCCGTACAAGGACTGGTGCGATTCTTCCCCGGACGGTTACTCGACCGGAGTGAAGTGGGTCGTGTGGGTAGACAACCAGTTGGTGTCCATCACCTTGGTGGATAACAACGCGAGCGGCTGTAGTGGTCGCTTCTGGGTTGGTTACTAGATCTAGTTACTCAACTCTCCGGGGCTTGGGGTGACAGCTTTGCTGTCATTCCAAGCCCCAAAAACCCCACCTTAAAATCCTATCTTCAAAACTTTCTGATCAGCAGACACTTATCCCACCTAGTGCTCTGCTGATTTTTTTTATATAATGAATTTATGAAAGTAGAGCTTTCTAAAAAATCTAAATCGCATCTAGAAAAGTATGCGGATTTTAGTAGTATAAAAATCATTGGTGGTGAAAATAGACACAATGTATTTTTGTTTGGATTGAGTGTGGTTGCAGTTGTATTACTAATTGTATTGTTGCCTGGGTGGCTGCCTTTAATAATATTTTTAGTAGCAGCAGCGATTGCTTTTTTTGCATATAGATTAGATATTGGATTATTAATCTTAGCTTTTTTTGTTCCGTTTAGTGGATTGATTATAAATTTTGCAAATTATGATTGGTCTCGCGGAATAAGATATTTATCTTCTGTGGATGCGCCTTTTGTAGATTTGTTTGCAATAGTTTTATTGATCTCATTAGTTTTGCGCAAAATAGTTTTGTTTCCAAAAAAAGAATCTGAATCTGAAAAAGAAATTGAATCTGGGAAAAAACCTAAGTTTGGGAAAGAGCCTAAAAAAGAATTTGCAAAAATAAAAGCACTTCCTTTGATTTTGTTTTTTGGTGCATTTGTTTTAGCAAATGTTTTGTCTGTGTTTGCAGCAGATTATAGATTGTTTTTTCATGGATTAAAATTCTTGCTAAGACCAATTATTTTTATGTACTTAATGTTTGTTGTTTTACCAAACAGCATAATTCAAGATGCAAAAATTTTTGTAAAAACTTTAAAAACTTTTTTTGTGGCAGGTGTATTATCTGGTTTGATGGGATTGGTTTCTTTGGTTGTGGTTGGGCCATTTTCTGGGTTGTGGCATCGTGCAACTCCATTTTCAATTGGAGGTGTTGCTCCATTAGGTTTTAATCATAATTTGTTGGCAGAAGTTTTAGTTGTAATGGTTCCAATTGGTGTGTATTTGGTTTATCAAGAACGTGTCGCAATTAAACGTAAATTATATTTTATAAGTACTGTAATGATCGGGGCAGTTGCTTTACTAACTTTTGCTAGAACAGCTTGGTTGGTTTTAGGGATTGAGTTGTTGGTTTTTGCATATTTATATAAAAAACAAATTTATAATTCTTGGGTAAAAAAATATTCAAAACAAATTTTTGGACTAGTGTTGGTTTTGATGATTCCAATAATAATGTACATGGCTGCAATTTCAACAAGCCATATGGTTGCTGGGTCAACAAATACGCGAATTGATTTAACTAGAATTTCTTGGGAGTATTTTAAGCGCAGTCCTATTTTTGGAAATGGTCCAGGAAGTTTTATACCAATTGTTTCTGAAACAAAAGTTTACTTTTTAGAATATGGAGATGCTTTGGATGCGCATGGAATGTTACAAAAAGTAATTGCGGAAAATGGTTTTATTGGTTTGGCAACTTGGTTAGGTTTATTGGTTGCAGTGTTGGCAATGATTTATGCTGCGTTTAAATCTTCAAGAACAAAACGTCAGCGTGCAATTATGACAGCAATGTTAGTAATGGTAGTTGGTGCAATGTGTTATCAATTATTAAATACATCTTATTATAATGCTAAGATGTGGTTTCCAATTGGAATAGCATTGGCTGTTTCGCAAATGATTTTATGGGAGAACAAGAAAAAATACAAGAGCAAGAAAAAAATTCAGAGCAAAGCAAAATCAAAGTAATCCACTGCATTCCAACTTTACAATTTGGTGGTGCAGAAAGATTGTTGGTTGATTTTGCGCGCTATCATGATCGCGAGAAAATTGAATTGATTGTAGTTTCTTTGGTGCGTGGTGGTGGTTTTGAAGATGAAATAATTGATTCAGGTGTTCGTTACATTGCTTTAGAAAAAAAATCTTGGTGGGGATTGGAAATGGTTTTTAAATTGTGGAGATTATTTTTAAAAGAAAAACCAGATGTTGTGCACACACATTTGTTTGGAGCTGATGCTTGGGGAAAAATAGCTGCGTGGTTTGCGCGCGTGCCAGTAATAGTTTCAACAGAACATAATACTTGGTTTGATGAATCTTGGTTTCGCCATAAAGTTAAAGGTGTGCTGGCAAAGTTTTCAAATTGTATAATTGTAATTTCACAAGCAGTAAAAAGATATGCAAATAAAATTGAAGGTGTTGATGATGCAAAAATGATTTTGATTTCAAATGGGGTTGATGTGGAAAATTTTGTAAAATTAAAATCAGTGTCGTTTGAAAAAACTAAAGTTGTGAGATTTGTAAGTATTGGTCGTTTAGAAAAGCAAAAAGGTTTTGATGTGTTGTTTAGTGCTTTTGCAAAAATTCGTGATTTGCCATGGGAGCTAACTGTTGTTGGAAATGGTTCGCTGTTAGGGGATTTAGAAGACCAGGTGCAGATGTTGGGGTTAAAGGAAAAGGTAAGTTTTTATGGGACAACTGATGAGATTCCCAAGGTTTTGCAAGATCATCATGCTTTTGTTTTGGCTTCGCGGTGGGAAGGTCAGGGGATTGTGATTATGGAAGCAATGGCTGCGGCAAAGCCAGTGATTGTTTCAAAAGTTGGTGGTATTGTGGAGTTGGTTGATCAGGGGAAAACTGGTTTTATGTTTGAGTCAGAAGATACAAATATGTTGGCAGAACAATTGCGTTATGTGATGTTAGATCCTGTGTCTACTTTAAAGGTTGGTCAAAATGCGCGTGAATATGCTTTGCAGAATTTTGATGTAAAAAATATTGTGAAAAAATATCAGTTGTTGTATTTAAGTTTGTTAGAAGATAAAAAGTAAAAGTAAAATGAAAATTTAAAATGAAAATTTTGAATGTACATAAAAATTATTTTTATCGTGACGGTGCAAGCACTTATTTTTTGGAATTAGAAAAATTGTTAAAAACTTATGGTAACGAAGTTGTTCCTTTTTCAATGAAGCATCCAGAAAATTTGAAAACAAAATTTGAAAAATATTTTATTGATGAAATTGATTTTCGGAAAAAAGATGGTTTTACTAAGAAGGTAAAAAAAGTTGGGCATTTTTTGTATTCAAAAAATGCCCAACAAAAACTAGAAAAATTAATTTTAGATCACGGACCTTTTGATGTTGCACATTTACATAATATTTACCATCATCTTAGTCCAGCAATTTTACACACTTTGAAAAAACACAAAATTCCGGTTGTGATGAGTTTGCATGATTATAAATTAGTTTCTTCTGATTATACTTTGGTGAGTCGCAGAAGTTTTTCTGAAAAAGCTTTGGGTGGTTTAGAAAAAATGTTGCACAAGGTTTTGAAAAGTTATGACAAAGTTGATAAATTTATTGCGCCAAGTAATTTTATAAAAGATTTTTGTGTAAAAGCTGGTTGGCCTAAATCTAAATTTCAGCATTTGCCGTACATGTTAGATTCAGATAATTGGAAATATGAGTCTGGTGATGAAGGTTATATTGCGTATGCGGGTCGGTTGTCTCATGAAAAAGGTTTAATGACTTTAATGAAAGCTGCGGCGCATTTACATAATATTAATTTGAAAATTGCTGGAACTGGTCCAGTAGAATCTCACTTAAAACAATATGTGCGCCACCGGTCTTTAAATCATATTGAGTTTGTGGGATTTTTAAGTAAGCCAAAATTGCGTAAGTTTTTAGCTAATGCAGCTGTGGTTGTGGTGCCTTCAGAATGGTTTGAAAATTTTCCATTTTCCGTTGTTGAAGCAATGTCTATGGGAAAAATTGTTGTTGCATCGCGAATTGGTGGAATTCCAGAACAAATTAATCAAAATAAAACAGGATTTTTATTTACACCAAAAGATGCTCATGCACTTGCAGATACTTTGCAGCATGTGTATAATATACCGTCACAGCAACGCGATGAAATTGGCTTGGCTGCGCGTGAATGGGTTGTGCAAAATCTTAATTTAAAAAAACATTATAAGGGGGTAATGCAGATTTATGAATCCGTCTCCCTTAATAAAAATTAAAAATTTAAAAAAATACAAAATTTTGTTGCTGATTTTTTTGGTAGCAGGTTTTTTTGTTTTTAATTTGTGTGCGCAAAAAGTTTTTACAGCAAAAATTAAAAATAATTTTCCTAAACGTGCAAATTATTATTTGGCTTGGACAGTTGATAAAGCAAAAGCGCGTGAGTTGGCAAAATGGGATTTGGTTGTTTTGGATGCTGAAGTTCAAGAGCGCACGCCTGAGTCAATAAAATTAATGCGTCAGTTAAATCCCGATATTACGATTTTAGCTTACATAACTTCACAAGATATTCGTCAGGATGCAAAAACTTTATCGCAAATAAGTCCTTTGCGTTATAAGCGTTATTTGGAAACTCCAGAATCTTGGTATTTAAAAAATAGTGCAGGCCAAAAATTAAGTTGGTGGCCAGGAACTTATTTATTAAATGTTTCTCGCACAGCAGATTACACAGCTGAACATGTTGTAAATGAAATTTTATCTACAAAAAATTGGGATGGAATTTTTTATGATAACTCTTGGCAAAACATAACTTATTTTGCTGGGTCTGATGTTGATATAAATTTAGATGGGAAGCGCGACACAGAAGGTTTTGTAAATGCTGAATGGCAAAAACACATGAAAAAATTGTTTAAAAAAACTCGCGCTTTAGCTAAAAACAAAATTGTTTTAATTGGAAATGGTGATTCTGATTTTACGGAATTGAATGGAATAATGTATGAAAATTTTCCGCGATATGGTTGGAAGCAGACAATAACGCAATATTTGGATTTTCAAAACAAGGGTGTACAGCCAAATACTTCAATTATAAATAGCAATACAAATAATGTAATTAAGTCAAATGATTATCAAATGATGCGTTATGGTTTGGCAAGTGCGTTGATGGGTGATGGTTTTTATTCTTTTGATGATGGAGATCAAAATCATACGCAAATTTGGTGGTATGATGAGTATGAAACTTTTTTGGGTGAGGCAAAATCTGAACCATATCAAGTTGGGGAAGTGTGGCGTCGTGATTTTAGTCATGGAACTGTTGTTGTGAATACTGCTTCTTCTTCAAAGACTATTGTTTTTGATGGAGAGTTTGAGCAAATTCATGGTAAGCAAGATTCTTCTGCAAATTCTGGCAGGATTGTTTCGTCTTTAGTTGTGCCTGCAAAAGATGGACGGATTTTAATGCGTCGGGTTGAAAAGTTTTTTGGGACAGCTTTTGATAATGGTGCGTTTGCGCGTGTTTTTAATAAAAATGGGGAAGTGGTGCGCAATGGTTTTTTTGCTTATGATCCAAAAGTTAGGGGAGGAATGCAAGTTTTGTTTGCAGATTTAGAAGGTGATGGTAAAGTGGAAAAAATTGTTTCAGATAAAACTTATGTTTATGTGTACGAAGAGACAGGGGAGTTGCGCGCAAAGTTTGCAGCTTATGCTGAAACTTATACTGGTGGGGTTACAATTGCAGTTGGTCAGGTGACTGGAAGTTCTACAAAAGAAATTATTACTGGAACTCGGGATGGTGGTGGGCCTCATGTGCGAGTTTTTTCTGCGCATGGTCGATTGTTGAATGGTGGTTTTTTTGCTTTTCATCCAAAGTTTCGTGGAGGTGTGAATATTACGATTGGAGATACAAATGGAAATGGTTTAAATGAAATTATTGTTGGGGCTGGTGTTGGTGGTGGGCCCCATGTTCAGATTTTTTCAGCAGATGGTCGGTTGCTTGACCCAGGTTTTTTCCCTTATCAAAAATCAATGCGCGGAGGTGTTAGGGTTGCTGCAGCTGATGTTGATGGAGATGGGATAGTGGAAATTGTGACTGGTCCTGGACCTGGAGTTAATACTGAAATTTTTGTTTTTAATTCTTCTGGTGAAAAAATAGGGGAGGGTTTTAAAGCTTTTTCTGGTCAGCGCAATGGTGTATATGTTGCTGGAGATGATTTAGATGGAGATGGAAAAGATGAGATTTTGGTGTTAGGTGCTGATGTTTTTACGGCTAGTTTTTTTAGATAACACAAATCTTGTTTGTTAATATTGTCAACTACATACCTCCATCGGCACGCTCGACCGCCCCAGCCAATTTGACAAGCTCAAACGAGTGTATTATATTTCATTTGTACCTATGAAGCGAAAGCTTTATTCAGCCATGGAATTTATTCCTAAGCAGAAAGTAGGTACATCAAAATAACTGTCCATTGTGGCGGTTATTTTGTTTTTTATCCATTTTCATTACACTAAAAAATATTATTTTTCCATTACCTATTTTTTTGAGCACTACTTTTATTTCTACATTTTTGTTAAAGGTCGTATTTTGAATTGACCAAAAGTGTAACTCCTTTTTTGATTTTTTTGTACCACAATCTTTTTTTCTGCAAAAACTTTTTAAATTCTTTTTTATCCATTTTTTTGAGGTAAAAATTAGATAAATATATCACTTAATAATATAAGAAGTCAACTTTTTATATATCAAAAAACCACATGAAGTTAATCATATAGTTCTTTGTTTGTTGCGGACCGAGCTGTTCAGCCCTAGTCTGTGAAGTTGAATTCCATGTCTCTAATCCAGTTCTTGATCCAGTGGATGTTTTGCATGAGCTTGTAGTTGAGCATGCCCAAGCCAGCAGAAGCAAGACCGCCAGCAAAGCAGAGTAAGAGTTGAATCCACGGTTGCATCAAGATTGGATCTCCAGCAAAAGCCCGAATCAAACCGTACGTGAGAAATGCACCAAGCGGAGTGTCTACTGCAACCACAATCCGCTCGTTTGAGTGAATCAGATCAAATAGTTTCCAGGCGAAGCTGAAACCAAGCTTGGTGATTATCCACAGAGCACAACCCACAAAGTAGATGAATGCACATATTGGGTGTAACTGCACAAACACAATGTTCAGCAGTGCTACTGCATAAAGTTGCAAAGCATGTTTCCACTTGATTTCACCAAAGATCTCAAAAGTAAATTCCCCCACATCAGACAGGTCGATATTTGCCTTTCTCTCCCAGTAGCTGTTAACTGAATCACCAAGCATATCGTCTGTCACCCCAAACAAGAGGACACCCACAATGAAGAAATCAAGGAATATCCACCAGACAATAGATGAAACAAGCCAAACTAGGAATGCACTACCTGTAAGAGACAGATAACTTCTTTCATAATCACTGTCGTAAAAGAAAAACAGCAACATTAGTACACACCCAGCAAATGAGTGAATCATCCACCGAGGTCGAGGCTTGCTTGCTAGCCATTGGATTCCCAAGTATGCGAAGTGTGGAACAACACAGATCGCAAACAAGATCACGCTGAATGCATCTTTGTGAAGCTGAGTAACAGCATAGTGCCAAGCAATCGGAATCGCTCTGAGAACAGCTTTGAAATCATGGAACATGTAACCAAACAAGGCTCCACCAACTGCACAAATGATCATGCCGATCCAGTGCAAGCTAGGAACCAAGATGATCAGTGAAAGGAGTGTAAGCATCCCACCAACAAAACAAGAAGCTCCAACTTTTTGCATTTTTGTACTCATTTGAGTACACCTCCTCTGGTTGTTAAAGTTGCAGAATCTGCCCTGATGGCAGATGAGTATCTTAGTATATTATGGCAATATAGTCAATTATTGTCTATTTTTGTTTTTTCGCAAACTTTAATTTTTCCCTAATTTTAGTCAAAAAATCACAACCCAACCCTTATCAAAAAACCTAGCTGACAACGAACACAGTGAGTTGACAAAATCGTATAAATATGCTATTATGTAGAGTTAAATTATTGGCTAATTTAGCGTGTTTTATATATGAATTACACTAAAAACAAAACTATAAAAATAGCAATGATCGGGCAAAAAGGAGTGCCTGCTATTTTTGGTGGTGTTGAACGTTCTGTTGATGAATTGGGCTCTCGTTTGGCTGAAGCTGGATATAAGGTTACTGTGTATAGCCGTCCTTGGTATACAAAAATTCAAAAAACAAATTATAAAGGGATGACTATCAAAAAAATCCCAACAATTAACACAAAACATTTGGATGCAATTGTTCACACATTTTTGTCTACAATTCATGCACTTTTTCAAAAGTACAATATTATTCATTATCATGGAGTTGGCCCATCGTTAATGTCTTGGATTCCAAGAATTTTTAATCCGCGCACAAAAATTATCACAAGTTTTCAATCAATTGATCGTGAACATGCAAAATGGGGATGGTTTGCTCGTCTAGCACTTCGCATGGGTGAATACACTGCAGTGAGTTTTTCACATGCTGTTTTGGCAAGTTCATTTATGATTGTTCAATATATTAAAGAAAAGTTTGGAACAAAAGCTGTTTATTTGCCAAATGGTGCAACAATTCCAACACAAACTAGTGATGAATTTGATGCTACATTGATTAAGCAGTTTGATCTTGAGCCAAACAAATATTTTGTTGTAGTTACTCGTCTTGTGCAACACAAAGGTGTGCATGAAGTTATTGCTGGATTTAAACGTGCGAAAAAAGCTAATCCAGAAGCTTTTCAAAATATGAAGTTGGCTATTGTTGGTGCTGGAAGTTTTACAAACACATATTTTAAAATGCTAAAAACAATGAGTCTTACGGACAAAAATATTGTTTTCACTGGATATCAAGCGGGCCAAACTTTGCAAGCATTGATGCGTCAGGCGTATCTTGGAATTCATGCATCTCATGCAGAAGGTTTGCCAATGAGTGTGCTTGAAATTATGGCGCAAAAAACCGCTGTGTTGGTTTCAGCAATTCAGCCACACATGGAAGTTGTTCATGATGAACATTTGCTATTTCCTGTAGGGGATTTAAGTGAGCTTGAAAAAGCTATTGTACGCCTTGCTTTGGACAAAAATTTTGTTTCAAAAAAATCAAAACAAGCACAAGAGTTTGTTGCAAATCAATATTCTTGGGATCGCGTTGCTACAAAGTTGATGTTGGTGTATGAGGAAGAGCTTGCACTTCAGTCGCCAAATCTTGAGCATAAGTATCTTGCTCTAACTTCGAGGTAATTTTTGGATGATTAATTTGTAAATCAGATCCTGTTGCCACATCTTTTCCGCTCAACTCAATTGTCTCAATCAAATTCACATGCTTGCCAACTTGATTTTGGTCAGGTGTAAACTCTACTTCTATATAAAAACCTTCAGCACGGCCTGTGGATAAGTCTCCAACATACCAAATTCTATTTTTTTCTGTTGGTGAAGCAATACTTCCTGTAGTCATGCTGTACTTATTAGTAAAAATTACATTAGGCGCTGTTTGCATTTTTAGCACAGCGTCTTTTGTATTACTAAATTGTGATTGTGTATTTATAAAAACCCAATACTTTGTTGTTTGGCCAACTATAGGCGGAATAGGACCTCGCCCAATTTGATCGCCAAATGGTGAAAAATATCTTGCATTTGCCAAAATAATCGGTTTTGCTGGAAGTTTCATTATAATTGGTTCTCCAGCATATTCTAATTTTACTTCTGGCTCTGACAAAGCATCAAAATCAAAAATTATTTTTGGGATGATGTTTATTTCATTAGTCTGCGGACTAGTGATGTTTTTGCTTTTCAAAACAATTGGAATTGTGACTGTTTGATTTGGGGTAATGCTCCGTAGTTCTGGATGAGCATTATATGTAATGTTTGGATTTTCTTGCCAAATATTTTCAGGCTGAATAAAAACACCTATATTATTTATTCGCTGGTCTGCTGTATTTGTGATTTTTAGTTCAAAATCAATGTCAGTATTTGGTGTAAAAACTTTTGTTTTAGGTGTTAAGCTAAAATTTGGCTTAGGATTTTTTATAAAAATTTCTGCTGATGTTTGAGCTATTGTGACAGGTTTTCCATTATTTTCAAAAATCAATTCTGCTATTAGTTGGGTTTCATCGTTTTTGTCATTTTGTGGCTCAATTTTTATTTCAACAATTTCACATTGTTGTTTTTGAGTTGCTTTAATTAACACTATATCTTTGTTTGTTTTTAGATTTTTGTGTGTAAATTTAAGGATTGTATCAGGTAAATCAAATTCAGAATCAATGTCACATAAAGTGATTTTTGTCTTAGTTTGTTGTTGTGTGAAAATTATTGCTTGTTCTGGCTGAATATTTAAAGAAAAAATATTCTGTTCAGGATTCTGTTCAGGATTTGCTAAATGAAAAACACTAGATTTGGTTTCGCGAACAGAGCGAGTTTGTTGTCTGTATGATAGCGAAGCAATGATTTGGTTTTTGTTTTTTATGTCTGAAAAAAATTGTCCACTTATTGTTAAATTTGCATTTGCACCTGGAGCTAGATCAGGAATTGTGATTGAGTTGTTTTTGTCTAGATTTTGGTTTTCAGGGTTGGGGCTTTCGTCGGTGTTCTTGTCCGGGCTTTCATCCGAATTTTTATCTAAAATAAAACCATTTGGCAAAAGCACACTTAATAAAACATTTTCAAGAATTGCGTCGCTGTTGTTTTGATATGAAATTGTGATTGGGAGATTAGCTCCGTTTATGTGTGTTGCTTGAGTTGTTATTGTTAGGTCAATTTTGCTTGTAACTGGCAAGCCATAAAAATAAAAAAACACTGCAGTTCCAGCAGTTAAGATTATTAGGCCAAGTAGTATTAAATCAAAAATAAATAATTTTTTGGCGTTGCGATACCAACCATGGTATTTTTTGTGGTATAGTTTCTTAAACATAAAATTATTTTTTGCGAACTAGTTTTTTGCTTGGGCTGTATAATTTGTTTTTAATTTTCCATTTAGAAACATATTGCCCAATTCCAGTGTTATCAAGTTGTTTTTTGCGATGAGATTTTTGCTGACTCCATTTTACTAAAGATTCAAAGCTAATTTTATATCTTTCTGAAACTACAATATAGTTTAATTCATTGTCTTTTAAAGCTCTACGTACAGATTGTTGGCTTACTCCAAAAAGCCTTGCAGCTTCAGAAACAGACACTCTAACAATTTGTTTTTGCTCAATATTGATTTTTTGTTCATTTTCAGTCATTTTGTATAGACTAGTGTATACAATTTAAGTAAAACACAGGATTTTTGCTGTGTCAAGCAGAATTTTGTGAAATCAGTTGAAATTTTTTTAAGACTTGACTTTTTTGCTCATTTTGTATAGACTAGTGTATACAAAATGATGTGTGACCAGATATCGAGTGCGTAGAACAGTTCAGAGGTTCTGGTCATATATCAGTACAAAAGGTGTGTGGGTGGATAACGTCGCTCTTAAATAAATAGAGAATTCCACCCACACACCACACCATTTTTGTAAAAGTTTTTAACCAAACTGTAACGTTTTTGATTTTAATACGTCTACTTAGATGAAGGACAAAATTCGTGAAAATTACCTTTTATATAAAGTTCAGTCTAAAAAGGATCCACAAGCATACGCAGAACTTTATGATATATATGTAACATCGATTTACAGGTTTGTTTATTTTAAGGTAAGTGTTCATGAAGATGCTGAAGATTTAACTGCTGATGCGTTTTTAAAAGCATGGCATTACCTTACAGAACATACTGACATAAGAAGTTTTAGAGCTGTTATATATAGAATAGCGCGTAACCTAGTAATTGATTTATATAGGAAGCGTGCGGTTAGGCAGCAAGTTGTCAGAATAGATGAGGAAGGTAAGTTTGAGCAGATGGTTTCAGATAAAGGTGATTTCACCAAAAAAATGCAAATTCAGCATGATCATACAACAGTGCTGGTAGCAATAAATAAATTAAAAGAGGATTATCGCGAAGTGTTGATTTTCAAACATGTAGAAGGTTTGAGCACAGGGGAGATCGCAGATATTTTAGGAAAAAATAAATCACATGTGCGTGTTACAGCGCATCGCGCAATAAAATCATTGCGAAAAATATTGGAAGTTGAAACTCAAAACAATGAAACGTAAGCAACTTAAAGACAATTTACATAAGCTACAAGATGTTCGTGGAAATATTCGTCCGCGAGCTGAATTTGTGCATGAAACTCGTCAACGATTGTTGAATGAGTTGTCTTATGATTGTGAAAAACGTACATCATGGTTTTCAATGACACATGTTTGGGAAGGTTTAACAATTCTTGTACCAAACAAGGCTGTATATATGGTAGTAAGACCAATGGCTGTGATTGGAGCGGTTTTTGTTTTGGCAACTGGAAGTTGGATTACAGGGGCTTTTGCTTCATTAAATAGCGCACCTGGAGATACTTTGTACCCAGTAAAAATTACTATTGAAAAAACAACAGCTGCTGTGGTTGGTGTAACACAAGGTTCTGCTGCAAAAACTCAATTAAAAGCAGAATATGCTGGTCGTCGTTTACAAGAAGTAAAATCAATTGTAAACGATGAAACAAGACAGGGTGATGTAAAAAAAGCAGTAGAAAGATTTAAGGAAAGTATAAATGATGTTGAGCAATCTTTAGATGAATTAAAAGATGAAGATTTGGCAATGGCAGTTGAGTTAGCAAAGGTTGTTGATGAAAAAACAGAGATGTTTGGAGAAGTTTTAAATGATACTAAAGAAAGTTTTGATGAAAATACAAGTGAAGAGGTTAAAGAAAGTTTAAAGCAAGCAAAAACTTTTGCAATTAATATGGAGGTTAAGACAGTAGAAGTTTTTGTAAAAACATTATCAACTGATACTCATGGTGTGGATAAAGTTGAGGTAAAAGAAGTTTTAGACAAAAAATTGGAAAGAATGGAAAAACAAGCTTTGGAAGTTGAGGCTCAAGAAGTAAAAGCTGAAGAAGTTGTTTTGCCGGGAATGACTGTTGAAAATGTAGAAGTAAAAACACAAGTTGAAATTGACGAGCAAGAGCAAGAGGAAATTGATGATGTGTTAGAGCAAGCCAATGAGTTTTTGTTAAATACAATGGAAGTTGTTGAAATAAAAGTTGAGGCTGGTAAAGAAACAGAAATACAAGAATAAAAGAGATACAGATGCGGCTGGCTCAAGTAAGCTGGCTGCATGTGCATCCCTTAATTTATAAGGGCACAATTTATTTAAAAACTGTAGACCAAATGGTCGATCCTACATTGATAGGAGTTTGCAGATTAATTCATAAAAAAGAAAGGAAATAAAGTCATTTATGACTCAAACATTAAGAGTAGGGAAAAGAGCTTTTACTTACTTTGTAGCAGTAACTACAATCTTGTGGTCAGTTGGATTTGCAGCAATGCTTCCTTTGACAGCAAGTGCTGTTGATCTTCAGGACGGAGACTTGATCAAGCGTTCTGACATGACAGACACATACTACTACTTAGATGGTACTCGCCATCCTTTCCCATTACAAAACGAATACATGTCATGGTACGAGGATTTTGACGATGTACAGACTTTGACTGTGGAAGAAATGAACACAATCGGTCTTGGTGCGTCAATTACATTACGTCCTGGTACAAACTTGGCAAAAGTAACAACAGATCCTAAAGTCTACGTTGTTACACCTGGTGGAGTATTCCACTGGTTGAAAACAGCTGATGTAGCTGCAGAATTGTATGGTGCTAACTGGGAAGACCGTTTGGTTGACTTGTTAGACATTACATTTGGTAACTACACAGTTGGTGATGATATTGATAGTTCTGATGTGTACCCTGATGGTACATTGGTAATGGACGGTACTGACTACTGGTACATTGAAGGTGGTATGAAACGTGCAGTTGATGCAGAAGCATTAACAGGTAACCACTTTGTAACAAGTTTTGCAGTAGAAGGTGATCTATCAAGTTATTCACAAGGTGAAGCACTTACAAGTTCAGAAGTTTCAGATTCTGCTGAAACAGGAGCTGTTATTGACACTCCTTCAACTCCAGGTGCTGGTGGTGATTTGACTATTAGTCTTTCATCAGACACACCAGAAGGCGATTCAATTCTTGTTGATACAACTACAAGCTACACTCATGGTCAAAGATTTATTGACATGATTGCTGTTGATTTTAAAGCAACAGGTGCAGCTGTAACAGTTGATACTGTAACAGGTGAATTAATTGGTGTTTCAAAAGATAATGATGTTGATGAAGTATATTTGATGGATGGTGATACTATTCTTGCAAAAACTTCTTCAATTTCAGATGGTGATGTTACATGGTCAGATTCAGATGGAATTTTTTCACTTACAGATGGTGAATTAAAGACATTGTGGGTAAGACTTGATGTAAACAAAGCAGCAAGCTCTGGTAAAACAGTTGGTGTTAAAGTAACTGGCGCAGAACTTGATGGTGGCGGAGATGTAACTGGTTCAGCATCAAGTGATAAAATGACTGTTGCTACAGTAACTGATCTTGGTTACCTTGAGGTAGCTACAAGCTCACCACAAACTGCTACTACAGCTGATGCTGATGCTGCAGAAATGCGTGAACTTGCTAAATTCAAGTTTGACGCTGTTGACCAAGACATGTTGGTAAAAACAGTTGTGTTTACACAAATTGGTTCAGTTGAATCAACAGACCTACGCGACCTAATGGTTGAAGTAGCTGGTGAACAATACAATGGTGAATTTACTAATCTTGGTGATGACACACTTGAATTTAACTTCACAAGCCATGAAGATGGTGGATTGAAGATTGAATCAGGTCAGTCAAAGTATCTTGACATTAGAGGTAAAGTTGCTGCAGGTACAAACCGAACATTTGCTTTCAGTATTCAAAATGAAGAAGATGTTCGCGCTTGGGACATGGAATATGATGTTTATGCTGCAATTTGGGCTGACAATGAGACAGACTTTGCTGTACAAACAACTGCTAATACAACAGTAAACACAGGTGGTTTGACAATTCAAGTAAATGAAGACTCACCAATTGGTAATATTGTTGATGCAGCTAGTAATGTAACACTTGCAAAATTTGACTTAACAGCTTCAGGTGAAGATGTAAAGGTAACAAGCCTTTCAGTTTACTTTGATGATGCTACAGGTCGTGATGCTAACATGAAGAATGTTAAAGTGTTGCTAGATGGTACACAAGTTGGTACAACAGTTGCTTCTACAACTGCTCTAGACAGCACAGCACTTGATGCAGACTTTACATTCTCAAACAACTTTGTTGTTGAAGCTGGTGAGACATCAGTTTTGACAGTTGTTGCTGATACAAATGGTGGTGATCTTGCAACTGGTGATACATTGACAACTTACTTGCGTGCTGGTTCAAACAATGCACAAGGTAAGTCATCATTATCACAAATCAGTTCTTCAGCTGTTACTAGTTATACATTAACAGTACAAGGTGGAGCTCCTACATTGACTGAAAACCTTACAGTTGCTGATGGTGCAAGTACAAACCCTACAGGTGTATTGAACAGTAAGAGTGTAACTATTGGATCATTTGTTATTTCAGCTGGTTCAGGTGAAGGTTCAAAGATTACAAGCATGACATTAACTGCTGGTGGGCTTAACCTAGCTGGTTCATTCTTAAACATGCGTTTGCAACACAATGGTGAAGACGTAGCTCCTGTTAAAGGAACTTTGACTTCAGGTACTTCAGATACATTTGACTACACATTAAATGAGTCTATTTCTCTTGCTAAGGGTGAGGCTTATGTAGTAGACATTGTAGCTGATGTATTGAGTACAACTTCATCAGATCCTAACTTGGATTCAAACGGTATCATTTACCCTTCAAGCGTTACTTATCAAACACTTGAAACAGGTCAAAGTGGTACTGCACCAATGAGTGCAGGATTGCAGAATGTGTTCATAGCAGAATCTGGTAGCTTGACATTAGCTCTAGCTGCTGACAACCCTAATGAACACTATGTTGCTATGGGTGGAACTGATAAAGATGTTGCTCACTTTAAGTTGACAACAGGTAAAGAAGAGCCAATCTTGGTTTCAAAGATGGTAGTAAGCTTTGTTTCAGCTTTTGCTCAAACAGCTATTACTGCTGTTGTAGGTAACGTGCGTTTGATGGATGGTGATACTACTATTGGTAGTGCTATTCCTTCATTGGCAACTAGCCTAGCTACTGGTGACACATCATCTACAGCATTTGCTGTATTTGACAACATCAACTTTACAGTTCCTAAAAATGCGAGTAAGACAGTTAAAGTTATGGCTGATGTAACTGCACAGCCAGACTCTAATTCTAGCTCAACATTCTATGCTGCTGTTCTGTTAAACTACAATACAGATGATGCAGACGGTCTGACAGCTCGTGGTGATGAGTCAGGTACTTCACTATCAAGCATCTCTGGATTGACTGAAAGTGGTATTTATGCTAACTACATGCATCCATTGAAGGCTATCTTGAGTGTGGCTCATGCTACTAACGCTCCTTCAGGAAGCGATGGTAGTGGACGTCCAAACCAAACTGTTGCTAAATGGGTATTTACTAACGAATCAAACGTAAATACACAAGAAATTACGATTAAGCTATTGAACTTGAAGGTTAACACTTCAATTTCAGCTGCTGCAGGACATGCAGCTCGTAACTTGTACATTTACAAGAAAGATACAACAGTTAATAACCGCGTAGCTACTACTGACTATGATGACGGAGACTATGAAGACACATCTTATGGTGATCTAGGTACAGCTGCTGATGATACACTATTTGCTGAAGCAGACTTCACAGACTTCACAATCGACTCAGGTAGTGATGAAGTTGTTACTGTAACTCTTGACACTGATGACGCATCAACAAACAACACTTTGACAATCGATTTGGTTGCTGAAGCTGCTGCTGGTGCTCAAGCTTCAGGTTCTACTTTGTCTCAAGGTATAATCTGGTCAGATGGTTACGTAACAAGTATCTATGACATTAAGCCAACTGCTAGTGGTACTGGTAGTTTGCCATTGTCAGGTAAGACATTGACTTACTAAAAAAGTTTTTGTTAAGTATTATTAATTGCTAAGTTAGTAGTTGAAAATACTTGTGGGCCCGGGCATTTATGCCCGGGCCCTTTAAATTTTGTGGATTTTTGAAAAACTAGGTTGCCCTTTGAAATTCTTTTAAAATAAGCTATAGTATTGGTGTTGAAATTGATTTTGAATGCTAATTATTGCTTATGAAAATAGCTAAGTTTCTTGTATATTTACTGATTTTAGTGCCTGTTGTTGTGGTGCCATATCTAGCTGAACCTTATTTAACAGCAAAATCTTTGGTCTTATTGTTTATTGTAGATTTGTTGATTTTGTTTGGGGTTTTATTTGGTGGTTTTGATTTTAAAAAATGGATTAAAAATCCTTTGGTTATAGTTGCTTTGCTGTATGGTTTGGTTTTAGTATTTGTTAATTTGTTTAGTGTAATTGGTTTTGAAAGTTGGTGGGGGAGTTTGTTGCGTGGAAATGGTGTTTGGTTAAGCTTGCATTTTATTTTGTTGGGATTGGTTTTGCCGTGTGTTTTTCGGACACAAAAAGATTGGATCAATTTATTTAAATTTTCTGTAGTTGTTTCTTTGATTTTAGTAGTTTTGTCTAGTTTAAGTACTTATTTTTTCTCATGGTTTCCTCAATACTTTGGTGAATATCAAAAAACTTGTTTTTCTTGTGGTGAAATTTTTCCAGATAGTATTTTGTCCACATTTGGAAATGGTTCATTTTTAGCTGGGTATTTGTTGTTGCAATTAGTTTTTGTTGGATTAATTTTGTCGTCTGGGCTGATTAAACGAGCTTGGTTGTGGTGGTTGGCAGGTGTAGTGTTGTTTGTATTTTTGTTGTTAACTCAATCTCGTGCAGCTGTTTTAGGTGTGTTTGTAGGTGTTTTTGTTTCTGCAATTTTGTGGTTGATTTTTAAAAAACAT
>CAZVIA010000004.1:66785-71944 GCA_964627525.1 uncultured Gammaproteobacteria bacterium | reverse complement strand
CATATTCTGAAGCTTAACCATCCATTTTTCACCATCTTCACTAGCTAGCTTTTCTGCTAGTTTGCCTAGCAAATTCCATCTTTCTTTCATTGTTTCTCCCCCTCTTTGTTGTTGTACTAAAAAAGCACAACAAAAAACTATGTTAGATATAACATATTTGTGTGAGGTTGTCAATAGAGTGTGTTTTTTTAAATAAAAGATTACAATAACCATTTCGATTAGAAAACAGCTTAAAAAGGCTTTTTTTAATATCTAAAACAAAATAATTTAGCTAAATTTAAACATTAAACACTTGACAAAAAGGCTTATTTATGCTATAGTGTTCTCAACTTTTACTAATGCAGAAAAAACAGCCATTTCATTTTCTGCATTGAAGCGGGAGGTGAAAAATGGCAAAGCCTGATAACGAGGATATGCGACGACACCAAAAATGTCGTTACTGCCATCAGTATGGAGGGAGCCATGCAACTGCGTGTCCGCTCTACAGCCAGGACATCAAAGCAATGAAGCTTTGGGAAAGTGGCTACAACACAGGTAGTCATCCATGTGAGGAAACCTGGGCAATGATTCCTCTTTGGAAGTACTTGCGGTATTGTCCACTTAGTTGGCGTCCAGACGGGTGGGATGGCCCCACTTGGCAACTTGGTTACAAGGTTGGTGTGTTTGAAATGAGTGTGATGTCCGGCAACGCACCCGACGCATACGAGTATCACGAGCACACCTCCGACGACTACTACAACTGATTCTCTTTTGGAGTCTGGCAAGCAAACAAGCTAGCCCGACTCTTTTTTTTAAATCAAAAATAATAGTTTTGATTTTAACATTACCTATCTCATTTTTATCTAAATTTATTTAAAATTGTACCCCCGCTAGGAATCGAACCTAGATCCTAGGATTAGAAGTCCCATGTTCTATCCATTGAACTACAGGGGCTAACACTTAAAAGAACATTTCCAAATCTCGCCTCGCTCTAAAATCAAAAACCACAACCATTTGATTTGAAACTTTGCCCAACGACTTTGCAACAAACACATTACCAACAAAATTGGCAAAGCCACAAGACGCCATAATATACCACAAAACTTTCTTGGCATCAAGACCTTCCCATAAAACGGCGCTGGATTATTTTTATCCAGAGAAAGATCATGCATTTTTTTCAAACGCACCCAATGCGCACTTGAATCCACCATTTCCCAATTAGGCCAGTCTGTTTTATCTTGTTCATGATACACAATTGCACTTGGTTCAGCAACTATTTTTCCAAACTTCCACATCCGCAAAGCCAATTCCTTGTCCTCATACCTTTCAAAACTCTCATCAAAACCACCCAGCTTTTTCAAAACATCAGCACGATACGCAATATTTCCAGACATTGGCCATTTTGCATTTGGATTTTCAACACGACGTTCCCATCTTGGGCTTTTAAAACCTTCTTCAACATAAACTACCCTTCCACTTACTCCAACAATATTTTTTTCTGTTTTTTCAATTTTTTCCGCAAAACTTTTCACCAAATTCCCCAACCAATTTTCATGCGCAACACAATCACTATCTATAAAAGCAATAATTTCTCCTTTAGCTTTTGCAATCCCCTTGTTGCGTGCTCTTGACCTACCCTTTGCTTCAGAAACAATAATCTCAAAATCATTGTGACAAATTTTTTCCAAAGATTTCAAACAACGGCTCAAAGATTCCTGATTTTTATAAGTTGGAACTACAATAGAAACCAACATAATTTATTTTTTATTTTTCTTTTCTTTATTATGAAACTTTTTGTGCACCTCTCGCAAACCTTTGTCAGTAATATGAGTATAAATTTGCGTTGTTGTAATTGAACTATGACCTAGCATCTGCTGAACCGCACGAATGTCTGCACCATTTCTCAACAAATCAGTTGCATAAGAATGTCGCAAAGTATGCGGAGTCACTGATTTTGTAATTCCAGCTTTTTTTGCCAGCGATTCCACAATTCTTTGAACTGATCTATCAGACAAAGGTCGCTCATCAGCTGAACTAGCCCGAGCACCAGACTGTTGTGCACGATCATGAGGCACAAACAAGTGCGGATTCATGTCTTTACGCTTTGCTAAATTTTTTTTTATCCAATATTTTGCTGAATTAGATAAAAACACAACACGATTTTTTCCACCCTTACCCTTTACAGTAAACTCATCACGTTTTAAATTTATATCTTCAATTCCCAACTTAACTAATTCAGAAACACGCAACCCAGAACAAAACAATAACTCAATAATTGCCTTGTTGCGTAATTGAGTTAAAGATAAATTTTCCTCTTCATTAATTTCACCATGTTTATTCATCATTGGAGCTAACAACATTCTGTCCAAATCCCCTCCCTCCAAAAAAGCCACGTCACGATCTGGCATTTTTGCTAATTCAATTTTTTCTGGAGCTAAAGTCTGTACATCACGCTTTGCCAAATATTTTAAAAATGAACGCAAAGCAATCAAGTGATAATTTTGTGTATTTTTTTTCAAAGGCTCACCATGCACATCAACCAAACGATTGAGCCACAACCGATATTTGCGCACTGAATCTCCAGTGATATTTTTTGGAGAAATGTCTCCACTAAATTCAATAAACCTGTGTAAATAAAAATCATAATTTCGCACAGTACGAGTTGAACGCCCACGCTCAACTTCACAATGTTCTAAAAACTGTTGAATATATTTTTCAATTTTTGGCATACAAAACTTTTACACCTTATTATATATTTTATACTTACATTATACGACACTTACACTTTAGACACCAACTACTCACCCAACTTATTTTTATGATATACTTCATTACAGTTTTATAAATTATAAATATAAATCAAGCGTATGATTTTGAAAAAAATTTTATATAGTTTTGCAATAGTGCTTTTTGTTTTTGCTGGAATCTTAATGGCAACAAACACAACCTTTGCACAAACTGATGATGGACTTACACCTGATATAACTGTAAGTGAAGAAGCAACTCAAGACAACAGAGTAACTACTGAAGATCTTGGTGCAGAAAAAGCACGTATTTTACCTGATAGTGCTTTTTTTGGTTTTAAAACATTTGGTAGATCTATTAAAGAAGCTTTTACTTTTGATCCAGTAGAAAAAGCCGAATTGAGATTAAAACATGCAAACCAAGAAATGGCTGAAGCACAACAACTTGTTGAAGAAAAAAGCGGAGACCCAGAAGCTCTTTCAGATGCAGCAGATGCTGTAGCAAAAGCAACTGGTCGTATTGATAATATTAGAAAGCAAGCCGAAGATCTTAAACAAAGAAAAGGTTTGGACAAAAGCACAGACAAATCAATTGATAATATTGTTGAAAATGTTTTAGACAGTCAAATTAAACACCAAAAGATTTTTGATAGAATTGAAAATCAAATTGATGAAAAAGCTACAGGCAAAACTACAACAAATACAATGGATGCAATTAACCAAGCTCGTGAGCAAGCAGCAGATGCAGCTGGTGGTGTTTTAACTGGAATTGAAGATGACGCAGATCGTGTTGCAGAAAAAATCAATGCAGTTTTGAAAAGACAAAAAGGAAGTGAATTTAAAGATTTTAAAAACGTAGAAGTTTTGTTGAGAATTGAAGAAAAAGTTCCTGAATCTGCACGCGAAGCAATTCGCATGGCTCAAAAAAATGCAATGGACAGATTTCATAGCAGACTTGAACAAAGCACAGTACAAGCTGATGATGTTGCAGATCGTTTTATAAGATATGCAGGACAAATTCACGGAGATGCAGCTTTAATGTTCCAAGCTTCAGATGAAATAAAACAAAGACTAGATAATCCAGAAATTGCACAAAAATTTGAGCAAGCTAAAGATATTTTTGCACAAAATTTTCAAAGAAGAATTGAATATAATGAAAGGTTTGAAGATGAGCGATTTAAAGACAGGATGCGAGAAAGAATGTTTAATGGATTTTCTGGAAATGAAGTTGAAAAATTAAGAGTGATGGGAGACTTGCAAGGTAGAATGGCAATTGAAGATCAGCAAATGAGAGAGAGGATGGAAAAAGAAATGAATAAGCACGAAGAAAAAACTATTGCACAGTTCAAAGAAAAGTTTAATGATCCAAATTCTAAAGAAGTTGTAAAAGAATTTGAATTGTTGAGAGCTAAGGCTTTGCAAAATCCAGATCCAGCGTTGTTTAAAGCAATGGATACATTAAAAGACAGATTGGGAGAAAAACAACAAGCTTTTGTTAATCAAATGGAAGCAGAAGCACAAGCTCATTTTTCAAAGAGAGCTCGTGAGGAAGGTGATAATTTTTTCAAAAGAATTTCAACATCAGTTCCAGAAGACGTTGAAGTGTTTAGAAACCTACAAGATAGATTTCAACAACCAATGGATATGCCATATGGAGAAGATTATGGATCTCAGTTTGGACCAATGCCTGGAGGTCCTGACTTTGGACCAATGCCATATGGACCTGGAGGCCCGGGATTTTCACCATTGCCATCAAACTTTTTTGACAGAGCAATGAATGCACAAACAGATGGTTTACAACAACAACTAAGATATCTAGATGATCCAAATGCTTCAAACAACTTCTTAAGAAGATTTGATAATGCACCAGATTTTGTTATTGATGAGATTAAAAGACGTGAAGGTGGTTTCGAAGATTTGTTTAATGAAAAACAAAGATTTGTTGAAGAAGACAAATTAAGAAAAATGGAAGAATCTGCTCGTATGAAAAATGATGAAGATCGCATGCGAATTGATCGTGAATTTAAAGCTAAAATGCAAAACGCAAAATCTGAGGAAGATTATGCTTTGATTGAGAAAGAACGAATTGATAAAGAACGTGAGTTTGATAATAAAATGTTGGAAGAAAGAAAAGACATGTTTCAGGAACGAATGAAGTTTAATCCATTTTGTGATGAAGCTTGTCAAAAACAAGAAGTTAATTTTTTCGAAAAAAGAATTGAAGAGCAAAAAGGTGAAATGGAAAAAATGAGAGAATTTGACATGGAGCAACGACAAATGTTTGAGCAATTTAGACCTGAAATGAGAGATCAAGATGGTATGTTCAATGATGACAAGCGTGACAATAGATACGAAGAAGAATCAATGCCATATAATCCCATGATGAATGATGAGCCAATGCAACGTGATTTTGATCAACAAAAACAAGATAGAGAG
>CAZVIA010000004.1:0-66685 GCA_964627525.1 uncultured Gammaproteobacteria bacterium | reverse complement strand
CCAATGCCTTATGAACCAAAATCTTTTGATGACCGAATGTTTGATGGTGGACAAAATTATGATGAACCACAGCAATTTGAACCTAAACAGTACGATGAGCCAGAGCCAATGAAATATGATGATTCATTAATGCAAAAAGAAGATTTCCAACGACCTTATCCAGGACCTGATTCATTTCAAAAATATCCAGGACCTGAAAGTTATGAATCACCTAAAAATGATTATGAGCCGATGAGGTATGATGAACCAATGCGTGATGAAGATTTTGATCAACAAAGGCGCGAAGGAATGTATGACAGAGAGCCAATGCCTTATGAACCAAAATCTTTTGATGACCGAATGTTTGATGGTGGACAAATGATGGATAATAATCAAGAGCCGATGAAGTACGATGAGCCAATGCAATTTGAACCTAAACAGTACGAGCCAACAAAATACGATCAGCCGATGAATAATAATTATAATGACTATAACAACAGTCCACCACCAACTAACATGTACAATCCAGAACCAGAGCCGATGCAGCATGAACCAGAGCCAATGCAATATAATGAGCCACAGCAGTTTGAAACCAAGCAGTACGAGCCAGCTCCGATGAACAATCCAGAGCCAATGCAAATGCACGAACAAGCCCCAATGCAAGGCCCAATGCCTGGACCTGGAGGAGGACCAGAACCTATGTTTATGGATCAACCACAAACCCAAGGAACTAGTTTTTGGAAAATGATTACAAGTTGGTTGGGTCAATACACAGAAAGAGCAAAAGCAGGACGATACTAAATAAAACTACTTTAATATAAAAAACAGAGGCCTGATGCAGTTATGCATCAGGCCTTGTGTTTGTGTGTGTTTTTCTGAATGTACTGGCACTAACCATCAAAAACTAGCCTTCACTCTAAACACACGCTCTTTTTCCGAGCGTAGTGGTGGAACAACAATACCCACCAGTCTTGGAAATTGTTCAGCTGGTCTTAGTTGTTGCTCTCTTATCCACAAATGAAAATGCATGATATTCAAAATGCCTTTTGGGTAAAAACGTATCCTGAAATTACCTCGCTGATCAGTAATTTCATTAATTTGGGTCTCACACCCAATACGCACAACACTCCCATCATCTTTTTCCCAAAGCAAAGCATTTGCATCAATGATGTACTTTGGGGGTGCGTCATCTGGAAAACCAATAATTACCTCAAGCACCCATCGGGTATATCCAATCAGGTAATGACCAAAACCAAAAGCATGTCTTAACTTACGAAAACCAGCAAAGTGCAACTGTGCTACATCTCCTTTTGGGCGTGAACTTAGCCACCCTGCCATTGAAAGATATTCTCTCCACTGTTGAACATTATACCGGTGTCTAATATCTGCAAGATCATTGTTTTTACACCCCTTTGTTGGGGTGGTATCTTTTTTTGATCTAAACTGAAGTAGCTTACCCATTTCCTTCTTCCCTCCTTTGCCAAATTGTTGGCTATTCATAATAGTATAAATTAGACTTGCTGTCAAGTGCCAACCTGTGATAGTATTTATTTATAAATAATTAAGTCAATAAATGACTATTTAACTAATAAAATATATGTTTGGATTATTTGGTGGAGAAAAAAAACGAGTACCTAATGAGGTGATTACAGAAGAAGAATTGCAAGCTACTCTAGCTGAAGAAAAAGCTAAAGTAGAAGCAGAAGGATCTCTTTCTAAAAAAGAATTTAAAGCTGAAATGGCTGAAGGACAAGCTACTTTTGACAAAAATGAAGCTGCGGCTGAAAGAGAATCAGCAAGAAATAAGGAAGAAGCTGAAAAAACAGTGGATCTTGAAGCAGAATTAGCTGAAGGACAAGCTACTGTTGACGCTGAAAAACAAGCTTAAACCCCTAAAATAAAGCAAAACAAGCTAGTCTATTGACAGATTAGCTTGTTTTTGTTATAGTAAGCGCATAAATCAACCGAAAGGTCCGAGGAACGCGATGAGTGCGTTGCACTTCCTTGGTGAATATAATGCACAAATATGTTAACTAAAAAACAAAAGGAGAATGTTATAAAAAAATTCCAGACTCACGAAGGTGACACTGGATCTAGCGAAGTACAAATTGCCCTTCTCACTTATGAGATAAATGATTTGGCTGAGCATTTAAAGCAACATAAAAAAGATCACTCATCTCGTCGTGGTTTGTTGCGAAAAGTTGGTGAAAGACGAAGTTTATTAAATTATTTACTTCAGGAAAACAAAAAATCTTGGGAAGATATTGTTAAACGCTTGAAACTTAAACAAGCAAAAACTTTAGAAGATTTTCCACAAGAAAAACCTGAAGCTCAAGAAAATGACAACTCGTAAAAACGAAGTAATTGCAGATCCAAATCCATTAAAGCACCCTGACCAGCGTGTAGGTGTTTTTATTGACGTACAAAACTTATATTATAGTGCGCGTAATTTATTTGGATCAAAAGTAAATTTTGGAAACATTGTAAAAGAAGGTGTTGGTGATCGTAAATTGATCCGCGCGATTGCTTATGTTGTTAGAACTGAAACTGGTGAAGAAAAACCATTTTTTGAAGCTTTGTATAATCTTGGTTTAGAAACTCGCGAGCGAGATTTGTTAACTTATTTTGGTGGAAATAAAAAAGCAGATTGGGACGTTGGAATTACAGTTGATGCAATTAGAATGGCAGAAGTTTTAGATGTTATTATTTTGGTTTCTGGTGATGGTGATTATTTACCTTTGGTTGAGTACTTGCAAAATAAAGGACGCCAAGTTGAGGTGATGAGTTTTAGGGAGACAACTTCAAGTCGTTTAGTTGAAGAAGTAGATAGTTATACAAACTTATCTGACGATCACAAAAAGTTTTTAATAAAAGACCCCACAAAAAGTCAGCAAAAAAATACACGTAGAACTACTAAACCAAAAAGGCGTACTACTAAAAAAACATAATATGACGATGAAATAAAATAACGTAGTTTGCCCTGAGATATATGGACTGCAAAAAGCTTGCACTTCACTACCTCGGGACAAGCGCAAAGGCAAGTCCTGTTTTTTATTAACTAAAAAATTAATTTAAGAAATAATTAAGAAAGAATATATGGAAATAAAAACTTTCTCCAAAGAATGGGGAGGGCGCGAGCTCAAAGTTGAGCACGGAAGGTATGCACATCAAGCACATGGCGCTTGTACTGTACAATATGGCGAAACTGTTGTGTTAGCCACAGCTGTAATGAGTGAAAATACTCGTGAAGGAATTGATTTTTTCCCTTTAATGGTTGATTATGAGGAAAAATATTATGCAGCTGGAAAAATCAAAGGTTCTAGATTTATTAAAAGAGAAGGCCGTCCTAGCGAAGAGGCAATCTTAGCTGGTCGTCAAATTGATCGATCAATTAGGCCTTTATTTGATAGTTCAATGCGTAATGAAGTTCAAGTAGTTATCACTATTTTGGCATGGGATAAAGAAAATGATCCTAATGTAGTTGGTTTAATTGCTGCATCTATTGCTTTAAGTATTTCAGAAATTCCTTGGAGCGGACCATTAGTTGGTATTCGTGTTGGTAAAGTTGGTGACAAATTAATTTTAAACCCAACTCAGCCTGAGCTCAAAGAATCTGAAATTGATATTTTTGTTGCTGGTACAGATGAATTAGTAACAATGGTTGAAGCTGGAGCTAAAGAGTCTTCTGAAGAAACAGTTTTGCAATCAATTGATTTGGCGCGCAAAAGTGCTAAGCCTGTTTTAGAATTAATTGATGAAGTTGTAAAAGCTGTTGGTGTTGAAAAACGCGATGCAGAAACTTTAGTTGAATTAAATGATGAACAGAAAAAAGCATTAGAAGAAAAAGCTAATGTTGAAAAAATTTCACAAGAATTTATTCATAGTGTAGTTGATACTTATTTATTTGATTCTCCAAAAACAAGTAAGTCTGAACGCAAAGCAGCTTTCAAGGCTTTGTCTGAAAAACTAACAGAACATTTGAAAGCACAAGAAATTGATGAAGAATTAATTTCTTATGTTAAATCAAAAATCAAACAACTTGTAGAAGCTGAGGTTACAAAAATGATTTTAAAAAGCGAAAAACGTGTTGATGGACGTAGCTTAACAGAAGTTCGCCCATTAGTAGTTGAAACTGGCTTGCTTCCAAGAGTACATGGTTCTGGAATGTTTATGCGTGGTGAAACTCAAGTTTTATCTGTAACAACACTTGCTTCTCCAAGCGCAGAACAAATCATAGACACAATGGAGTTAGATGAAAAGAAAAGATACATGCATCATTATAACTTCCCTGGTTTTTCTGTTGGTGAAGCTAAACCTATGCGTGGCCCTGGTCGTCGTGACATTGGTCATGGTGCTTTAGCTGAACGTGCTTTAGATCCATTGATCCCAGATAAAGAAGATTTCCCATATACAATTCGTGTTGTGTCAGAAGTTTTTGGGTCAAATGGTTCAAGTTCAATGGCTTCAACTTGTGGTTCAAGTTTAGCACTAATGCATGCTGGTGTTCCTATTAAAAAACACGTTGCAGGTGTTGCAATGGGCTTGGCTAGTGATGATTCTGGTGAGTGGAAAGTTTTGACTGATATTCAAGACTTAGAAGATGGTAAAGGTGGTATGGACTTTAAAATCACTGGAACTCGCGATGGTATCACTGCAATGCAAATGGATACAAAAACTCATGGAATTAATGCTGATATTGTTAATAAAACCTTTGAACAAGGTCTTGAAGCTCGTTTGCATATAATTGAGCAAATGGAAGCTGGTATTTCTACAGCAAAAGAAATGTCTAAATTTGCACCAAGAATTGTGACTATTCCTATTGATCCAGAAAAAATTCGTGATGTAATTGGCCAAGGTGGTAAAGTTATCAATGGAATTATTGATGAAACTGGTGTTGAAATGGATATTGAACAAGATGGTCGTGTAATAATTACTAGCAATGATGCTGAAGCAATGGAAAAAGCAGTTGAAATAGTGCAAAATATTGTAAAAGAAGTTGAAGCAGGTGAAAAATATACTGGTGAAGTTGTGAGAATTGAAGATTTTGGTGCTTTTATTAATCTTTTGCCTGGCAAAGATGGACTAGTACATGTTTCTGAAATTGCATGGAAACACGTAAAACACCCCTCAGATGAACTAAAAATGGGTGATAAGGTAGATGTTCTAGTAAAAGAAATTGATAATCTTGGTCGTGTTAACTTATCTATAAAGGCATTATTACCTAAACCAGAAGGTTATGAAGAAAGACCCCCTCGCCCTCGCGATGATCGCAGAGGCGGCGGTGGTGGTGGCCCTCGCAGAAATAGCGGAGGAGACCGCAATTCAGGACCAAGAGATAAAAAACGTGGTTTCTTCAGAAAAAAGGATTAATTTTGTAAAAAATTAATTTTACTGCTAAATTTATTGTTGAATTCAGTGTTGAACCTACTGTTGAAAAAAATATTTTTCAAGCAAAAAACTGGCCTAAGTGCCAGTTTTTTGCTTATTTTAGCTAAATAAACCAAATTATCACTTGACAAAATACTTTATTTATGCTAGTATGCTATCTTAGCGTCTGCTGGTTGCAGAAGCTAGAAAACCCCAGAAACGGAGGAAAACATGCCAATTCGGCAACAAATCAAGGCTTTGGTCATTGTAGTTTCTGCCCTTGGAGCAGTTGCTCTTGGTGCATGGCTTTCCTACGCGGCATCTGGAAGCTATGGTGTACCTTGGGAGACCATGAGTACCAAAAACTTCGAGATGATCACACTTTGGTCATTTGGTGTAGCAGGTCCGATTGGTGCAGTCATTGCTCTGAGCTGCATCATGTATGATGTTGGGGGCACAAACCACTGGATCCGAGGCGGAGCAAAAGTACCTTGGAAACATGTGTTCAAGCCACATGTTGTGGTGTTTTGCTCTACATGGATCTTTGCTTTTGCAGCTGCAGTCACACTTGCAAAGCACTTGCTGTACTAAGACTTGCTCGCAACCCAACGCAAGCCACACTTACATAACGTTCGTGTGGTTTTTGCTTATTTTAAACAATTTTTTTTAAAATTATCCAAGTTGTCCACAGTCTGTGGACAAACCTGTGGATATGTGTGGATAAATAGTGAATTTTAGAAAATCAACACTATTTTGTATACACAGGTGTATACAAAATTTTTTTGAAAAAGAAAAATTTTTAGCTTAATTTAGCTTCAAAAAAGACTTTTCCACAGAAAGTTGACAAAACCACTTTTTTGTGCTATAATATACACAGATCTTTTAACTACGAGTACGCATTTTGCAGCATTAAAAAATAAAGGAGGTGCTGGAAAAACTAAGACGTATTTCGATCGAATCATCCTCTTCTTTTTTACTATTCATCGGAGGTTAAAACCAAAATAAAAGTCTAGTGTCATCTGCGGTCTG
Organism: uncultured Gammaproteobacteria bacterium; assembly: GCA_964627525.1. GTDB lineage: Bacteria > Patescibacteriota > Patescibacteriia > Magasanikbacterales > JBBTQS01 > CAZKMQ01. The sequence goes on along the minus strand of CAZVIA010000004.1, from coordinate 60,310 downwards.
TAGTTTGATACGAAACAACTCTCCATGTGTCCTATTGCTTTCCCTACGGGTAGAGAGCGCTTGGATCAACACGTTTGAATGGTGAAGAAGTTCATTACAACATCGGATTCTTCGGGGTATTCTAGTCCTGATGGTGGCCTGTACGTATTTGCGTAACGTAAGTACATAGAGTTCACCATCGGCTCTGGATCAGAAGTATCTGAAACAGAGCTCAGCACAGCCAAAACTATAACCTAGGGTCTCGTCTGAGCTCTTTTGTTTTACTCAAATTTCTGATACAATCAATTCATAACCAGAATAATATGACTGATATATCAAAAGATTTAATTGAGGAGATTAAACAAGGTTTGCTTGAACAAAAGCAAAAAATTGAAAAAGAATTGTCAAAATTTGCTAATCGAGTTAGTGAAGATGATTTTAAATCAAAATTTCCAGATTACGGAGATAAAGAAGAGGAAAATGCAGAAGAGGTTGCAACTTATGAAACTAATTTGCGCTTAGAAGAAACTTTAGAAAAAGAATTACGTGACATCAATAGTTCAATAAAGAAAATTGATGCAGGTGATTATGGTATTTGTAAGTATTGCAAAGAACCTATTCCTGAAAATCGTTTACGCGCTCGCCCAACATCAGGTGCTTGTGTTGCTTGCAAAAAAACTTTGACACAGGAAATTTAATTATGACTTTAACAAAAGTTATAAGAACTGGTGGAATAATTTTTATTATAGATCAAATTATTAAATCGAAGATAGCGGGGCTTGCCCAAGGCACCTCGTTATTTTCTTTTGGACCACTTGGCATTGAAACACTGCAAAACAAAAATCTTTTTATTTGGTTAAATGTTCCTGAAATGGTTTTGATAATTTTATCTTTAGCTGTGGTACTTGGAATTGCTGGAATAACAATAAAATTTTTGTACGAAAAAAAAATCTATTTTGCCAAACCTTTAATTTATATTTTAGTAGGTGGTTTTAGTAATGTCGTAGACAGACTTGTGTACCACACAACAATAGACTACATAAAAGTTGGTTCATTAGTTGGAAACTTAGCAGACATAGTAATTATAGTTGGAATTATTTGGTTATTTATTGCTGTTCGCAAGCAAGAAGAAAAAAACGTCTTATGAAAACTTATTTTTTTGTTTTAGGAACTCACCCAGCAATTTCTATTGCTGAAATTTTTGTTGTTTTAAAAAACATTTTAGGAAAAACTAAATTTGATTATCAAACTTCTGAAGAAATATTATTAATTAACACTGAAGAAAAGTTAGATTTATTATATTTACAAAATAAATTAGGTGGCACAATAAAAATAGGCGAAATATTTAAAACAATTTCTTTAAACTTACTAAAACCCGAGTTATTATCTGAATTATATATTTCAAATGAAAAACAAGATAATAAAAACATTATTGGCTTAAGTCCTTACCAATTATCTGAAACCAAATTACCCCAATTAAAAAAAGTTGCTTTTACAATGAAGAAACTTTTAAAAAAAGAAGGTGTGTCTTCGCGAATAGTTTTTAATGAAGACAGAGCACTCACATCAGTTCAAGTAGATAAAAACAATTTATTAAAAAAAGGCGCGGAGTTTGTGTTGGTTTTTGATGAAAAGCAAGTACATATTGGTTTTACTAAATCTGTTCAAAATTTTGAATTGTGGAATAGAGTTGATTTTGGAAGGCCGGAACGTGACGATAAGTCTGGTATTTTACCACCAAAACTTGCGCGAATAATTTTAAACTTAGGTAATGTGCAAACTGAAACAAAATTATTAGATCCTTTTTGTGGCAGTGGAACAGTTTTAACTGAAGCAATGCGTTTGGGTGTTAAAAAAATTAAAGGTTCAGACTTTAGTGCAAAAGCAATTTCTGATTCACAAAAAAATATTGATTGGTTAAAAGACCAAATGTGGTTTAATAATATTTCTGAAAAAGTTGAATTATTCAAACACGACGCAACTTTTCCTTTTTCAACTGAAAAACAAGATGCAATTATTGCAGAAGGTTATCTTGGACCTTCACGCCCAACACACAAAACTGACTTTAGAAAAATCAATTCTGATTTAACAAATCTATTTAATAAAACCATACCAAACTTACTAAGTGCTCTAGAAAAAAACGGACAAATTGTTTTAATTGTCCCTGAATCAATAAAATTTTCAATCAAAAAAAGTGGCGCAAAACAAATTGCACCACTTCCTGAAAAACTTTTACAAAAATTTTCTAAACATTTATCTGAACAAGGTAATTTAATTTACTCCAGACCTAATGCAAGAGTGGTAAGAGAAATTCTGCTAATTGCGCAATAAGAAATCCTACCACTGCAGCCCCCATTGCAACTGTAACCATTTCAAGCCCACTTCGCAACCAATTACGATAAGTTAATTTTGTAATTGCAGCACCTACTAAAAACAAAGCAACTGCACTACACCCAACAGCACTCCAAATTGCTGTTTCAATAGGCAATAAAAAGAAACTTGTAATTGGAACAATACCACCAACAATATAAGCCAATCCCATTATCCACGCATTACGCGTTGGCTGTTCTAAATCATCTGGAAAAATTTTTAATTCATAATGCGCCATTTCCTCAAGCCATAATTTTTTATCTGAAGTAACCCTATTCAACAACATCTCAACTTCTTTTTTATTAAAACCTCTTTCTGTATACCACTCACGCAACTCCTCAACTTCTCTTTCACGATCATGTTCAATTTCCCATTCTTCTTCTTTTAACCAGCGCAAACTTATATCTCTTTCAGTTTTTGAAGAAATATAAGAACCAGCTGCCATGGATACAGCTTCAACAGCAATCACAACCATTCCAGATAAAACAACTATGTATTGATTTTGTGTACCAACCGCAATACCAACAACCGCACCCAAAGTTGAAACAATTCCATCTTCCAAACCAAAAATTGCTTCACGAATAGTATCCTTAGAAGTACCCATACCTTCATGATGGGTAAGTTCAATTTTTTCCATAAAAAATTTATGCTACACGAAAATAACAAACGTCCCCGTCTTTAATTTCATATTCTTTTCCCTCTAAACGCATTTTACCATTTTCTTTTGTTCCGACCCAACCATTTAATTTTACAAAATCATCATAGTCTGCAATTTCTGCCCTAATAAAACCTTTTTCAAAATCAGTGTGAATTACTCCAGCAGCTTGTGGAGCCAAAGCAGTGCACTGAACAGTCCACGCGCGAGTTTCTTTTTCACCTGAAGTTAAAAATGTAATTAAATTTAATAAATCATAACCCATTTTAATAACCTTATCTAAGCCAGTTTGTTTTATACCAAGCTCACTTAAATATTCCTTTGCTTCTTGTTCAGTCATTTCAGATAAATCCTGTTCAAGCTTTGCACAAACCTGCACAACTTTATATTTTTCTGGAAAATTTGGAAGTGTGTCATTAATTTCATCTGTGTTCGCAATTATCATCATTGGTTTATTTGTAAGCAAGTGCAAACTTTTCAAATATTTTTTATCATCCAAATCTTCTATTTCCAAATCCCTAATTGGTTTTCCTTGCACAAGATTTTCACACAACAAGTCAATTAATTTTTTCTTTTTTTCTAACTCTCTACTTGTACCTGCTTTCATTTCTTTTTCCAAACGATCTTTTTGTTTATTAATTGTTTCCAAATCCGCCAAAGCTAATTCTAAATTAATAACCTCAAGATCACGTTCAGCATCTATTGTGTCATGAACATGAGTAACATTTTTATCTGAAAAAATTCTCACCACTTGCGCAATTGCATCAACTTCTCTTATGTGCGACAAAAACTTATTACCAAGACCTTCTCCTTCAGAAGCACCCTTAACCAAACCAGCAATATCTACAAACTCAACTGTAGTTGGAATAATTTTTTCTGACTTACTTATTTCACCTAATTTTTCCAAACGTTCATCAGGTACTTCAACAACACCCATATTTGGTTCAATGGTACAAAATGGATAATTTTGCGCATCTGCTTGCTTACTTTTTGTTAAAGCATTAAACAAAGTTGATTTCCCAACATTTGGCAAACCAATAATTCCGATTTTTAACATAGTGGACCCAGTGAGATTTGAACTCACAACCTCCTCAATGCCATTGAGGCGCTCTACCATTGAGCCATGAGCCCTAATATTGAATGAGCAAATTATACTTGATTATAAAAATTTAGTAAACTTTTACCAAACTCTTACCCAACCTTTGCCAAACCCTTATTAAACTCTTCTGTAAAATATTTTACGAAACTAGAAACAATCTATATTTAGTCAATTAAAAGAGGACTTCGTGCACTCCCATGCAAAAATTCCATACATGTGAAACTTTTCAAAACATCAAACTCAGATAGCATATAAGCATCTTTCAAAAATTCTGACCTTCAACCTTTCAACTTCCCCAATAAGCACCGCACTCCAAAGTACTTGCTAAGTTGTACAAGGTTTTTAAATCATGGGCAAATTTATTTAAGTAATTACGTTATCTTATTATCTCAACCAATCAATGTTGTGTCAAGTGGATAACTTGTTAATAAGTAGCTATTTTGTATAGACCTGTGTATACAAAACACTATTATCTTATTTATTAAAAATAAGCATGGTTTTTCATCCCCTACTCTCTATGCCCTACCTCAAAACAGGTCTTTTGGTCTATATCCCCACCCCACTGAAGAGTAGGGAAGTCTAAAAAAGTTATTTGTGCCCTTGGTAGGAATCGAACCCACATCTTATCCTTAGGACGGATTTGTTTTATCCATTAAACTACAAAGGCAAATGTTTCTGGTGTCGTACAATAATTTAATCTCTAATCCCCTATACAATATTTCAAATTTTTAGTGTTTTTCTTTTTTGTGGTATATTTGACTAACCCTAAAACATTAAACAAAAACTATATGGAATCACAACTTGGATTTATTTTTACAATAATTGTTGTTTTAGTGATTGGTATTTCTTCAATACTATACTTTATTAACAAAAAATTACAAGGTTTTGAACACCAAAAAGACGATGAAAGAGTTATCAAACTAGAACAAAACATTGATAATCTATCAAAATCAGTTTCAGAACAAAAACAACTTTTTTATAATCAACTTAGCTCAACAACAGAACAAATCAATAAACAACTTCATAATAATGCACGCTTATTACAAGAGTCGCAAAAAAATATTGGATCAAGATTAGACCATGCTTCAAAAGCATATGTTGGTGTTACTTCAAAACTTACACAACTAGAAGAAGCAAACAAAAGAATTTATGATGTTGGAAAAGACATCTCTTCTTTACAAGAAATTCTTCGCTCTCCAAAACTTCGCGGTGCTTTAGGTGAACTTTTTCTTGGGGATTTATTAGCACAAATTCTTCCAAACAAAAATTTTAAACTTCAGCATATTTTTAAAAGCAGAGAAGTGGTTGATGCCATTATACAGTTAAGAGACGGGGTTATAATCCCAATTGATGCAAAATTCCCTTTAGAAAACTTCAAAAAAATGATTGAGGCAGATGAGCCAGACCAGCGCAAACACAAAAAAGAGTTTTCAAAAGATGTTAAAAAACGCATTGATGAAATTGCAACAAAATATATTTTGCCAGATGAAGGTACTTTAGATTTTGCATTAATGTATATTCCTGCTGAAAATGTTTATTACGAAATAATTATAAAAGATGAAGAAGGAGAAGGTCTGATGACTTATGCTTTGGACAAACGAGTAATTCCTGTTTCTCCAAATTCTTTTTATTCTTATTTACAAACTATTTTATTAGGATTAAAAGGAATGGAAGTTGAATCAAGTGCAAAAGAGATTTTAAATCACTTGGGACGATTGAGAGGTGACTTTGATAAGTTTTCAGAACAATACAGAGTCTTAGGTGGACATTTAACTCATGCTAATAAAAGTTTTACAGAAGGTGAAAAACGTCTAGAAAAATTTGATGATAAACTTGAGATGGCAAGTGGTAGTCAAAACAAGCTACTTGACTAATTTTCACGCTTTTGCTATATTTTTGTCACACTAAAAACAATATTTATGCCGAACAAACCTTCCGCAATGAAAGAATTGCGAAAATCAAAAAAACTTAGCGCTCACAATACTTCAATCAAGAAAAACTTGAAGTATTTAATGAAGCAAGCTGACAAAGCTATTGAGCGTGGAGATAAAGCAGAGGCAATAGCTCTAGCTAAGAAAATCCAAAAAGCTTCAGATAAAGCTGCTAAGGTTAATGTGATCAAAGCAAACAAAGCTAATCGCCAAAAGTCCAAAGTGATGACAAAGGCGAATAGTTTGGCTTAAGGAGCACAAGACAGAGCAAATCACGACATTGGGGATCTATTTTATAACACCTGCCAAAAAGGAGGGTTATTTTGGCAAAACAAGAACTGACTGAACAGCAAAAAATGGTTCTTGGGGTTATGAAGGCTTATCTCAACAACCAAATAAGTGCCCTGCACTGTGCAATAAGTTCTTTTTTTTCTACTGATCCAAAAGACAGTCCTGGAGATTCAAAAAGCTGGATTGAGTTTTTGGTAAAAAACGAAGAGATCCTTTCTTTTAGAGACGATAGAAGTGATGAGCGGCGTGCGAATGGTGATCCTATCACTTATGAAATGACCAGACAGCTCTTACCTGAAATGGTAGATTATGTTGAGTGGAAGGTGCATTGTTGGAGAGGGTATGTTCTTGCTCTTACTTGCCTGAAAGCCAGTGACAGCTATACTGTTTTTTACAGAACCGCCACTAGTGTCGCTGCAAAACTCAAAAATTTCTTGAACTTCCAAGAAGAATTGTTCGCTACAACAAACCCCTATATTGATTTTGAGTTTGTAGCACGCTTTGACCCAATTCTTAGAGTGTAGTACTAGACTGCCACAACCAACCAATCCAGGAGCTCGGTCATTTGACCAGCTCCTGTTTTGATTTTACGATCAATTTCTAAAAGTATGTGTTGAATTTGCGCAATATTTTTTAAATTATATGAACGCAACATTGGTAAAGTTTTTTTCACAACAAAAGGATGTAACCCAATTGAATTTGCAATTTGTTTTTCTGTTGAGTTTGGATTCGCAAGACGATAAGAATATAAATCCGTCAAAATTTTAAACTGCCTTACTATCATTCCAAAAACTTGCCCTGGCTCTGAACCAAAATTCCACTGCTGATGTAACAATTGCAATGCACGCGCTTTATTTTTTTGTGTTAAAGCATCCATCAAAGCAAAAATAGCATCGTCAACTTTTTCTTTTACAAATAAATCAACGTCTTTATCTGTGATCGCACGCTTGTCACAATACATTACCAATTGATGAATCACATTTGCCAACTGCCACAAATCATCTTCAAAAGAATTTACTAATTTTGCCAAAGCCACACTATTAATTTCACCACCAAATTCCTGAACCAATCCCAAAATCCAATTTTCCAATTTTTTACCTTTAGGTAATTCAAATTTTTGAGCAAACTTTTCTGCACTCAACAAATTAAACAACTCACTTTTTTTCACTGAATCTTTTTCAGACCAAACCACACAAATTAAATCATCACGCCCAGATAAATCCCCATGTTTTTCTTGCATCCAATTTTGAAAATCTTTTTCCGCCTCAAAAATTTTTCGCAAAACCACCATTCTTTTTTCCGCCAAAAAAGGAGACGCTAAAACTTGCTCTTTAATAAAAACAGAATTCTCCTCAAAAGCATTTACAACTACAACATTCATCCCATGAGGATCGCGCTCTTGGCTAAATTTATTTTTAATTTTTTCTAAATGCAAACGACTACGATAAGAGTCTTTGCCATATAAAAATATAAACATGATTTTCCAACTTCCTTAAATTATTTTGCAGCACCCCAACTTTTACCAATACCAACATCTGTCTCAACTGGCACACGCAATTTTATCACAGATTCCATAATCTCCTTAATTTGCTTTGCAATTTTTTCCGCCATAGAATCCTTAACCTCAAAAACCAATTCATCGTGAACTTGCAATAACATTTTTACTTTGTCTTCCAATTTCTCATCAATAATAAATTTATCAACTTCAATCATTGCTAACTTCATCAAATCAGCTGCAGTCCCTTGAACAGGGTGGTTAATTGCCATTCTCTCTGCTGCAGCTCGCACTTGAAAATTACTTGAACCAATATCTTGAATATATCTGCGCCGACCAAACATTGTTTCAACATATCCTTTTTTCTTTGCCAAATCCATTGTCTCATCAATATATTTTTTAACACCTTTAAACGCATTAAAATATTTTTCAATAAACTCTTGTGCTTCAGCTCTAGAAATTCCAGTACGCGCCGCCAAACCAAATGAACCCATTCCATACAAAACCCCAAAATTAACTTCCTTGGCTTTACGACGCATGTCAGAAGTAACTTTATCCAAAGCCACGCCCTGAATTTTTGCTGCAGTTGATTTATGAATGTCCTCACCTTTCTCAAAAATCTCAATCATCCCAGCATCATTTGCCAAAGAAGCAACTATCCTCAATTCAACCTGGGAATAATCAGCAACCACCAAAGTACAACCAGACCCAGCAACGAAAGCATCGCGAATTTTGCGACCCTCTTCAGTGCGCGTTGGAATATTTTGCATGTTTGGCTCTGAAGAAGACAAACGTCCAGTTGCAGTTACAGTTTGATTAAAAGTTGTGTGAATGCGTTTCGTTTTTTCATGAGTCAAAGTTGGCAACACATCAATATAAGTTGTTTTCAATTTTGTCAGTTCACGATTCTCCTCAATCAATTCTATAATCGGATGAAAACCTTTGAGCTTTGCCAATTCAGTTGCCGCAGTTGAATAACCTGTCTTACCTTTTTTAATATCTTGAGTTGGCAACCCCAAATCCTCAAACAAAATATCACGCAACTGCGCTGAAGAATTTACATTAAAATCTTTACCCGCATGTTTATGAATTTGTTTTTCCAATTCTCCTAAACGCGCATCAACTTTTTTTGCCAAACTCGCCAATAGCCCAGAATCAATCGCAATTCCATGACGTTCCATGCGCGCCAAAACCTCAACCAATGGCCCTTCAATTTTTTCATACAAACCCCACACCAAAACTTTTTCCATTTCCTTATCAACATGTTTTGCAATTCCAAAAACCGCACCTGCCTCTGCCACAACATTTTCTTTTGGCTTTCCAAACAAACTCGCCTGCTTGTCCGACTTCTCAATTTTCTCACCCAAATATTTTAAAGCCAAAGCATCCAAACCATGCGCACGACTTTCTGAATGTAATAAATAAGAACCAATCATCACATCAAAAATATTTTTCGGTTCAACAACACCATTTTCCCACAAAACTTTTACAAACTCTTTTGAATCATGCACACAATAACGAGTTTTCGCACTCAACAATTTTTCCCAACCTTTAACTTCTGCAGAAACATACCAATTATTTCGCGCACTCACAATTGCCAACCCTAAAATTTCTTTATCCAAAAAATTTCCCTCATCAGTTGTTTGCAAAACCACACCCACCTCATCTTCTTTTTCAATTTTCCCAAAAACCCCAGACAAATCACCTTGACCCAACTCAACAATTTTTACATTTTTTTTCTTTGCTACAACAATTTTATTTTTCATTCCAGGAATGCGAGACAACAAAGAAGTAAATTCTAATTCTTGCAACAACTCCAACAAAGCTTTTTCATTAACTGGCTTACGAATAAAATCTTTTAACCCACGACTAATTGGAACATCTAAAACAATAGTTGCTAATTCCTGAGATTCATATGCACTTTTGCGACTGTCAATTAATTTTTTCAAAGTAGCTGGCTTAATTTTTTCAGTTTTGCCACTAGCGCCAGTTTTGCCAGAATCAGCATCAATAGAATCAACTGCCTTATAAATTCCATCCAAACTCTTAAAATTTTTCAACAAATCAATCGCACCTTTTTCACCAATACCTTTCACACCTTTTATGTTATCACTTGCATCACCTTTCAACGCCTTAAAATCAATCACTTGCTCTGGAGTCAAACTATCATACCGCTTTGCAACTTCAGCACGATCATATTCAACAATATCACTCATGCCTTTTCGCATTGTATAAACCGTCACATGATCATCAACTAATTGCAAAGTATCTAAATCACCTGTAACAATCACAACATCGGTTTTACCACCGCGCTCAACTTTTTTCACCAAAGTACCAATACAATCATCAGCTTCAAAACCCTTCTTTTCAACAATTGGAATATTAAAAGCTTCAACCAACTCATGAATCAGCGGAATCTGCTCATACAACTCATCATCTGCTTTTACACGAGTGGCTTTATAATCTTCGTATTTTTCATGACGAAAAGTTGGCCCAGCCAAATCAAAAGTTACCACAACATGAGTTGGGGTTAATTCTTTTAAAATTCTAATTAAAATTGTTCCAAAACCATAAACAGCATTTACCATTTGGCCTTTTTTGCTTGTCAGAGGCGGAAGTGCATGATAAGCACGATGAATAATCGCATTTCCATCTAATATCACAAACTTATTTCGTATTTTTTCAGGTGTCATATTTGGTTGTTATATTGACAGAATACCACATTCGCTTGACACATCTCAACAAAAATGATATAAAAATACATGCTGTGTTGGCATTTGTGTGAATTTTGGTACACACCAGAACCATTTTGAAGCGCCACACTTCGGGTACTGGCCCGCAAGCAAGTCAGAAGGGGTGTGAGACGGGCTACACAACGTAGCATGGTGGGTAAAAGCATTCTCGTACAAGCTCCCACCAACCATCTACTTGTCAGCACAGCACCCAACATCAGAGTCTTGGAGATAAGATGGCCATGAATTAGGCACATTCTACCCCAAGACTCTTTTCTTTTCCCCCTAGATTTGATATTGTTTGATTACTGGATTACAAAAAAATTGGCACCGTAGCCAAGTGGTAAGGCAGGGGCCTGCAAAGCCTTTATCGTGGGTTCGATTCCCACCGGTGCCTCAAAAAAATAATACATAGCTTTCACTCCTGTTTGTTTGCTCATGTGCTTGTACAACTCCTCGTCACTATTTTTATAAACAATTGTTTGTAAAATATTGTTAACCATATACCTACCTGAGGTATTCGAGAGCTGGAGCGAGCATGGTGTCCGGCTTTACCGCCGGACGAGCGAAAGCGAACGCATAGCGAAGACCGCCACGCTGGGGCGGTCGAGCGTGCCGAAGGAGGTATGTGGTTAAATATTTTTTCAATTAATTGTTTATAATTGTCTTCCAACAATTTCAATCTCTAAATTTTTGTATCCAAATTGGATTGCACTTTCGCGATCTGGCATCCAAATGTCAATTTTTTTGTAATAACGTGAATTCATTCTATCATCCACGCGAAAAATTTTAGTTTCAGAAATAGATGGGATTTTCACAAGAGTCCCAAACGGCAAAAAATTTGCTGCAATCATTCCATCATAAACATAAGTTTGATTTGCACTCAAAAAAGGAGAGTCATCTGTCTGATTTGGAGCACTTGAATAAGCTGTAGCTCCAACTTTATACTTTTTATTGATACGATCTCTAACACCTTGTGATAAAGGCAAGCCTCGTGCCAAATTTGGTTTTTCAGTGTATGATGTAAAGTGAGCACCAAACACTGTTTGAGCATCAGCTATCGCAGGTGAAAAAATGAAAAATCCAGCCACTAAAATGGCTAAAGTTACACAAAAACTGCGCATCAAAATATGTTCAATTATTTCCATCTGGTGCTTCATATATTGCATTTAAACTTGCTATATATTACCATATTTAGGTAAATCTGTCAACACTACATAACCTGTTGTCAAACACCAAACAAAGTTACAATAATCTATGCCAACATCAAGACATCGTGGCACTGGCCACAGAAAAAATCGTGTTTCTCGCACAAGTAGATCAAGTAAAACTCGCACAACCGCACAACACGCACAATTTGCACACAAAAAAATAAAACGCTTAGTGCGCAAAAAATTTACATGGAAAAAACTAATTTCTTATGGAGTAATTTTTTGCATTTTACTTTTTTCTTTTATTACAATTTATGCAGCATGGATTAGTCGCGACCTTCCAGATCCAAACAAATTAGGAAACAGACAAGTTGCTGAAAGCACAAAAATTTACGACAAAACTGGCGAACACTTGTTGTATGAAATTTTTTCAGAAAAGAAAAGAACAATTGTTGAATTAGAGGACATTCCATCTTACGCAGTTAACGCAGCGATCGCAGTAGAGGACTCAAAATTTTATGAACACAAAGGTGTGCGATTTACTTCAATCATCCGCGCTGCAATTTCAAACTTTTTACATTTAGATTCTGGCAGAGGTGGTGCTTCAACACTTACACAACAACTTGTTAAAAACGCAATCGTAGGAACAGAAAAATCCATTAACAGAAAAATTAAAGAAGCAATCCTTTCATTACAACTTGAGCGCAAATACACAAAACAAGAAATCCTAAAATTATATTTTAACGAAATTCCATACGGCTCAACAAACTATGGAATTGAATCAGCAAGCCAAGCTTACTTTGGAAAATCTAGTCATGACATAAACCTACCTGAAGCAGCAACTTTAGCTGGAATGGTACAAGCTCCAACATTTTATTTAAATAACATAGATGAGATGCAAGAGCGCCGTGACTTTGTTATTTCAAGAATGTATAGCGAAGGTTATATTACAGCAGATCAAAAAACCAAAGCACAAGCAGAGCCTTTAGAATTAAAAGAAAGACTAACTGGAATAGATGCCCCTCATTTTGTTTTACATGTTAAAGAATTACTTACAGAACAATTTGGTGAAAAAGTTGTTGAAACCGGTGGACTAAAAGTTATGACCACACTTGATTTTGATCTTCACACAGCAGCAGAAAAATCAATCACAACTTTCTTAGACAAAGCTTCAGACTTATACAATATTGGCAATGCAGCCTTAACAGCAATTGATCCTTCAAATGGTCAGGTGTTAGTAATGATTGGTTCAAAAGATTTTTTTGATGAAGAAACAGACGGCCAAGTTAATGTAGCAATGAGATCACGACAACCTGGCTCATCTTTTAAACCATTTGTTTACACAGCTGGTTTTGAAAAAGAATATACACCAGACACAATACTTTATGATGTTGTGACAAATTTTGATTCAAGAACAGAAGATTCATACACTCCTCACAACTACGACCAAAAAGAACGTGGTCCAATTACAGTTCGCAAAGCTTTGCAAGGTTCATTAAATATTCCAGCTGTAAAAATGTTGTACTTAGTTGGTGTTGATGACATGGTAAGTTTTGCTGGAAGGTTTGGTTATACAACTTTACAAGACAGAGATCGTTTTGGTTTGTCTATGGTTTTAGGTGGAGCAGAAGTAAAATTATTAGAGCACACAAATGCTTATGCAACACTTGCAAACGAAGGTGTTTATCATGAGCCAACATTTATTTTGTCTGTTGAAGACAAAGACGGTGAAGAATTATTTGAATGGGATGAGAAAAAACACCGTGCAATAGATAAAGAACACACCTATACAATTAGCAATATTTTATCTGATGATAATGCACGCTCATACATGTTTGGATCTGGTTCAAACCTAACTTTACCTGGTAGACAAGTAGCTGCAAAAACAGGAACAACAAATGATTATAGAGATGGTTGGACTTTAGGATATACACCACAATTAGCTGCAGGTGTTTGGGCTGGAAATAATGACAACACACCAATGAATGGTGCTGGTGGTTCTATTGCTGCTGCTCCAATTTGGAATGGTTTTATGCAAAAAGCATTAGCTGGCAAACCTGTAGAAAGTTTTCCAGAAGCACCTGAAAACAAATCTAAAAAACCAGTTCTTCGCGGAACAGATTCAGGAAAAATCACCTTACTAGTTGATAAAATTTCTGGCAAACTTGCCACATCTTCAACACCAGAAGAATTTATTGAAGAAAGAACTTATTTGCAACCACATTCAATTTTGCATTATGTGAAAAAAGATAATCCAAATGGATCTGAACCAAAAAACCCTGAAGATGACGCTCAATATAATGAATGGGAAAATGCAGTTCAAACATGGATTGACAAATTAGTTGAATCAGGTGAAAAAGTTGTGTTAGATCTTCCACCAACTGAAAAAGATGATGTTCACGATGAAAAACTTGCCCCAAAAATTAATTTTACATTTCCATCAAACAATGCGGTTTTTGATTCAAGAAACATAATTGCAAAAATCCAAGCTTCAGCTCCACGCGGAATTGCGAAAGTAAAATATTTTATTGATGATGAACAAGTTTACACAACAAATTCATATCCTTTTGAATTAACTTATTATGCACGAGAATTAGAAAACAAAAAACACAAACTTACAGCACGCGCCTATGATGACAAAGGAAATGTTGGGTATAGTAATGAAATTAATTTTACTTTAGATGCACCACCACCTCCATCAGAAATTACATGGTCTTCACCTAAAAATGGTGCGAGTTTTTATGCATCAAGTTTTCCTTTAACAATTGGTTTTAATGTTTTTCAACCAAGTAAAATAAATGACATTACAGCAATCTCAACAAAAGACGGTACACAAAAAACAATTTTTACAACTAGCGAACCTGAAGAACAAAAACATTTTAAATGGAGTGAATCAGAAAAAGGGGATTATATTTTGTCATTTATAACTTCAGACAAAACACAATCACAAACAATAACAGAATCAATTACAGTTACAATAAAATAACTACTGCCTAATTGGCATCACTATATATAAGAAATTATCTTTATCTTTTGGTGCAAAAACCACTGGAGCAGTTGTACCATTCAACCTTATCTCCCCCTCATCGCTCTGTAACACACCTAAACCATCCAAAACATACCTAAAGTTCAATAATGTACTTCCTTCCTCTCCTACAACCTCTGAAGTCAATGCAGAGGCATGCTCACCTAATTGTGTACTTGTAGATGAAATACCAATATTACCTTCTTCAGAATTACAATCAAGAGCAACAGCATTTATTCCCTGACTTGCAAACAAACTCGCTGCCTTAACTTCTTTAATTAGAGCATCTGTTAAAAACATTGCTTTAGTTTTTTCTTCTTTTGGAATAATTTGAGTGTAATCAGGATAATTTCCTTCAATTTTTCTTGAAGTAATAGTCACACCACCAATCACAAACACAACTTGCACTTCATCAATAATAATTTCAACATTTTCAACTTCAACTTGAGAACTCATAACCCTAGCTAATTCAAACAAAGTTCTATGAGGAATAATACAATTTAATTGCTCTATATTATCTTTGTTTGAAAGCATTGTTGTTGCTTCAGCCAAACGATAACTATCTGTAGCAGCTAAAACCAAATTCCCCTCAACCTTATTAAACTGAAAAAACACTCCAGACAATTCAGGTCGCACTTCACTCTTAGAACAAGCAAACAAAACCCTTCCTAAAGTTTCTTTTAAATCCACCAATTTAACTAAATATTTTGTTTGAGATTCTGTATTAGGAACAATTGGAAATTCATCTGCTATCGCACCTTTAATTTTTGTTTTACTTCTACCTGAAGTTACAATCAATTCATTTTCATCCAACTTAACAACAACTTGATCACCAGAAACCAGTTGAACATATTCAGTTAAAGTTTTTGCTGGAACCGTAAAAGATCCTTTATCCTCAATCTTAGCTCTTAAATCATTTTTAATTGCCATCTCCAAATTAGTTGTAGTTAATGTTACAACACTATCCTCAACATTTATCAAAACATTGTTAAGTATAGGTAAATTAATATTCTTACCTGCTGCTCCACTTACGTTTTGTAGAGCGTGCATTAAATTTTCTTTTGTACTTGTGAACAACATAACTATATAAAATATTATTATTTGTATTTATTTAGTAGTAGTAATAGTAGTACCTGTGGATTATGGGGAAAACCCTAATTCTCTTTTAATTTTAGTTAAAAATCTCTGTGCAAAATTTTTTAATAAACTGTGAGGTTGTGTGGATGAATTTTGTGTTATACCCACTAGGGTGTTGATATGTGGTACACCATTCACAATTTATAACTATGTAATTAACAGTTTATACACTGATGATTTCCCTTATTTTACCACTTTGTAATATTATTCTTGTGAAGCAATTTTTGTTTTTAAAGCTTCAATCTCTTGTTTTAGTCTTTGATTTTCTTGAATTTGTGTTGAAATTTTTGTGTGAGCATGGATTGCTGTTGTGTGATCACGTCCACCTAAAGCAGTTCCAATTGCTGGATAAGATAAACTTAAATATTCTCTCAACAAAAACATAGAAATTTGTCTTGGAAATGCTAATCTTTTTTCTCTACTAGGTCCTAAAACTTCTTTAATTTGAATTCCATAAAATTCTGCAACAATATCTATTATTTCGCTTGGTGTGCAAGGTTGTAATTTCTTAGATGATTGAACATTAGACAAAATCTCACTAAGTGTTTCAGTACTAGGTGCAATTTTCTTAAGTTCATGATATGCAACTACTTTATTTAAAGCACCTTCTAGCTCTCTAATGTTGTTTTGAACCACATCTGCAATTAAATGTAATAAGTTTCTGTCTAATTTAAAACCTTTTGCATTACACTTAGATTCTAAAATAGCTACTCTTGTTTCTAAATCTGGTTTAGCAACATCTGCAATCATTCCCCACTCAAACCTTGATTTTAAACGCTCTTCTAACTCAATTGCTTTTGGTGGACGGTCTGAAGAAAGTACAATTTGCTTTGTAGATTGGTGTAATTCATTAAAAGTATGGAAAAACTCTTCTTGGGTACGTTCTTTTCCAGCAATAAACTGAATATCATCAATAATTAGTAAATCCACATTTCTATATCTGTTTTTAAATTCTTTTGCATTACCAGTTCTAACAGAATTAAGAAAATCATTTGTAAATTTTTCACAAGTCACATAAATTGCCTTATTTATGCGATCTTCTTGTAGTAATTTGTTTCCAATTGCTTGTAGTAAGTGTGTTTTTCCAAGACCAACACCACCATAAATAAATAAAGGGTTATATGCTTCACCTGGACGTGTTGAAACTGCTTGAGCTGCTGCATGTGCTAATTCATTGTTTTTTCCAACAATAAATGTTTCAAAAACATATTTTGAATTCATGCCAGAGTTCATTGTGTCTCTGTTTGGCATGATTCGTGGTTGAATTATGCTGTGTTCTTGTTGTTTTTCAGTGTTTTTGTCAGCATCAGAGGTTGTTGTGTTTGTAGAAGGATTTATTGAAGTATTATTTAAATCAATAACAGGTTGCTCAATAATTGGTTGTTTTTTAATTACTTCTACTTTATATAAAATTTTCTGAATCGGAGTTCCACTAACTCTTTCAAGTGAACTTAGTATAGAACTGTGATATTTTTTCTCCAACCATGACTTTGTAAAGGTATTTGGTACACAAATCACAACATTTCCATCTTCAAACAAACTAACCCCTGTTTGACGAAACCATGTTGTAAAGTTTGGTTTACTTATTCCGAGCTCTATTTCAGCTAAAACTAATTGCCAGATTTGTTCTTTAGTCATAATCAGTGTATTTGTAGTGATATATCTAGTATGGCTATTCTAACATTGATTGGGTTGTGGATAAAGTGGGTAAGGTGGGGAAGGAGTGTGGATTGTTTTTGTAAAATTGCGCTTGTAATTAAAATCTAGGTGTGGTATATTTTTTCTGTTTTATTGATATGCCTAAAAGAACTTACCAGCCAAAGAATAGAAAAAGAGCTAAAACACATGGTTTTCGTGCAAGAATGGATTCAAAAGCAGGAAAAAGAGTGTTAAAAAGACGTCGTACAAAAGCTCGAAAAAAATTAGCAGCTTAAGTTGTTGGGTTTTTAAGTTGTTAAAATAACGATTATCAGTTCCCGGTTTTGTCCGGGTTTTGTTATACTTATAATAAGTGAATAAGGGTGAGAGTTTAAATAATAGTAAAATATGTTTAAATTTAAGAATAGACTGCGAAAAACTAAAGAAATTGAGCAAGTCATGAAACTTGGTAAATCTAGGTCAGGCAAGTTTTTTGGCTTAAAATACATGAAAAATGAGATTGAAGAACCTAGGTTTGCTATTGTAATTAGTAAAAAAGTGCATAAAAGTGCTGTTCAGCGTAATAGAAAAAAACGTCAAATTAGGGAAGTTTTGCGTGAATTTGTTAAGGATGGTGTATTAAAAACATCAAATGATTATGTAATTTTTGTGCAAAAGCAGATTTTGGATGTGGATTATAATGGGATAAAACAAGATTTAAGTGATTTGTTTGCTAATTTTAGCTAATTAACAAGTTATACACAGTTGTGCATAAGTATGTGGATAATTAATAAAATAATTGAGTTACCGCGCAATATTTTGGTGTTTTTTATTAAGATTTACCAAAAAACTTTATCCCCAGATCATGGTTTTTACAAAAAAGCATTTCCACATGGTTATTGTAAGTTTTATCCAACATGTTCTGAATATGGTAAGCAAGCAGTAAAAAAACATGGGGTTTTAAAAGGTGTGGTCTTGATTGTGTGGCGAATTTTGCGATGTAATCCATGGAATAAGGGAGGAATTGATAAGGTTTAAGTAGGTTTGGTGTTTTGGCGCTAAAAGTGCTAAAAATATTAAATAATAAAGTTTATGGAACAAAATAAATATAAAAAAGCAGTTCAAGGTGTTTTGGACTTAGCTGGTATAAAAATCAATGGTAATCAACCTTGGGATATAAAAGTACATAATGAAGATTTGTATAAGCGTGTTTTAAGTGGTGGATCTTTGGCTTTGGGTGAATCTTATATGGATGGTTGGTGGGATTGTGAACAAGTGGATGAGTTTTTTAATAAGATTTTAAAAGCTGAATTAGATAAAAAAGTCAAAAATAAATTTCAAGTCGCGCTTTTATATATAGGAGCAAAATTTTTTAATCCACAGACAAAATCAAAATCCAGTGAGGTTGGTGAAGTGCATTATGACATTGGAAATGATTTGTATGAAAAAATGTTGGACAAAAGAATGGTGTACACTTGTGGTTATTGGGATGGTGTTGGTGATACAAGTGTAAAAAATCTTGATCAGGCACAAGAAGCAAAGTTAGATTTGGTTTGTAAAAAAATTAATTTGCAACCCGGACAAAAAGTTTTGGACATTGGGTGTGGTTGGGGAAGCTTTGCAAAATTTGCCGCAGAAAAATATGGTGCGCATGTTGTTGGTATAACAATTTCAAAAGAGCAAGCTGAATTAGGTAAAAAAAGATGTAAAGGTTTGCCAGTTGAAATTCGTTTGCAAGATTATCGTGATGTAAATGAAAAATTTGATCATGTGGTTTCTTTGGGAATGTTTGAGCATGTTGGTGAGCAAAATTATAAAACTTACATGGAAGTTGTGGAAAAAGTTTTAAAAGATGGTGGTTTGTTTTTGTTACACACTATTGGTGGAAATAAATCTGTAAAATATACAGACCCTTGGATTGGAAAATATATTTTTCCAAACTCAATGTTGCCTTCTATGAAACAAGTTTGTGAAGCTGCAGAAGGTTTGTTTGTAATGGAAGATTGGCATGGATTTGGTGTGAATTATGATAAAACTTTAATGACTTGGTATGAAAATTTTGTGGGAGGTTGGGATGAAATAAAAGAAAATTATAGTGATAGGTTTTTCAGAATGTGGACATATTATTTGTTAGCATGCGCTGGATCATTTCGTGCTCGCAAAAATCAGTTGTGGCAAGTGGTTTATTCTAAAAAAGGTATTTTAAAGGGGTATAAGTCTATTAGGTAGTAGGGTATAATTTTTTGGGAGGCAAATTCAAAAACATATGCCAAAAGATAATGTATTTAAACTTTGGGATCAAACTTTAAAACATTTGTATACTGAAGAATATACAAATAGTCTTATTGAGTTGCTTAAAGAAAATCAAGTTAAAACTGTTTTAGATTGCGGTCGTGGCGTTGGGTTTCCAGCAATTGATTTAGCGCGCGCTGGTTTTGGTGTTGATTGTGTTGATGAGTCTCATGAGGCAATAAATAAATTAGAAGAAAATTTGTACAAGTCTGGTGTGGATTTGAATTATCATTTGTTGAGTTGGGGATCTTTGCATAAAACAGGAAAAAAATTTGATGCGATTGTTTGTCAGGGAAATACAATTGCATATTTAGGAACTTGGCATCAAAAAGTTACAATTGAAAATCAGTTGAATAAAATGATTGTTTGTTTGCAAAGTATGTATGAAGTTTTAAATCCTGGTGGGATTATGTTTGTTGATATTACTTCGCAAAATGAATATGATCGTGGTCCGGTTTTTGAAATGGAGATTCCAAGTAGTGATCCAAAAATAAATTGGATTGTTGAGCATGATTGGAAAAATCGTCAGCGTATTGTTCGGTCACGTCGTGAGTTAGAAGGTGAGTTGCATACTTTTAATTATTATAGTTTTATTTTGGAGCATGAGGAGCTAAAGGTTTTGTTAAGAGGTGTTGGTTTTTCTACAATACAAAAAATTGTTGTGCCAGGTGAAAATCTTTATGAGGTTTTTTTAGTTAGGAAATAATTTTTTCTAAAACCCTCATTATTTTTTTGTGCAAAACAGGATTTGCGGCAACAACAGTTGAATCACCTAAAGTCCATTTTTTTCCAAATAAATTAGTAACTTTTCCACCAGCTTCTCTTATCAATAAAACTCCCGGCAAAACATCCCAAGCTTTTGTGTCTGTTAAAATTGTTAAATCAGCTTGGCCAGATGCAACCGCTGTAAGTTCTGCACCAGCACTTGAGATCACGCGAGTTCTAATTCCTTTTTCAAACAGCCCAATAAAAATTTTCTGAAAATAATTGCGACCTTCGTTTGAATAGCCAGCACAACCCATGAACATTGCACCTTTAATTTTGTCGTAATTTGAAACATGGATTTTTTTATTATTTAAGCGAGCGCCCCAACCTTTTTCAACAGCATAAATTTCATTTTGTTCTGGGATTGCAATTACACCAGCTTCAATTTCAGAACGCGCACCATCATACAAACCAATACAAATTGCGTAGTGGCTAATTCCATAACGATAATTTGTTGTGCCATCCAAAGGGTCAATGTACCAAGCAAATTCACTTGGGTTGTCTATTTTTTTTGCTTCTTCACTAACAATGTCATAAGTTGGAAAAGCTTTTAAGAGTTCGCGAGTGATTAATTTGTTAGAAGCTAAGTCAACCGCAGTAACAATTTCATTGTGGGCTTTTAAATGATGAACTTTTATACCAGTTCGCTTAAATTTTTTTCTTAAAAGTACACTGGCCTGACGCGCAATACGACTGGCTGCAATCACATGTTTGCTTGGCATAATTTATTTTTTAGGATTATTTTTTATCACGAAATTTTTTAAGCAATTTTATGTCTTGCTCAACTTTATCGTGTTGAGTTTCTAAATAAAAATTTATTTTGGTTAGGGATTTGTTTTTTGGAGAGTTCAAAAAATTTACAAGAGCTTGAAAACCTTTTGCTCCAATAAAACCATCGCCAATGTGTTCATGTCTATCTTTGTGCGATCCAAGTTCAACTTTTGAATCATTACAATGAATAGCTTTTAATTTTTTTAGTCCTAAAATTTTATCAAAATTTTTTAAAGTTTTTTCTATAGATTTTTTATCGCGCAAATCATAACCAGATGCAAAAGCATGTTGTGTGTCAAAACAAACGCCGATTTTATATTTTTTTAAAGTTGGGTGATTTATAATTTCAGCAATTTCTTCAAAACTATCTCCAATAATTTCTCCAGCACCTGCGGCAATTTCAATTAAAAACTGTGTTTTGCCTTTATAACCTTTTAGCATTTTCCCCAAACCTTCAACTAATTGCTTCATGCCTTTTTCGCGCCCCAAGTTTTTAAAAGAACCTAAGTGCGCCATTACATATTTTGCACCTAACAAAGATCCGCGCTCTAGTTCTTCGCGAACTACATTTATTGAACCATGTTTAACACGATTATTTTCAGAAGCAAAATTAATGTAATAAGGAGTATGAATTATCCATTCTTTTTGTGAATATTTTTTACATTGAGTTTTAAATTCACGAGCAATTTCAGGGGTAATTTCTTTTGCTTTACCACCTTGAGGTGGGCGAGAGAAAATTTGAAAAACCTCACAACCTAAATCATGTGCGCGTTTAGGTGCTTTTAAAATATTTTCTGCAATTGAGACATGACATCCGACTAACATGTTTGTATTATACCAGTCTTGACTTTTTTGGGAACTATGCTAATCTATTGAGTTCTGAACATTACAATTAAACACCTGAACAAATAGCCGCGTAGCAAACAATCAAGGAGGTCTGACAATGGCTAGAAAAATCAAGCCCAAAAAAGGTGGTGGTAAAGATGTTGGTCTTTTGTCTCAGAACTTCATAGTAAGAAAAGATCCAAAGTATGCAAGAAGGCTAAGTGCACATGTTTTTAAAACAAATGATGCTCAAACACAGATTGTAAGATTCAAAGAAGTGTTGGCACGTGTTTTTGATCATGAAACTCCTACCACAGAATTTCAAGAAACATTGAAAATACTTTTCAAAATAATAGCAATAGATATTATTTTGGGACGACATATTTATATGTTTTTGTGGATATCTCACCAGGGTTTGTGTGCATTCAAGGGTGATGAAGAAGATATAGTTAGTGAAAAAACCAATGTACCTTATTTTTCTTTTGCAACTTCAAGTCTTAGTAACTTTATTTTTCATGTTGCTGGTTTAAGCTTGGAAATGTCAATTAAGTTTGCACTACTATTGTTTGATCATTATGCAGATATTTTGCAACAAGTTGCAAAAAGAAACGATGTAGATGAAAGCTTGGTTAGGTGTGAGGCAATTTATTATGGAATAATTGCAAATTCTCTTGAGGCAAATCCAAATTCTCGTATGAGAAATACAAGAAGGTGGTTTGATAATTTGATAGAAGTAGTGGATAAAGATCCTGTTGTTGGTGAAATGGTTGGTTTGATTTGTGATGTATATGGCACTAATTATAGTGATAGTGGTATTGCTAAGGCAGGTGAAGCTCCTGTTATTTTTGTCAGAACATTGACTGCTATAGAGCATGCACAAAGTTTTTTTAGTGGTGCACTTAAAGCTAAAAAACCTGCATATGGAAAATACAAAGGTCGTGTTGTTGTAAGAGAAGAGCACAAACCTCAATTTACTACTTGGATTAGTCAGAGAAATGATATGGTTCTGGTGAAAAGAAATAGAGTACAAAGAGATTTGGATTGGTTTGAGGAAAATGCAGACCTAATTGCACAAAGAAAAATAATGATGCAAGAGCAAATTAGATTAGGAGTAAATAGATGGTTTCGTTTTGCCGGAGCTGATCATGTTGAATTTTCTTTGCCAGCATTGAAATTCAGAGGGATGCGTTCAGTGATTTTTTATCCAGAACAAGTTTGTGAATTTCCACAAGTTGGAATTAGTTTGATTGTAAAAACTCAAACACCTCATGTGGTTAGTGTGAATGGTTGTGTATTTGATGTGGAAAGTTTTACAGTTGATAAAAGTACTGATTACATTAAAAATGTGTCATCTAATTGGGAAGAGATTTGGCATGTGATTGAGTATGTTTTGCTTGATATAATGTATCGCATTACAGTTACTGGAGATGAACCAAGGCGTAAGAGTAGGGCAAAGAGTGGTGGTCAGTCAAATGGTGAAGATGTATCACATCCTGTAAGACCTCACTTTAGAAGATTGTTGCCAGGTCAAAATCCAGGTGCAGAAGCGCGTCATCTTGCAAAGAAAAAATTGGGTTGGGAATCATTACCACCAATGAAGACTTTTGTAAAAGCACATTATCGTGGTGGTCAGTTGGTGTATGATGGTTTGAATGAGCCAGTGTATGTGTATGATTTGGAGGAGTTGTATGGGTCATTGCTATCATAAAGAAGATTGTGTGGATTTATATAAACAAACAAAAGAGTCGTTTTAACTAGCGGCTTTTTTGAATATAAATTTGATATTTGCATGAGTAAAGTTTAAACTTAAGTTATAACTTCAAAAAGCTAAATATAAATTTATGGAAAATATAATTTCTTTAAAAGAATTGCGTTTTAAACTCACAAAATACGCAGACAAAATAGAGAAAAAAGGAGAAAGTTTTTTGGTATTAAAAAGATCTCGTCCAATTTTTAAAATTGTTCCGGTTGATGAAAAAACAACTTGGGAAACTGTTGTTGATTTTACTGAAATTAATCCAGAAGGAGTACCTGCAAAAGATGTACTTAAGGCTTTGAAAGAACTTGCCTAAGCTTGTATGGATAAAATAAAAAAGTTTTTAAAAAAATTAAATGAAAAAGAACGCACTGTGGCAATGCAGATTATTGAAAAAATTATAAAAGGAGTGTTGGTTTTGTTAGACATAAAAAGAAGAACAGATAAAACTTATAAACAAAAATAAAAAACTATCTTCAATAAATCCATTCAACACTACTTAAAAACCCCAGTGAATAACTTTCACTCGGGGTTTTAAAATACTTAATTATTTATATAACATGCGTATAAAAAACAACGTGTTATATAAATAATTACTTTATTTAACAATCCTTTCCTTTAACCACATTACTGCCTTGCGATTTCTCAAAATCACTTTCAAAGATTCACGCGTGTCTTGTGTCTCAAGGTTTTTCAAAACTTCAGGTTGCTTTGCATAAACCTTTTTCATTTCCTCAACTTCTTTTTCAACTTCTGCATCACTAACCTCAATATTTTCTTTTGCAGATAGTGCACGCAAAACCAAAGTTGTTTTCACTCGCTTATCTGCTTGGTCTGCATATTCTTCAATCAACTGCGCCTCTGTCTTTTTAACACCTTCTAAATATTGTTCCATTGTTAAACCACTTCCACTAATGCGCGATTTTAATTCTGCAAAAATTCTACGCTTTTCAGCATCAATCAAAACATCTGGAATATCCTCAAACTTTGCTTTAGTAATAATTGCCTCCAGCATTTCAATTTCCTGACGCTCGTTTTCTTTGCGATCAGCTTCAGCTTGCAAATTTTGTTTTAAAACTTCTCGCAACTTCGCAACGTTTTCTTGTCCTAATTTTTTTGCAAACTCATCATTAAGTTCAGGAAATTTTCTTTCAAAAACATCTTTCACTTTCACTTTAAAATGAACTTTTTTTCCAGCCAAATGTTTTTGATAATGCTCCTTAGGAAATTCTAAATCAAATTCTTTTTCCTCATCTTTTTTCACACCAATCAATTGCTCTGGCAAGCCAGGAACATAATAATTTTCATTTAAATACACTCCATGATCTTTTGTTTGTCCGCCTTCAACCAAAACATTGTCAATCAACAAATCCATGTCAATCACAACTTTGTCTTCTTTTGTAGATGGACCTGACTTCACTTCTTCAGTTCCTTGCATCTTGCGTAAATTTTCCAAAGTATCTTCAACTTCTTTTTCTTCAACTTCTTTTTCTTTTTTCTCAACTTTAATTTTTTCAAAACTAGGCAAATCAACTTTTGGCAAAAGTGCAGCAACAGCTTTATATTCAATATCATTTCCAGGTGCCATTTTTGTAACATTAATTTCTGGCATTCCAATCACATCCAACTCCTTTTCCTTAACAGCAGAAAAATAAGTTGACTGAACAATTCGCTCCAAAGAAGCTTCATACAATGCCATCTCACCAAATTCCTGAATTACCTTATCATAAGGTGCATGTCCACGACGAAAACCCTTAATGTCTTTGTTATCAGACAAGTGCTTGGCGGCTTTTTCAAGATAGGGTTTGATTTCCTCAACTGTAATAGTTATGACTAATTCAACTTTTGATTTTGGAAGATTTTTTACTTCAATTTTCATGTTTATAAAATTAAAAACTACGTGCAAAGTGTAGCAAATCTAAATTAGGGTGTCAACACAAGGTCTTGACAAAAACCACAAAACTTGTTATTGTGCATCTTCAAGTAGTGTGGTCAAAGCTGACAAAAAACCTGCTGTTTATGTGCGGATAGCCCATAAAGATTATTCTGTCAAAGAGTTCACCAATGTCATGCACCAAGGTTTTAGGTTGTTGTCTTCGGACTTGGGTGTAAAGAGAGGTCGTTGTATTTATTTTCCAGAAAAGACTACTTTTGCTGATATGTACAAGTCAATTTTGGGGCAAAAAAATGTTTCTGTTATTGATTTTCGTATAAAAGGGTCTAAATCAACTCATGATGGTGAGTATCACACAGAGGTTGAAGTTTATGTTGTTGTTATTACTAAGAAGAAAAATGGAACAACAAGTATTTATTCCAAAACTTCAATGGGTAGTTCGTTTTCAGGCTCCAAAAACATGTCTATTGTGTTGGCTATCATTGATGCGTGGATTGAACTCAAAGAGGGTCGTGGTAAGAATTTTGACACAAGCACTCTTCTGGATTGATTTGTGTGGTTTCCTCAAAAAAATTGATTGACTCATAAGCAAACAGCTACATCTCGGAGCTATATGCCGAGACAATAACAAAACCCACGGTTTAACAAACTGTGGGTTTTGAAATTTATAATTAAATTTTTATAATTTTACACAAGAAGCCCAACCAACAACAACGCAATAATATTCAAGATTTTAATCATTGGATTGATCGCTGGACCAGCAGTATCTTTATATGGATCTCCAACTGTGTCACCAGTAACAGCAGCAGCATGAGCAACAGACCCTTTACCACCGTAATTTCCTTCTTCAATAAACTTCTTTGCATTATCCCAAGCCCCACCACCTGTTGTCATTGAAATTGCTACAAAAATTCCTGTAACAATTGAACCTACTAACAAACCACCTAAAGCCACAGGTCCCAAAGTAAATCCAACAACAATTGGCACAATAACTGGAATCAATGCTGGTACAAACATTTCTTTAATAGCGCCTTTGGTAACAATATCTACTGTGCGACCATAATCTGGTTTTGCACGACCTTCCATAATTCCGGCAATTTCACGAAACTGTCTACGAACTTCTGAAACAACTTGTCCAGCAACTTTTCCAACAGCTTCCATTGCATAAGCTCCAAATAAAAATGGTAACAACCCACCAATAAATAAACCAACAATTACATAAGGATCTCCCAACTCAAACACTAATTCTTTACCACGAATTACAAACTCTTCAGTATAAGCTGCAAACAAAACCAGTGCAGCTAAACCAGCAGAAGCAATTGCATATCCTTTTGTAACTGCTTTTGTTGTGTTACCAACTGCATCCAAAGGATCAGTTACTCCGCGAACTTTTTCATCCAAATCTGCCATCTCAGCAATACCACCAGCATTGTCTGTGATTGGACCATAAGCATCAATTGCAACAATTACTCCAGCCATAGAAAGCATACTCATTGCAGCGATCGCTACTCCATAAATTCCAGCCAACTCAAAAGACCCTAACATTCCAGCTGCAATTACCAACACAGGCAAAGCAGTTGATTTCATTGAAACAGCTAATCCGGTAATAATGTTTGTTCCGTGTCCTGTTTCAGAAGATTTTGCAATTGACTTAACAGGCTTATATTCAGTTGATGTGTAGTATTCAGTAATCCAAACCATCAAAGCAGTTACAACTAAACCAATAGCAGCTGCTCCAAAAATAGTGTTTGTGCTTTCTGGGAAATACCAGCGTGTTGCAGGATAAAAAATAATTAAAGCCAAAATACCAGCAACTCCTAATCCTTTATATAATGCTGTCATTATGTTTTTCTTTTTTCCTAACTTGAAAAAGAAAGTTCCAATAATTGAAGTTACAATTGAAATTGAACCTAACAACAAAGGAAACATTACAGCATTTTCGCCAGCACTCTTAAAAACAATTGAACCTAATAGCATTGCAGCAACACAAGTCACAGCATAAGTTTCAAATAAATCAGCTGCCATACCAGCACAATCTCCAACATTATCTCCAACATTATCTGCAATTACAGCTGGGTTACGAGGATCATCTTCTGGAATTCCTTTTTCAACTTTTCCAACTAAGTCAGCCCCAACATCAGCAGCTTTTGTATAAATTCCTCCACCTAAACGAGCAAAAACTGAAATTAATGAACCACCAAAACCAAGTCCAATCAAAGCAGTTAAATCTTTTGTTATCCAATAAAAAACTGTTACTCCTAATAAAGCCAAGCCCACGACAAGAAGTCCTGTGACAGAACCACCTTTGATAGCTACATTTAAACCGGCTTTTAAGCCTTTTTTTGAAGCTTCAGCAGTTCTAACATTTGCACGGACTGACACAATCATTCCAATTATTCCAGCTATGGCAGACAAAATTGCTCCAACTAAAAATCCTGCAGCAATTTTTCCTCCTAAGAAAATCCACAACAGCACAAAAATAATTATTCCAATCAAAGCAATTGTTTTATATTGTCGTGTTAAATATGCTTTTGCGCCTTCTTGAATTGCTCGTGCAATGGCAATCATTTTTTCACTACCTGCTGGTTGTTTCATTATCCAACGTGCTAGCAAAAGGCCGTACACAATTGCGATAACAGATGCAGTTGTGGCCAAGGTGAATAATAATGTAGTTGGGTTCATAGATTTTTGCCTTAAAAATTTCCTTAAAAATTTATATTTAAATTTGTATTAAAAACTGGTGTTATGATATGAAAAACTCGTTAGATTGTCAACCTTTGTCTAAAATCCACTACCCTTGATTTCTTAAATGATTTATAGTATAACTTGTATCACAATATGAAACGTTTTGCGTATAAAGTTTTATTAGAAACACTTAAGTTCCTAGTTTTGGGAAAGCGTTTTTTGGTTAGGTCAGGTCGTAAATTTGGAATATATTTAGAAAAAACTTTTAAATGGACAGTACGCCATGTTTTGCTTGGAGGGTATAAGCAATATGTAAGTATTCGTCGTAAAATTGAGCGCAGAATTGGAAGTACTGAAGAGCAAATTTATACAGTTTCTGCAAAAAATTGGATTGTAAGTTCTGTTGCTATTATTTTGGTGATTTCTTTGGTAATGCCACACAGTAGGTTTTTTACACCATCGGTTTATGGTGCTGGAAGTAATAGTATTTTGTTGCAAGTGGTTGGTCCAGGAGAGGAAGAGATGTTTTATGGTGATGAAATAATTATTGAAACTGCTGAGCAAATTGAACACAATGCAACTTCAACTGCGCAGTCTAGTGATGATCCCTTTTCATATGGTGTGCGTGCTTTGGCAGAGCCGTCTGGAACTGATCATGATTTTGGGATTGAGGAGTTGGCTGGTATTGGATATGGGGGCGGTGGTTTGAGCGCTCCAATGATTATGCCTGGAGCAGAAGTTACTCCATCACGTCGTGAGGTTACAACTTATGTTGTGCAACAAGGTGATGTGATTAGTACTGTTGCTGAAAAATTTGGTGTGAGCACTTTGAGTATTTTGTGGGAAAATAATTTGAGCAGTAGATCTTATATTCGCCCTGGAGATGTTTTGAAAATTTTGCCAGTCACTGGAATTTCTCATGTTGTTAAGCGTGGAGATACTTTGATTAAGTTGGCAAAAAAATATGATGTAGATTCTGTTAATGAGATAGTTCAGTTTAATAGATTGGCTGATGCAAGTGATATTGTGATTGGTGAAAAAATTATTGTTCCTGGTGGTACAAAAAAATATGTTGCACCAGTTGTTACAAGTCGTGTGTATGCGCCAAATTCATATAGTAATGTTGCACCTCCGCCGCCAAGTAGGTATTCAGCTGGCTCTGCAATGGTTTGGCCAACATCAGGACATGTGATTACACAATATTATCACGCACGTCATCATGGAATTGATGTTGATGGTCATTATGATTCTCCTTTGTATGCTTCAGATTCAGGTGTTGTAAAACTTGCTGGATGGCGTGGTGGTTATGGTTTGGCAATTGATATTGATCATCAAAATGGAATTGTAACTCGTTATGGTCATGCAAGTAAGTTGTTTGTTTCAGTAGGAGATCGTGTAACAAAAGGGCAGGTAATTGCAATGATGGGAACAACTGGATATTCAACTGGAACTCATTTGCATTTTGAGGTCATGGTTAATGGTCGCAAAATGAATCCATTTCAATACGTGAGGTAGTTAGGTTAATTAGGTTTTATAATGCAAAGCTTCTAAAACATGCTGTCTAAGTATGTTTTTTTCTTGAGCTAAGTCAGCGACTGTTCGTGCAACTTTAATTACTTTGTAATATCCGCGTAAAGACAAATTCATTTTGTCTGCGGTTTTTTCAAGAAGTTTTTTTGTTTGAGTGTCTAAGGCGAGGTTTTTTTCTAGGGAAAAATTTTTCTTTTGAAAAATTTTTGCCTGATAAATTCTATTTTTAATAATCTCACTTGTCTCTTGTTTTGCTAAATCATTTATTTGTGCGATTGGTATTCTTGGAACTTCAACACACATATCAAATCGGTCTAATAAAGGGCCAGAGATTTTTTTGCTGTAACGTTCAATTGCTGCGCGCGGGCAAGTACAGTTTTTTTCTTTGTCAGTTGCAAAACCACATGGGCATGGATTTTGACTGGCTAATAAAATAAACTTTGCGGGAAATTTTGTGCTTCCATTAAGTCGTGCAATTGTCACATACTCATCTTCAAGTGGTTGTCGCAAAGTTTCTAAAACAGATCTGGAAAATTCTGGAAGTTCATCTAAAAATAAAACTCCATTGTGCGCCAAGCTAATTTCACCAGGACGTGGAATTGTTCCACCACCAATCAAAGCATTTGCAGAAGCACTATGGTGTGGAGTTCGGATTGGTCTGGAAGTTATAAAAGGAGTATCGTGATTTAATAATCCTGCCAAAGCATGTAAGTGTGTGGTTTCAACAATTTCTTGTTCAGACATTTTTGGGAGAATGCTTGAAAAAGTTTTTGCTAACATTGTTTTTCCAGATCCTGGCGGTCCGTTAAATAAAATATTGTGTCCACTTGTAGCTGCAATTTCTAAAGCACGTTTTGCTGTTTGCTGTCCTTGGATTTCTGAAAAATCAAATTCAGTTTTGTTTTTAGAAAAGTTTTTTTCAGGATTTTGAATTTGGTTTGAGTTTTGAATTTGGGATTTTTTTAGTGATTGAATTTTTTTATTATTGCTTAAATGGGCGATGAGTTGTGAAAGGTTTTTTACAGGAAAAATTTTTGTATGATTATTAATTAAGGCGTGTGCACAATTTTTTTCTGGAATAAAAATTTCTTGAGCACAAAGTTTTTTTAGTTGTAAAAGTATTGGCACAATATCTTTTGTAAACCTAACAGACCCATCCAAAGCAAGTTCACCTGCAAAAAATATTTTGTCAAAATTAGGGATACGGATTTTCAGACAGTTTAATAAAATTCCAATTGCAATTGGCAAATCATAAATAGTTCCTGCTTTGCGCAAAGTTGCTGGTGCAAGATTTACAATTATTCTGTAAGAGTGTGGAAAATCAAAACCAGAATTTGTGATTGCAGCTTTGATGCGTTCGCGCGCCTCTTGAACAGCTGTATCTGGTAGGCCAACTATAGTAAAACAAGGAAAACCACCACGCATATCTGTTTCAATTTCAATTTTTGCGATATTCATACCATTTGGAATGGCTGTAAAAGTTTTTGATAACATAAAATTAAGGTAAAATAGCTTAAAACAAGTCACTTGCACTGAAAAACCAATTATGTTATGATACTGCAACCTAAGATATTAGGAAAGTTATGACTGTGTACGAACTGTTATTTGTTTTTCCAGGTAGCATGACTGAAGATGAGCTTGAGGCTCGTCAAACAGAGTTAAAAACTGTTTTAGAAGGTCAGGGCGCTGGAGAAATACAATTTATTAATTTAAACAAGCAACGTCTTGCTTATTCAATCGGACCAAACAAGTTCGCTTGGTTTATTGCGGGTAAATGTGAGATGGAAGGTGAAAAAGTAAATGAATTAAATTCTGTTTTAGGAAGATTCAAAGGGTTGATGAGACATTTGGTGCGCCAGGCTGTTGAAGGTCATGAGCGTGCTTTTGCTTTTACAACAAATACTTTGGTAACAAAAGATCGTGATCGTGAACGACCAACAAGAGGTGGTCACAGAGATAGAGACCAGGGTTCAAGAGAGGTTAAAAATGATATGGTGCAAAAGCCAATTGTTAGACCAGTTGAGCCTATTAAAGTAGCACCTGTAGAACCAGTTGTTCCTGTAGAGACAGCCACCCCTATTGTTGAAGAAGTTAAAATACCAGAGCCTGTTGTAACGCCAGAGCCTACTGTTGTCACAGAGCCAGAACCAGTTGTGGTACCAGAACAAGTTGTTTCAGAACCTGCACCAATTGATGAAAAACCTGTTATTAGAAAACCTTTGGACATGGATGAATTAGATAAAAAGCTAGATGATTTGCTTGAGCAGGATTTTATTCCTGATAATTTGTAAAACAAAAAATATATGGATTTAAACAAATCAATGGTCATTGGCCGTT
Organism: uncultured Gammaproteobacteria bacterium; assembly: GCA_964627525.1. GTDB lineage: Bacteria > Patescibacteriota > Patescibacteriia > Magasanikbacterales > JBBTQS01 > CAZKMQ01. The sequence goes on along the minus strand of CAZVIA010000004.1, from coordinate 27,952 downwards.
TAACAAGAGACCCTGAAGTAAGAAGTATTCCAAGTGGTCAGCAAGTAGCAAATTTTTCAGTAGCAACAAATTTTCGTTGGAAAGATAGTAGTGGACAATTTCAAGACCGTCCTGAATATCATGATATTGTAGCGTGGGGTAAGTTGGCAGAAATTTGTGGACAATATTTAACAAAAGGAAAGCGTGTGTATGTTGAGGGTCGTTTGCAAACTCGTGACTGGGCTGGTAATGACGGTGTTCGTCGTTATAAGACAGAAGTTATTGCAACTGATATGATTATGTTAGATGGGCCACGTTCTGCAGGTGGTGGAGCAGCTCCTTCTACTCCTTCTGCTGGTGGATTTAGTGGTGGGGCATCTTCAAACCAACCTTCTTATGAGCCAGTTAATGATATAGTAGCTCCAACAGGACCTAGTGTTCCTCAAGTTGATGAAGATGAAATTAAAGTTGAGGATATTCCATTCTAAGAATTATGATGAAAAAGAAAAAAACCACAACTCAGAAAATGTGTCACTATTGTGTGAATCAAAAAGAAATTGATTACTCAGATATAGTGACTTTACGAAGATTTATTTCTTCATACATGAAGATAGCTCCTCGTAAAAGATCTGGTTTGTGCGCAAAGCATCAGCGAAAAGTTGCAGCCGCAATAAAGCAGGCACGGCAAATGTCGCTAATGCCATATATTCCAAGATAAAAATTAAGGCAGGCCCTCTGGGGTCTGCCTTTGATTATTTAATATTTTAAAAGTATGGGTACAATAGATTTTTTGCATAAAAATGCAATTGTTAAATTTCGTGGAGATGTATTTGTCGTAACTAATTATCAGCATGTGAAACCTGGTAAGGGTGGGGCTTTTGTTAAAACTAAATTAAAAAATATTCGCACAGGTGCATCTATGGATCAAACTTTTCATGATGCTAATGCTATTGAGTCAGCGCAAGTTGATCGTCGTAATTTAAATTTTTTGTATAGTGATGAAAACTTTGTGCATTTTATGGATGGAGAAACTTATGAACAAATTGAGTTGAATAAAGAAATGATCGGCGATGCTTTGAAGTTTTTGAAAGAAGGACAAAAAGTAATTGGGGTTTTTCATGAAGAAAAAGCAATCACTATTGAGCTTCCAAATAAAGTTAAATTAAAAGTTACAACATCTCCTCCTGGAGCAAAAGGGGACACAGCGTCTGGTACTGCAATGAAAGAAATTGAACTGGAAACGGGCGCGAAAATAATGGCTCCTGTTTTTATTAAAGAAGGTGAGGTTGTTGCGGTGAAAACTGAAGATGGTTCTTATGCTGAGAGGGTTAATTAAGATGGTTGATATTTTGGTTTGACAAGGTGTAACACAGGTGTTACACTTAAATTGTATTAAGTTAATCTAAATTTATGCCTACATTAAAAAAACGTATTAATCTTGCATTACCCAAAGAAATGGAAAAAATTCTTGGTCGTCTTGCTGAAAGAGATGGTGTTCCTTTGGCTACAAAAGCTTTGGAATTAATCTGTAAAGCAGTAGAAATTGAAGAAGACGAAGTTTGGGATACTATTGTTAAAAAACGTGATACTAATAATGCAGAATTTATTCCTCATGATAGTGTATGGGTATGAGTTATGAAATAGAGTATCATGAGTCAGTTGTTAAAAAAGATATACCTAAATTAGGTGTATCAATTAAGGATAGAATTAAAAAATCAATTGAGGAAAAATTATTAGTAGCACCGGAAAAGTTTGGCAAACCATTGAGGAAATCTTTGAAAAATAATAGAAAATTACGTGTGGGCGACTATAGGGTAATTTTTCGTATTGAAAAGAAAAAAGTTAAAATTTTTAAAATTGGACACAGGTCAATTGCTTATAAGGGATTTTGGAATCGGTTTTAGGTTTTGAAGAGCCTTTTTTGAAAATAGACTTGACATCTTACATAAAAAGTGCTAGTATAAATTGTCTGTAGTCTTTGCAGACCCAGGCCTCGGGTAGAGGTAAAACTGATGGTCAAATAGACCAAAGGAGAGAAAGATGCACGACCTAGACTCTGTGAAAAAGGTCGATGATTTTCGCATTGGGCATGTCAAAGCTTTGGTCACCAAACTCGGTGGCTTGGAAGCTGTGATCCGCATTTTGCGTGGAGAGACTGTTGCAGAAGAACAAAGCAACATCCGCGAACACCAAGCCAAACTCCTCTGGGATTGTGGTTTTGGAGAAGTGCTTGGTTATAGCACATTTGCTGAGTACCTTGAGTTCATTCCTCCAGAGCCAGAGCGTTCTGAAGATCTCCCAGACTACTTGGACAAACTTGTTCTAGTAGATGCACGCATCGCGTGTACTAAAGGTGAGGATGGAAAGAGCTTCAAATTCGGCGGACTTGTCAAAGTCTGCGAACTTCTAGGAGTAAAGTTCACTGGAAACAATTCTACATTTGAACCATTCAATCCAGAACAAGTCAAAAAACAAGATGTATACTGGATTTGGTGCCAAGATGGTAAGCGCAATCTAGGAAAGAATGTCCAAACTTGTCGTAAAGAGTTTGAAAAAAATGAAATCGGACTTGATGCAATGGAGGGTCTTGCATTGTTTGCCCAGAATAGAAAGGTTCTGCAAGATCACTACGTGGATCTACCCAGTTCTGTCCATTGTGGCAATCGCGAGAACTTTGCGTGCCTCGGCTTGTGGCTCGACGGGCCGGAGTTGGGCTGGGACTGGGATGTCAATGCGTACTCGCGTGATGGTTCGGCTTCGTGTCGGAAGTGTATTAAGTAACATTACCCCTTTGACCCTCTTCACTCTTTAATACTTATCCCTTTTCCCTTTTTTTGACTCTGACTTGTAACAAAGCCAGAGTCTTCTTTTTTTGATATACTTTGTTTGAGATTAGGGTAGTGCACAATAATAAATTGTTTATTTTTGTCCCCGAAATTGCTCAAAATGACAAAGATGTGCAGTTATTAAGCATACTGTGCAGTGTACTTAGATGAGCTTGTTTTAAATACACTTCGGTTAGATTCTATTGAATTTTAGATTCAGAATGAAATACAACAATAACCATGAAAAGTGGAAGTTGTGGTGAAAAAGGGAGGAATTTGGCTAATTAAGTTCTGTCCATTGTGACAATCGCGAGAACTTTGCGTACCTCAACTTGTGGCTCGACGGACCGAAGTTGAGCTGGAACTGGGATGACAATACGAACTCGCGTTATGGTTCGGCTTCGTGTCGGGAGTGTAAAAGAGAATTTGCAACGCCTCAAATCAGCGTTGCAAATTTTTATAAAGACCGTTTCCACCCACCCAATTCCTGACCTATTCTTTGTGTGTGTTCTCGTAGATAATTTATTCGTTTGCCTTTAATTTGATCTAGGTCAATCGCTAGACGCATAAGTATTTTTGTTTTTTCAAGATGAATCTGTGCCTCTTCTATTACTGGGAGTTTCCACTTGGGCTTTGTTTTTCCTGTCTTTACAATTGCAAGAAGTGTTTTTAGTAGGGAATTTTCAAGCACTTCACCAAGCGTGTATTTTTCTGATTTTAGAAATGACCTTTTGGCAATATGTATTTCTTTAAGCACATCATAAGTAAGTTTAAATATAGAAGTTTCGTATATGGATGACATATATAATAAGATTACAAATTTAAATAATTTATTTTTAGCTTGGAAAGATTTTTCTAAGGGAAAGAGAACCAAGCCAGGTGTTGAATTATTTGAACGATATTTGGAAGATAATATTTTTTGTTTGAGAGATGAATTGGTTTCAGGAGTATATCAACATGGAGGTTATTACAAATTTCATATCCACGATCCAAAACACAGGATAATTCATAAAGCCAGTGTGCGAGATAGATTAGTTCATCATGCTATTCACAGGATTTTGTATCCAATGTTTGATTCCGGTTTTGTTTATGATTCTTACTCTTGTAGAATTGGAAAAGGTACTCATGCTGCAGTGAATAGATTAAATAAATTTGCTCGTAAATCAAGTAAAAATTATTCGCGTATCTGCTGGTCTTTAAAAATAGATATTAAAAAGTTTTTTGATTCTATTGATCATGAAATTTTACTTCAAATTCTTAAGCAAAAAATAACTTCGCAAAAAACAATATTTGGGTTTGTGTAAGTATGCAGATGCTTATGAAATTCAAAAACAAATCATTGCCAAAATTTGGCAATGATTTGTAATTTTGCGTCTTATGCTCTGTATTTTTTACTCCTTGCTTTTTTTGTTTCCACTGATTTTTTCTTCAACTTTCTCTTCTGAATCTTCCTTTGGTTTTTCTTCAACATCCTCATCTACCACTCCTACCCCCTCGTTTTCCAAATTAATGGTCACTAGAATTTCTTTACGAATTTTTGCCATCAACTTAGGATTTTCACGTAAATAAGTTTTTGCTTTTTCACGACCTACGCCTAATTTTTCATCTTCATAAGAATAACTGTTTCCAGATTTAGTTAAAACTTTGTGCGCAACACCTGTTTCAATCAAGTCTCCAGCAATTGAAATTCCTTCGTTATACATGATATCAAATTCAGTTGTTCGGAATGGTGGTGCAACTTTGTTTTTTACGATTTTAACCTTAACTCTGTTTCCAATTATTTTATCTGCTTGTTTGATTTGTGCTGAACGTCTTACTTCAACTCTAACTGATGAATAAAATTTTAATGCAGTTCCACCAGTTGTTGTTTCTGGATTTCCATAAAAAACTCCGATTTTAATTCGAGTTTGGTTTATGAAAATTACAACTGTTTTTGATTTACTAACAATTCCAGCTAACTTTCTTAAAGCTTGGCTCATCAACCGAGCTTGTAATCCAACATGGTGTGCTCCCATTTCACCTTCAATTTCTGCTTTAGGAACAAGTGCTGCAACAGAGTCTACTACAACAACATCAACTGCATTTGATCGCACTAAAGTTTCAACAATTTCCAAAGCTTGCTCACCAGTGTCTGGTTGTGAAATTAATAACTCGTCAACGTTCACTCCAATCTTGCGTGCATAATCTGGATCAAGTGCATGCTCTGCATCTACAAAAGCTGCAATCCCATTTAGTTTTTGAACTTGTCCAATTACGTGTTGAGCTAAAGTTGTTTTTCCAGAAGCTTCTGGTCCAAAAATTTCTATGATACGACCGCGTGGTACTCCGCCAACTCCTAATGCAATGTCTAAAGACAAACACCCAGTTGGGATTGAATCTACTTTAGATGATTTTGCTTCGCCAAATTTCATGATTGCATTTTCACCGAATCGCTGTTTGATTTGTTCAATTGCGATTTCAGCTGCTTTGTTTTTTGCTTCAAATTCTGTATTGGTTTTTGACATATATTTTATTTAAAAGTATTAGAAAAAGAGGCTAGCCCTCCTTCCTCTTAAGTTATTGTATTTTACATTGCTTATTTCTCTGGCGCAAGTTCAATTTTTTTTGGGTCAAAAATTATTGACCGCACAATTTCAGTTGTAGCTCCAAGTTTTTTCTTCGCCACAATTAGAATTTCATTATTTCCTTCGTGTAAAGCCACATCTTGCTCAAAAATTCCCGAGTTAGAAGATAGAACTTCTATCCCGTTTATATGAATATTTGTACCAGAATCTGTTTTGCCTTTAATTTCAATTATTGGGTTGTGAACTACCTGACCTTCTGCTGGTACTTGGATTTCCAAAATAGGTGAGCGTAGTAATCCGTATAAATGCATTCCTAAATAACTTCCAACCAAAGCAACAATTAAAAAAATCACTGCACCTCGAGCTAATGTTGATAAGTTGAATTTTTTTTGTGTGACACATTCTTTCCAACTTGTTTCACATTCATGTGTCACCAAATCACTCACAAAACTTTCTGGTTTTGAGTCCAAAGCTTTAACAATTTTTTTAACCAATGCTTTGCGGTAAACACCTTCTGGTAATTTATGATACTCGCATTTTTCTAATGCCCTAAGATGATGCAAGGGGATATGAGTTTTTTCTGAAAGTTCATGTAAGGTAACTCCTGTAGATTTTCTAAGAGCTTTTATACGAACACAAAGCTCTTGTTTCATAATTTATCTTCTTCGTCCTCTTCCTCATCCTCTTCATATTTTTCGCCCATATCATCGCCTTCGTCCTCTTCTTCATATTCTTCCTCACCATCCACCTCCTCAACTTCAACAATATCTTCTTCTGCAATAACTTTTTCAGTTATTAAAATTTCACGAGGTTTTGCTCCACGAGCAGGACCAACAATTCCAGCTTCTTCTAATTCATCCAAAATTCTAGCTGCACGAGCATAACCAACTCTTAATCTTCTTTGTAAAAATGATGCAGAAGCTTTTCCTGCTTCAATAATTAAATCACGAGCTTCTTCAAATAAATCATCATGATCATCACCACCACCAAAAACAGAAGCACTGCCAGCACTAGACCCACCACCTTTTTCAACTATTGAATCATCATATTCAGGCACATAATCATCTTTCAAAAATCTAGAAACACCTTTTAATTCATGGTCTGAAACAAAAGCACCTTGTAGTCGTTTTGGCTTAGACAAAGAAGGGCTTAAGAACAGCATATCTCCGCGTCCTAATAATTTATCTGCACCAGCACAATCTAAAATAGTGCGAGAGTCAGTTATAGAAGCAACTGAAAATGCAACTCTTGCTGGAATGTTTGCTTTGATTAAACCAGTAATTACATCAACACTTGGTCTTTGTGTTGCCAAAATCAAGTGAATACCAACTGCACGAGCCATTTGTGCTAACCGAACAATTCCAGCTTCAACATCGCGTGCATTTGTTGCCATTAAATCTGCCAACTCATCAACAACAAAAACTATGTAAGGCATTTTTTCTTTGGCAGTTTTATTGTATGATCCAATGTCTCGTTTTTTACATTTAGATAATAAATCAAAACGACGTTCCATTTCATTGATAGTCCAGCGCAAAGCATTTACTGTTTTTTTCACATCTGTGATTACTGGTGTAAGCAAGTGTGGAATTCCATTGTACATTGTTAACTCAACTCTTTTTGGATCAACAAAAATAAATCGCAACATGTCTGGTGTATTTTGATATAACAAACTCAAAATAATTGTGTTTAAACAAACTGTTTTACCAGAACCAGTTGCACCTGCAACTAACATGTGTGGCATTTTTGGCAAATCAGCAAACCACACATGACCAGCAACATCTTTACCTAGAGCAACCATCATGTTGTGTTCGCGTTCCTTAAAAGGAGGTGCACTTAATAATTCTTTTAAAGTTACCATTGCAATTTTTTGATTTGGAACTTCAATTCCAACCAAAGACTTACCAGGGATTGGAGCTTCAATACGAATTGGGTGTGCTGCTAATTCCAAAGCCAAGTCATTAGATAGACCAGTGATGCGAGATAGTTTTGTTCCACGCAAAGGCTTAATTGTATATTGAGTAACAGTTGGGCCAACTCGCACATCACCTAAATCAATTTCAATTCCAAAGTGATCTAGTGTTTCTTTTATAACTTGTGCATTTGATTTAATATCTCCTGAAGTTGGTTTGCTTGAGTTGCTAGATAATAAATCTAAAGGAGGCAAACCTTTTATGCTTGTAAGTTTGAAAGGATTTTTGCGAGGAGTTTTTTTGCGACCACTTTCAGAGTCATCTTCTTCATCATCCTCATCATAATCTTCTTCATCTTCAAAAGCATCTTCCATTTCATTGTTTTCTCCAAGACGTTTTTGTGAAAAACCTGATTCATCGTCGCCATCCTCATAAGCACCAAAAACTCTTAAGCGATCAATTCTAAAAATTATTCCAATTAAGCGAACAAACCATGATCCAATGCGTTTTATAATTTCAATAAACCAAAGTTGTGTGTCAAAGATTGCAGTAAGGGAAGTATTAAACAAAAACAACAAAGCCATCATTAACAAAGCAACTAGGATTACAAGTGTTACCCAAAAATCAAAAGCCATTCCCAGAGGATAACTTAGTGCTAGGCCAAATAAACCACCACCTTGTCCAATTAAAGCTGTTGCAATTTTATCTTCACCACCTAAAAACAAATGAATTAAACTAGTTACACACAAAGCAGTTAATATAACTCCGATTACATGTGTAGGTCTATACTCGTATTCATCCTCACGTTCAATTAAAATTGCCCAGATCACAAGTAAAATAGGCATTGCATATTTTGCAACACCAAATAATATAGAAAATAAGTCGTTAATAAATTGTCCGAGCAGTCCAGCTAAACCAAAAAAGCTTAAGCCAGCAAGTATTGCTAGTATAAACAAAAAGACCGCTACAACCCCTCGTTTGATTTCAGGATTTAGTGCAGACCCCCACCAAGACTCTTTCTTTTTTTGACGTCGGCGTTTTGCCATAGTTCGTGATTCATTATAGCAAAAATCAATTAAAAAATCTCCGCATCAGGGCTGCGAACAAAACATCATACGGTTATAGCCATGCATAGGGAGATAGCTACCTTGATCCAAAGGATCAAAGTGAGGAGAGAGTTTTGCTGTCTCAACCTGTGTATGGCTGTTGTATATGTTCATCCGCAGCCCTCAAACGAAGATTTTAAATAAATAGATTAAACAAAAAACGCCGTTGCCTCCTTAGTATGGATACAATCGACGTTAGTGTCAAGCGCGACAAGTTTAACAGATGCAAACGTGGAGGGAGAGTACAATGGTGTTTGGTAAAACCAAGTCCTGTCGTACAAACTGTGGTGCTGTAGATAATATTGCAGCCATGGCCGTAATATTCCTGCAACAGTCACAAAATTATGTCTAATGCATTAAGCTAAAGACACAACCCTCTCCCCTCCGCGTTTATTTCTGTTAATTTTTGCGGTTTATTGAGATTCTTCAAGCATTTTTTTAGTATTTTGCTTGATTTTTTGGCGATCTTGTTTATTTGTAGCGTGCTTTTGGGTTTTTTTATGAAAACCTGCTCTTGTTTTTTTCAAAGTATCTGCATCGCCAGTAATTGTGATTTTTTTGGAAAAATTCTTCATATACTGGGATTATAACACTTTTTTCTTTTGGTTCAGTGTAGCCAATGAAGGTTGTACTGTTCCGCCAGACAATAAAATATAACATATTTGTTAGGTTTTGTCAAGTCTTTAGGTTGTTTAAGCACTATTCTGGGGATAAGTTGTACATAAGTTTTTAGGATTTTTATAGAAAACCTAGAATTTAGCTAAAATTAGCTAAAATTTACACACCCTTGACAAGCTCATAAAATTTGACATGTGTTGATAAGTAAGCTATACTAGCGCCGGACTCGCGGTTCTCATTAGTATTACTGCGTGCAAGGTATCAACAACCCCATGACTCCCTTGCAATATTTAGTAAAATTATCAATCCCTTACACATCATAAGATCTCCCAAAATCACTTGGGAAGGTTTTTTGTTTTATAAAAACTATGACATTTAAAAGAACAAAAGAATTGGCTCCTGACAGAAAGTTTTTCACAGACATGCTTCCTGCTATGGATTTGCCAGACCTTACTCAAATCCAAAAAACTTCGTATAAATGGTTTTTTGAAACTGGAATCAAAGAATTGTTTGATGAAGTCTCACCAATTAACGATTTTACAGGTCGTGATTTGGAACTTTATTTTGAAGAATATTATTTTGATGAGCCAAAATTTGATGAAGTGACTTGTAGAAAAAAGAATATTACTTATGAGGCACCTATTCGTGTAAAAGCTCGTTTGGTAAACAACAGAACAAAAGAAGAAAAAAGTCAGGAAGTTTATCTTGGTGATATTCCTCTGATGACTGAAAGAGGAACTTTTGTTGTAAATGGAATTGAACGTGTAATTGTTTCTCAATTGATTAGAAGTCCTGGTGTATTTTTTACTTCAGAAAATGTACGCGGTAGAAGGCACTATGGAGCAAAAATTATTCCAAACCGTGGAGCTTGGATTGAAATTGAAACAGATAGCAATAATGTGCTTTGGGCAAAAGTTGATCGTAAAAGAAAAATTGCAATCACTTCGTTGTTGCGCGCATTTGGTTTTTCAGAAACAGAACAACTTCGTGAGTTACTTAATGAGGTTAACACTCATCCACAAATTGATTATATTGAATCAACTTTGAAAAAAGATCACACTGCAAATGAAGAAGAGGGGTTGCAAGAAGTTTACAAAAGAATTCGTCCAGGTGATTTGGCAACAGTTGATAATGCGCGTTCGCTTATTCATGCAATGTTTTTTAATTTTGATCGTTATGATTTGGGTAGGGTAGGGCGATACAAAATGAATGGACGTTTTGGAATTGAAAGTACTCCAGAAGATCTTGAGGGAAAAAATATTCGTGAAACAAGAATTTTGCGCAGGGAAGATTTGTTAATGATTATTAAAGAAGTAATTCGTTTAAATGTTACTCAAGAAGAAGCGGATGATATTGATCACTTAGGTAATCGTCGTATTCGTGCGATTGGTGAGTTAGTACAAAATAGATTTCGTGTTGGTCTTTCAAGAATGGAAAGAATTGTTAAAGATAGAATGAGTACTTATGAGTTGGATTCTTTGACGCCAAGTAAATTAATAAATGCGCGACCTGTTATTGGAGCTGTGCGAGAGTTTTTTATGTCATCACAGCTTTCACAATTTATGGATCAAACAAATCCTTTGGCAGAGTTAGAACACAAGCGACGTCTTTCAGCTTTAGGGCCTGGAGGTTTGTCTAGAGATCGTGCGGGATTTGATGTTCGTGATGTACACACAACTCACTATGGTCGTATTTGTCCAATTGCAACTCCTGAAGGACCGAACATTGGTTTGGTTGGTCACTTGGCATCATATGCAATTGTAAATGATTTTGGTTTTATTGAAACTCCTTATAGAAAAATTATTAAGGATGAAAATGGACGACCAAAAGTTACAAATGAGATTGAGTATTTAAATGCTTTTCAAGAAGAAAAATCTACAACAGTTAGTGCGACAACTGCGATTGATGAAAATGGATATTTTATAAATGAAAAAACTGCCGTGCGAAAACACGGAGTTCCGGGATTTGAAGATGTAGATAAAATTGATTACATGGACGTTGCGTCAAATCAGATTATTTCAATTGCAACTGGTATGATTCCATTTTTAGAACATGATGATGCAACGCGTGCTCTTATGGGAACAAACATGCAACGTCAGGCAGTGCCTTGTATTTCTCCAGACTCTCCAATGGTTGGAACTGGCCTTGAGTATGCAGCTGCAAAAGATTCAGGTCATGTGATTTTGGCAGAAGCAACCGGAAAAGTAAAAGAAGTTGATAGTGGGCATATCATAGTTGATTATGGAAAAAAAGTTGGTGAAAAAACTTATTACTTAAATAAATTTGTTCGCTCAAACCATTCAACATCAATTAACCAAAGACCAATTGTAAAGACCGGTCAAAAAGTTAAAAAAGACGATGTGATGGCCGATGGTCCTTCAACTGAAAATGGTGAGTTGGCTTTAGGTCAAAATATTTTGGTAGCATACATGGTTTGGGATGGGTACAATTATGAGGATGCTGTAATTATTTCAGAACGTTTGGTACATGATGATAGATACACTTCAGTTCATATTGAAGATTATGTGATTGATGTACGAGAAACAAAATTAGGACCAGAAGTTGTAACATCAGATATTCCAAACGTAAGTGAAGAAAAATTAAAAAACTTAGATTCAGAAGGAGTTGTGCGAATTGGTGCTGAAGTAAAATCAGGTGACATCTTGGTTGGAAAAATTACTCCTAAGGGTGAAACTGAACTTTCAGCAGAAGAAAAATTGTTGCGAGCGATTTTTGGAGAAAAAGCTCGTGATGTTCGTGACTCTTCAAAATACTTAGAACATGGTGAACATGGAAAAGTAATTGATGTAAAAGTTTTTTCAGCAGAAGAAGGAGACAAGTTGCAGCCTGGAGTGATTAAACAAATTCAAGTTACTGTTGCTGATCTTCGTAAAATTCAAGTTGGAGATAAAATGGCAGGACGTCACGGTAACAAGGGTGTTATTTCAAAAGTAGTTCCAGCGGGTGATATGCCATTTTTAGAAGATGGTACTCCAGTGGATATTATTTTAAGTCCTTTGGGAGTTATTTCTCGTATGAACCTTGGGCAGGTTTTGGAAACACATATTGGTTTGGCTGCAAACTCAATGGGAGTCCGTGTTGCTACACCTCCTTTGAATGGAATTCCAGAAACAAAGATTAAAGAATTGCTTGAGGAAAATGGTTTTTCAGCTGATGGTCAATCACAATTATATGATGGTCGTACTGGTGAAGCTTTTGATCACAAAACAACAGTTGGTTATACATATATGTTGAAATTGAACCACATGGTTGAAGATAAAATTCACCAACGTTCAATTGGGCCATACAGTTTGATTTCACAACAGCCACTTGGTGGTAAAGCACAGTTTGGTGGTCAGAGATTTGGAGAAATGGAAGTTTGGGCTTTGGAGGCTTATGGTGCTTCGCAAACTTTGCAAGAAATTTTGACAATTAAATCTGATGATGTTCCTGGTAGAAGTAAGGCTTATGAGTCAATTATTAAAGGAGAGCCAATTACAAAAATTAATATTCCAGAATCATTTCACGTTCTAACGCGCGAGCTTAAAGGGTTGTGTCTTGATGTGGAGTTACTTAAAAAACAAAAAGGTCAGTACATACGTCTTGAAGATCTGGAAGATATAGAAGAGGAAGAAGAAGATTCTGATCCACCAGAAAAAAAGTCAGAGCCAGAAAAGAAAGATAAAGAATAATTTCTACAAATATGCCTAACTTAACAAAAGACAATCTTCACACAATGGAATTTGATGCAATGCGTTTGCGTATTGCTTCTCCAGAAGTTATTCGCAGTTGGTCCAATGGTGAAATTTCAAAACCAGAAACAATTAATTACAGAACACAAAAACCAGAAAAAGGTGGTTTGTTTGCTGAAGAAATTTTTGGACCTACAAAAGACTGGGAGTGTTATTGTGGTAAGTATAAAAAAGTTCGTTACAAAGGAATAGTTTGTGACAAATGTGGTGTTGAAGTAACACACTCTTTGGTTCGTCGTGAACGAATGGGTCATATTGAATTAGCTACACCAGTTACTCACATTTGGTTTTTGCGATCAATTCCTTCAAAAATTGGAACAGTGTTAGATTTATCAATTCAGATGTTGGAAAAAGTTATTTACTTTGCGAATTTTATTGTAACTGATGTTAATGAAGATTTGAAAAAAGAAACAATAGATCAGTTGAAGGATGAATACAAAAGCAAGCGCAAGCAAATAATGAATCAGTTGAAGCAAAAGAAAGCTCAAGTAGAAAGTCCAAAAGATATTAAAAACATTGAAAAGGAAATGGATGAGAAAATGGATTCTTTGGAAGATGATTTTTCAAATGCAGAGCGCGAGTTAAAAGAAATTGTTCCGTTGAAACTTTTGTCTGAAAATGGTTTTCAAGAATTGTCATTGCGATATGGGCATATTTTTGATGCACAAATTGGAGCTGGGGCAATTGAGTATTTATTGAAAAGATTAAATGTTGAAAAAACAATTGAAGTTTTGGAGGAAGATATTAAAACTAATAAAACAGCAAAGCGCGATAAATTAATTCGTCGTGTGAAGTTGTTAAAAAGTTTGAGCTTAAATGACATAAGACCTCATTGGACAATCTTACATGCAATTCCTGTTATTCCACCAGACTTGCGTCCAATGGTAGCTTTGGATGGTGGTCGTTTTGCAACTTCAGATTTAAATGATTTGTATAGGCGTGTGATTAATAGAAACAATCGTTTGAAAAGATTGTTAGATTTAAATGCTCCAGAAGTTATTACAAGAAACGAGCGTAGAATGTTGCAAGAAGCAGTTGATGCTTTGATTGACAATGATGCGCGTAGAAGTAAAACAGTTACAGCTTCAACTGGACAGCGTCGTAAGTTGAGAAGTATTGCAGACAACCTAAAAGGTAAACAAGGTCGTTTTAGATCTAACTTGCTTGGTAAGAGAACAGATTATTCTGGTCGTTCTGTGATTGTTGTTGGTCCAAACATGAACATGAGTGAGTGTGGTTTGCCAAAACGCATGGCGTTGGAATTATTCAAACCATTTGTTATGAGTAAAGTTATTGAAAGAGGTTATGCTCATAATATTAGAAGTGCCTCACGTTATATTGAAGCAGATCATGATGAGGTTTGGGATATTTTGGAAGAAATAATTATGGATGACGATGCACGTGTGTTGTTAAACCGTGCTCCTACTTTGCACAGACTTGGTATTCAAGCTTTTAGACCAAGATTGATTGAGGGTAAGGCAATTAGAATTCATCCTTTGGTTTGTACAGCTTTTAATGCTGACTTTGATGGAGACCAAATGGCTGTGCATGTTCCTTTGACTGAACAAGCAAAATGGGAAGCTAATAATTTGATGGCTGCTGAAACAAATATTTTGAAACCAGCTACTGGTAACCCGATTGCTACTCCTAAACAAGATATTACTCTTGGGTGTTTTTATCTAACAAGTGATAACCCAAGTGTTGAAAAAGCAGATAAAGAAAAGATCAAAAGATTTTCATCACCTAAAGATGCTAAGCTTGCGTATAAGATGAGAAAAATTAGTTTGCAAGAACCAATTGAAGTTGCGTTTGAGGAAGAAAGAAAAGTTACAACAGTTGGTAGAATTTTATTTAATAGTGTTTTGCCAGAGAAGTTGCCTTGGTATAATGAAGTTGTGACTGGTAAAAAATTAGCAGAAATCGTGCGTTTGGTTTTGGAGTTATATGATGAAAGAACAACTTCTACTACTTTGGATAAAATGAAAGCACTTGGTTTTAAGTATGTAACAAAATCTGGTTACTCTTTGGGTATGGATGATTTTCCTTTTGTTCATGAGAAAAAAGATATTGTTAGTCAGGGAGATCTCAAAATTGCAGAAGTTGAGGAACAGTATCAAGAAGGTTTGCTTACTCAAAATGAAAGATACACAAAAATTATTGGAATTTGGACAGATGTTAAAGATAGTGTTTTGAAAGAAAGTAACAAGGTGCTTAAACAAAATGGTCCGGTACATGCCATGATTGAATCTGGTGCTCGTGGATCATGGGGTCAGTTGGGTCAGGTTATTGGAATGAAAGGTTTGGTTAGTAACCCTGCTGGTGAAATTATTGAGCTACCTGTTAAGGGAAACTTTAAAGAAGGGTTTTCAGTTCTTGAATTCTTTATTTCAAGTCATGGTGTGCGTAAAGGTTTGACTGATACTGCTTTGCGTACTGCGAACGCTGGTTATTTGACTCGTCGTTTAGTTGATGTGTCACAAGACGTTGTAATTTTGAAAGAAGATTGTGGTACTGAAGCTGGAATTATAATCACTCGTGAAGAAAGTGAAAAAGTAATGGGAGAAACTTTGATGGAACGTGTCCGTGGTAGATATGTTTTGGAAGATGTGAAAAAACCTAAGTCCAAAAAGATTTTAGCAAGAGCTGGGGACATGATTACTGAAGAACAGTCTCGTCAAATTGATGCTGAAGGAGTTGAAGAAGTTAAAGTGCGAACTGTTTTGTTGTGTGATTTGCCTAAGGGTGTTTGTCAAAAATGCTATGGTGTTGATTTGGCATCAAACAAACCTGTTGAAATGGGAACAGCAGTTGGAATTATTGCTGCTCAATCAATTGGTGAGCCTGGTACGCAGCTGACTATGAGAACTTTCCATACTGGTGGTGTGGCTGGTCAAGATATTACACAAGGTTTGCCTCGTGTTGAAGAATTATTTGAGGCTCGCATGCCAAAGAAAAAAGCATTTGTTACAGATGTTTCTGGAACAGTGCAAATTGAATCAGCAGAAGGGCGTGTAATTGAATCACCAAGTGGTCGCAGAATTTTTGAAGGACGACGTGGTCAAAAAATTGTTAAAGTTCAGTATGAAGGTGTTGATGAGCAAGTTTATAAAGTTCGTGTTAAAGATGATGTGCAAGTAAAAGATGGTGATAGTGTTGATAAAGATCAGATGTTGTTTGTCACTGCAGAAGGTGAAGAAAACAGATCTCCATCAGCAGGTACAATTAGAATTGAAAAACGTAAAATGTTTTTGGTTTATGAAGGTACGCATGAAAAAGAATTTGTAATTCCAATTGGTTACAAAATTATTGTTAAGAATGGTGATTTAGTGACAACTGGAGATGCTTTAACAGAAGGACACTTGGAACTTCATCAGTTGTATGAGTTAAAAGGAAAAGAAGCTGTGCAAGTTTATGTGTTAAGAGAGATTCAGGAAATTTATTCTTCACAAGGACAGAAATTGAATGACAAACATGTTGAAGTAATTATCAAACAAATGTTTTCTCGTATGTTGGTTACTGATGCTGGTGATACTGATTTGTTGCCAGGTGAAACTGTTGAACGAACACAAGTTCTTTTGGCAAACTTGGATTTGAAAAAATCTAAAAAACCAGCTTTGGCTGATGAATTGTTCTTGGGAATTTCTCGTGTTGCTTTGTCTACTCAAAGTTTCTTGTCAGCAGCTTCATTCCAAGAAACTGCTAAAGTCTTGATCAATGCTGCAGTAACAGGAAAGATTGATTACTTAGAAGGTTTGAAAGAAAACGTGATTATTGGACGAAGGATTCCAGCTGGTACAGGATTTGTAAAAGAGTAAAGCTAGGGCAAAATTTGTGGGGCGAATTTTGCCCGGTCTTAATACGTCAGGCTTAATATGTCAGGCCACTCAAAATGGAGTAAAATAAAACACAAAAAAGGCGCAGCAGATGCAAAGCGTAGTAATTTGTTTACGAAATTATTACGTGCAATAACACTGGCAGCGCGCCAAGGTGGTGGAGATCCTGAAATGAATTTTAGTTTACGTTTAACAATTGAAAAAGCTAAGGCAGGTAATGTGCCAAAAGATAAAATTGATAATGCTGTTAAGCGCGGGACAGGAGATGATAAAAGTGGTGTGGTTTTTGAGACAATTACTTATGAAGGTTTTGGTCCAGGACAAATTGGTGTAATGGTGGAGGTTGTGACTGATAATAAAAATAGATCTTCAGCAGAAATGAAACATGTTTTTTCTAAACACGGGGGCTCATTGGGTGGTCCTGGAAGTGTGCAATGGCAATTTGAAAGATTGGCTGGTGTGCATATTAATAAAGAAGAGGTTGCAAAATTAAATTCTAGAGATGAGTTTGAATTAAACATGATTGATGCAGGTGTTAGTGATATTGTTGATGAAGATGAAGGTGTTGCAGTGTATGGTGTGGTTTCTGATTTACAAAAAATTGTTGAAGCTGTGCAAGCGCAAAAAATTGAAATTGAAGAATCTGGTTTAGAGTGGAAAGCAAAAGAAACTAAAAAAATTTCAGAAGCAGAACAATCTAAAGTAGAGAATTTTTTTGAAGCAGTAGATGAGCTTGATGATGTGCAGGAGTATTTTACTAATGCGGTTTAATAATTAAAATATGGGGCGCATAGTGTTGGGTATTGATCCAGGATTTGGAAGAGTTGGATTTGGTGTAGTGGAAGAAGGTGGTCGTGATCAGTTTAAGGCAATAACTTATGGTTGTATTGAAACTGACCCTAATTTAAAGTTTGTTGAACGTCTGCAATTGATTGAAAAAGAACTTAAAGAAATTATAAAAAAATTTAATCCAGAATTAGTTGTTGTTGAACAACTTTTTTTTACAAAAAATATTTCAACAGGGATTAATGTGGCACATGCGCGTGGAGTAATTTTGTTGACAATTGTAAATTCTGGATTGCGTTTGGTTGAGATAGGACCAAAACAAGTTAAGCAAACTTTAACTGGTTATGGAAATGCAGAAAAAATTCAAATGCAAAAAATGGTTCAAATGCAATTGCGTCTTAAAGAAATTCCAAAACCAGATGATGCAGCAGATGCATTAGCACTAGCGCTGGTAGGGTTTTTTTGTTAAGCTATAACAGAATTTATTTTAATACTATGTTAGATTTAATAATTATTGGTGGGTCAGCAGCTGGAACAGCGGCGTCGGTTTATGCATCTCGTAGAAAACTTAATTTTAAGGTTGTGGCAAAAGATTTGGGTGGAGAAGTTGCAACAGCTGGTGAGGTTGAAAATTATCCTGGAACAAAATCAATCACTGGTGTTGAGTTGTCCAAAAAATTTCAAGAACAATTGGAATTTAATAAAGTTGATATTGAAAATAATGTTGATGTGATTTCTGTTGAGAAAAAAGATGGTGGAGATGATAAAAGTGGTTTTGTGGTAAAAGGCAAAAGAGGTGAAGAAGAAGTTGTTTTTGAGTCTAAAGCAGTGATTGTTGCAACTGGTGCAAAGCCGAGACACTTGGAAGTTCCTGGAGAAAAAGAAATGTATCACAAAGGTGTAACTTATTGTACTGTGTGTGATGGACCATTATTCAAAGGTAAGATAACTGCAACTATTGGTTCTGGAAATTCTGCTTTAGAATCTGCAATCATGATGTCTGAAATTTCAAGTAAGGTTTATGTTTTGTCTAAGTACCCAGATTTTAAAGGTGATCAAATTTTGATTGATAAGTTAAAGTCACATCCAAATGTTGAAATTTTGTATGAAGCAATGACGCAAAGTATTGAAGGTGAAGGAATGGTGAGTGGTTTAAATTATAAAGACAAAGAAGGTGTTGAACATAAGTTGGAAGTGCAAGGTGTGATGGTCCATATTGGTTTGTTGCCAAACAGTAAATTTATTGAATGTGCAGAAAAAACAGAAAAAGGAAATATTCTCGTTGATCGTATGTGCAAAACAAATTGTCCGGGAATTTTTGCAGCAGGTGATGTAACTGATTTTCCATATTTTCAAATTGGTATTGCAACTGGAATGGGAATTTCTGCTGCTTTGTCTGCGATTTCATATTTAAATACTTTGGAATAGTTTTTTTGGGTTTTTGTAAAATTTTTCACAAGAAAACAGGTTTGGTTGACTTGTTTTTTTAATTATGCTAAGTTGATATCTCGTGCAAACACGAGCAAAAGGAGGTGGGCTTGAAAATAAATCTTACTCAAGTTCTTGGGTACCTTAACAATCTTGTAAAAAAAATATTATGGGATCCAATTCCCATAAATGTAAATGGCATGTATGTGCCATATGGTTTTTTCCCAAAAGTGGAATTTCTTTGGAAGTCTCGGCTTTGGTCAAATCTGTATCTTTGTGTAAATCGTGAGAGTGATGAGTATCAAGAAGGTGCGGCATTGCTAATTCGGGTGGACTGGCCTAATCAAATGGTTCAAGAGGTTGGGAATGTGTCCATCAAAAATCTACCAAAACACCCAGACCAAGAAAGGGAGGAGCTGTGGGATCAATAATACAGAGGTTTGAATTGCCTTTGGTCGAAGAGGTGGTGAGACAGGGTTTGCTTGATATGACTGAAACAGATTTTACAGCTGTTGATCATGCTGTTGCAAAAGCACTTTTGACTGTTGGTCGGTTTGGTCATCTTGAATCCGAAAGCTTGTTGAACGGAAGAACGTTTAAAGAACTGCGTGCTTTGCGTCGCAGACTTGCTACTCATATACAATTGGGTTGTTGTCGTGCCGCATGTGTTGTTCCGTTTGGAGACCAGTGGGTTCCAATTACGGTTTTTCGAGGACTTACTAATGATCTACTAGGTGGTTGTAGTGGTTTGTTGGCTTGTGAACACAATGGTAGGCATGATACAAAAGAGGTTGGAAAGCAGGTTCAAAAGATTGTGTCAGCAATTTTTGGGAAAATGCATCAGAATTTGTTTTATGTTGTGACGCGTGATGCTCTTAGTCCTCTATCTGAGCTTAAGCTTCACAATACAACAAACTGGCGTTTTGGTCTGAATTGCGTGCTTTATGCAAGTACACAGAGAAATGCTTACAATAGAAAAGTAAGGTTTGCGTGTATTTGTAGTGATTGCGGATTTGATTTGTCCAGCTTGCCAGCAGATGTAAAGTTGGTGTTTCAAACTGTTGAAGATCGTAGTTCTAAGTGGGATAAATGGGAAACGCGCATTTGTTATGAGCACTTGGATGTAACTGATGTGCTTAGAGCAGGGCGAAATGTGCGGGTTTATGTTCAGTCAATAAGTGAGGTAATTTCACTATTGGATCGTTTGAGTTTTGCAGGTTAGTGCGTGTATTTATGCAAACAAAGACACGCTGGTTTTAACAAACCAGTGTGTTTTAGTTTTGTGTTATAATAGTCCCATATGACAATAAAACAATTATTATTTCAAACAACAGATCCAACAGTTTTGCAGATTGTTTTAGTGGTGCTTGGTGCGTTGGGTGTGGTCTTAATGGCATATGGAATTTTTTTGGAAAAAGAGCGACAGCAAGATGCTGTTTTTGCTTTTGGGTCTTTGTTTTTAGGAGCTTATTCAGTGTATATCCAAAATTGGATTTTTATAATTGCATTTGGTGTTTTCTTTTTGGGAAGTACTTGGGAATACATCATGATTGTAACTGGCAAACACAAGCATGTTTGTTATCCGTGTGTAAAAAGTAAAAAATAATTTATGCCCATACATGATCGTAAAGTAAAAAAACTTGAGGAAACAGCAAATGCAATTCGTCAGGATTTAATAAAAATGTTAGTAAGTGCAGGATCTGGTCATAGTGCTGGACCACTTGGAATGGCAGATGTTTTTACAGCATTATATTTTCATATTATAAATCATCGTCCAAAAAATCCTTGGTGGGAAAAACGTGATCGTGTGATAGTAAGTAATGGGCATGTTTGTCCAGTACATTATGCAGCTTTGGCACATTCAGGGTATTTTCCAAAAAAAGAATTAAACACTTTGCGTAAATTAGGAACTCGTTTGCAAGGACATCCTCACCGTCGTTCTTTGCCAGGTATTGAAAATGCAGCTGGGCCTTTAGGGCAAGGAACTTCAGTTGGAGTTGGTGTCGCCTTGGCTGCTCAAATGCAAAATGCAAGATGGGAAACTTTTGTTTTAACAGGAGATGGTGAATTAGAAGAAGGTCAGGTTTGGGAAGCATTCATGATGGCTGGAAATTTACCTTTGCATAATTTGACTGTAATAGTAGATCGTAACAATATTCAAATTGATGGAATGACTGAAGAGGTACAAGCAATTGAGCCTTTGCGAGAAAAATTTGAAGCATTTGGTTTTCATGTAATTGATGTTGATGGTCATAACATTCGTGCGATTGTTGATGCATGTGACCAAGCAAAAGCTATTTATGAAAAACCTGTTGCAATAATTGCACATACAATTCCAGGTAAAGGTGTTGAATATATGGAATGGGATTTTAATTGGCATGGCAAGCCACCAAAACCAGGTGAAGAGACTCGCCAGGCTTTGCATGATTTGCGCACATTAGGAGGTAAGATTAGAAGTGAACACGAATAATATGAAATTAAATCCATCATTAAATTTGAAAAAAAATATTTTTACAGAACCAGATATGGTTTTGACTCGCGACGGTTATGGAAAGGGTGTTGTTGAAGCTGGAGAAAAAAATGAAAACGTAGTGGTGTTGTGTTGTGACTTAACTGTATCCACTCGTTCACATTGGTTTAAGGAAAAATTTCCAAATAGATTTATTCAAATGGGAATTGCGGAACAAAACATGGCAGGTGTTGCTGCTGGTATGGCACAAGAAGGAATGATTCCGTTTATTTCTAGTTATGCTGTTTTTTCTCCTGGAAGAAATTGGGATCAGATTCGTGTTTCTATTTGTTATGCAAAAAATAATGTAAAAATTATTGGAGCTCATGCTGGAATTTCTGTTGGACCTGATGGAGCAACTCATCAAGCTTTGGAAGACGTAGCTATTACACGAGTTTTGCCAAACATGACAGTTTTGGTTCCTTGTGATGAAGAAGAAACTCGCAAAGCAATTCATGCTTCTGTAAAATTAGATGGTCCTGTTTACATTCGTTTTGCTCGTGAAAAAACCCCTTGTATGACTACTAAGAAAACTAGTTTTGCAATTGGTAAGTCACAAGTTTTTGCAAAAGGAAAAGATGTAACAATTATTGCGAGCGGTCCATTGGTTTATGAAGCATTAGTTGCAGCTAATGTTTTGGCAAAAAATAAAATTAGTGCTGAAGTAATTAATTGTTCTTCAATCAAACCTTTTGATCGTAAAACTTTATTAGCTTCTGTGCGAAAAACTGGTTGTGTGGTCACTGTTGAGGAACATCAAATGGCTGGAGGTTTGTTTGGTGTGGTTTGTGAAGAGTTGGCACAAGTACGACCAGTTCCAATTGTACCAGTTGGTGTTAATGATAGTTTTGGTGAGTCAGGTACTCCAGAAGAGTTGTTGGAAAAGTATGGAATGAAATCAAAAAATATTATTAGTGCTGTGAAAAAAGTTTTAAAGAAAAAATAATTTTATGTACGACATAATTTCAATTGGGGACTCAACTATTGATACAATTGTTGAGGTAAATAATGCAGCAGTGACTTGTAGAGTAGATAATGATTGCTATTTAAAATTAAAATTTCCAAGCAAGATTCCAGTTGATACAATTGCACAAAAAGTTGCTGGGAATTCAATTAATAATGCGATTGGCATGGCGCGTTTAGGTTTTAAAACAGGGTTTCATACAATTTTAGGTGGAGATATGTCTGGAAAAACCATAATGAAAGAGTTGAAAGAAGAGAATGTAGATACTAGGTATGTTGAGATTTTGAAAAAAGGGCAATCAAATGCTTCTACTGTAATTAATTATCATGGAGATCGGACAATTTTGGTTTATCATGCGCCAAGAAAATATCGTTTGCCAAAATTGGCAAAAACAAATTGGATGTATTATTCAAGTATTGGTGAAGATCATAAAAAATATAATAAACAAATAATTAATTATATAAAAAAGTGTGGGGCAAAGATGGGTTACAATCCTGGAACTTATCAATTTTTGGAAGGTGTTGGTGAGATTAAAAAAGTTTGTGCAGTAACACATGTTTTATTTTTAAATGTACAAGAAGCACATAAATTAGTTGGAAATAAAAAAGATACAAAATCTTTGTTGCGTGCTTTGTATCGTCTTGGACCAAAAATTGCTGTGATTACAGATGGGGAAAATGGTTCGTTTGTTTTTGATGGTGTAAATTATTGGAAAATGGGAATTTATAAAAAAGTAAAAGCAATTGAGCGAACAGGTGCGGGGGATTCTTATGCAGTTGGTTTTATGAGTGCCTTAATGGATGACAAAGATATTCCAGAAGCAATGTTGCGTGGTAATTTAAACAGTTCAAGTGTAATTTCAAAAATCGGACCACAAGATGGTTTGTTAACTCGTTCTGGGTTACAACGAATGTTGCGAAAATATGGTCGTTTGAAAGCTGAAAATATTTAAAATTTATTTCAGGTCAGAAAATTTTATGTTGAAAAATTTAAATCATATTTTACCAAAAGCTCGTAAGCGTGGATATGCAGTTGGTGCTTTTAATATAAATAATTTAGAAACAGCTTTGGCAATTATTGAAGCGGCTAATGAAGAAAAATCTCCGGTGATTTTGCAGACAAGTGAGGGTGCGATAAATTATGCTGGAATGGATTATTTAGGGGCGATTGCAAAAGTGGCTGCAGAAAAATCTAAAGTGCCAGTTGTTTTTCATTTAGATCATGGAAAAAATATTGATTTGGTGAAGGTTGCGATTAAGTCGGGGTTGTATGGTTCTGTAATGATTGATGCTTCGCATTTGTCTTTTAAGAAAAATGTAAAAGCAGTTCGTGGAATTGTTAAGTTGGCACACAGAAAAGGAATTTCAGTTGAGGCAGAGTTGGGTGCTATTCCTGGGAAAGAAGATTTGGTAAGTGTAAAAAATAAAGATGCGTTTTTTACTGATCCTGAAAAAGTTGTTAAGTTTATGAAGTTGACTGGATGTGATGCTTTGGCTATTTCTGTTGGTACGGCACACGGAGCTTTTAAACAAACAGGAATTGCAGGTTCTTTGGATTTGGTGCGATTAAAAGAAATTTCTCAAGTTGTGAAAATTCCTTTGGTGTTGCATGGAGCAAGTCGTGTTTGTAAAAAATTATTAAATCGTTTGCACACTCAGTGTGGTTTGTTAAAAGATTGTGATTGGATGAAGAATGCGCATGGTATTTCAACTCCACAAAAAAAGCGTGCAATTAAGTTGGGAGTAGCAAAAATTAATATTGATACTGATTTGCGCTTAGCTTTTGCAGCTGGTTTGCGTGAGACAATTTTTTCAGATAAAAAATCTATTGATCCAAGGGTGTTGTTGGAAAAATCCAGAGAAATGATGAAAGCAGAAGTTAAAACTCATATTAAAATTCATGGAAGTGGTGGGAAGGGGTAGTTGGACCTATGATATGTTTTTCTTAAATAGTAATAAAAGAAATTATAATAAAAGCAATCGTATTACAGCGGTTGCTTTTGAAGTGAATGATTGTGTTTGTGCTTTGTGCGAAGAAATTTTGGGCGCTCGCTCCGCTCGCGCCCGCCAAAAATTCAGCACTTCTTTGCTAGATGAACTTTGCGATCTCGCACAAATAGATATTTGTAATGTTAAAATTAGTGATACAAATCAATATCACAAAAAAAGAGGTGGGCGAACTGTGATGAAGCAATATGGTTATTATCGCCCAAAGTCAAAATATATTTATATTACAAATCGCACTGCTGTGCGTGGGCAAATGTTAGCTTCAAAAACTTTTTTAAATACTTTGTTGCATGAGTGGATGCATCATTATGATTTTTGTGCTTTAGGTTTAAACTCAATTCATAGTGCTGGTTTTTATAAAAGATTGGGCGAGTTGCAAAAGGTTTTGTTGAGGGGGTAAATTTTGAGCTAAGGTTCAACAAAATTTTAACCACACTTTATCCATAGTTTATCCTATTGACTGTGCGCAAATTGGTTGATAGGATATTTTAATCCCTTAATTGAATTAAATATGAATAGGAGCGAAAAGTGCGAAAGTCTTTTTTGAGTTTGGTGTGGTTGGGGTTTGTGTTTGGTTTGTTGGGTTGGCAATTTTCAGGTTGTCAGCAAACTGCGGAATATGCAACTCAAATGCATGACAGTGTTATGGATGATGTTGTGTACTATTCTTTTGGTGTTGCAAGTGTGCAAAATTCTAGAGCTGGGTGTGAGCCGTGTGAAAATGCTGAGCCTTGTGAGTGTGGAACTGGTGTGCAAGGTGAGCAAGAGGGCTTTCCCAGATCTATTTTGGATAAGGAAGATGTGTTTGGATCTGAAGAGGTGCAAAATAGTTATCAGTGCTGGCATAAGGATTTGAGCGAGCAATTCTTGGATGAAGTTTTGACAATGACTGAAGATGATCAAGGTAACTTGATTGTGATTAGTTCTTGTCATGAGCTGATTTCTGGATTTGATTATGATCAAAATTCTTGTGTAACCAAATTGGATTCAAGTGGGAATGTGGTTTGGGAAAAAGAGTTTGGGTGGACTCAAATAGATAAGCTGTGGTCAGTTTCTAAAGTGCAAAACACAGAAGGTGGTGCAGATCAGTTTATGGTTGTGGGTTACACTCGTTCATCAGGGCTTGGTGAAGCAGATGCTTGGGTTATGCTCATGGATGTAAGTGGTGAAATGCATTGGGAAGAGGATTACGGTGGTACTAAGGATGACATAGCTCGCGCAGTGGTTGCAGATGATGAAGGTGGTTTTATTATTGTTGGAAACAGAAGTGGAGTGTTGGAAAATGTTACTACTTCGCCGTGGATTTATAGAATTGATTCCATGGGTATTCAGCAGTGGTCTAAATTGCTAGGTGTTGAAACTGGTGGTCAGCTTTCTGATGTCGCGCATTTGGGTCAGGGAGAGTATGTTGCAGTTGGTAACACAATTCTGCAACCTGGTTTGAAGACTCGGGTTATTGTTGCAAAATTTGTCACAAACGGCGGAATTATGTGGGAGAGATTTCATTCTGCTGTTGATTACCAGATGGCAAGTGCTGTTGCACAAGATGCTTACAAGGATTTTTTTGTTACTGGCAAAATCAAAATCGGTGATGGGTATGAGTATGATGGTTTTATGCTCAAGCTTAATTCTGATGGATATTTTGTTTGGCAAAAAACCTTTGGCGGTCTGATGTATGATTCAGTGAATGCAATGGATTGGCGTGTGGGCAATGATTTGCTTACAGCTGGCATAACTAGATCATATGGAAACACCAGTGCTCAAATGTGGTTGAGTCAAATAGATGCTCAAGGCAGGATTTTGTTTGAGCGGTCATTTGGTGGGGCGGGTTTTGATACAGCAAATGCTGTGTTGTCTTTGGAAGATGGTGGTATGGCAATTGCTGGTCAAGGAGGTGTGTATCGATTGAATCGATATGGTGTTTTGTGTGTGAACTAGTTGTGGGAGTTTGGGGTTTTAGGGGTTGAACTAAAACAAAACTACGTATATGTAACAGTATGCGTGGTTTGTTTATTTAATTTTTATTATATATGGGTGGTTTGGACAAAGTAGACAAAATGTAAGAAATTGGTTAGCATTACGTCATATATTATGAAGGCCAAAAACAAAATGCAAAAGCTATATATAAAAGTATATAGGAAACATTCAGATGCGATTTTTAAACATTGTTATTTTCGAGTATTTGATAGAGAGCGAGCTTTAGAGTTGATGCAAGAAACTTTTGTACGTACCTGGGACTATCTTGTGCAAGGTAAAAAAGTTGATAACACAAAAGCATTTTTATATCGCACTGCAAATAATTTGATAATTGATGAGTCTAGAAAAAAGAAGGAACAGTCTTTAGAGCAAATGCAAGAAAAAGGTTTTGATGCTTGTGATGAAAAAAATCTTGAGCAATTAGAAAATGATGTGGAGTTGTCAAAGTTAAAAGATTTAATTTCTAAGATAGATGAAAAACACAGACAAGTAATTGTAATGAGATATATAAATGATTTATCTCCCAAAATGATCGCAAAAGTTTTAGGGGAAAAACAAAATGTTGTTTCAGTGAGAATTTATAGGGCAGTAGAAAAATTGAAAAAATTAATTTAATAATATGTTCAGTCGTTTTACAAAAATTTTTAAACAATCTAAAAAAATTTGTTTGAGCAAAGATGAAAAAAAGCAAACAGAACACGTGCTGGTTGCTTTGATTCAAAAAAGTTCAGATAATAAATTTAAATCATTTAATTTTAGGCTTATGAATTTAAAACCTTTGCCAATTGCACTGATGGCAGTGTTGTTAGTTGGTGTTGGTACAAGTTATGCTTCAGAGCAAGCTGTGCCAGGTGATACTTTGTATCCAGTAAAAACAGAATTCAACGAACGAGTGCGTGGTTTTATGCACTTTGGTAAAAAAGCAAAAGTAGATTGGGAAGGAAAAAAAGCTGGGCGTCGTTTAGGTGAAATGAAAAAAATGTTTGAAAGTGGTGAATTAAATGAGGAGGTGTTGGCTCACTTAGATAAGAAGTTTACAACTCACATTGAACAATATCAAAAAAAGATTGATTTTTTGCGAGAAAAAGAAGGTGGAGAAAAATCTTTGGAAATCTTAGCTGACTTAGAAATGATTTTGGAAAATCATTCTCAAGTATTAGATAAAATCAAAGCTGGTACTTTAGAAAAAACTGATTTAGATTCTTTGAAAGAAGTGATGAGTGTTCAAAAAGAAAAAGCAATGCAAATGCGCGGTAAGTTTCATGAAAAAATGAAACAGCGATTTGAGAATTTAACCGATGAGCAAAAAGCAAAAGCTAAAGAGTTTTTTAAGAAGCGACCTAATCATAAGTTTTGGAAGCCGGAGATTAGTTCGTAAAATTAATTCATAACAAAATAACAAATCCCCCCCCTAGTTGTTAAACTAAGAGGGAAAAGGGAAAAGTTTCAAAAAGTGACTAGGTTAAAAGAGTAGAGAGAAATTACTCCCGGAAAGAAGCAGAACCAAACCCGGAATCCGCACCGTCAACCCAAGTGCCAGCTCAACCTCGGACCGTCGCTCCACAAGTCGAGGCACGCACAATTCTCGCGATGGCCACAACGGACCGAACTAGGTAGATCCATGTAGTGATCTTGCAGATCCTTTCTATTCTGGGCAAACAATGCAAGACCTTGCATCGCATCAAGTCCGATTTC
>CAZVIA010000003.1:0-103037 GCA_964627525.1 uncultured Gammaproteobacteria bacterium | reverse complement strand
AGCATATTTTTTCGCATACTCTTCCTTTTTTTCTTTTGAAACAGACTTTGGAATTACTTTTTTTAGAAGATAACAAACCTGTTCAGTACAAAAAACTAACTTAGCACCTAAAAAATGCTCGTTAACTTTTTTAACATTTTTGCCCCTTATTTTTTTGGACATTTAATCCACAATTCTTGTTTGTATTATATCATTTTAATGGATCGGGTGCGAGAGACTTGACAACATAAAAATTATAGTGCTTAATATAGACGCAGAAAGTGGAGGATGCAATGGCTTCTCAAAATTCTCTTAGTCCTTCGCAAAATGAGTTGGAGATTCTGATCATGATCAGAAGACATGGAGGCAATGTGAGTTTGTCTACCATGTTGAAAGATTGTGAGGGCAGGTTTTCAACCAACATGATTGGAGATCTTGTTGCCAGATTGGTCTGCAAAGGGTGGATCCTTGCGGCGCAAAAAACAGTAGACAAACTACTGAAAACAAGATACAAGCTCACTCGCCTTGGTCATACTGCAATCCAGAGCGGACAACACGTGGGTAACACGCAACTTGGAGGTATTTGAACAACAACCCACAACTAACAAGGTCGGCTTTTTCTCCGAAAAAGCCGACCTGAAAAATTTTTAGTCTAATGTAATTTTTACATAACAAAAACGACAAACTCTCTTAAGCAGAAATAACCTCAAAATCCAAATCTAATTCTTTTATTATTTCCATCCCTTGTTTTGAGATAGGAGCCCTATTACCAGAAATTCGTATTTTATATCCAACTTTTTTATCATCATCATCTAACACTTCCTCTGCCCAAGTTCTATCCCCCATTGTTATCTGCTGAAAAGGATCTTTTTCAAAAAACCTAAGCATGTCAGGATTTCTTTTTTCCCAAAACCACATAATTATCTTTCTAGCTTCTTCCTCGGTTTTGGTTTGAATACCTATAACTTTTGGGTTTTTTTCTTTTTCTGCTTTATTTTCTTCAAACTCTCCCTCTTGCCTTTGTCTTGGTTTAATTGGTTCACTGCTCATATATTAAATATTAAATAATTTTTCTGCGTTTTTTGTAGTAGTTTTAATAACTTCTTCGTATGTGAGACCTTTTAACTCAGCAATTTTTTCTGCAATAAAAATCGCATGCCACGGCTCTGCTTTTTTCCCCCTGTATGGCTCTGGAGCTAAATAAGGTGCATCAGTATCTAGCATTATCATTTCCAAAGGCACTTCTTGAACAACTTTTTGTAATTCTGAAAACTTTTCTCCAGAAGATTTTTTTGGTGGAAAAGTAATTATCCCAGTAAATGATGTTAAAAATCCCAACTCATGATATTTTTGTGCTTCTCCTAAAGTTCCAGTAAAACAATGTGCAACCCCACGCTTTTTTAATTTCCCCTCATCAATATATTTTTTTAAAACTTTAAAACAATCTTCATGTGCATCACGACAATGAATTACAACTGGCAAACCTAACTCATCAGCTAAATCCAAATGTTTTTCAAAAACCTCAACTTGTTTTTGTTTAATTTTTTCTAATTCAACATCTTCTGGAACTCTAAACCAATCTAAACCACATTCACCTATTGCAACTACTTCAGGATTTTGTGCCAACTCTTTATACAAATCATAATCAAAACTTTCTTCACGCGTAATAAATGAACTTTCTTTTTCATCAATCTCAACTGGAAATAAATGATTTGGATGCAATGCAACAGTAGCCCAAATCCCTTTATATTTTTTTGCAATTTCAACCGCAACTTGACTTGTATCTTTTTGAGTGCCAACAGTTATCATTTCAACATTTTTATCAAAACAACGACGGATCACTTCATCAATGTCCGCCTTGTATGCTCTGAAATTTAAATGACAATGAGTGTCTATTATTCTCATGCTTTAACTTCTTTAACTTTATCAAAAACTTCCTGAACTTTATGCCAAGCTTCTGGAAATATAGGATACAAAATTCTTGCTGTGTCTACAAGCCATGGCGCAACTGTTGATTCTGCAAAAAATTGTGTAATCCCGGCTCCAAAAGGAAATGCGCTCATATATGCCAAACCTAATCCCAAAACCATTATTCCTTCAATAAATCCAAAAGTTGCGCCAATCAAACGGTTTATAGATTTTAAAAATGGTATAAACCTCGCAAAATCCAAGGACTTATCAATTATCCAAAAAACCAAACCAACAATTCTATTTATAATAAAAAATGTTAAAAAGAAAACAATAATATGTGCCATTCCTTCTGGAAAATTCATTTGTCCTAAAACCCATTCAGTAACTTGTGCATTATAATGTGTTGCTGCATAAGCTCCAGCAATTACACCAACTAATGAACCAACCGCATGAATTGCACCCATCCAAAAACCAAAAAGTGCAAAGCCAAACAGCGCAACATAAAGCATTAAGTCTGGATCTGTTAAAAAATGAAACATATGATTGTTATTTATTCAACTTTTGGAAAAAGAATTTCTGGTTTTTTTGTTTTTTGTTTTTGCGAAATGTGTGCTTTCTTAATTTCTAAAATTGCCCGTGCTCTTTCTGGCGCAATTTCAAAACCAAGTTGATCTAAAACCTGATCTGAAATATGTGGCATAATTGGCGTTAACAACCACGCAATCTGATACAAACCATCTGTAATATAGTATAACACATCTTTTAATTCTTTTTCAGAAGTTTTTGCAAGCTCCCAAGGTTTTTTATCTGTGATGTATTTATTTATGTTGCGCACTTCTCGCCAAACAATTTCAATAACTTTTAAAAATTCTAACTGACCAAAATGTGCATCATAATTTTCCCAAATTTTTTCAGCATCAAATTTATTTTCAGACTCAGGAACTTCCCCATCATTAAACTTGTGTAACATTGAAATTACTCTTGAAACCAAATTTCCCAATTCATTTCCCAATTCCTCGTTATATCTTTGTTTAAGTTTTTGAACTGAAAAATCTCCATCCTCACCAAATTTAATTTCTCTTATCAAAAAATATCTTAAAGCATCTTGTCCAAAAACTGCACCAACATCTGCTGGATCAATAACATTTCCCAAAGACTTGCTCATTTTTTCTCCATCAATTGTAAAAAATCCATGTGCATAAACTTTTTTCGGCAAATCCAAACCAGCACTCATTAACATCGCAGGCCACAAAGCACAATGAAATTTTATAATATCTTTTCCAACAATTTGCAAATCCGCTGGCCAATTTTTTTCAAACTTTTTATTATCTTCAGGATTTCCTTCATCACCAAAACCAATCACAGAAAGATAATTTAGCAAAGCATCAAACCAAACATAAAGCACTTGCGACTCATCAATTGGAACTGGAATCCCCCACTCCTGCGACTGTCGCGAAATACTTATATCCTCCATGTGATCCTTAATATAATTTATAATTTCATTGCGACGAGATTTTGGCTGAACAAAATCTGGATTTTCTTCAATGTATTTTAAAAGTGGTTCACGATATTTTGCCAACTTAAAAAAATAATTTTCCTCTTTAATTTCTTTTGGAGCTTTTTTATGATGCGGACAATTTCCATCATCATCTAAATCACTCTGCTTTAGAAAAGCCTCACAACCAACACAATACAAACCAACATACTCACCCTTATAAATATCGCCTTTTTCATTTACTCTTTTGAAAAACTCATTAACAGCCTTAACATGACGCTCTTGAGTTGTGCGAATAAAATCAGTATTTGAAATATTCATTGAATCCCAAGTCTGTTCCCAAACCGCAGACATTTGATCTACAAAAGTTTGCACAGCTTCTGCACCAGCTTTTTGTGCAGCATCAACACTTTTCTGACTATTTTCATCAGTTCCAACTTGAAAAAAAACCTCATTACCCAGCATGCGCTGATACCGCGCAACAATATCGGCAACAATCGTTGTGTATGCATGCCCAATGTGCGGTTTATCATTAATATAATAAATCGGTGTGGTTATATAGTATTTAGACATATTACAAATTCTCCTTTTTCTTTAACTTGAGTTAAAATCTTTAGCGCACTTCCACGATACACTGTTTCAAATTGCTTCGTCAATTCGCGTGCTACAATTATTTCTCTGTTTGGCATGTGTTTTGCAATTTGTTCTAAAGTTTTTTTGATGCGATGTACTGATTCAAAAATTACTACAACTTCTTTATGTTCGCTTATTTTTTGAAAAAACTTTTCACGGCCTTTTTTCGCTGGTGGAAAACCTAAAAATATAAATTGCGATGTATCAAAACCTGAAACTGAAAGTGCTGCTGTTAAAGAACTTGGTCCAGGGATTGGCATAATCTCTATTTCTGGATTTCTTTTTGTTATATATTGGATAAGTTTTGATCCTGGATCTGAAATTGCTGGAGTTCCTGCATCTGTTACTAGTGCGATTTCTTTATTTTCTTGGGAATCTTGAGCTTTTGAAGTTTTTAAATTTTCAAAATCTCCTAATATTTTTGCAAAATCTTTTGAGCTTGAATGCGCGTCAAATCTTTTACAAGGTGTTTGAATTTTATAATGTGATAAAAGTTTTTTTGTGACACGAGTATCTTCGCATAAAATATAAGAAACTTGACTAAGACAATCAAGTGCTCTTTTAGAAATATCCTGCAAGTTACCGATTGGTGTTGCAACTACAAAAAGTTTTTTCATAATTAATTTGTGTTGGATTAATTATCTGGAAAAATTTTATTTCCTTTATCATCATACAAATGAATGGCCAAAAGCGGACAACTTTGTGCAGACAAAAGCAAAGTGTCATCATCCACTGAATCTGGATCTACTATATATGCTTTGCCTTCTTCATCTAACTGAAAAACATCTGGAGCAACAGCAACACAACTTGAAACACTTACACAAGCATCTTGGTCCACGACAATTTTTTTAATTTTTCCTTTTTTACGAGGTTTTGCATCTTTCATAAAGTTACTTTACTTGTTTTTCTGATAATTTTCAACTGCTTTTTTAAACGCCTGATCAGCCAAAACCGAACAATGAATTTTTCTATCTGGCAAACCACCCAATCTTTTTATAATATCCTTTGGTTTAATTTTCAAAGCCTGCTTAATAGTTAAACCACCTTTTTCTTTAAGCATCACAGAATACACTGAAGTTGAAGCAATTGCAGATGCACAACCAAAAGTTTTCCACTTTACGTCCTTGATTTTTTCAGTTTTCGGATCAATTTTTATGTAAAAATCCATCACATCTCCACAAGCTGGCGACCCTACACTTCCATATCCATTATATTCGCTTTTTTTAGGATGTTTTGCAAGGATGTTTTGCGGATTAAAAAAATGATCTTTAACAGCTTTGGAATATATCCAGGACTGACCTGTTTTTGGATTAATTATGTCTTTTTTCATATCTTACTTATTTATTTTTTGTGCTAATTTTTATTGGTGAAACTTTTCTTAAAAACTCAACAACTGGCTTGAGAATGTCTAGCACATATTGTAAATCTTTTTTCGTTGTATCTTTTCCCAAACTAAATCTTACACTTGCATGCGCATATTCATATGGATAACCTAATCCTGAAATCACATGCGATGGATCTAAGCTGGCTGACGTGCAAGCACTTCCAGTTGAGCAAGAAATATTATATTCATCTAAATATAAAATCACTGACTCCCCTTCTACGTCTAAAAACGAAATGTTAGTATTGTTCGGAAGTCGTTCTGTTGCATGACCATTTAACAAAGTTTTTGGAATTTGTTTTTGAATTTCTGAAATAAACCAATCACGCAATTTTTTTTGACGTTGATTTTCTTTTTGTTTATTTTTTTGTGCCAACTCTAGTGCTTCTGCAATTCCAACAATGTTTGCAACATTTTCTGTTCCAGGTCTTTTGCGAAACTCTTGTGAACCACCAAATATAATTGACCCTAGTTTTAATCCTTTTCTTAAAAACAAAACCCCAACACCTTTTGGTCCATAAATTTTTGAACCGTTAATTGTCATTAAATCTACGTGAAGTTTTTCAATATTTAATTCTTGTGATGCAGCAGCTTGGCAAGCATCAGTATGAAAAAACGGTGGATCTGTTGGTTTTAATCCGTGTTTTTGTTTGTATTTTAAAATTGCACGCCCTATTTCTGCAATATTATTTATAGTTCCAATTTCATTATTTGCATACATTATTGAAACCAAAATTGTATCCTTGTGCAATGTTTTTAAAATATCTTTTGCTTTGACCTGACCTTGCTTATCTGGACTTAACAACTTAATATCAAAATTTTGTTTTTTTAATTTTTCTAGTGGATGCAAAACCGCATGATGTTCAATTTTATTTGAAATAATATGTTTACCATTTTTTTGATAAGCATTTGCAATTCCAAACAAAGCCATATTATCTGATTCAGTTCCCGATCCTGTAAAAATTATTTGCTCTGGCTGACACCCAAAAATTCCAGCAACTTTTTTCCGCGCATCAAAAATAACATCCATTGCTTCACGTCCTTTTTTATGTAAAGCACTTGGATTTCCAAAATTATCTTTTAAACTTGGCAACATTTTTTGCAAAACTTTTGGATCTAATTTTGTTGCAGCGGCGTTATCAAGATAAACATTTCTTTTTTTATTTTCTGGAATTAATTTACCTAACATCATATTGTGATTGATTTTTATAATTGTGAGATTTTAATTTTTTGTAAAACTTTTGAGATTTCATTATTAATTTTACTAATAGTTTTTTTAGTAGGACATTTTTTTTCAAAAAAACATGCACCTGGATTTTTTATACACATTGCAACTTGCATTGGACCTTCGATTGCTTCAACAATATTTTGTACAGAAATTTGGTTAGATTTTTTTGCCAAAACATATCCACCAGCACTCCCTTGTTCTGATTTAATTAAACCAGCTTTTTTAAGCGGACTTGCAATTCTTTGCAAAAAAGCAAAAGAAATTTTAGATTGTTTTGCAAAAGTTTTTAATGACAAATTTTCATCTTTTTTAAGATGAGCCAAAGCAGTCACAAATTGTAGTGAATAATCAGTTTTTCTATTTAAATTAATCATACTTTGCTATATCATACCAAATTGGTATGATATGTCAAGTAAATAAAGTCAATCAAAAAACCTACATCAGTGTCGCACCAATGCAGGTCTTAAGTTGATGATTCTAAAAACCAATTATTTGCGAAGAGCAGCAAGGCGAGAATTAACAAACTTGACGCTAAGTTGGATATAACTGTCTTGCCATTTGTTTGAATACCAATAGAGACAACGAACAACAAGAACATGATCCTGAGCGCGGTAAATCGTACCCCAGAAATTTACATAGGTTCCTTTCCACTCATTTGGAATGAGATCTGGATTTCTAATCAAATAATCCAGAACATTAGCATTAAGAGTTGGTCGGGACGCCAACTTCTTACGAAGCTCGTTTCCTCCGATAACCGGACTACTTTTCTGATGTTTGGAAACCCAGAGCTCAACTTTTTCAGGATTCCACTCTAGTTGACCGCCTTTGGTGTGTTCTTCTACAGACCATCCTTCTGGTAGATATGGGTCAGCGTCGCAGTCTATGATATGGATCTTGGTCACACCTTCCTTGATCACAACCTCTGCCTGTCTGCGAATAACCAAAAGAAGTTGAGCAAACACATCTGGCTCTGTCATCATTATTAGATCAGCTTCTGATGCACCTCCATCTTCAGCTGTAGCCAACAAAGCAAGAAAAAAATCATTACCAACTTTCAAATCTGCCATTATCACTCCTCCTTGTCGCGATTTTATGCGACATTAATTTATATCATTATTAAAAAAATATGTCAAACAAACCCACCCTAATTAAATACATTGACAAACCTGCACACAAATGCTAAAAATCCCCATAAGGAGGTCCAAACATGACAACTATAAATGATGTTGCAGATTTAATAACAATTGTTTACAATCAAACAATGTCAAAAAACAATACAGCTCATTGGCATTTATTTAGAAAAAAAGCCGTAGAACTAATTGCTTTGATA
This sequence comes from uncultured Gammaproteobacteria bacterium, assembly GCA_964627525.1. Taxonomy (GTDB): domain Bacteria; phylum Patescibacteriota; class Patescibacteriia; order Magasanikbacterales; family JBBTQS01; genus CAZKMQ01. The sequence goes on along the minus strand of CAZVIA010000003.1, from coordinate 95,080 downwards.
CAACACAAGCATCCCAAGAAAAACATGGTTAACAGACATGGTGAATACAGAGATTTGATTGATGTTTCTGAACAACTTTCTGATGAAGCTCAGGTTGAATTTAATCAATTATTTGACTGGCTAAAAACAACAGCTTTTGGAATAAGATCTATTTCACAATTTCATGGATACCCAAGAATGTAAACCCGTCGTTACAAAACGTCGGGTTGATACTTTTAAAATATTATTTTTTTAAATTAGGAATTACCATCTCCATCATTTCAACAGCAGAATCAAGTCCTAATTTTTTTGCGACTTCATATGCCTCTTGATTTGAAGTGCCCATTTCAGACAAAATCTTAACTGCACCAGGCCTTGCTTTTTCTACTTTTTGCAAAAAACTATTTTTACCAGTTATTAAATTTCTATAAGTTTCTTTTTGCAATTCATAAATCTGTGGTGTAGTACCTTCTTTTTTTAAAAGCAAATCTATTTCTAATCCCAGAAGGAGAAATACAGGTCCATGATAAGCAGAAATCCCCTCAAAACCTTCTTGTTCTTCTTCGATTAATCCTGTTTTTCCATCCCTCTTCATCTGAGACCTAAAATCTGCTGACATTAACTCAACAACAGCTTCGTTTATGCCTTTAAATTTTTCTTTACGCCCTTCTTTTTTAGGACCTTTTGTAACAAAACCTGCACGTAAAACCTCAATACTTATACCCTCCCCTGTTTGGTAATCAACATTATTATCTCCAGAAACCTCTAAAAGATTATATGAAATACAATGTGAAACCTCATGAGCAACTGTTTTCATAAAATCTGGCAAACTCTTTGACCGACTTTCTTTTACAAAAATATATCCTCTATCATCAACAAAACCATTAACACACTTACCTGCTTTTTGATCTACCTCCTCATCCTTAATAATATATATTCCCTTAACTATTGCTTTTGCATCTTCTTCTCCAACAAGTTCTCTAGCATAACCTTCCATTGCCCCAAGAACCCTAACTCCTGCTAAAATTTGTTCAGGTGTTTTTTCAACTTCATGCTCAAGTAATTTTTCAACTTCTTCCCCACGAAGTGGATAAGCAGCCCTATTATCAACAACCGGCCTAAACTCTTCTCGAATATTTCTTATACTAACTTTTGGTCTACGATTTTTCATATTTTTATAATTATTTTTTTAAAATGGCAAAGACAAATTAACACCAGACTCTTGAGCAGCTAAATCTTCAGGCGCAGGTGGATCAAAATTAACTGGAAATGGCCGAGTATCTCCAGTCATAATATCATTAAAAAATAATTGCTTATTTTTTTTGCCAAACTCATAAATATCACGAGTAATTTTTACATCATCTTTACAATATTTTGTCAAAGATTCCCAATCCCCTTTTCTAAAATATTCAATCGCTCCTAATCCATCCCCGCTTTTTTCAATTTTTAAAGTTGCCTTGGCTATATCATTTAAGCGCAAACGATTTCCCAGATTTTTTTTTACCTCAACTAACATATCTAATTGTGGTAGCTTAGTTAAATCACCAGGATAATAATTATTTAAAACCGGCAAATCAAAATAATTTGAATTATAACCAATAATTCTGTCAGCTTGCTCTAAAACTGGCCACATATTATTTAGTTGATCTTCTTTGTAAGATTTATACTCCCCAGTTTCATAATCATAAACAACAACCACTGAAACTTTCAACCCCTTTATATCATTTCCAACTTCTGCAAAAGTATTTTGTGTTTCTATATCTAAAACTATTTCTCCCATAAAATTATAAATTGATTTGTTTTGCTTTTAAATATGACTCATTTGCTTTTTCCCAATTTAAACTTGTGAAAAAATCATCAATATATGCACCGCGATCACTTCCATAATCCATAAAATATGCATGCTCATAAACATCCAAAACAATCAACGGAATTACCCCCCAAACCCCACCATGATTATGCGCGTCACCTATATAAATTCTTAACCCCTGATCTTTAATATCCCAACATAAAACTGCCCAACCTCGAGCAACTAATCCATTTGCTTTAAAATATTTCTTAAAACTTTCCACAGAACCAAACAACTTGGTCAGCTCATCTGCTAATTCACCTTTTGTTTGACCATCACCATCTAAAATCTCAAAATACCATTCATGTAAATTTTTCCCATTTTTTGCAAAAGTTTCACCTTCTTTTAATCCACGCAATTCAGAATAAGTTTGATTTGCTGTGTCCAAAGTTTTTTCACCTAAAGCAAACTTTCTTAACTCTCCAGAAATTTCTTCAGACTTTTTTACATATCCTTGATAAAGTTTTTCTTTGTGAATTTCTAATGCTTTTTCCGACAAATTTTTTGGCAACATATAAATTTTTAATTAGTAATTTTTTAAGCTAAGCTATGGGATTAGAAAAGGATTTGTCTTCTTCATTAAAATAATCTTTAAACAAAGCTTCTGGTGTTTTTTTATGTTTTAAAACCTGAATAACATTATAAAGCAATGGATATTTTGGGACATCATCACCCAATAATTTTTCAATTTGTAAAAACGATCGTGCACCTTCTGCTGTTACATTTTTATCTGCAGCTCTTACAAATGTATATCCAAAAGTAAAATTTTGTGAAAACATTCCAGCTGAAGTTGTTATTAAATCCCCTAAGCCAGCCGCACCAAAAACTGTTTCTTTTTTTCCACCTAATTTTTCAACATAAGCAACAATCTCATGAATTGCCTGACTAATTATAAAACCACGAGTATTGTCTCCATATCCTAAACCGCGCGACATTCCTAAGGCAATTGTATAAATATTTTTCAAAACTCCACACAATGCCAGACCTCTTAAATCATCTGAATAAACAGTACGCAAATCACTTTTAGTAAATAATTCGGAAATTTCTTTAGCTACCTCAATATCTTTTGAAGCTAAAACAGATCCAGTTGGCATATCATGCATTATTTCTTCAGCTAACATCGGACCAGACAGCAAAACATACTTGTGTTCAGTACCAATTTCTTCTTCTAAAACCTCATCCATTGTTGCACCTCCAGGCTCAACACCTTTTGAAACTGAAACAATAATTGCATTTGTTTGAAAACATTTTTTAATTTTTCCCAAAGTTTCACGAACAGTCCACGAAGGAATTGCCAAAAAAATAATTTCAGCTTCTTGAACAACTAAATCACAACTCATATCATGCTTAAGTTTTGTTTCATCTTCATCCCAAAAAGTAATTTGATTATTGCTTTTCCTTAATAAATGAGCCAGTGCTCGACCAAATTCACCAGCACCTAGTATTGCGATTTTTTTCATAATAATTTTTTAACAGTTTTTCCAGTGTTGATTAACAATTTATGCATTGACCTTATTTTACCACACTAATATACTAATCTAATATCTATTCTGCCACAAGGAGTAAAATGCGCTATTTGATGCTGTTTTTGTTCATGATTTTGTCTTGTGACAAAACTGATTTTCAACCTGAACCACAACTGCAAGTTGATGTTTTTCAGCAACTGAAATCTCGTTCTATTGCTTGTCCTGTTCAACCGATTTGTGTTTCAAATAATCCTTGCATTGAAACTTTTTTTGATGCTTTTGAAAACAAATGCATTCAACAAATTGTGGATCAGCAAGGTGATTGGTCTTGTGATGATGGAAATCCATGTACGCGAAATGATGTTTGTGTGGACCACTCTTGTGATGGTGAACTTTTGGATTGTGTTGTTGATGCGCCATGTGTTTTGAATTTTTGTACTGAAAATCAAAACTGTGTGTACAGTGTTATGAGTGATCAGTGCTACATAGATGACAAGTGCTTGGATCGCTTTACTCAACACCCAAAATACAAATGTCTGATTTGTGATCCAGATTATTCTACAACACAATGGACACAAATTTGCGGAGCTGACTAATGAAGAATGTTTCTGATGTGTTTTGTTTTGGATTTGCACCACCAATTGTTCAAGGAGGAACAATGGTTGTGCTAATGATTGTGCGTGGATCAAATCGTTGTATTTATCATCCACTTGAACTTGAACAGCACTCTAATGAGTTTTCTTATATTCATTATAGTGATGATGTACAAATTGCTTTGGTTGAGTGGTTGAAAGACCGCCTTGAACAAAACTTTTTGAACGGTTCAATCAAATTGTTTGCACGATCTCTAAAACAATTCTTGGTCTGGCATCAAACACATTTTCGTCGCAAACAAACAATGAAAGTTCTAGAAGATAATCCAGAGCTGATTGATTCTGTTGCTGGCTGGTTGAACTTTTGAAACAAACAAAAAACAAACCCACTTCTCTATTAACTAGACGAAGTAGGTTTGTATTTTTTAAAAAATTATTTTCTTGCGAAAAAATTATAAAGCCAAGCAATCAAAGCACCTCCGATCAAACCATCCAAAAAACCATAAACCATTCCAATTAAAATGCCCAAATATGTTGTTGGATCAAATCCTTTATAAAAACTTGCAACTGTTGGCACTACTTCGGTCCACAAACCAAACCAAATTACCATCAGTCCCCAAACAAGCATTATCAAAGCACATAGCACTCCTAAGCCCAATGACAATCCTCTTACACTAAGTTTTGCGTTTTTCATGTTATCACCTCCTTTCGATTCTATATCTATGATATCATAAAATTATTATGCCTGAAAATTTACAAAAATTCATTGCACAAGCTGGTGTATGTTCGCGCAGACATGCAGAGACTTTGATTCGCAAAGGAAATGTGCGGATTAACAAAAAAATTGCACTAGTTACAGATCGTGTTGAACCAGATGACGTTATAACTGTTAATGGAAAAATTATTGCGCAGATTGATAAAAAAATTTATTTATTACTAAACAAGCCTGTTGGTTATGTTTGCACAAATGCTCGTTTTAAAGGTGAAAAAAATATCTATCAATTAGTGAAAATTAAGGAGCGTTTATTTTATATTGGACGTTTGGATAAAAACAGTTCTGGATTATTGGTTTTAACAAATGACGGCGACTTAACAAATAAATTGACTCACCCAAAATTTGAACATGAAAAAGAATACTTAATTTCCACAAAAAACAAAATCACTGACACACATATTGCACAACTTAAAAAAGGTGTTGATATTGGTGATGGGGATGGAATTGTTAAAGCAAAAAAACTTTCTCAACTATCAGACCAAAAAATTAGCGTTGTAATTACACAAGGAAAAAAACGACAGTTGCGCAGAATGTTTTCTGCTGTTGGTTTAGAAATTGATTCCTTAACACGAACAAGAATTGGCAAACTTGAATTAGGAAGATTACCAATTGGAAAATCTCGTGAATTAGATAAAAAAGAAATTAAGCTTTTGAAAACTTAGAAATCCAATTATTAAAAATTTCTATTATTTAATCAAACTTTTAAACTCCTCAACCATTGGAACTTGCTCTGACTCTGCACCATATAACATTGCAGTGTGATAAGCTGTCCAATCAGCCAAAATCAAATTAGTAAATATTTTTTCAAAAACATTTTGCTCGGCACCACCAAATTCCACTTCAAAAACTTTTAATCCCCTATCCTCATACAATTTTTTCAAAACATTAAAACGCTTTTGATTCCGCGAATCATCTTCACTGTCTTTTAAAAATACAAAACAAAATTTCTCAACCAACTCCTTGCTAGCATCAACAAAATCAAAACCATTCATTTCATTATGATTTAATTCTGGCACAACATTATAAAATCCAGGAATTTTTCCAGTTTCATTAAATTTTATTTTCCAATTATATGCTAGTGCTTGATTTTGCAAAGAAGAATAAATCACCGGGATAAAATCCCTCATCTTTTCTGCTAAATCTTTACCTTGATTTTCTAAATCAGAAGGTTTTAATAAATCAACCAACTTTGCACTTTCTAACAAACCATCTTCTTTTGCAACAACTTTTAACAAAGCTCGCAAATTATATCCCAAAGCAGCGCGCGGTTGAATTCCAATTACTGGCATTTCAATATAAGGCAAATTATTTTCTTTTGCCAAATCAATTAATTTTCCACCAGTTGAAATTATAATTATTGACAAACTTTTTTCCTGCGCAACTTTAAAAGCATCAAGAACTTCTTCTGTGTTTCCAGAATAAGAATTCAACACAACCAAACTTTTTTTCAAATAATCATCCGACCAATTTGGCAAACCATAGTCAGTATGAATAGTTAAAGCCAAATCCGGATAAATATTTTTCAATAAATCTGCAGCCAAATGCGAACCACCCATTCCACACACAATAAAATAATCTTTTTGCTTAAAAGCCTCTGCATTTAAAATCTCTGGCTGAAATGCAAACTGTTGTGCAAATTCCTGAATTGTTTTTTTCATATTATTAAAATCATTAATTTGTGCTTATTTTACCATAAACTTGACGAATTTTAAAAGCTTTGATAAACTAATTTCTCGCGTTTAACTTGCGAGAAATGGAGGGAAGATCTTTGAGATATGAAAAAAAAGTTGATCTAGCAAAACTGTTTCTTGGAAAAAACAATGTCCACCTAATGACTCGGTTATTTGCGAGAAAAGCAGAACTGGCTCAATCCAGAGTAACAAGTGTTAATGAACTTCTTGCAAAAGCCCATGGAATGAAAATTGATAGTGTTTCTGTATTTACCAATTCAAGTGTTTTGGTTTGGGACACTGATAATCCAAAAAGTGATTGTGGTAAAACATATGGGAGAGCCTTAAATGTCCTTCCTGGCCCAAACACAGTAAATGCAGAAAATAGAGTTTTGAGAATTACTCACGGTGACTTGTTCTGCCATATTCTGAACCAAGGTCTTTTTGAAGCTTCTCGTGCTGGTGCTGATTTTGTGCTGATCATATCAGCTGAAGCTATTGATTATCTTACTGTTGAAACAATGGTTGAAGTACTTGCAGCTGCATATTTGGAAGCTTTGGTTGTTGGGGTGGCAATCCATGAATTTCGTGCAAGCATGCTTGCTGGATTTGTGGAAAACACTTTTTGCTTGTGGAGCTTGAAACACTTGGTGTCTGTTGGTGGATTTGATCTTTGTGGAAACCGTCCTTTGGACAGTTCTCCACTCAGTCAGTCTGATAAGCTTCCAGAAACAATGGTTCACCTAAGAGAACTTACAATTGAAGAAATCATTCCAATCGTAAGAATGATGCAAGTGTATGGACGTACTTATGGCCACATTATTGCTCCTGTGATTCCCTCAGGCCTAACCGCTGTAGCAAAGTATACTCCACCAAATACTACAAAAGACCCTGAATGGGCAGAACGTCATGCGCGTAAGGTAAAAACCAAGCGCGAAAGACAGGAATGGATTCTCGCGCTGATGGGCCTAGAGCCCGTAGATTTGTACAACATGATTTTGCCTCAGTATCGTGATCAGAAATAGATCACTTGAACTAGGTACAACAAACAAAAGCCTTAGACTAATTGTCTGAGGTTTTTGAATTAATAAAAAATGCTATACTGCTGACATATGAAAATAAAAATTGGAATTATTGCTCGGACTTTTGCAATGAACAAAAAAGATGTTCAAACTCGTATTAAATATGTATTAAAACTTTTGGAAAAAATTGCAAAAATCAAAGGCGTAGATTTTATCACAAAAATTTATGTTTGGGCTGATGAAAATTATAAAAGTGATTGTGGTGAAACTTTTAATGCTTTGCAAAAAGTTTTTAAGGAAAAAAATCTTGAAAACGTAGCAGAGCTTATTAATTTTACAGATGGCGAACTATTTGTTGATTTACCCAATAAAGCAATAAAAGATTTAGATAAAGAAAATATAGATTGGGTATTTTTGATTTCACCAGATGCCCATGAATATTTAACACAAAATAATGTTGATGCAATGCTTAAGGCAATTGAAGATGGAGCTCTGGTTACCGGCCCTGCTATGCGAGAGCGCAAAGATATTTTGGAAGGGTGTATTGTAAACACAATTGGAATATGGAATATAAAAAGTTTGTTAGAAGTTGGTGGTTTTAATAAAAATGCTGCTCTGGCAAAAAATTCTGAAAAACCAAATCCAAATGCAGGTGTTGAAGAAGTTATTACTTTAGCAAAATTAGTTGAAAAATTTGGGCAGTGCATTGCACCTATTTTACCAAAAGACAAGTTACAACATTACGAAGAGCCAGACAAAGATAAGCAACCAGAAGTTTGGAAACGGAACAAAGATAAGTTTGATACAATTATTTCTCGTCAAAAAGCACACTTAAAATCTGCTGATTATAGTTTTGATGATATTAAAAAAGGAGTGATGACAAACTATCGCCACTCACCCGCTTTTTAATTTTTTATTTAAAAAATTTTGGTTTACAAAACTCCAAAACCAACTGAAGCCAAGTATAAACCAACCAACACAACCACAAGTCCTTTTATAATTGACCAAGTTGTTGTGTTTACTGATTTAGCAAGACTTACCCAAATCTTGTTTGGCAAAAGCATTAGTAGAACACCTTTAATCACAGCTAACCAACCAAACAAAGTAACAATTATTTCTGATGGTGTTTCCCACAGGCAGTGATTAAACAAAATTACAAAACCTATAACAAATGTCATCATGCCCCAAAAAAACATTTGAAACTCATCTTTGACATATTTCATGATTCCTTTTGCTAGATTTTTGTGGTTTATTAATAAACCTAACCCTGCAAAGAAACAAGTTAATCCAATAAGTTTGGATAAGAAAAGGTTGACCTCCATATTTATTTAGTTAATAATTAAACTTAACACTAATATTATACCATATGCTGACTTTAAACACTCGAAAACACATTAAAAAATTACATCAGAAAAAATACCGCGAAGAGTTGGGTGAATTTATTGTTGAAGGAAAAAAAGGTGTTGAGCAAGCGATTGCTTCTGGTGCTAAAATAAAAATGATTGTTGTTTTAAAAAATGTGGCTGATGACTTTAGAAATATTTTTGGGAATTTTAAAAATGTTATTTTTTGTGGAAAAATTGATGCACAACAAATTAAAACAACTGAAACTTTTCCTGGAGTGTTGGCGGTTGTAAAAAAACCGCAAGTTGATATTAGTGATTTTAATTCTGGAAAAATTATTGCATTAGACTCTGTTGCTGATCCTGGGAATGTTGGAACAATAATTCGCACTGCCAATTGGTTTGGTGTAAAAAATATTTTGTTATCAGAAAAATGCGTGGATTTATTTAACCCAAAAACAGTTCGCGCAACAATGGGTTCTATTTTTCATTTGAATGTTGTGCAAAGTGTGAATTTTTTAGAGGATTTAGAGGGGCTTCAAAGTGGTGGTCGTGAAGTAGTTGCAGTAGATATGAATGGTGAAGATTTTACAAAAACAAAAATCTCGGATGGGGCGGTTTTAGTTTTAGGAAGTGAATCACATGGCTTACAAAAAGATGTTGTAACTTTGGCTAAAAAAACTATTTCCATTAAAGGTAATCGCCATTCTGGGGCTGAAAAAAGTGCTGAATCTTTAAATGTTGCTGTTGCCGCTGGAATTATTTTACAAAAATTATAAGCCTCCCGCCTACGGCGCTCGGCTTGACAAATCCCATTATTTATGCTACAATACCCCTTACTCCTTAACCCAAACAGGAGGTGCTGATAGTGGCTATTTTCAGAAAAATCAACTCCATGCTGACCAAGCTCATCACAAAGAATGTGATAAAAATCAGCAAGAAGCTGGGTAAATGGGCTGGGAAAACAGTGCGCAATGCGCTCTTCCCGAAGAAAAAAAAGGAGAAAGAGGAGGAGGAAAAAAAGTAAGTTCCCCCACCACAACAAAAACCAAACAAGGACCGTGCATTTGCTCGGTTTTTGGTTTGTAAAAATTTTTACGACTACCTAAAATTTAAACTAAAAAATCCAAAATTATTCCTGCAATCAAAGCTATTGCTGACAAAATAAAAATCGCCACATAATTTATTTGAGCTTTGGTTTTATCAAGAGTTTTAACAATGTGTGAGAGTGCTGTTTTTTGATCTTTTGAAATACCAGATGCTTTTTTAACTGCACTCACCAACTTATATTTTTCAATCAAAAAATCAAATTGTTTTACAACAGAATATCGGCTCCAAAAATAAAAAATAAAACCTATTGTACCAACATACCACGCAACCTTAACCCAAATTGGTTCAAAAAAATTTAAAACAATAATAACGCGGTATGCAAATGTTGCTATAAGACCAATCCAAAAATAAAACAAACGCATTGGTTTTGGAGCCTCCTTAATTTTTTGCATACTTTTTAATTGTGGCCAAATATTTTATTCTAAAAAAATTATAACATAAAAAAACAGCGCATGGACAATTTTGTCCACACACTGAAATATGTTGTGTCAATCCACACAAAATATCAATCGCCTCCAGAATGATAGCTAAAGATATCTCGAATTTCCCCAAGTGTAGGAGATCGACCCTTTGGCAATAACCCTCGATCAATTGAGCAACCATGCCAAGTCAAATCATTGATTACCGCCTCAACCAGCTCAAGAGAAACCCTTGTTTGAAGATTTATCTTGTCCCTAGGTTGTTTTAACAACCTTGCCATACGATCAAGGAACTTGTCCTCCCTCCATTTTTCTCTAACAGCACCCAAGAATCGAGTGTAATTGTCTTGCTGCTCTGAGTTCATTTCCCCTCCCTTAGCCCGATTGGATTTTTTTGTAAACCCTGTAGCTGTCGAAAACAAAACAAATTGATATTGCTTGCTGAACTGCAAGCAACCATTCTCCGTCTACAACCAACAATGTGCCCATTGCAGCATTCATGAACATGTAGCAAATGAATCCATTAAAATTCTTTTTTGCGAGCAATATTGTACCCACAAGAAATCCAATAGAAACCATTAGCTCAAGTCCTTGGGTGAATTTAGTAAAAAATCCAACATGATAAACACTCAAGACAATCCCAATTACAACACCAATGTATGCAATTAGATTCATCCATTTTGGTTCTTTGCCTTTTCCACGAATTCCAATGATCAAACCAAGTGCCATTGATGGTGCACCACCTAGCTCAACACAGAAAACTATCCACTCACTTTTGAACGCAAAAAGCACCAACCAGGGAGGCAAACCCAAAAGGTAAATTAACCAAGCAGATATCTGCCACTTTTTCTTGTTCGAATCCAGTACACGGATCATTCTCCACAAGAAAACCTTGTTAAACAAGTAGAACAAACCGCCCCACCATCTTAGAATGTCCATTCTACCCCCCTTAGCCCAAAGGTTATGACAAGCTAATCAAATTTAAACAAAATTGTCAAGTCTGGGGCTTTGCGCGCAGAAATTTTTACTTTAAAACTTTATAATAATTTTTTTAATCGGACCATCTGAACTTTCATTGCTTTTTCACCTGCCAAAATTACATCTTCACCATCAACAAGTTTTTTTAAATGAATATCACCTGTTTGTGGCTCAACTACAACATCAGCACTTAAAATATTCCAAGAAGCAAGATGATGACGCAAAACATTGATTGAGTTGTTTGCGATTTTATAAAAACCAAATTTTGAGTTTTTTGTACCAGTATCATTAAAATAATTTGCATCTAAATTCACCGCAATTATTATGTCTGCCCCCATCTCTCTCACAACATCAACTGGCACTGGTAAAGACAGACCACCGTCTGTTAATAATTTATTTTTCCATTCCACAGGTTTTAAAAACAAAGGATATGAAATACTTGCCCTAACCGCAGAAACAACATCGCCTTTATTTAAAACAACAGCATCACCACTTTTTAAATCAGTTGCTGCCACTGAAAAAGGTATTTGTAAATCCTTAAAATTTATTTTGCCGATGTGGCTCAGCATAAATTTTTCCATTTTTTTACCACCAACCAAACCTTGACGCACAGAAGGATCAATCAAAGACAACAACAATTTCCAATCAGTACCCATGGCAATTTTTTCCATTTCCTTAAGATTTTTTGTAGCTGCATAATAACCACCAACCATAGCCCCAATACTTGAGCCGGCAATATAATCAATTGGAATATTATTTTTTTCCAAAACTTTTATCACACCAATATGCGCCAAACCTTTTGAACCACCACTTCCCAGAGCCAGACCAATTTTTGATCTTTTGAATTTTTTAGATTTTTTCATAGATTTTGCTAGTCCTTACCCAAAACCCATTCACGCTTAATCACACGTTCTTCTATTTCACCCCGCTCATTCACATAAGAAATTCTGTATCCACCATCCAAAACCTCAAGAACTCTCCCAAAACTACGATCATGCAATTTATTATTATCTCTATAAATCACTACAGCTTCTGCGTTACGAGGTGAAGCACTGGTATTATACTCACAATATGCAAACCTGCATGTTGCAAACTGACGGTAATCAAATCCTTCTATAACATCCAATGAGGAGAAAAATCCACGCTCTGCAGGATTAAGCAACTCAACAGGAACAGGATGAACAACAAGTTTATTCATAAAACGCACATAACCAAACAATAAAAACGGTGTAGCTAAAATAATCCCAACCACAAAAACAATTATAATCAAAAGTATATAAAATTTATTTCGCCTAGTCATATTTAACAAATAAACTTTTTAAATTGTCTTACTATACCATATATCAATAAAAAAACACTTTTGGTGATTTTTTATATTGGCTCCGGGGGCCGGATTCGAACCGGCGGCCAATTGGTTAACAGCCAACTGCTCTACCGCTGAGCTACCCCGGAATTTTTTATTATTAAAAAGAACGCACTCATATTGTACGCTCTTTTTGAAATTTGTCAAACAAAATCCTAAAAAACACCTAAAAAATCCGAAACAAAAAAAACAAACAAATTAGTAATCCCGCAACTTCTCAATAATCGGCATTGCTTGAATTTTCTCCAAAGCTTTTGCCTCAATCTGCCTAATACGTTCACGAGTCACATCAAACTCACGACCAACTTCTTCCAAAGTATGCGCAATTCCATCTTTCAAACCAAAACGCATCTCCAAAATCTTTTGCTCACGCGGAGCCAAATCCACAATTGCATCACGCACATAATCTCCCAACAACTCCAACGCTGCCGCACGATCTGGCGTAACATTTTTTACATCCTCAATAAAGTCTTGTAAACTTGAATCATCGTCATCTTCCCCAACAGAAACCTCAAGCGAAACAGTATCCTGCGAAATCTTAATAATGTGCCGAACTTTTTTCACATCCTGTCCCATTTCAGCCGCAATTTCCTCTGGAGTTGGATCACGTCCCAAATCCTGCAACAACCTTCGCTGAATCTGCATAAACTTATTAATAGTCTCAACCATATGCACTGGAATTCTAATTGTTCGCGACTGATCTGCCAAAGCACGTGTAATCGCCTGCCGAATCCACCAAGTTGCATATGTTGAAAACTTATACCCTTTACGATATTCAAATTTTTTCACTGCACGGAACAAACCAATATTTCCTTCTTGAATTAAATCAAGTAAAGTCAAATTTTTTCCCACAAATTTTTTGGCAATTGAAACAACCAAACGCAAGTTTGCCACAATCAAAGCCATTTCTGCCAAACGATCCATTTTCTCTTTACGCTTTGCCAAAGCAACTTCTTGTTCAGCATTTAACAAAGGAATCTTTCCAATCTCACGCAAATACATTTGAATTGAATCCGCAGAAATATCCGTAAAATTAAATGCCTTCGCCATGTCTGTAATTTTCTCAATATGAAACTCATCACGCACATCTTGTTTATGATCTATCTGACCCAACAACCCCTCTTTCATTTCAACAATAGACAAACCACGCTTTTCCAATTCATTTAAAAACCCTTCATAATAATGTACATGCTCTTCCACTTCAGGAAAAATATGCAAAACTTCTGTTTCAGTTAAAAATCCACGCGTCTTAGCTTTACGCAAAATCATTTCCACTTCATAAACTATTGGAGGTGGAATAAAAGGTCTACGCCCACGTTTTTTTGGCGCATGTTTTGTGGATTTTTTCAAAACTTTTTTCCCAGATTTTTTCCCGGACTTTTTCAAAACTTTTTTATCAACTTTTGCACTTTTTTTCAAAACCTTTCCGCGCTTAACAACTACTTTTTTAGAAGTAGTTTTTTTAGAAACAGATTTTGCGGACTTTAATTTAGTTTTAGGTTTTGACTTAACTTTAACTTGTGCAACAGATTTTTTTGGCGCAACTTTTTTGCGCACTTTTGTAGTAGGTTTTTTCTTAGGCATAATTACCTTTGGTCAGCTCGTGATATTTTTGAGTTAATTCTGCTGCAAGAGTATTGTCTCCACGTTCCTCCGCCTGTTTAATTTCAAACAGCAAAACTTGTTGCTGTTGCTTTTGCCATAACTTGGCAAGTTCGGCGATCGCGGTTTGTAACTCTTGCTTGATTTCCTTTTCAGAAAAACCAAATAACTTCTCTGAAGCGAGAAGTTCAATTACCTCTTTATAAGACGAGATAGAACTATCTCCATGTTGTTCATTATAATCATTTGTTAAAAAACTGTAAAGCAAACGATCTTGTTCACTCGCCAATTGCAATGGATCCACAGCACATTCTTTTGTTAATTCAGGCATTTTCACAAAAATACACATTATATATTGTGATAATTTTTCAGCTCTTGATAAAACTTTTTTCTCCTGAAAAACTTCTGACGGCGCACCATTTGGCGCACCACTATCTTGACGAGAATATTTATTTTTTTGTGCAGACATTTGCACAGCTTTATTTTTTACACTTTCAACACTTGTACCCAAAGCTCCACTAATTTTTTGCGCCCAAAAATCTGCAACAACTGGATCACCAACACGAGACAATTCATCTGCTAACAAATCACTTACTTGTTTTAATTTTTGTGAATTGCCACGAACTTCTGAAGTAACATACCTATTTATATAATAATCAAAAACAGGTTCAGCATTTTCAACTGCATCGCGCCACACTTGTGGATTTTTTTGAATACAATCATCTGGATCATCACCAGCATCTGGAGGAATTGTAATTACTTTTACATCCAACCCAGCTTCTAAAGCCAAATCAATTCCTCTTTTTGCCGCACGCTCCCCTGCTGAATCAGAATCAAATGCCACACGAATTTGCGGGACATATCTTTTTAAAATTTGAATATGATGTTGAGTTAAAGCAGTTCCAGATGCAGCCACAACATTTGTCATACCAATTTGATGTGCAGAAATTACATCCAACTGACCTTCAGCCACAACCAAATAACCTTTTTGCTTTGCTTCTTGTTTTGCAAAATTCAAACCATACACTAAACGACTTTTATCAAACAAAGGAGTTTCCGGAGTGTTAATATATTTTCCAACACCTTCTTTTTCTTTTAACAAACGACCAGTAAAACCAACAACAGAATTATGCACATCAAAAATCGGAAACATCACACGCCCACGAAATGAATCAAAATACCTCCCCTGCTGTGAACGTTTTGTTGTGCCAGCTTCATAACACTCTTCAATCCCAAAACCTTTTTTCTTCACCAAAAAATCCGTCAAAACTGTCCAACTTAATTCTGGAATAAAACCAACTTGAAATTGTTCAATCATTTCTTGTGACACTCCGCGATTTTCCAAATATGTCCGCGCCTCAACTGAAGCTGAAGATTCTTTTAAAACTTTTTGAAAAAACTTCGTAGCCAAAGAATTAATTTCACGCAACCGAGTTTTTTTATCTGCTGAAACTCCTGAACCACCACCAGAAAAACTAATCTCAATACCAGCGCGCTCTGCCAAAACCTTAAGAGCTTCAACAAATTCCATTCCTTCCATTTCCATTAAAAACTCAAAAATATCACCACCCTTACCACAACCAAAACAATGCCACATCTGCTTTTCGCGACTCACCATAAATGATGGGGTTTTTTCATTATGAAAAGGACAGTTGCCTTTCCAATTTGCACCTGCCTGTTTTAGCTGAAGATATTCAGACAAAAAATCTACAACATCTATTCTTTCTTTAATTTGTGATGTGTCTGTCATGTGTTAACACTACGTTTTTTTTGTTAACTTGACAAGTCTTTATTTTTTCGGCAAAAACTTCAAACTCAAGCGAGTTGCTGAAACAACTGCAACCGGAATAAACAAAAAATTTAAAATAGGAATCATTAAAAACACCCACAACCCCAACCCATACAAAGCAAACGGCCCGGCATTTTTAAAAATAAATTTTACCTTTGTCCCAAAACTATAATTTTTGCGTCCCAAAGTATAATCAACAAATTCAAAAACCATAAAAAACAAAGCCACTCCCCCATTTAGCAAAGCAAAAAATACACCTGCTGAAGCTAGAGAAACCATAAACACAACAAAGGACACAACTGCAAAAATAACCAAGCGGGTAACTTCAGTTGTAATTGTATGAAGATATTCGCGCCCAAGATTTTTTAAATTAAATTTTTTCCCAAACCCAGAACCAGAATCTAACTCACCATCTTCATAGTCCTCAATTTTTTCAGACAAAATTTCATTAAAAGGCCCAGAAACCATGTTTAAGAAAAAAACAAAAACATAAAAAGATATAAACAACAAACCAACTGTTCCTATAAATAAAATCACTGCAGCCCAAACACTTTCAATCCCCAAAAACCCAAAAATAGTATCTTTGCCCCAAGTATAAATAAAACGCAAAGACAACAACATAACCACTGTTGTAATTCCAAGTGGCCATGCAACAAATCGCCACAGTTTTTTATGCTCTTTTAAATACTCCAATGCTTGAAATGGGGCAAGGAAATATTCCATGCGGTTTGTTTTAATTTAACCCTTACTTAATCCCTAAATTATAATCCTAACTTTTTCTTTAAATCAACTGGTCCATCTTTTGGCAAAACCCCTCCACCCACTTCATCTTCATCTTTGACTTCTTCAACACCTGTTAAAACAGCTTTTCCGGAAATCTCTCCATTAATCACAGCTTTAATTCGTTCTAATTCTTCCTCAACAATAGGACCACTATATTCCCCAGCATGTTTTTTTGAACCAGCATAAGACGCATGTTTTTGATCAATATGCAAAGAAACCACACGACCCTTACGAGTTTCATCAACATAAACATGAAACCGCGGATAGAATTCAGTAGTCAAACGACGAATATAACTTGTCTCACCTGTATTTGGGTCAATAAACTCATGATAACCTGCACGCTGCATCAAAATTTTAGGATTCTGTTGTATATCATCTGATAATGGATAATCCATATTTATTTAGAGTTTTATTTAAATGTTTTTAAATTTAAAGCAACAAGTGCAAAAGCAAATAATAATGTACTTGTCACTGCTGAAAGCATACAGTACTGACAGATCTGATGCAACACAAATACTTGCAAATAAATCAAGTATAATGTAAAAATCCATCCACAAACCAAAACCCAACAATACCTCAATAGCCATTTACTATTTTTATTTATAAGAGCACTATACGCAAAAATCAAAACTCCTAAATAAAATAACATCCCTAACAAAGCCATTGGAATTTTTCCTAAAATCACAGAATACTTACTAGTCAAAACAATGTCACAACCTTGAATCAAACCACACCCAACTTCTAAACCATAAAAGTGTGCCACAGTTAAATATCCTGTATCCAAAAATCCTACCAATCCTAATCCCAAAATTGTCAGGATCAACCACTTTGGAAGTATTTTATTTCTGTTCCAAAGATTGTTCCAGCATTTCATTAAAAGCTGCATAACTACCTGGTGTGTTAATTTTTTTATTGTTTAAGAAAATAGAAGGTGTTGATTCAATATTTGATCGCACTGCATCGCGATAACTTTGATCAACCTTTTTTACTATTTCTTTTGAATTTAAATCTTGTGAAAACTTTTCCACATCAAGCTCTAATTCTTCAGCAAATTTTATAAAAACATTTTGAGCATTAGAATTTTTTGACCAAACAACTTGGTTTTCAAAAAGCTTATCATACATTTCCCAAAACTTTCCTTGCAATGATGCTGCTTCAGCTGCTTGAGCAGAAAGCAATGCATTCATGTGTGTATTTTTTAACGGAAAACTTCTGTACACCAATCTAACATTTGGATTTTCTTGGAGAATAGTTTTTGAAACTGAATAAAAACGTGAACAAGCAGGACACTCAAAACAACTATATTCAATAATTGTAATTTCAGCATCTGGATCTCCTTTAATATGCTCATCTTCGGTTACTTCGGCTACCTTAAAATTTGCTTCTCCTTGATCTTTGGGTTGGCCCAACCAAATTAAGCCGCCAAAAATAACGACTAAAATAATGATAAAACCAAGCCATTGTAAGGCTAGTTTATTTTTGTGACGCATGAATTTTTTTCTTAATTACTATATATATAATACTATACACAACTAGGACTTGACAACACTTTCAAAAAGATTTATAATTTTCTTGCAAATTGTCCCTGCACACTATGTTGCTCCAAAGTGTGGATGCGTGTGTGCTGGGGAAGTGTGCGCGCGTATCTAGTCCTGTAAGAACGGATAAAGGGATTGAAGAGTGTCAAGGTGTCTAGCTCCCCTGCAACGACACTGAAATATTCTAGTACGCCGACGGCGCGTGCTCCTCGCAGGACAATGTGTTAGTCTAGAGTGCCTGCAAGAGCTGCTGTTTACCAACAAGTTTCTCCTCCCAGCCTGAGGCAAACTACCTTGGTTTTTCCCTCCCCTTCTACCTCGGTAGAATTGTCTGAAAAGCAAAAGAAAGAGACACTGTGAACAGTTAGGGCAATGACAAGCTCTTGATCTAGGCAAAACACACAACTCCCCTGGAGAGGGGCCAGACAAAACGTAGAAGCATAACACTCCGTAATGTCTGGCTCTTTTTTTATTTTTTTAGGCTTTGCCACCCATTGTTATTTTTTCAATTTCAAGAATCAAATCATCTAATTTGTGTTCGGTTTTAACCATGTAAGCTTGGCAACCCAATCTTGTTAACTCTTTTTTGTCTGACTCTTGTGATAATTTTGTAAAAACAATAACAGGAATTTTCTCAGTTGCAGAATCTTTTTTAAGATCTTTCAAAATTTCAAAACCATTTTTATTTGGCAACATCACATCCAAAACAATTACATCTGGTTGTTCTTCTTTTGCTGTTTGATTTGCAAGACCACCATCTTCAACAGAAACTGTTTGAAATTTCTTTTGCTCTAATTTTGCTTTATAAAATCTAATGAGAAAAGCGTCATCTTCTACTAATAAAACTTTTTTTAACATATATTTAAAGTTTAATTATTTCTATTGCTGATTTAGACTCTTGAACATTTGCATTTGATAAATCCAAATGCCTAACCTCGTTAGTTTTTATTTTAAACACACCATAATCTGAATCCTGACTTACTCTTAAAATAGGAGGATGCAAACTTGAAGATTCTTCTATTGGTACTTGTGCAAGTTTGTCTAACATATCTGAAATAATTTTTTTATCAGAAATCAACTCGGCTTTTCCCTCTATTTGAAGCGACATTTTATCATGCTTCCACACAGAGACACTAACTGCACTATTAGTTTTTATATCTTCAACTTTTCTTGAATTACTATGAGTGACAAAATATATATCAAATCCCTCACCCATCACATAAAAAATAGGCCTACTTTGAGGATGGTGCTTTGTGTTTACTGTGGATAGAGTCATTATTTGCTGACTCTTTAAAAAATCCAAAATTTTATCTTTCATAAAAGTGTTTTAATTTTGCGTATATTTTTTACAAAATACTATTTTTAAAATAACATATTTTCTGATGTTATTCTACTATTTCTTCTTCGGGAGCCTGATCAATTTTATTTAGGAGAATTTCTAAATTTTTAATAATAGAAACTACTCGCTCGCCACACCATCAAAATCTGCTTCATTAGCTTCAGCTTCTTCTTTGGTAGCACGAACTATACCATCCTTATGATGGGGTGGTGAGTAAATAGTATAAAGCTTAAGATCTTCTGTTTCACTGGTGTTAGTAACATTATGTTCTGCACCCATAGGCACAACAATAGCCGAACCATCTTTGATCTCATATTCATTTCCATCGATAGCGCACACACCTCGCCCTGCCTCTATGCGAAAAAACTGATCGTTTTCATCATGCACCTCAAGACCAATCTCTTCGCCAGGCTTCAGACTCATAAGGACAAGTTGACTTCCCTTACCAGTGTAGAGCACTTTACGAAAATTATTATTTTCCAAAGTGTCTTTTTCTATATTTGCATTAAATCCCTTCATAATTTTTTGTTTAATTAATGATTATTTAAACTATTTTTGCTTCAAATTCCACTACTTAAGATAAAAATAAAACTTGCGGAGAGAACAGGATTCGAACCTGCGTGGACTTGCGCCCAACACACTTTCCAAGCGTGCGCTTTAAACCACTCAGCCATCTCTCCTATTTAAACCCTCCAACTATCAAGCTGATTTTACCTTTACTTTTTTATACCAAACCCAGCCAACCAACACAACTATTCCAATCATCACATATTGCGCTGGAGTCAGTCCCAAATATCGAGCATCTGCTCCTGCCAAATCTTCCACTCTTAAAAAATCCAAAAAAAATCTTGGCACTGCATATAAAAATCCCACTAATAAAATAAAAAATCCATCAAAAACCTTGTGCTTACCCCACAAAAAGTTTTGTCTCTGCGAAAAAATCCAACTCAAAACAAAAACCACAACTCCAATTCCAAATCCTAGCAAAGCATCATATAAACCCAAATCATGCCTTACAACCCCATCAGCTCCAGTAATGCCCAAGAAAAAATCCGTCACCTTGCCCAAATGATCATGAATAAAAAAACACCCAAGCCTTCCAATCCCCCAACCAATTGGCAAACCAAAAGCAACTGCATCAGCAAATTTCCACAAATTAATTTTTTTGCCTTTACTCTTAACAGCTTTAATATTTAAAAAACGCAAATACCAAACCACAAAAACCACAGCCCCAACAAAACCGCCAACTGAAGACCAACCACCTTTCCAAACTTTAAAAATTTCCACCCAATCCCCCAAATAAAACCCAGGCTCATATAAAAAAACATGACCCAACCTTGCACCAACAAACCCAGCAATCACTAACCAAAATCCGATATTCCAAAAAACCTCTTTTGAAAATCCTTTATCAACCCCAAAAATAAACTGAAATTTGCGACCACCAATCCACAACCCAACCAAAACCCCAATAGCAACACACAATCCCCACACTTGTATGGGGATTGGACCTAGTCCAAAAATAGGACCTAAATTAAAACTTGTTAACTCAAAATAAGGAATCATGGCTTTACAAATTATGCCTCACAAAATAAAAACTATGCTTTAAACTTCATTACCTCATCCAAAGAATCCACAACCTTAAACAACTGTACATCTTCTGGAGAAATTGTCTTATACTCCTTAGCTAAACCACTTTTAATAATATCAACCAAAGGATTCCAATATTTTGAATCATAAAGCAAAATCGGCACCTTGCCCATTTTTCCAGTTTGCTCTAAAGTCAAAATCTCAAATAACTCATGCAAAGTCCCCAACCCTCCAGGAAAAACAACAAACAATTTTGACGGCGCAGTTAAAACCACCTTACGCACAAATGGAAAATCAAAACCAACGCTTTTGTCCACAAACTCATTCATTCTTTGACGACCATCAAACTTCATTGTAATTCCAATAGGTTTTCCACCTGACTCATGCGCACCTTTACTAACTGCCTCCATCACACCATCTGCCCCACCACTAACCACAGTCAATTTTTTCTTAGCCAACTTCTTACCCAATTGATACGCAACTTCATAATAATCTGAATCTCGCGCTATGCTTCTACTTCCAAGCACAGTTACATCATCCTTAATACTAGTCAAAAACTCAAAACCATCCACCAACTCCGCCATAATTCTAAAAATCCGCCAGTTAACATTTTTTCCACAATAAAAAGCCGATGGATCCAAGTCACACATCTGTTTTTTACTTTTACTTTTACGAACGTACTTAATTGCTTCTTCTGCAGAATCAACAACAATAATTTCATTTATAGATTTTTCTTTAACAGCCCCAACAACAGCACACTGTTTTTTCATAAAATCCAAAACAGGATTCCAAAATTCCTTACTAACCAAAACAATCGGAGTCTTAGTTGTTTTACCCAACTCAATATTATCAAAAACCTCAAAAAACTCATCTAAAGTTCCATACCCTCCCGGAAAAAAAACAAAAGCCTGCGACGGCGCAGTCATCATTACCTTACGCGTGAAAAAATAATAAAACGCAATTGATTTTTTTACATAAGGATTTATTCGTTGCTCAAAAGGCAGTTGAATATTTAAACCCGCTGACTCCCCACCTGCTTCAAAAGCACCTTTATTTGCACTTTCCATTATAGAAGGCCCACCACCAGTAATTGTTGCAAATTTATTTTTTGCCAAAAGCTGACCCAACTTCTCTGCCTCTTTACACCATTTAGAGTTTTTTGGTAAACGCGAAGAACCTAAAACCGTTACAGCTTTATTAAATGACCCCAAAAACTGATAACCATCCACAAACTCTGCCATGATTCTAAAAATTCGCCAAGTATCACGAAAGTTTGGTTGCGCGTGTTCATATGTAAATGAATATGGATTTGATGGATCTAGTTTTTTCTTAGGCTGGGATTTTGGCTGAGGTTGGGGTTTTGACCGAGGTTGGGATTTTGACATAAAAAATTCTGAACTTTAAAAAATTATAATTTTGGCTTTTGCTTGTGCCAGTCTGTATGTTGTTGATAATTATGAGCTAACTGCATAACTTTTGATTCTTGCATTCGCTGACCAATAATCTGCATACCAATTGGCAATTTTTTTGAATCAAAACCACATGGCACAGAAATTCCTGGAACTCCAGCTAACCCAGCAGACACACAATAAGTATCTGCTAAATACATTTGCAAAGGATCATCAATTTTTTCACCCAACCCAAAAGCAGTTGTTGGTGCAGTTGGCATAATCAACAAATCCACATCATCCTCAAAAACATCATTAAAATCCTGCTTAATCAAAGTGCGCACTTTTTGAGCTTTTTTATAAAAAGCATCATAATATCCAGAAGATAAAGCATAAGTTCCAATCATAATTCTTCGCTTTACTTCATCTGGAAAACCTTTTGCGCGCGCATCTTTATAAACATCAAACAAAGACTCACCTTCCCCGCGAACACCATAACGAATTCCTTCTAAGCGCGCCAAGTTACTACTATCTTCTGATGAAATAATAATATAATAAGTTGCGATCGCATATTTTGTGTGTGGCAAAGAAACATTTCGCACTTTACATCCCATTAGTTTTAATTGCTCAATCCCCTTATCCACTGCTTCTAAAACATCTGATTCAATTCCATCTTCCTCAAAATATTCTTTAGGAATTCCAATTGTACACTGCTCCAAAGGTTTTTTAATTTCCCAAGAATAATTTGGCACTGGTTCAGGAACTGTTGTTGCATCTAATAAATCTTGCCCAGCAATCACATCCATTATCATTGCAACTTCTTCAGCTGTTTGTGCCAAAGGACCAATTGTATCTAAAGAAGACGCCATTGGCATTAAACCATAGCGAGAGTTTCGTCCATAACTTGCACGCAAACCAGTTACACCACACATCCCAGCTGGTTGACGAACTGAACCACCTGTATCTCCACCAATTGAATAAACACACATGTCTGCTGCAATTGCAGCAGCTGAACCACCACTACTTCCTCCGGGAATTTTTGTTTTGTCCCAAGGATTTTTTACTGAACCATAATGTGTATTTTCATTTGAACCTCCATGACCAAACGCATCACAGTTTTGTTTTCCAATAATAACCCCACCCTGATCTTGAATTCGTGCAATTACAGTTGCATCATAAGGTGGTATATAATTATCTAAAATTTTTGCAGCACCAGTTGTACGAATTTCTTGTGTGCAAATTACATCTTTAATTGCATAAGGAATTCCCGTGAGCTCTTTTGCCTCACCTTTAGCAATCATGTCATCTGCTTTTTTTGCATGAGACAAAGCAGTTTCTTCAGAAATTGTAATAAAAGCATTAATATCTGGATTTAATTTTTTTGTGGTCTCAAGATATTGCTTTGTTAATTCAACAGAGCTAATTTCTTTGCTATCTAATTTTTTTCTAAAATCTGGAATCGTCATAAAATTTCTAAACCATCACAAAATCTTTGGCACCTCTAATGCATCTTTTTGCTCAAAAGGAAATTGTTCAATGATTTTTCGTTTTTGTGATTCTGGACAATCCTGAATAACATCAGTGCGCAGCACATCTTCCAGACCAGTCACCTGTGCAGTAATCTCAATTTGCGAAGTATCCACCTCATTTAGCACTTCCATGTACTCTAAAACCGCAGAAAGCTGTTGTTGAAACTTTTCCACCTCTTCTGAACTTAATTTCAAGCAAGCTAACCCTGCAATACGCTCAATTTCTGTTTTTTCCAATTTCATAGACCCACTATAGCATTTTTTTAGCATATATGTTAAGGTGTTAACTCAACCATAAGTGGGGGTGACTTTTGGGGGACAACATAAAAAAGAAACACGTCAATGGTTTTGAGTTTTACTGGGTAAAACCCGAATTTGGAGAAAAAGGACAACGCGGTTATTGGACTTGCGTTGACATGCCCAGTCTTCAAATTTACCCACCAGACGGTCGATTCACGAAAAAATGGACTTTGTGTCAGGATAGTCCTGATAATGTGGTTGATCGTGACCTTTCTGAAGACACGACATTCCTAGTCGCTGCTACTCTTGCCTTTAATGAAGCCGAGATTTCTGACGCAGATTGGGGCAATGATGACTAAGAGGATCTTAAGTTTAACTACCTAAGGTCCTTTTCGTTTATAATTTTTATGCCGAGAGCTTTGGCTTTTTTTAATTTAGATCCAGGATTTTCACCAACAACCAAATAATGAGTTTTTTTACTTAAAGTATTTGAAACTGTTCCACCCTGATCATGAACTAGTTCTTTTGCATCATCACGACTCATATTTTGCAAACTTCCTGTAAAAACAAAAACCTTTCCCTTAAACTTCCCGCTAGTGTGTTCTGAAATTGGCATTACACCAACATCTAACAAATTATCTAAAATTTTATTTTCTTGAAAAAAACTTTCTAAAGCCTGTGCCGCTTTCTCTCCAATGCCATCAATTTTCTCAAAATCCCCTGCTTCGGCTTTTTTCATTTTTTCTATACCTGAAAAATTATCTGCCAACAACTGCGCAACACCTTCACCAACAAAACGAATTCCCAAAGCATTTATAAACTTCCACATTGGAATTTGTTTTTTTGCTTTAGTAGCATCAACCAAATTTTCAGCTGATTTTTCTGCAAATCTTTCCAAAGGCTCTAAATCCCCTTTTGTTAATTTAAAAAAATCTGCTGGTTCAGAAACTAAACCTTGAATAATTAATTGCTCAACAATTTTTTTACCAAGACCTTCAATATCAAAACCTTTTTTCCCAGCAAAATGAATTAACTGACGTTTTTGTTGTGCAAAACATTTTTTATTTGTACAAACTATTGCAACTTCACCTTTACGACGCATAACATCTGAATCACAAATCGGACATTTAGTTGGTGAAATAATTTTCTTTTCTTTTCCTGTGCGCATTTTTGGCAAAACCTGAATTACTTTTGGAATAATATCCCCAGCTTTTTCAATTACAACAGTGTCTCCGACTTTAACACCAAGACGCTCAACTTGATCTTCATTATGCAAACTTGCATGAGTAACAGTTGAACCAGCAACCAAAACCGGCTCAAAAGTAGCAACAGGAGTAATTGCACCCGTGCGCCCAACTTGCCAATGCACTTCACGCAAAACAGTTGTTGCTTTTTCTGCTGCAAACTTAATTGCCAAAGCCCAGCGCGGAGCTTTTCCAGTGTAACCAAGTGCTTCTTGATATTTTCTTTGATTAACCTTAACCACAACTCCATCAATCCAAAAATCCTTAGAATTTCGTTGTGGCTCCCATTTTTTCCAAAAATCTAAAACCTGACTAATTTTTCCACACTCTTTCCATAACTTATTAACCTTACAACCCAATTTATCTAATAATTCTAATTCTTGAACTTGAGTTTTTGGTAAAACCCTTTGATCGCCACCAGAAATATCATATAAAAATGCATCTAATTTGCGGGAAGCTGCAATTTTTGGATCTAGCTGACGAATTGTCCCAGCTGCTGCATTGCGAGGATTTGCAAAAACCGCAATCCCATCTTTTTCACGTTGCTTGTTTATACGTTTTAATTCTTTTTCACTTAACCAAATTTCACCTTCAACAACTAAATTTAATGGTTCACGCAAGCGCAAAGGAATACTTTGAATTGTTTTTATATTGCTAGTAACATTTTCACCAACTTTTCCATCACCACGAGTTGCAGCGGTTTTTAACAAACCTTTTTCATAAGTCAAAACAACATGCAAACCATCAATTTTTAATTCACAAACATAAGTCATGTCGTGAACTTCATGCCCAAGTTTTTTTGCTAACATTTTTTTAATGCGCACTTCCCAATCCTCAACTTCTTTTTCTGAAAAAGCATCATTAAAAGACCACTGCGTAACAGTGTGTTTTATTTTTTGAAACTTTTCCAAAGGCAAACCACCAATTCTTTGTGTTGGAGAATCATTTGTTACTAACTCTGGAAAATCTTTTTCAATTTCACGCAACTCGCGCGTTAAAGAATCATAAACTTCATCTGTAACTGTTGGATCATCAAGAACATGATAACGGTATCGCAAATCATCTATTGTTTGTTTCAACTTTTCAGCTCTTTTTTTAGCTTGATGTTTATTCATATTGTATAAAACCAACTACTTAATAAACCACTCAACAATCCTATCACCAAACATAAAAAACACAAGACCAAAAAAAGTTAAAAACACTCCCAATGGCATTGTGTCCCCTTTTTTCTTTTTCCCGAAAACTAACAAGAAAATTGCTACGATCGCGCCAAAAATATAAGCAGCTGCAATTGCTCCAATAACTTTTATACCTAATAACAAACCTAAAATTACTCCCAAAATTATATCTCCTGAACCAATCCACTTTCCTTTACTAATCAACCATTGAAACAAAAACACACCACCTCCAATTGCTGCGCCAATCAATACTTCTCCCAAAGGATTTATATGTGCAAACAAATTTAATAATAATAAAATTGCAATCAAAGTTATTGTTAGCGAATCTGGCAAAGTTTGATACCACAAGTCAGACAAAAATAAAGCAAATAATCCGCAAAAGAAAAACAGCTGTAACCAAAAAGCTGTTCCACACATTTCTCTAAAATCTACACATCCTAAATTATAAAAATGATGATAATACAAACCAACAAAAACTAAACCAGTTACTACCTCAACCAAAAACAACGAGATACTTAATTTTTGTTTACACTTTGCACATTTTGCACGGCAAATCCAATAACTTATCAAAGGAATTAATTCATACCATTTTAATTCTACACCACATTTTTCACAACGCGAACGCGACAAAATAATTGGAAAATTGTTTTGAATTCTCCAAACCATTGCATGCAAAAAACTTCCAATACTCGCACCTAAAACAAAAATTAATACGATTTTCCCCCATTCGTACTCATTCATAAATTTCGCCCAAAATTAAACCAAAATTATTGTATAACTCCTCCAGGACCAATTCGCACTGTTCCAGTCAAACCATCAATTTCACCTTCCAAAGTCGCACTAACACTATAACTTGTGTACGGTTCTTTTGATTCGTATTGATACGACCCAGTACCATTAGGAGCCACTGGAATTATACTTGCCAAATCTGTATCCACACAATCCTCATTATTTATTGCAAAACCATCGGCTTCATCATCACAAATCAATCTATACTCCCCAACTCCAATTGATACAACTTGATCTGCTCGTGGATATTCTTTTTTATTTGCAAAAAACAACTCAAGATTTGCATGAACAATTGTTAAATCTGCAATCCTAACTTTATCCCGAGTTTGCTCTCTTGCTTGGCCCAAAGCCACCACAGCGAGAGTCGCCAAAATCCCGATAATAGCTATTACTACTAATAATTCAATCAATGTAAAACCTTTTCGTTTGCTTTTGCGCTTATTCATCATATTTTTTTAAATATGTTTTGTAATTTGTTTAACAATTTCTGTTGGTGTTGCTTGCGTTGAAATTATTATTGAAACAGCACCAGCATCATAAATTTGTTTTATCTCTTCCCTACTCATATGTGGAGCTTGCACCACAACTGGAATCTTACTAAATTTTGTATTTTCAGACAAATTTTCCAAAACCTCTACTGCGCCAACACTATTATCCACAACTATTATATCTGGAACTTTCTTTTTTAAATAATCCACCATGCGCTTGGCACTTGGCTCAATATGCACCTGATGGTTTTCTAATTCCAATTTTTTTTGTAAAATTTCTGCTAAAAATTTATCTGGCTCAACAAATAATATTTTTGACATAGCCTTTGTTTTTATTTTTACATCGCCAAACGCATTGCCAACCCAAGTGTTACACTCATTCTCGGACCTATACTATGCAAAACTGGTTTTAAATCACTTGCATGCAAAACACGTGCCCATGGATCTCCAATATATGACTTGATCTGAAAATTTTGTTCAAGCATATGACCAAGTTGTGGAATTCCAGAACTACCACCAGTTAAGATAATTTTCTCTGGTTTGGTATTTTTGCGATGGATTTGTTCTGAAAATAACATAAAACCATAATCAATTTCCTTGATTATTGGTTTCAAACTTCTATCCAACAACTCGCGAACAATTTTTTGCGCATCAGGATTTTCAGATCTACTTAAGTCTTTTTTAATTTGCTCTGCCTCATCTTTTTCCACTTGCACAATTTCCTGAATAGTTTTTGTAAAAGTAGCCCCACCCAAACTTATACTTCTTTGTGTTCTTGGAATTCCGCGCTCTACCATGAAAAAATTTGTACGTTCAGTTCCAATATCCACAATCATAACAGCTGATGGATCATTTCCAACCAAAGCACGCACCAAAGCAAAAGCCTCTGTTTCTAAACTGTCCAAAGGAATATTTGCTTTTGCAAAAATTTTACTGTAACGCTCAACAATTTTACTTAAAGTTGCCACAACCATTACCTCACGTGTTTTTTTAGATTTTTTCTCACCAAGATCCGCCATTCGCTCTTTCATAATTCTTGTGTCCAAAACCATTTCTTCCACAGGGTATGGTAATAATTTTATTGCTTGAGCTTCTGCTTGCTCTTGCATTGTTTTTGGCTCACCTTCTGGAACTCTTACCATTAGACTAGAAACATGCGACACAGGAATACTAGCTGCAGCTTTTGTTGCCTGACATTTTGACGCATCAAAAACCTTACGCAAACGCGTAGCTTGTAAACCAATAGCTTTTTCCTCTTCTTCAGGAGTTTCAGATTGCATGTGGATAATTGGCGCACTTGCATTTGCAATTCCATAAGTAAAAAGTTTTGGTCGCTTGCCACTTTTTACAAGCTCAACCATTTTTACTCCACCAGCACCAATATCTACACCTAAAACATGTTCATTTGATTTTGAAAATAATCCCATAGATGAAAATAGTATACCACAAAATATATTTGTTGTGTTAGTATATACACATAGCAATATGCATATGGAATTAAAACTTTTCAACACACTCAAACGCAAAAAGCAAACTTTCAAACCTTTGAAAGGTAAGACTATAAATTTATACACTTGCGGACCAACTGTTTATAATTATGCGCACATTGGAAATTTGCGCAGTTATATTTTTGAAGATATTTTAAAACGAGTTTTGCTGATGAATAAATTTAAAGTAAAACATGTGATGAATATCACAGATGTTGGGCATTTAACAGATGATGCAGATGATGGTGAAGATAAGTTGGAGCGCGCGGCTTTGAAAGAGAAAAAGGATGTTTGGGAATTGTCTAGATTTTATTTTAAGGCTTTTCAACAAAATTTGGTGGATTTAAATATTTTGGAGCCAACAAAATTTACTCGTGCCACTGATTATATTAAGGAACAAATTAAATTGGTTGGAGTTTTGGAGGAAAAAGGTTTTACATATAAAACTTCTGATGGAATTTATTTTGATACTTCTAAGTTGGCTGATTATGGAAAATTGGCTGGGGCTGATTATATAAAAGGAATTCAAGAAGGCGCGCGTGTTGATATTAAGGAAAAGCGTGGTGCGACTGATTTTGCTTTGTGGAAATTTTCTGATGTTATTGGGGCTGGTGGGGCTAAGGCTGGAGCGAAAAAACGACAAATGGAATGGGATTCTCCTTGGGGTAAAGGTTTTCCTGGATGGCATATTGAATGTTCTGCAATGGCAATGAAAGAGTTGGGTCAGACAATTGATATTCATTGCGGTGGTGTTGATCATATTCCAATTCATCACACAAATGAAATTGCACAAAGTGAGAGTGCGACTGGTAAAGAGTTTGCGCGGTTTTGGATGCATAATGAGTTTGTTGTTATTAGTGGTGGTGCTGGAGCGGGGGCTAAGGATGATTCTAAAACTGAGGCTGAAACCAAAATGGCAAAATCTGCTGGGAATTTTATTACTTTAAATGATGTGATTGAGCGAGGTTATGATGCTTTGACTTATCGTTATTTTTTGTTACAAACTCATTACCGCAAGCAGATTAGTTTTTCTTGGGATGCTTTAGATGGTGCAAAAGCTGGTTTAGAAAAATTAGTTGCTCGATTAAGTTTGGTTAAGCCAGCGTCTAAACGTGATGAAACACTGTACAAACAAGTTATAAAATCTTTTAATGATGATTTAAACACTTCTAAGGCTTTGGGATTTATTTGGAAAGCTCTTGGAAAATCTGGTGATGTAAATCCTGAAGTTGTTGCTACGGTTTTGATTTTGGACGATGTGTTGGGATTGAATTTATTAAATAAAATAAAAAACCCCAGCAGTGGGGCTGGGATTGGATCTGGTAGTGGCAGTGGTGGGGCTATTAGTGCTGGCGAAATTCCAAAATATGTGCAAAAGATTTTGGATGAGCGTGCCAAAGCTCGTGCAAACAAAGATTGGGAAAGTTCTGATAAGTTGCGGGATTTGTTAAAGAAAAAAGGTTGGGATGTTAAGGATGGTGAGAATGGGCAGGTTTTGGGGAGAGTTTAAAAAAAGAAACCTTGACTGCACTCAGACAGCACAAAGCTTCTTGTTAGGGTGTTAAGACAGAGAGTTAAAATTGTTTATTTACTGATGTCAACCTCAAATACTTCAGCCAAGACACAAATTGCCCTTCCCCAACGATTGTCCTTGGAAAGAGGCAAAAGGTACGGAGAGGGTTCCATATCGCCATCAGCAACTTCAACCTTCATTTGGTTGCTACGCCTAACAATATCTTGGATGATCAGTTGGATTGCCTCCTTCTGCGAACAGTCGCAAACCTCAACCAACCGCTTACACATAGCAAGGTACTCATCATAAGTACTAGTAAAATAATCTACATAATCATTTTCAGTCAATTGTGTTTTATCATCTTTACCCAACCCAATAGCAAAAGCAACAAGATTGCATGTTGTTGCATCCAACGTCTTAGGTGTGTGCTCCTTATACCTAAAACCCAGAGGACTAAGAAAACCACGCAAATCATACTGAGTCATCACAATGGCACGGTCAATATTTGCCCGATCAAATGACATCTTTATCCTCCTTCTTTTAAAGAGTTGCCACAAACCTTTCGTGACATAAAACATTAACACAACAAAATAACAATGTCAAGTTTTTAGAATGATTAAATTTTTTGGTTAAATTTAGGGAAAATTTGTTAATAGATTTGTGAGAATGATTTATGACCCCACAACCCCCAAGCCCAAAATCACTACTTAAAAGAATGCTCCTAGGCGCAGTAATAGGTTTGATTATTATTTCTCTTCTTGTATTTTCAGTTGATGAACCAGATCCAAATTGGGGAAAACTCTGGAAAATCAGACCTTTAATTATTACACCCCTAGCTGGAGCATTGGGTATTTTATCTTTTTATCTTAAAAACTTTATTCGCCCCAAAAAGAAATTAACAATTTTTTTGGTTTTTTTATTTAGCGCATTAGCTTTTATCGTCGCACTTTGGTTAGGTATTGTTTTAGGGCTGGACGGGACATTGTGGGACTAATTTTTTAATTAATTGACCAAAACACCACCGCCCCAAATAATCACAAAACTCCATACTGACCCTCCCCTCTCAAGGACGCCAACATGGAGTTTGTTTATGCTGTTATGCATAGGTTCAAGTCCGTGTTTCCTCATTTACACGATTTGTACGGGCGTCACGATCACGAGCTACCACCATCTTTAGTATTGCCGCCGCACTGCAAAACCCAACCAAAACCAAAGCAACACCGCCACCAGCCAGTGCTCCACTTGGAAAAGGTGAAACACCATAGAATCGATCTACAACAACAGACCCAAGACCAATCAGCACCATTGCCAAAGAAACCAAAAAATACCTCGTCATCTGAAACACCCTCCCCAAGTTTAACTCCTTCTGCATCTTACTATAAAAAACTATTTCTTGAAAACCCACACCTCTTGCACACCCAAACCCAACATGCTATCTTATCATCAGTCTGCCACTGGAAACCGCGCGACGATTAACGGAGGAAGAGATTGGGTGTTGGCCTGATCAGCCCTGCAGCCCGGGTTCGAATCCCGCGAGCACCCTATCTTTGGGTGAGAAAGTGTAGTAAATACATTGGTCATACTGCAGCAAGCCCTTACTAACCTAGCTGAGCTAGTCTTTTTGTAGATGTGAGGACCTTCTGTAACACGAAGCTCTGCATGCCATCACTATCACTACGAAAAGCTAGTAGGCATTAAAGAAGGGGTTTTCCCACGGAACCCCTTCTTTTTTATTTAAATTAAAAATTTATAAAAAAAAATAGGCGATCCGATGTTCAGACCGCCTCTTCCGCCCAGGTTTTCAGACCTGTAACTAGCGGGAAAGTACAATCAGCTTTCCACCTTTGATGCCGTGGCCAAACCCTACTCCCATTTGACTGGTTTCGTATCTCTGCCCACCTGACCCAACATGGTCAAGCAATAAAGGCTTTCACCTGATTGACTAAACTAGTATAGCACAAATTAAAGATTTTGTCAAGAGCCACTCCAAAACAGACAAACGTGTCGATAAAAGCGTATGGTTGGTAATATAAAAACAAACAGTCGCTAAACTGCTTATGTTTTTGCATAATTATTAAATT
Organism: uncultured Gammaproteobacteria bacterium; assembly: GCA_964627525.1. Lineage (GTDB taxonomy): Bacteria > Patescibacteriota > Patescibacteriia > Magasanikbacterales > JBBTQS01 > CAZKMQ01. The sequence goes on along the minus strand of CAZVIA010000003.1, from coordinate 61,938 downwards.
TTCCCCACCTAAATCCACTTTTTCGCCCTGAAAAACGCAATCATTCCAATAGTTCCAACAATCATCACAATCACAATCATCCAAAAATCAATTGCATGCCCAACAATCGGAGTATTCACAGTATTCATTCCAAACATTGAAGCCAACAGCGTCAAAGGAAAAACAATCACAGAAAAAATCGTCAAAGTCCGCATAATATCATTTGTTCGGCTATTAATCAGCGACTCATTTGTTTCGTGCAAATCATTAATCGTGCTTTCTTGAGAAGCCAACAACTGCCACAACTCAACTGCAATCTCCCTAATGTGTTGTGTTTCATATTCCAAATTCACTCCCCCACCCAAAACAGTTCCCTTTAAATTATCAGCAAATTTTTCCACTAAATTTTTGTGTGGTTGCATTGCACGCTTTACAAGTACAATGTTTGTTTTAATTCTCAAAATTTCCAGCACATTTTTCTTGTGCTTATGCTTTACTTCAAAAATCTGATCCTGAATTTCCTCTAAATCATTTCCAACATGCCTTAACATTGGAAACACCTCATTTAATAATTCATGAATTATCCACAACAAAAACTCACTTGCCTTTCCAGCTTCATCAAGCCAATCACCATCATGAACTTCTTTATAAATTTTTGTTAAAGCCGGAGTGCCTTGTGGACTTATGCTGATCAATGTGTTTTTTGTAACAAAAAAGTACAACTCATGGCTCACCATTCTGCCAGTTGTACGATTATAAACAGGAAAATGTAAAATCAAAAATACATAGCCCTCCCTTTTGACCATTTTTGAACGACGATTAGGTGGTAACACCTCTTGTACATCTTGTGGATCTAAATCAAATTTCTCTGTTAGCTCCTCCAAAATCTCTGGATCAGATTTAGTGACATGCACCCAATCAATTTTATTTAATTTTAAAGTGTGAATGTATTTAGATGCCATGCACAGCTTTTTAATAAAATAAGTATACCATAATTTTTCTTGAACTGGTATAATGCAAATATGGTAAATACAAAAACAAAACCTGAAAAGGTTACGAAAAAAAATCCTGAACAAAAGGGTGGTTTTGCTTTACCTAAAACACCTGACAAAAAAGTTGAAACAGAAACAACAGAAGCTATTGTTGAAAATTTAACACAAGAAGTTGCGACTGAAACTACGACTTTAGATCCAGCTCCAGCTCCGACAACAACTACAACACAAACCCAAGAAACTTCCACTCAACAAATTCAAATTCCAAAAGACGAGCTCACAAAAGAAATTGAAAAAATATTAGAAGATGATTTAGAAGAAGTTTATTTTACAATGAGTCCTGAACAACAAACTGAATTTAAACTTGAGGGTGAAAAAGCTACGTCAACAATAAGACAAATTTTAAAATCTGGTGTTGTTAAAATTAAAAAAGTATTATCTATTATTTCTAATTGGCTAAAGATGATACCTGGAGTCAATAAGTTTTTCTTAGAAAAAAAAGCAAAAATCAAAGCTGAAAAAATTCTGAATTTACGAAAATAAAATGTTTTTACAATTAACACTAACCACTCAAGCTAATTATGCGAGCAGTGGAACAAGTACTGAAGTTTTAATATTCTCATTAATTATTGGAATTGCTAGCATTTTGGCAGGTGTTGGATCTTTGTTTATTTTACGTTCTGTTCTTAAACAAAAATTTCGCAAACACGTAAGTTTGAACATGAAAACTTTGCTTGTTCGCATTCCAAAAGAAAAAGCTGAAAAAGACAAACAAGAAGAGGTTTCAATTGATGGAATACGTCAAGATATTGCTGTTGCTGAAACTTTGTTTGCAACAATTGGTGGTTTGCGCGCACAAAGAGGGTTTATGACATGGTTGCGTGGAAGAACAGATCACATTAGTTTTGAAATGGTGATGAACAAAGGTTTGATTTCTTTTTATATTGTTGTGCCAAATAAACTGCAACAATTTTTAACACAACAAATTCTTGCACAATATCCTAATGCACAAATTGATGAAACCGAGGATTATAATTTTTTCAAAAAAGACAGTTCAATTATTGGTGCGTATTTGGTTTTTAAAAAACATTTTTCACACACATTAAAAACATACAAAGAACTTGAAAGCGATCCTTTGTCTGGCCTAACAAATCCCTTGAGCAAATTAGCAAAAGAAGAAGGTGCAGCAATTCAGTTTGTGATAAGAAGTTCTAAGAAAAAATGGCGGTCACAAACTTCCATGATTTCAAAGAAAATGCAAAAAGGAAGATACAAAGGACAAAAGCATGCGGGATTAATGGGAGGTGGAGCTGGAAGCAGTAGTGCTGGAAATGCTCTTGGACAAGCTTTGGGTACTGGGCAAAAAGATCAGCAGCAGCAAATGCAATCAACACCAGATTCATTTAGAATGAATGCAACTGAAGAAGAGATTGTAAAAAGAATTGAAGCTAAGTCTTCAAAAGCTGGCTTAGATGTAAACATTAGAATTGTTGTTGCTACAGATAATGACACAACTGCGCGCCAACACTTAGATTCTTTATTAAATGCATTTTCACAATTTAATAATTATCAATACGGAAATTCTTTTTCAGCTTTAGCTCCGCGAGGTCAAGGACATTTAATAGAAGATTTTATTTATCGAGCTTTTCATGATAATAAAACCATAATTTTAAATACAGAAGAAATTACAAGCATGTGGCATTTGCCTTTGCCTTCAACTGAAACTCCAAATATTAATTGGTTGTCTGCGCGTAAAGCTCCCCCACCTTCAAACATGCCAGAAGAAGGCTTGCTTTTGGGTAAAGCTTTATATAGAAATGAAAAAACTCCTGTACGAATTAAACGTGGAGATCGTCGTCGTCACATGTACATTATTGGTAAGTCTGGTTCTGGAAAATCTGTGTACATGGAAAACATGATAATTCAAGATGTTAAAAATGGCGAAGGTGTTTGTGTGTTAGATCCTCATGGAGATTTGGTAATGCATGTTTTAGCTAATATTCCAGAAGAAAGAAAAGATGATGTAATTATTTTCAATCCTTCAGACATGGATCGTCCTGTTGGTTTGAATATGCTTGAAGCAAAAACAGAAGACCAAAAAGATTTTGTTGTGCAGGAAATGATTTCAATTTTTTACAAACTTTTTGGAGCTGAAATGATTGGCCCTATTTTTGAACATCAAATGAGAAATGTGATGCTTACATTAATGGCGGATATCAAAGAACCTGGAACAATTGCTGAAATTCCAAGAATGTTTTCAGATGATGCTTTTGCACAAGGTTGGGTTAAAAAAGTTAAAGATCCTGTTGTGCGTGCTTTTTGGGAAAAAGAAATGGCAAAAACTTCTGACTTCCACAAATCAGAAACACTTGGTTATTTGATTTCAAAAGTTGGGCGTTTTGTTGGAAATGAAATGATGAGAAATATTATTGGACAAAATAAATCTGGTTTTGATTTTCGCGAAATAATGGATAAGAAAAAGATTTTGTTAATTAATTTGGCCAAAGGTACAACTGGTGAAGTTAATGCAAAGCTGTTAGGTTTGATTATTGTTGCCAAATTACAAATGGCTGCGCTTGGTCGTGCTGATATTTCTGAAGACAAACGCCATGATTTTTATTTATATATTGATGAATTTCAAAACTTTATTACAGATTCAATTTCAACAATTTTGTCTGAAGCTCGTAAATATCGTTTGAATTTAATAATGGCTCACCAATATATGGGACAGCTTTCAGATTCTACCAAAGGAGATTCTTCTGTTCGTGACGCTGTGCTAGGTAATGCTGGTACTATGTGTGCATTTAGAATTGGACCTGATGATTCAGAAATTTTAGCAAAAGAATTTGCACCTGTGTTTAATGCTTATGATTTAATTAATGTAGAAAAATTTACTGCATACGTTAAATTGTTGATAGATAACACTGCTGCCAAACCATTTAATATGGCAACAGAACCACCTCTTCCAGAAAATGAAGAGTATGCAAAAAGTATAATTAAATTGTCACGAATAAAATATGGTCGTGACAGAAAAATTGTTGCAGAAGAAGTAATGGATCGTTCTGCTCTTGGTGTTTCAGATACATTGGGTGAGGCTCAACCTACTGAACCTACTACTTAAAACTTAAAACAAATTTTAATAAAACCAAAAAAAATATGAATGGTATAAACGATATTTTACAATCGCATATTAATGACATCATGCCTGAAGAAGAAAACGCATCTGGGCAAACCGAAAAAGATACTGGGCTTCCAAGTACAATAGCTCAAGAAGAAAATGAATTTGTTACTTCAGTGCCTATTTCAGCCGAGACTGAAACTCCAACTGCGATTTTAGATGAGTCTATTTCAATCAAGACTGAAACTCTCAACCAAACTCAAACACAAGCCCAAACAGTTGGCAACTATATTTCACAAATTGAAAATTTACTTTTTAAACTTAAAACCGTTTTAGGAGAAAAAAACGAACAAGTAGTTTCAAATATTTCGGATTTTTCAAATTCTTCAAACCCACCATTGCCAGACACTCCAGACAATTTAATTCCAAAAACACACTCCCCTGTTTTTACAACAACAGAAAGTTCTGCAGATATTCATGAAGGTGTTTTTAATGGCGAAGGAATGGTTGGTCATGATGGAAAATCATATCCAATCCCACCTAATTATGCTTCAAAATCCAAGTTGGTTGAGGGAGATTTATTAAAAGTTACAGTAACCATAAACGGCACGTTGATTTTCAAACAAATTGGGCCAATTGAACGAGATCGCAGGGTTGGAGAATTAGTACTTGAGGAAGATGGTACTTATCGTGTAATATGTGAGAACAGTCCGTATCGAGTTTTAACTGCAGCTATTACTTATCATAAAGGAAGAGCTGGTCAGCAGGTTGTGGTTTTAACACCAAAAGACGCACCAAGCAAATGGGCTGCGGTTGAATATTTTATTAACGAAGAATAATTATGAGTTCGGTTTTATACCGCAAATACCGCCCACAACGTTGGGGGGATATTATTGGGCAGGATCATATTGTACAAACTTTAACTAATGCGCTGAAAAAAAATAGCATGGCGCACAGTTTTTTGTTTGCTGGACCAAGAGGTGTTGGTAAAACTACAATCGCTCGGTTGTTAGCTAAAGCTGTAAATTGTACTGATCGTAAAAGTGGTGATGATGGAACAGACACTGCTGAACCTTGTGAAAAATGTCCGCAATGTATTGCTTATAAAAACGGACAAATTATTGATGTTATTGAAATTGACGCAGCAAGTCATACTGGTGTTGATAAAGTGCGGGAATATGTAATTGATAATGTTCAGTTTGCGCCAACTTCATCTAAGTATAAAGTTTTTATTATTGATGAAGTGCACATGCTTTCAACAAGTGCTTTTAATGCTTTGTTAAAAACTTTGGAAGAGCCACCTGAACATGTGATTTTTATTTTAGCAACAACCGAAGCTCATAAATTATTAGCTACTATTCGGTCACGTTGTGAAGAATATTCTTTTAGACGAGTTGGACATGGTTTGATTAAAGAAAAAATGTTGAGGATTTTAAAAGATGAATCGCGTGAAGTTGATGAAAAAGTTTTGAATCGCATAGCTGGTTTGTCTGAAGGATGTTTGCGTGATGCAGAAAGTTTGTTGGGGCAAGTTTTAAGTATTAAGGATGGAAAAATTAGTGTTAGTGATTGTGAAAACATTTTGCCAAAACTTTTTACTGATGAAGCTGTAAAAATTCTGGAAGCTGTTAGTGAAAAAAATGCAAGCACAGGTTTAAAAATTATTTTTGAATTAGATAATGTTGCTATAAATTTTTATGTTTTTTGTACACACTTAATTGATTTAGTGCGCACAACAATGTTGATAAAATTTGATGCTGCAAATGATGAGGAGTTGAGTGTTTATGATGTAGAAACTATGGATAAAATGCGTAAGTTGGCTGTAGGATTTTCTAATAATAATTTTGTACAAATTTTAAGTAAATTTTTAGAAGCGCGAACTAAGACACCAAGCGCTCCTTTGCCAAATTTGCCGTTGGAAATGGCGATTGTTGAATTGTGTGACGATGGCCAAGTTGTAGCTGGGGCTGAAACTAGGACTGAAGCTAATACTAGGACTACTACTGACGTTCAAACCAATGCCCAAGAGGTAAAAGCTGAACCTAAACCTAACGAGCCCCAACCTCTCGCACAAAAAACATCTATTAAAGAAAAAGTTGGTGAAGTTGTTGAAGAAGTTAAGGAAAAAATTGTGCATAGTTTTCATGGAGATATAAAATCATCTGTTGAAGATATTAAATCGCGTTGGAGTGAGTGTGTAAGCTTAGTACAAAAAGAAAATAATTCTTTGAGTTTTGTTTTAAAAATGGCTGAACCAGCAAAAATTGAAGGGTGTAAGTTGATTGTGAATTTGCCTTTTTCTTTTCATGCTGACAAAATTAAGGAAATAAAAAACAAAGCCTGTGTTGAAGATGCTTTAAAAGAATTATTTGGCGAAAGAATTGAACTTGACTGTGTTGTGAAAGATGGTATGGTACAAGATACTGCCACAGCTTTTGGATCGTCCTCACCTGCTGTTGTGAGACCTTCTGATGGTTTAAAGCCTTCTGAAGCACCGAAGGACTTAAGTGATCTAGCAGAAGCTTTTGGTGGTGAAGTTATGTAAAAATTTTGTTTTATGGGCGAAATTTGTTCAACAAATTTCGCCCAACCTCGGGGATCGTCTAATGGTAGGACTGCGGTTTCTGGTACCGCCAATCTAGGTTCAAATCCTAGTCCCCGAACCATTGTGAACGAAGCAAGGCAAAAGCCTTGTTTTGTTCTTTATTTATAGGGGTTTTATCCAGTTCTAATGCGTAATATTTTTCTTCAAGTGCTGGATAACCCTCTTTAATAGGCACTAACCATTCTTTTGGCTTAATTTCCAATACTTTGTCCCTTAGTGTGTATTCAGTTCCAATAGTTCTAAGGATTTGTTTTTTTGTCTCTAAATCTCCGTTTTTAAAATGAACTCTTGCATAAGTTGCAAAATCAAAAGTCTTCTCAGTTAATTCTAACCACTCTTTCGCTCTTGATTCTGTATCTCTTAACGAAACTTCTAGTTTTGTAATTTTATTTTGTAAATCTATTTTTTCTTTTACATACATTTCATCATCTATAAGATCTCTATATCTCATCTTAGTTAGATTATCCAATTCTCTTTGTGTTTGTACTAATGTTTTATGTTGTGATTCATATATCTTACCTCTATCAAGAATCTCTTGATCATTCATTTCATTAAGAGCTTCTAAAGCCCAATCTCTAAATTCTGGCAAAATAGTAATACTTTGTAGTTGTTTATCTATTTGTTCTTCCAACTCTTCAACTTTCAAACTTGGTTGATTGCATTTAACATACTTTCTTTGTTTTGTGCAGTGATAATAAACATATTCCCTATAACAATTATCAACTTTTATATACTTCCTTTTCTTTGTTGCTGTAATCATTGCACCACAACCACCACATCTTATTGTGCCTGTATATGGAAACTTATGTGTTTTAGGTCTTGGCTTCCCTTTTTTGCCTAGTAATTCTTGAACACGGTCAAATTCATCCAATGTAACCATTGAATCATGTTTACCAATGATCACTTCTTCTTTATGCTCAATAATCCCAGCATAAAACTGACTATTGAATATTTTATAAAGAGTACTTTTTGATAATGGTGTCCCACCTTTTTTTCTTGTTCTTTTCGTGCGAAAACCCCACTTATTGTTTGCTATATCTAAAATATCTGAAACAGAATGATTTCCTGTTAGCATCATGTCCCACATTTTTCTCACCAAACCAAAACGATCGGGGTCTTTAATAATTGTTTTTAAACCTTCTATTGGATCTCTATGGTTCAAATAACCAATATTAGCTTGTCCATTTTTCCAACCACTTCTTATTCTTTTTTCCATTCCTCTTTTTACATCTTTGCTCAAATCTAAAATATATTGATTAGCCATTCCACTCTCAACATTAAAAAGAATCACATTATCAGTTGGTAAATATTCCCTATCATAAGTTTGAATTGATTTAATAATTCCTTGTTGCAGCATCCAACTTAACTTACCGCTATCAATAGGATTCCTTGTAAGACGATTTATTTTCCAACACAAAATACCATCAGCTTCGCCTTTACTCAACCTATCAAGCATTTCAGTAAAAGCAGGTCTATTGTCTGGTTTTTTGGCTGATCTTGCTTCTGTAAATATGTCTTTGATTTTTAATCCTTTTAACTTGGCTAGCTCTTCCAATTTCTCTGTTTGATCTTCAATACTTTGCATTTGTCTATCTTCTGACTCTGAGCTTTTTCGTGCATAAAGGAAATAAGTTTTACTATTATCTTTTTTCATAAAACAAATCTAAAAAGGATGGTTCTAGCTTACCCAACTCACACACAAAGCGCTTGCTGGTAGAACCACCCTTTACAATTAGCAAGCTGGCATGTGTATTTAATAAGTTGGGTAAGCACTTTTATTATATTACTTAATTTTTATATTTTCAATCATTCCTTTATATCTCCTAGATCTATAATCAAGATTTAAACACTTTCTACAACCAATATTTTCACCTAAAGGACTTTTGTACAAAATCCCACATCTAACACCGCATAAGGGGCATGCGAACCAATAACGCACCCCACCATTGTTTACACTACTTTTTTTCAAACTAATATTTCCACCATTTACCACCATTTTTTCTTTCAAACACCTGATATAACCTGTTTTAACACGTTTAAAAACGTCAGAAATCTTAATCTGTTCACACTGATCAGTTAATAATTTTTTTCCTGAATTATTGTTAGACAATGATTTCATATTAGTTCTTATTCAATTGCTGATTCTCAGCAACAAAAGCTGTATTGGCTTTAACACTTACTTTTATTGGTGGAGATTTAATTTGTTGTAATGTAGTAAGTGCTGAAATAAAACTACGATGAGCCCTATCTGCTTCTTTGGCTATCATGGAGTAATAGTCAACTTTTTCTTTTGTTAAATACTCAATTTTTCTACATGTATTAAAAAACTTTGAATACTCTAAATATTTAGCATACGACCCAACCACTAAGTGAACCAATGCTTTTTCATAAGATGTTTTACATTTATATTCTTCAACAAGACTGTCAGCAAAATCAACCATCAACCCCCTGTTTCTATCAGAACTTATTATTTCTGTTAATGGAAAATGATTATCCAAACCCACAACAAAAACAGCCCTCTCTAACGACTCCAGAAGTGCTTTTTTAGCCTTTATTTTTTGTTTTCCCGTGCTTTTCTCGTACTTCTCTAGTTTGATATCAAAATCACTAAGAACGTGTCTAGGGGTGAATTCTATGTCAGCGTGTATTAATTTCTTTTTCACCTTTTTCAACTCGTTTTTATCTAAATACTTTGTTAATTCTTTTGATTGTTTTTTCATACACCCCACCCTTTAAAACACTATATTATCTAATGAATTACATTCTTCAATCTCTTCCTCATTATCAGCCAGTACAACACTGTTTTGTTGAAAATAAATAGAACTCGGGCAAATCAGATTTTTACGCTTATCACTTTCATCTTTTTCACGAATTATCAAGCCAGAAGTTTCCAGCATCGGAAGTATTTGTGTTCTTAATTGATATGCATCCAACATTCTTCCATAAACTTTATAATGTTTATCTAATATTTGCTTCATTGTTAATCCCTTCGAGTCTATATCAACCAACATCTCATCTTTGTTTTTAAGACCTAACTCATCCCACGCAGTAATCAGCACGTCGTTATAGAAACGGAATATATATGGTGGTAAATTATGACTCTGACTAATTGAAAGCACATCCCAAATTTTGAAAGCCTCCTTAACATCATCCTCGCTTGTTAATATTGTCTTACCCTCAACACTTCTCCACCAACAATTAAGCAAAGCAAAACACTTAACAATTGAAATAAAACGCTTTATGTCTCTTTGATGTCTTGGGAGTAATTTTTTATTTTTTGACAAGTATTGTTCTTTTAGAGAACTCGCATTGTGTAGTTTTATATTCTCAATCCCCATTTCTTTTATTGCAACTATTCGCTCCATTAGCAACACCCTGTCTGGATCACCTTCAAGGACTTTTCTGTAATAATCATCGTCCTCTTCCTTCTTTATTGTTTCTTCAATAGATTGGCGTATTTTTTCTTCATTAATTTCTGGACTGAGCAAAAGAAAACGTGTGGCTTCTTGCTCGTCGATTCGTAGCCCTGCGGTACAAAAAATCACGGACGGATAACCTCTGATAATTACGTTTTTGGTTCTCAGACCCTGCTTCTGAGATTTATCTGTAATTTTTATATTTATTTCCTTTTCATCATGTGAAAGTAATGGTCTCAACCTTTCTAATAGTTGCATGTGTGGCTGATCTAAAAAGATCATTATTTTTCTTGATAAATCAACAATTATTTTACCTTTTGATTTCTCATCTGCTCTACCAACGTCGTGGAAAAAAGCTGTTGGAGAACAATAAGCTATTTTAACTACATCTTCTTTTGGAAAAAGCCTTGCAACCTCAGTTGGGATAAAACTCTTACCAGTACTACTAGGTGCATTGAATGAAATATTAAATTGATTGTCAGCTCCATAGGCAGAAAGCTGGCATAAGAAAGTTACAACTTTGTTTGTCTCATCTTGCTTTATTGTGGTGCCTAGTATTTTTACAAGCTCTTCTGAACCCAAAGGTTCAAATTTATTTATTGTCATATAATTTTAATCTAATTTTTCTAATTGTTATTGGCTTGTAAACTTTTTTAAATAACTCAAGTAATTGTATTGCTTTTTCTTGAGATTCTTTTTCAGACAAACCAATCCCAAACTGTTTTTTGTACAGTTCTTGAAATTTCTGAATTGACTTTTCTGATAACATGCTTTATGTATTACGTATTCTTGTTTTTACTTCTTTAATACAATTAAAAAAAGCAAGTGGCTCAACAGATAATTCTTTATTCCAGTAAGACTGAATCACCTCATCTGTTTTACCATCTCGCTTTATTACAAAATGCACTTTTGATGGATTGTGATCATCAATTGCAGTTATTTGATAACCTAAGTAAATTAATGTCGAAACCAAAGACATGTCTGTGGTTTTGAAATGGTCTGATTCTTTGAGATATTCCATATTAATATTATATTAATAATTAATATCTCTAGTATCCAACCTATTTCTTATGCTATCAAAACACTAACACCACCCATACACAGGCTTAAATTAAACAAAAAAACAGCTACTTTGATAGCCATCCACTAGCGTAAATAAGACTTTACTAGTTGTTATTTATGATGATGGAATTGTTAAATAAAAAACCTTTTTGTTTCCTATCGGTCTTAATCAAGTAAACACTATTTTCATTTTTAGCTGGGAGACCAGTGTTCCTGTAGAGACTGGATGAATAAACTGTTAAGTCATTCTGCAAGTCTTTTTTTTCTAAAATATCTGAAAAACCTAATTCTTTTGCCTTTAATAGGCACTCATCATAAGACACAGAACCGCCAAATGGTTGAAGTTTAAACAAAACAATAAATGACCTTAAATATCTAGGCGGGTTTTTGTAATCAAAATTAATCAGTTTGTTTAAATAAAAAAACTTTTTTCCTTTTTTAGTAATAAAATAGAGTTTTTGATTTTCTAATCTCTTTACAAATTCTTTTTGAACCAGGTCTAAAATCCTGCCCCAATCCTCATCCACAAATACCCACCTATAGTTACTTTTAATATTATTTCTTAATTCATCAAACTCATCTCTGATTATAGAAACACTTGATGCATAAAAACCATCATCGTATTCTCTTTTGCCCACTCTATACTCTTCAATACCTGTGTGCATATCATTTAATTTTATAAACGCGCCCCAAGGTTCTAGTATTGCTTCTAGGGATAATTTTCTCTCTGATTCAAAAAGCAACTTAAAACACTCATCCATTTTTTTATTTAAAAACAACCAATTCTCATTTTGAAAAATCTCATTTGTTAAATTGAGTTGTTCAAGTCTACGCATGATTGAGTGTAGACTACTTTGCATTACCCTACACCTATCAAACTCCCTAGGAAGACCTGTTTGTCTCTCGTCGGAATATTCAACAAACTGTTTTGAAAGTTTTAATAATTCTAAATCATTACTTCTATCTATAAATTTTTTAGCAAAATCATATTTTTTTACTATCGAATACTTTGTTTTCTCCACAAGATTCCTATTTTCATCCGACAATGGTTCACGCACAGATATAATATCAATTGCTATTTTATGCAATATTTCATTTTTATCAATGAAATCTATATATTTGTATATATCTACGCACACATCAAAAGACAAGCCTTTTTCAATAGAACGCTTTGCACTCTTATACAAGGAATTCAATTCATTTTCGATATCTGTTATATCCATAATAATTTTAATTTTCATTTACCTAAACCATAACAAAAATGGTAGAAAAATCAATATGCACATTTACTTTATATGTACATTTCTGTTATCATATTAGTGCGAACACATTTTTCAGAATTAAAAATTTAATGCGGATTTTGGGTCTTTTTTGGCACCCGCTCTACGAGCGTAGAGATGGGTGTCCCGAAAACCGCTTGTAGGGATCCGCAAGGATTCTGAAAGGTGTGTTCGCAACTCGGGCACCCTTTTTTGTTTGCCCAAAATAAATTTATATGGGCACTAAAAAATCACTATACAAAGCAAATAAGGCCAAGGACGATGAATTCTACACTTTATACGAAGACATATCAAAAGAAGTTTCTTTATATAAGGAGCAACTAAAAAGTAAAAGAATATTATGCCCTTGTGATTGGGATGAAAGTTATGAAGAAGAAATTGTTTTCAAAGAAGAAGGTTACATCACCCCATCAAATCTACTAGACAGCGGAGGAACAATAAAAAAAATAAATATTAAAGCATCAAAAAAGAAAATAGAAAAAGAGTTGTCTTTGATTAAATGTAATTTTGTTAAATTTCTAGTGGCTCACGCTGACACTTATGACATATCATCTATTTCTGCCAGCGGATATAATCCTGCAACAGGTAAAGGTGTTAAATTTCAGGATGTTGATTATTCAAAATATGACTTAGTAATAACAAACCCGCCATTTAGTCAATTTAGAGAATTCATTGACACAATGTTTAAAAATAAAATGAATTTTTTAGTCATTGGCCCCTTAACAGCCATAACATATAAAGAAATCTTTAGTCACATAAAAGACGACAAAATGTGGCTTGGTTACGCCAAGCAGTTAACTGGCTTTCGTTTAATTGATAATACTCTACTACTTTCAAAAAACCCAGAAGGTTCTGTGCCTAGAGCATGTAAATGGTATACAAACCTAGATGTATCGTATCGTCACGACAGAATGATATTGACCGAATCTTACGACTCCGAGAAATATCCAAATTACTATAATTACAATGGAATTGATGTCAACAAAACAAAAAACATACCATATGATTATAAAGGCGAGATGGGAGTTCCAATAACATTTTTAACAAAATATAACCCTGACCAATTTGAAATTATAGGTAAAGGTGTGCAGGTTGAAAAAACCATTAGATTTAAAGGAGACAAAGCGACACTATGGATTGAAAAAGACGGAAAGCCATTTAAAGCACCTTTTGAAAGAATAATAATAAAAAACAAGGACTTGTTTAAAAATCCAAAAATATGAACATAAAACACTTATACGAGGAAGTAAGGGATGGCAAAATTATTAGTGATATTGAACTTCAAAGGGAAATTGTCTACGACACTAATAAGCAAATATTGGTTGTAGACAGTATTGTTAAAGGAATTCCATTGCCAGCTTTTTACTTTTGGAAAAATAAAAAGGGCATACTAGAAGTTTTAGATGGAAAACAAAGAATTGAAGCAATAAAAAAATTCATTGAAAATGACATACTATTCGAGGAAAAACTTTGGAAACAGACAGACAAAAAAACTCAAGAAATAATAAATAAAACCGAACTCTCAATAATAATTTGTGAAGGAAAGGAGGAGTTGAAAAGAGAAATCTTTAGAAGAATAAACACCTTAGGCGTACCTTTATCTAACTACGAAGTGTTAAATGGTCTTTTTTATGGTGAATATTTAAGAGGGTTATCTACATACGCAAAACAAGACAGAGATGCCATAAAAGTGTTGGGCTCTAATAGTCGTGGAAAAAATCAATATAAAATATTAAAACTACTAATGATCTTAAGAAATTTACCAAAAGACACAGCTAATATAAATGATTATGTAAGTCAAAACCAAAATGAATCGTTTGTTACTGATCAAAAAGATATTACTAAATACATTAAATTTATAAGTAATATATTTAACAGTTATGGCCAGTTGGATATTTATTTCAACTTGGCCAGAAAATATATCAAAGATTCAGTAATATGGAAAAAGAATAAAGATGAAATTAATTTAAGAGTCAAAAAATATTTAAAAAGCGATGATGCAAAGTTGACTAATAAGGCACAGGAGATCGAAGACATTATCCAAGCTATAGTGAAAAATATTAGTGTTGATGATAAACGACTATTTTCTATTGATGATAAAAAAGAATTCTTAAAAAAACAAAAGCCTAACAATGAAGGCAAATATAAATGCAAAATTTGTAATAAATACTTTTACACTGAAGAGCTTTCTATGGATCACGTAGATCCGTGGAGTAAAGGGGGTAGAACAGTGCTTTCAAATGCACAACTCTTGTGTAGACCTTGTAATATTAAAAAAGGTAATAGTTAATTTTAATATAAAAATTATCGATCACAGGAACATTAATAGGATTCATAGTAGAAATTTTAGGTATAATCTCTTACAAACAAAAAAATAAAATTAGAAAAAGCAGGTCTAAAAGAAATAATCAAACAAAAACTTCTTCAATTGAAAGGTTAGTCACCTTGAAAAAATCTTTATAATTACCTCAATTCATAGTTCTGAGCGCATCCAAAAGTGGAAACCATTTTTGTAAACTTAAAGGATAATCGAAATAACTTATGTGGAAATTAGAACTATTTACAAGTTCAGCTCATTAATAAATTTTTGTGTGTGAGCTTTTTGTGGTTTTATAGACTTTGATAATTCCCACAAAACATTAAATTGAGTTTCTAACAACTGCTTTAATTCAACACTTTCAACAATAAAACCAAAGCTTTCTTTTTTTGAAGACAAAAAAGCTGCTTTGTTTTCATATGCCCAATATCCCATAGAACAATCTATGTTTTTGGGAGCAATTCTAATTTCTCTTTTAAAATCATTCCCCACTCCTAAAAATACATTATCTTTTAAATCCACCTGCCTATCATTTGGCCAAAGTACTTTTGCAGAAATGTTACGCTTAATTCTTTCCTTATTAGAATATATAAAAAAATCTTTTCCTAATATTTTTATCATTTCACTAATTGGCCAAAAAGCAATAGTATCGATATTTCTATAACATAACACATCTTTAAGCATTTGCCTTAAAGCATCAGGACCTTCAAAATAGCTAAATTTAGGACTAACAAAATCTTGTTTTTCCTTGTTTTTCAATTCAGTAATTAATGTAGATAAGTTCAAATTTAAATCTTCCAAATTATTAATTTCATTATTGATTAAATGTTTTAACTTATCAGGTGATTCAGCCTGCCATACTTTTATTCCTTGTTTTTCACTTTGAATTACCAAGCCTTTTTTATTTAAATCATATAGCAAACCATACAAAGTAGAACGAGGAATACTTAACTTCTTTGATAATTTACCAGCAGTCGAAACACTCTCTTCAAAAAGTGTTAAGTAAACCCTAGTATGTTTTTCATCCAAATTTAATTTAATAAATACCTTTTCAAGCATAAATTTATATTTGTTGTCGCATGTCGACGACACTATTTAACATACTAGATTAGTATAGTATTGTAAAGTATATAAAGACAAATATGCTTAAACTAACTAATATTAGTAAAAATTACACTTCAAACAAAGACCACCCTGTCGAGGTTCTCAAACAGATAAATCTAAACATTCAACAAGGTGAATTTGTTGCTCTCTTAGGTCCAAACGGATGTGGAAAGACTACCTTACTTGAAATAATAAGTAATTTGACCAAAGCAACAAATGGAGTGTTTTCTATTAATAACCAAAATAAGAAAAAACCTAATATTGCAATGGTATTCCAAGATTACAGAAAATCACTTTTCCCTTGGCTTAAAGTAAAAGACAATATACTATTCCCTCTCAAACTAAGACACATTAACAAGTTGGAGCAAAAAAAACTTTTTTCCCAAATATGTAAAAACTTAAACATAAACACAGATCTCAATCAATACCCTTATCAACTAAGTGGTGGGCAACAACAAATGATATCTATTTTACGAGGATTAATTATTGAACCAGACTTATATCTACTTGATGAACCTCTTTCGTCACTTGATTATCAAACAAAATTATTTTTATTAACAAAACTACATGATATATGGATGAAAAAAAAGATCACTACAATATATGTTTCTCATGATATAGATGAAGCGATTTTTCTGGCACAAAAAATTGTTCTATTAAGCAATAAACCAACAACCATATCAAATATATTTAAAAATCCACTACCTTATCCAAGAAACACAAAAATCATTGGTAGTTCAAACTTTGCAACATTTAAAAATAAAATTTTATTGTCATATCTTAATCAATTATAACCAATAATTAAATAAACATATGAAAAAAATTCTCTACCCAATACTTGTAATATTATCTTTAATAGCCATTTTTGGACTATTCTATCTCTTACCCAACAATTCGATTCAAGAATCTCAACAAGAAACACGCTCTATTGTTTTTGCTACACATAAAATTCCTTTGGCAGCACCATATATCATCGCCAAGGAAAAAGAATTCTTTAAAAAAAACGGTCTAGATGTTGAGATGGTTTATTTTACAACAGGTCTTGAAACACTGCATGCACTAACATCTAATAAAGCTCAATTTGCATCAACTGGAGTTACTCCTTTTGTGCATTTTTCATTTCAGAGAGGAGATGTAAAAATAATTAATCAAGTCACATTGGCTGATGATTTTCAAATAATTGCACGAATTGATTCAAACATTAATACATTATCTGACTTACAAAACAAAAAGATTGGTTATGTAAAAGGAACAATAACACAATTAGCTATTATCAATACTCTAAAGGAAGTTGGAATTGAAAAAGATACTTATGAATTGATTAAACTTAATCAGCCACTAGCATTACCAAGTGCACTACAAAATAAGGAGCTCGATGCTTTCTGTGCATGGGAACCATTTATAACAAACACAACTAATTTAATCGGAGCTGACAAAATAATAATTTTTGGCAAAGAAAAAGGATTGCATGCCTTACCATATCTAACAATGGCAACTGATTCTTTTCTTGAAAATGAGGCTAACCAGACAACAATAATTGCATTTCAAAAAGCTTTAATTGATGCGACTGACTTTATCCAACAAGATCGAAACAAATCAATAGAAATAGTCTCTGATATAACTGGAATGGATAAAGACCAGCTTAAAGATAGTTGGGATAAATATACTTTTAAAATTAGTCTCGAAGATGATTTACTTGATGAATTGACACTAGAAAAAGAATGGTTTGATCCTAAACAAAAAATTGACTACATAAACTTAATAGAGCCACGGTACTTAAAAAAAGCCAATGATGAAAACTAAACTATTAAAATGTAAAAAATTCATCACCCCTCTTTTGATACCTATCTCGTTCTTATTAATTTGGGCAGCTTCAAATTATCTATTCAAGATAAATCAATTCTATCTTCCAAACATAAAAGAAGTCTTTCTCATCATTGTGAGTCATGACTACTTAATTGATTTACAAGAAACATTTTATAGAACTTTTACAGGATTTCTCATTGCCGCTTTCTTTGGCATATCGTGTGGAATTATAATTGGACTAAACAAAAAACTCTTTTCTCTTTTAGAAGGAACTATTGAATTCTTTCGCGCACTTCCTGCCACAGCTCTTTTCCCTTTATTTTTGCTATTCTTTGGAATTGGAGACTTATCAAAAATAGTTATTACTGTCTTTATTTGCTTTTGGATTATACAAATAAACACAATACTCGGTGTTTGGAATATCCACCATCTAATGATTAAAGTTGGAAAAATATATAATGCATCGAAATATCAGCTGATCAAAAGAATAATTATTCCTGCTGCACTGCCTCAAATTGCAATCGGTTTACGAGTAGCAATCTCTTTAGCATTAATTGTGGTAGTGGTTACAGAAATGTTTATAGGAACAAAATTTGGTTTAGGACAAAAAATTTACGACAGTTACATTACTTATAAAATCGCTGAACTTTATGCTTATATAATTATTGTCGGATTATTAGGTTTTACTCTGAACAAATTATTCAGTATTTTGGAAAGAAAAATTATACATTGGACTGGCAATGCCACTAAAACTGATCTTGACATCCTCTGTTAAGAAAATAGAAATGACATACCCAATCTAAATAATATAGTGTTACACACCATGGGGTACACAAAACCCAGTTCTAACATCCTTCACAATAGTGAACATTTTTTAAAAGAAAAACCGCTATGTGTTATACACAACGGTTTTCTTGTTTGTGTTGTTTATTTAGTTTACCCTCACAATCCCTAGCCGAGGAGTCTTGTTGGTGTAGGTTCTTGATTTATTTCTCTTCCCACCAGCCTTTACCCTTTCTCTTTCTCTTCTCAGATTTCCACACTTACACCAAGCACTGCGACAGAAAACACACTTTCTCATTCCTTCCCAGGCCATAGTCACTCTCTTTTTGGGCTTTTTACAAAAAACAACACCTTGCATCGGAATTGATGCAAGGCTGTTTTTTGATGATGTCGCCCACAAGATGACCTTGATAACTAAAATAAAAAGTCACCTTAAGGGCGACGTCATCCAGTGATTCCTAGTATCTATCCCAATAGGGTTGAATTTCGCACCTAAACAAATAGGTTGCGGGTAGAGCTTTGGGTCAATTCCCTTAACATCTCTACTCTCTGGATACGTTTATATTAAATTGTAATCTATATTGAAATTAGCATATTTACTAAATCAAGTCAAATAAAACCCAGTTCTAACATCCTCTACAATAGTGAACACTACTAAGTTCAAGTAAAAATTGAGATAGGTAATGTTAATATTAGAACCGTTTACTTTTCATTTCAGCTGCCCTAGCTCTTAAATCAGTTTTCATTTTTGCTAAATCTTCCTTTGCTTTGGCTAAATCTTCCTTTACTTGGCTTACTGCTTCTTTTTTAGCTGCCCCAATTTCATCTTGCTGTCTTGCAAGTTCTGGATGTTCTTTTCTCCATTTTTCTTTTCTCTCTTTTCTCTCTTTTTCTCTTCTGGCTCTATCTTTGGCAAGTTCCTCATCCATTCTTCTCTTTTCTTCTTCAGTAGGCTGCCTAACACCTGTTTCGTATGTTTGTTGTTCAGGACTGCTAGGCGCAAACTTAGTAAGATCATATGTCTCACGCTGACCTGGATCACTAAGAACTTCAAAAGCTTGACCAACAAGTTTAAAATCTTCCTCATTACCACCTTTATCTGGATGATGGATTTGTGCCAACGCACGATAAGCTGCTTTAAGTTCAGCAGGGCTAGAATTTCTAGAAACTCCCAAAGTAGAATAATGATCTTCTTCAGAAAGTGATGAGGGCGCTTTAAACTCACGCGCATTAGAACCTTCTCCAGGTCTTCTTTCTCCTCTCATGGTTTTTGATTAAATATTTACTATATTAACACAAACAAAAAAACTTCTGTTTAATAACCTTATATAACTATTATTCTTTTTTTCTACCTCTTTGATCGTAAAATTCTTCGTTTTTGTCATGAAATGTATTTAACCTTTCTTTACCTTTTCCATAACCAAACCTCTCCATTTGCCTTGCAGTCATTTCTGCATCATCTGCCATCTGTCTATGCATTTGCTCACCAGTAGCCCTAATACTTTGTGCTCTTAACTCACCTGCTTCTGCGTCCACTATTTTTGCTCTATTATCAATTTCAGCTTGAGCTTCCATTAATTTAATTTCATTTTCTGTTTTACATGTCTCGCACGTCTCTGGATTATTCCCATCTTTACAAAAACCAGCTCTTTCTGCGCTATTTTGACCTCCACCTTCAATTCCACTTGGCTGAAAATTCATTTTTTTGAATGTATTTTTGGTTTTATTATATTGGCAAAAACCACAATTTTCTATTTGAAAATTCATATATTTATTTGATTAAACTTATATAATCTATACTACCATACCGACTGAAATTATAAAATATCTAAAAAAACCCAATCCTAACATCCTTCACAATAGTGAACACTACTAAGTTCAAGTAAAAATTGAGATAGGTAATGTTAATATTAGAACCGTTTACTTTTCATTTCAGCTGCCCTAGCTCTTAAATCAGTTTTCATTTTTGCTAAATCTTCCTTTGCTTTGGCTAAATCTTCCTTTACTTGGCTTACTGCTTCTTTTTTAGCTGCCCCAATTTCATCTTGCTGTCTTGCAAGTTCTGGATGTTCTTTTCTCCATTTTTCTTTTCTCTCTTTTCTCTCTTTTTCTCTTCTGGCTCTATCTTTGGCAAGTTCCTCATCCATTCTTCTCTTTTCTTCTTCAGTAGGCTGCCTAACACCTGTTTCGTATGTTTGTTGTTCAGGACTGCTAGGCGCAAACTTAGTAAGATCATATGTCTCACGCTGACCTGGATCACTAAGAACTTCAAAAGCTTGACCAACAAGTTTAAAATCTTCCTCATTACCACCTTTATCTGGATGATGGATTTGTGCCAACGCACGATAAGCTGCTTTAAGTTCAGCAGGGCTAGAATTTCTAGAAACTCCCAAAGTAGAATAATGATCTTCTTCAGAAAGTGATGAGGGCGCTTTAAACTCACGCGCATTAGAACCTTCTCCAGGTCTTCTTTCTCCTCTCATGGTTTTTGATTAAATATTTACTATATTAACACAAACAAAAAAACTTCTGTTTAATAACCTTATATAACTATTATTCTTTTTTTCTACCTCTTTGATCGTAAAATTCTTCGTTTTTGTCATGAAATGTATTTAACCTTTCTTTACCTTTTCCATAACCAAACCTCTCCATTTGCCTTGCAGTCATTTCTGCATCATCTGCCATCTGTCTATGCATTTGCTCACCAGTAGCCCTAATACTTTGTGCTCTTAACTCACCTGCTTCTGCGTCCACTATTTTTGCTCTATTATCAATTTCAGCTTGAGCTTCCATTAATTTAATTTCATTTTCTGTTTTACATGTCTCGCACGTCTCTGGATTATTCCCATCTTTACAAAAACCAGCTCTTTCTGCGCTATTTTGACCTCCACCTTCAATTCCACTTGGCTGAAAATTCATTTTTTTGAATGTATTTTTGGTTTTATTATATTGGCAAAAACCACAATTTTCTATTTGAAAATTCATATATTTATTTGATTAAACTTATATAATCTATACTACCATACCGACTGAAATTATAAAATATCTAAAAAAACCCAATCCTAACATCCTTCACAATAGTGAACATCTTAAACAACCCCTCTCAGCACCTTTCCACGCAAGATTAAAGACCATTTTAAACATATCGTGTATAGTTTTATCTTCGATGATAATCCCTATCAATTTATCATTAGTAAAATTTATAATTGATATTTTATCCTCACCATAAACAGTTATATCACTTCCCATATTAAAAACCTCTGAAGAAACAAACCTCAACTTTGGCCATGTTTTTTTGCTAACCCCAGCATTTTTACAAGCACTATTATTATATTTGATGTCTGTATTTGTATCTGGCACTAATCCCCTGGTTGTAATCTCCAACTTTTCTTTTGCTTTCAAATATTTTTTTAATTCCTTATTAGGAATAAATTTTAAAAACTTAGATGCATTACAAACAGCCAACATTTCATACGGCTTTTCAATATTCAGATGACTACGAAACACTTCTAAGACCCCTTCAACACCCTCATAAAATTTAATTTTTGGTTTTTGTAAATTTAAAGAAAATAAACTATTTAAATCCTTTAAAACATTTTCAGTACTTTTAATTTCTTTATTTAATATATTAATCCTGCGTTTGTTGTGAGACAATAGTTTTTCTGGTTTTTCAACACAATAAAACCACTTACCTCTTTTTTTTGTTTCAACAATTAAATTTTTAATAGATAAATCACTAAGAATTTTATAAACAGTTGATCTATTCATGTTTACATAATCAGAAACTTTTGAAGGAAAAGCACCTCCTAATTCTAAAAGACCAAGATAAACAGTGGTCTGTTTTTTTGTTAAACCACACTTCTGTAATTTAAAAATTAATTTTTGGTTTTCATCAAATATTTTCATAGTTTTTAATAGAACAACAACTTAACATTTAACAAGTTTTTTGTCAATAACCACGAACAAAATATTTTTATACAAAAAAAATAGCTAATTTTAAATTAAAAAAACTATAATTACGAATATCAAAATAACACAGAAAAGACTAGGTGGTAAATTTCAACAAACATTAACCAACAAAAAGGGGTGGCAAGTAGTGACAGAACCAAAAAAATATGGATATAATTATGACCAAGGATCCCGATACAGAGAAGAAAGAGAATATAATATTGAACAAGAGGTTGATGAAAATCACACCCTTGTAAAATTCGTATTCAAGGACAAAGAAGGTTATTTCATGCGTTTAAATAAATATGATTGTTTGTATGCAATTGGTAAAACAATACAAAGCAAGCATGGTTTAACAATTAGCATAGATGAATTAAAAGTATTATTAGGTGAAGGACATGGTAATGACCCAAACACATCTAATAGCATAGATCGCAAAAGAGAAGGGGTAGATCAAAGCACAAGACAAAAAGTAGATCAACTGATTGATGAACTTACTATTGCACATATTGATTCAAAAAGTTTTGGATTAAAGAGAACCTTAGAAAAAGGCAAAAATAGAGTTTATCCAGGCACAAGAACTGATGATGCTAATATTGAAAAAATGTGGAAAAAAGAAAGGATTGATTATTATCTCAAAGGTATTAAACCAAAAAGACAACGTTATTGAATTCTTACCACACACTGCTCATTAACGTGGGCAGTGTGTTTTTATAAAGATATTAAAACTTATTATATGACACAAAACCCAGTTCTAACATCCTTCACAACAGTGAACACTAAAACTATTTCTTCAACAACAACAAAACCAACCCAATCATCTTATCTTTATCTTTCGGGTTTTTCCTTTAATAGCTCCAGTTTTACCTTGATAAATAACAGATTGTTTTTGATATTTTTTAGACATAAAATATTCAGTACAAATATACTGTACCAAAATCTTATTATTTAAGAAAGATTAGTGCAATTCTAAACAAAACTCAACTCTAACATTCTTCACAATAGTGAACAGAGAAAACTAACAATCAAAAAACCGTACACTGTTAAACGCACGGCTCTTTGTTGTTTTTTAAAGTTTTTTTCAAAATCCCCAACTTATTCACCATCCCATTCACTTTCAAATTCAAAAGTTTGATCCTTCCAATCCATAGGAGAGAAAAATAAAAGATCTGGTTCATCACCAGGCACAGTAGTTACAAGAGAATACATGACATGTGCCAAGTACTTTGTAATCTGACCACGGTATAACAAACCAATTTCACAATCTAGTATTGGAAATGACTCCCCCACACAAAGATGACACAGATAACCACCCAAGAACAAACACACTGTATTGAAATCACTTGTCTTATGATCCACTCCAATGTCATCATAAAATCTATCTGCTTCTGACAAACTCAACTCAATCAAATTAATCTCTGCAACCATTTCAATCAACTTGACCACAAATTCTGGTGGTAAACCAGGTGGTACATAATCTTTTATGTTAGCTCTTTGCTTATTAGCACGCGCAATCAAGTAATTACCTAAAGACCTGCAAAAAGCAATCTCAACAAGATCCAATTCCTCAGACCACATTGCAAAATAAAACCAAGGATCAAATCTAGCACTAGGATTACCTATTGCAGACATTGCACCGATCAACTGCCTTAGTTGTTCGCACAATAAAGCATCTTGGTAATCCAAAGCTTCATCATATTCCAAAAAACCCCTACACTTGTTTTCAAGAAAAAACTTTGCAAGTTTGGAATAAATAAGCTTGAGCTTGGTACTACTAAATTCCTCATCCTCATTTTCAAATGGCCATGTGCCACAAGATTGCATGATTTCCTTTGCACCTTGAATGTACATCATAAAATTCGTCAAAACATCAGACAGATGTGGTGGCAAACTAAACAACAAATCCAATGTAGCAAACTCATCTTTTTCTTTTTGTAAAGACAACAGACTTGCTTGCATGTACATTCGCACACTTTGCTTAGGATTAATCTTGTACATCACTTGATTCAGAATATTGGTTTTAATGTAAAACCTACACCTAGAGTAAAACCATTTTACCCAACCAACTCCAGCTAACACTACATCCATAACATAGACAGCAAAAACCTCAAGTATCCTCATTTTCTCCCCCTCCCGTGCATGTGTTAAACAAATTTGTTTAACAAAAAACAATAGCACTGTTGGGTTGATGTGTCAAGTTTTTTAGACAACTTAAAAACCACCAGCGCGTTAAGCTTAGTGGCTCTCAAGTAGTTGTTGGCAACTCTCAACTTTAGGGTGTTTCTTTACCAGGAAAACGCTGTACAGTTCCCTCACCCTTACACTGAGGGCAAGCAACTTTGATTGATTCCAAACCAGAATCTATGATATCTGCAAATAAACCACGTGTAAATTCTGACACAACACCCAGACCATCTTCAGGTATGACCAGGCAGTTTAGCATACCACCTAATTGCAATGCACCTAACACAATCACTGGATTAGTATCATGTCGCGCAATCCCCAACAAACACACATTTGGTTGTCTTTGTTTGGCTTCAACCATCAAATCCAGCGAGCCTTCTAGGTGCAAATCAACTAGCACCAAATCAACATCTTGATGCAACATGAATTCAACAGCAAAAGCAATATTTCGGACTTTGGTTACAGCACGACCTCTTTGTTCTACAACACTCCCCAAAAATTGCCGAACGGAACCTGACACACTGACCACAAGAACTTTAGCCTGAGGCTTTTTCTCTGTGGATGTCATTTTGGCCTCCTTGTTTCTGTGTCTTATGCCTAGTTAGACGGTGGTGGCGCCATATCAAAACTTTGAACTGGCCAAAGATCAGGGTTTTTTTCTTCCCCAATGTTAAGCTCTATGGTCCTGACAATCCCAAAATCACCCTCGCGATCAATCACTTTATAACACGTACTTCCTACGTTATTTTTATTTGGGAAACCCTTTAGGCACACCAAAACCTGACTGTATTTTCTACTTGGAATAAGATTGACCTGGAAATGACCTTCCCACTCTTTGATGGGGTGCCATTTACCACAAACCATTCCCAAAGGAAAAGACTTACCTTCTTTTAGATCAACAAAATCATGAAAGTAATTCCCAGTGATCTCAAGCCTAGCACTTGTAAACTCACCCACTTCGCAAAATACCACACTATATTCACTTCTTGGCTCACCTGTTGTTTCTTGAACTTCTGGTGAATCCTTTTTGGAACCAAAGACATAGACTAGAGCGGCCATAAGCACAAAAATAGCACAGAAAAATATCATTCTCTCCCTCATCTTTACCCCCAGTTTCCTTGGTCTTGGCAAAATTGCCAGACACAAAAATATAGCACATAAGCCTGACTTTGTCAAGCTTTGCACTTTAATTTCCCCCTAAATTAATCTCTAAATTAAGCCAACAACCCCCCTACTTTTATAGCTTTTTTAATAAAATCCCCGTATTTTTCTAAATCAACTTTGGTTTTTAATTTATATTCTGGTAATTCAGTCCCCAAAGACATATTATTTACAGACTTAAATCCCCTAACCTCATTAATCGCCTCAATCGCACTATCAAAATCAGAAATGTCTAATTCCCCACCCTCAACATCAATTTGCTCTGGCCAAGCGCACAAGTGAATAGTTTTTTCAGAACCTTTAACATCTTTAAAAAATACCTGAAACAACTCCTCTGTAACAAACGGCATAATTGGCGCATACATTTTCAAAATATTTTCAAAAACTTTTGTAAAACAATATTGCGCACCAACTTTTGACTGATCATCATCTCCAGACAAGCGATGTTTAATAAACTCCATGTAATAGTCAGTAAATTTTGACCAAAAGAAAACATCAATTTCATCACGCGCTTTAGAGTATTCATATTTATCAAACAAAGCTGTGGCTCTTTTTATAGTTTTGTTTAATTCTTCAAAAATCCACAAATCCGCATACTCCAAAACCGGTTGTTCTTCAGCTTTAAATTCAGCATTATTCACAATCAAAAACTGCGCAACATTCCACAACTTTGTAACAGTTTTTTTCCCTTTTTGAATTTCCTGTTTATTAAAACGCAAATTCCGACCAAGTGTTGCACCTGTTGCCCAATAACGAATTGCATCTGCACCAAACTCCTCAATCAACTTGTCGGCTGGAATATAATTAGCCAAACGCTTAGATATTTTTTTACCCTTTTCATCTAAACCATGACCTGAAATCATCACATCCTTAAAAGGCAATTTTCCAAAATGATAATGACTTTTTACCATTGAATAAAAATCCCAAGTCCTAATAATCTCAAAAGCATTTGGTCTTAGTGTCACTGGAAAAACAGCATCCTTAGCTTTTTCCTCAACCAACTCCTTTAATAAAAATGGAGTGCAAGAAGAAGTTGCCCAAGTATCCATTACATCGTTTTCTGGAACAAAATCTGTGGAATCGCATTTTGAACATTTATCAACAGGTGCATTTTTTTCAGTTGGATGAATTGGCAAATCTTTTTCTTCAGCAAAAACTGGCTCATCACATTTTTTACAATACCAAATTGGAAAAGGCACACCATAATATCGCTGTCTTGAAATACACCAATCCCATTTAATTGAATTTACCCACATCTCATAATCTTTGGCTTTAAACTTTGGATACCAATTTAATTGTTCACCATATTTTAACCAAACATCTTTCATCCCATCAATTTTTATAAACCACTGCTTACTAAGAACAAATTCTGTTGCAGTTGAACATCTTTCATGAACATTTAAAGAATGTGTGATGTCTTCTTGTTTTGTGAGAAATTTTGCCGCATCAAGATCCTCTAAAATAACTTTTCTAGCTTTTAACAAATACATACCTTTGTACTTACCACCATTTTCACCCAAAGTTCCATCTTCTTTAATCAAAGGTCGTGTATCTAATTTATCTGTGCGCCATTTATCTAAATCCTCCTGATCTCCCCAAGTACAAACCATCATTAAACCAGTCCCAAATTCCATATCAACTTTTTCACTTGGCTTAATTGGAATCTCATAATCAAACAAAGGCACTGTCGCAGTTTTTCCAATCAAATGTTTAAATCGCTTGTCCTCTGGATTTACATACAAAGCAACACAAGCTGGCAACAACTCTGGTCTAGAAGTTGCAATAGTAAGATCATCGCCCTCACTTGATTTAAAAGTAATATAATTTAATTTTGACTCATCTTCTTTGTCTTCTAAATCTGCTTGAGCCAAAGCTGTCTGACAATGCGGACACCACAAAACAGGAGCTTCACTTCTGTGCAAAGCACCTTTTTGAAACAAATCTATCAGCGACCACTGCGAAACTTTTATCGCTGTTGGATTAATTGTGCTATAAGTTTTTGACCAATCAACTGAAATCCCTAAATTGGTCCACAATTCTTTATAAGTTTGCGCACCTTTTTTTGTTTCTTCCAGACAAATTTTTATAAACTCTTGCTTTGTAACTTTTGACTTATCTATATTATATTTTTTTTCCACAAATCTTTCTGTAGGCAAACCATTATCATCAAAACCCATTGGATAAAAAACATTAAATCCTTTCATGCGTTTGTACCGCACAATAAATTCTGCTTGAGCATAGGACATTATATGACCTGAATGCAAATGATCTGCAGAAACATAAGGAGGAGGTGTATCTACTGCGTAAATTGGTTTGCTCTCATCAAAATTAAATTCAAAAACTTTTTCCTTTTCCCAAAGTTTTTTGATTTTATCTTCAGTTGTTTTGTGATCGTATTTTTTGGGTAATTCTTTATTCATACAAGTTTTGTGGTAGGGCTAAATTTGATCAACTCTTTTTAATATATATAAAGTATAATGGATGTAGAGGGTTTGTCAATTTGTTATAATAGTCCTCTGGCCTTTACAAAAACCATCATAGATAGTAGAATGTGTGTTATATGGCAAAAAGAACAACAGGAATCGGGAAAATGAAAAAAACCCGTTCACGAAAAACCAAAAAACGTCTTGAGATTAAAAAGCTAATGCTTGAGGAAAAGGCAAAAAAGAGAAGTAAGCGTAAATAGCCCATCTAATCACAAAAAATAGCCTATTTAATCTAGGCTTTTTTTGTTACTTTTGTGTTTAAGTTTATAAAACTTGACATAATATCGTTTTTCTGGTAGACTGCATTATCAACTTATGAATAAAAATAATCAAAAGGCAGGTCAATTTAGTGACCTAGGAATAGCTACAAAAATATTAACTATTCTTACAAAAAACGGGTTTAATTCCCCAATGCCAATCCAAAACCAAATCATTCCTGCTGCTATAAAAGGTAAGGATGTTGTTGGTGTTGCGCAAACTGGTACTGGAAAAACACTGGCTTTTGGTATTCCAATGATTCAACGCATTGCACTTGATAAAGGACAGGGACTGGTTGTAGTTCCTACTAGAGAACTTGCTTTACAAGTTGAAAAATCACTTAAACAAATTGGTGGCCCAATCGGACTTCGCACCACGGTAATTATTGGAGGAGTTTCTCAAAGACCTCAAGTAAAATCTTTAAGACAAAACCCTCATATTGTTATTGCTACTCCTGGACGTTTAGCTGATTTAATGGATCAAAAATTATATTCACTTAAAAACACAAGCGTTATTACTCTTGATGAAGCAGATCGAATGCTTGATGTTGGATTTTTACCTCAAATTAAACAGATCTTAAAATCTGCTCCAAAAGAACGACAGACAATGTTGTTTTCAGCTACTATGCCAAAATCAATTTCATCTTTGGCAAGTGAATTTATGAAAATTCCATTGCGTATTGAAATTGCACCTCAAGGAACTTTGCCAGAAAATGTAGTGCAAGAGATTTTTGTTATTAGAAAAAATGACAAAATGCGATTACTTGATTCTCTTTTGGAACAATACAAAGAAGACACTGTGCTTATTTTTTCAAGAACTAAACATGGCGCAAAACGTATTGCTCGTGACATTCGTTACATAGGTCATACTGCAACAGAAATTCATTCAAACCGTTCTCAAAAACAACGTGAACTAGCTCTTAATGGTTTTGCAAAACGCAAATACAGAGTACTTGTTGCAACTGATATTGCTGCTAGAGGTATTGATGTTAAACATATTTCTTTGGTGATCAACTTTGACTTACCTGATAATTCAGAAGATTATGTTCATCGTATCGGAAGAACTGGGCGTGTAGGGCGCTACGGAAAAGCAATTTCTTTTGTTACACCGTCTCAAAAAGCTGATGTTAAAAAAATTGAGCGACTTATTCGTAAGTCACTTCCTGTTTTGGCACTTCCAACACTTTCTCCAGAAAGACCAAAACCTCCACAAGAAAAACAATCTCACAGATCAAATAGATCACATTTTAATTCGCGAAACAAATCACGTCGTGGTTCTGGTGGAAATTCAGGTCGCAGTGGTGATAATAGTTCGGGCGAAAAACGAAAACGCAGTGGTGCAACACGAAGAAGTGCTGGTCGCAGAAGCGGTGCAAGTCGTCGCAGTGGCGGTGGCCGAAGTGGTGGTCGAAACAGAAGTGGAACAAGTCGAAGAAGTCGTAGCTAATGTTTTGAAATAATTGTACACTGTTTTGTTTTTCCAGCAACAGTAATTGGAAAAGTGTCATTGGGTTTTTTACCAATAAGCGCACTGCCAATTGGCGAAAGATGAGAAATAATACTTTTTGCAGGATTGGTTTCTGTTGGACCTAAAATAGTATAAGTTTTTTTCTGATCATCTATTTTAATTGTAACAGTATCACCTAATTGCACCTCATTAATATTTTTCTGCACTGAAATCACAATGGCGCGCTTAAGATGATCTTCAATCTCAAGAATACGACGGTTAATTCCTCGCAAACGTCCTTTGGCAAGTTGATATTCAGCATTTTCTGAAAAATCACCCAATTCCGCCAAACGCTGAACCTCTTTTGCTGCATGAGGTTTTTTCTTTTTAAGCTGAGCAAGATTGGTTTCTAATTCTAGTTTTTTCTGCTGAGTAATATTTGGATCTGGAGAAAGATTAGAATATTTACCTGGTTTTCTAGAAGGAATTCGCATAGTAGTAAATTATATACTTCATACTAACACAGACCAAGCTTGGCAACCAGGAACGCGAGCTTGACAAATACCTCTACATCCTATATACTCACTCAGTCACGTCCCCTACTAGTGGGCGTTTTGAATTTATTAAATATGGAAATTCGAAACATTGCGATTATTGCACATGTTGATCATGGAAAAACCCGCCTTACTGATGCTTTGATGCGTCAAACTGGAATGGTTACTGATGAGAATATTAGCATGGATTCAAACGATCTTGAAAAAGAGCGTGGTATTACGATTTATTCAAAAAACACTTCAGTGATTTTTAATGATACAAAAATCAACATTGTAGACACACCTGGGCATGCTGATTTTGGATCTGAAGTTGAACGTGTTTTGCGATCAATTGATTCTGTTTTACTTATTGTTGATGCTCAAGAAGGGCCAATGCCTCAAACAAAATTTGTTTTGAAAAAATCTTTAGAACTTGGGTTGAAACCAATTGTGGTTTTAAATAAAATTGATAAGCCAGCTGCTAGACCAGACTGGGCACATGACCGAGTTTTAGAATTATTTATGGATCTTGGTGCCAATGATGAACAACTTGATTTTGTGACAGTATATTCAAATGCAAAAGTCGGAACAGCAGTTCTTAATCTTAATGATAAACACAAAAATTTAACACCACTTTTGGAAACTATAATCAAACATGTTGAGCCAGCTTCAAATAATACTGAAGATAAATTTGCATTTCAACCGTTTAATCTAGCATATGATAATTATCTTGGGCGAATGGGAATTGGTAGAGTTTATCAAGGAAAAATTTCTTTAGGCGACACTGTGCAGGTGAAAAAAATTAATGGTGAAATTTCAAAAAGCAATATTACAAAATTATTTACTTTTGAAGGTGTGCAACGCAAAGAAGTTGATACAATTTTTGCTGGAGACATTGCAATGATCGCAGGTATTTCAAATATTTATATTGGAGACACAATTTGTGAAGACAAAACACAAGAATCTCTTCCAGCTATTACTATTGATGAGCCAACTATTTCATTACAGTTTTTGGTTAATACTTCTCCGTTTGCAGGACAAGATGGAAAATATGTAACTAGCCGACAAATTCGTGCTCGCCTTGAAAAAGAATTAGAAGTAAACGTTGGAATTAAAGTTGATTTATCTCAACCAGATAAGTTTGCTGTTCTTGGACGTGGAGAATTACACGTTGCTGTTTTGCTTGAAAACATGAGACGCGAAGGATACGAAGTTCAAGTATCACAACCACAAGCTATTATTAAAGAAATTGACGGAACAAAGCACGAACCTTTTGAAGAGTTGACTATTGATGTTCCAGAAAGTTTTGTGGGAACAATTATTGAAAAACTTGCAAAACGTAAAGGTAAAATGTTAAACATGGCGCCAGAACAATCACACACTCGTTTAAACTTTATAATTCCAACTCGAGGATTACTTGGTTATAGAAATGAATTTGTAATTGATACTCATGGCGAAGGAATTCTTGCAAGTGAAATGATTGGTTTTAAACCTTATGCTGGTGAAATTGAAAAACGAGACGTTGGCTCAATGATTTCTGGTGAGACTGGAAAAGTTTTGGGTTATTCATTGGCAAATTTACAGGAACGAGGTGCTTTATATATTGGACCAAATATTGAGGTATATGAAGGAATGGTTATTGGAAATACATCTAAGGGAATGGACATGACTGTTAATCCTATTAAAGGAAAGCACCTAACCAATATGCGTTCTTCAGGTGCTGATGATGCGCTAAATTTAACACCACCACTTCCTGTTACTTTGGAACGTGGCCTAGAGTTAATGGCAAAAGACGAATACTTAGAAGTTACTCCAAAAAATATTCGTTTAAGAAAACAACAACTTACTGAAGTTGATCGCATCAGATCTAACAGAAAAAAAGCTTCGTGATTGTTGGTTTGAGATTTGCGCCCAAAATACAAATATCCTACAAACAAAAAACCCGCCCGAAAGCGAGTTTTTTGCTTTTATAAAAAATTTAAATTAATTTAAACTTTTCTTACGTTTTCAGCTGCTTGACCTTTTGGCGTACTTACTACGTCAAATTCAACTTTATCGCCTTCTTGTAGAGAGTCAAAATC
Organism: uncultured Gammaproteobacteria bacterium; assembly: GCA_964627525.1. Lineage (GTDB taxonomy): Bacteria > Patescibacteriota > Patescibacteriia > Magasanikbacterales > JBBTQS01 > CAZKMQ01. The sequence goes on along the minus strand of CAZVIA010000003.1, from coordinate 29,379 downwards.
GACATCTACTAGATTGTTAGCGTGGAAAAACAAATTGTCTCCACCCTCATCCAAAACAATAAAACCAAAATTTTTGTCAGTCAACTTTTTGATTGAACCAGTCATGGTATCTTTTGATGATTAATTAATACGGACTCCTAATAAAAATAGAAATCCGACCTTATTTCTATGTGATAATATTAGCTTAAATCCGGTTATAGTATAGCAGATTTAGGTAATTCTGTCAATAGCTCATACCAAACCCAATTATTTCCACCATATTTGCAAAAGAATAGTCATCATTATAGGTTTTGTCGATATCATCATACCAAACCAATCTGTCAGCGTTTTTTGGGTCAATAAAACCTCTTGCATTTTTCTCTTTAGCCCAAAAATCTGCCCAATAAATTGTGTTTAAGTTTTTTTCCAAAAATGTTCTTAGTAAAACTGTCTGTAGTCCAATTCCCGTAGGCCTGTGCGAACCCTCCCAACTCAACTTCCCTATCTCATAATTATCATGAACATATTGAGACATTTTCCTGGCAATTTCATTTTCTCCCAAAACAAACAACATCGCAGCTGAAACAACATGATAATGCAAACTAAAATTATTTTTTCCACCCTCATGATAAATATTTTTGCTGTCTATATTTTTTAAACCTGTTTGAATTTTCTGATTTATCAAGTCTCTGTATTCTTGTTTTTCTTTTTCTGAAAAACTTATCACAGGATTTTCCAAAATCTTTTTTCCATATGCAGCACCCAATAATGCCCGATTTTCAGTGTCTGGTGCTTTTAAAATCCATGGCAACATTTTTTCTGCCTGTCTTTTTATTTGAACTTTTTCTAATTCAGTAAATAAATGTTGGTTTTGTCCAAAAATTTCTAAAGCCAAAAACAAACCTATCGCGTCGTGAAATGATCTTGTTGAAATAATTTTATCATCTCTTGATACAAAAAATATTTGATTTGGCAAAACTTCTTTAAAAACCTGATCAAAAACTGTTTTGATTTTTGCTTTTGAAGATCCATCTTCTCTGTATTTATAAAAACTCGCAAAAGTCATTTGCATTCGCAGATTTTGTGAGGAATTTTTATTTATTTCTTTATAATGTCTTGAAGGCACATTGTATTTCCAGCCATCACCTGTCCATTGTTTATCTAAGTGCGTAGAATATTTATTGTATATATCCTGGATATCTGTTTCTATATTAACGTCTTTTGTTGGTGGAATCTTTTGTTCAGACATTTTTGGCATCTCAACTTTTGGCATTGTTTGCTGGGTTTTTTTGTCAAAACCCCAAAAACCCACGATTATTACGCAAAAAACCAAACCTACTACTAAATAAATTTTGTTTTTTGTATTCATTTTATTTTATCTTGGGTTTTTTCAGTTTTATTGTAGCATAAAATTTGTTTGACACGTCTTTTGGTGAGGTGTACACTTAAAGTACACATAGTTTTTATATAAAAAATCATATGACTACCCGCTTTGTTGGCTTAAAAGAATTCCGTCAAAATATGGCTAAAATTTCTTCACAAGCTCAAATCAAAAATCAAAAACTAATTATTTTGAAAAAAAATCAACCAATTTTTGAGTTACATCCCCTTTCAAAAAAAGAGTCTATTCTTGAAAACTTAATTAAGGATGTTGATGAAGCTCTTGATGATGTAAAAAATAAACGCTTACTCACACAAAAAGAAGTTGAAAATATGCTTGGGGTTGTATGAAATATAAAATTTTGTACACACAAAAGGCTATAAAAGATTTACAAAAAATTGAAAAACAAGAAGCTCAAAAAATAATTAGTAAAATTAAATTTTTTTGTGAGGATAAAAACCCACTCAAACATACCAAACCTTTAGTTGGTTATTTTAAAGGCTTGTACAGATTTAGAATTGGAAACTATCGTGCAATTTTTAAAAAAAATTCAAATGGTCAATTAATTTTGTTGACAATTCTTATAATTAAACACAGAAAAGATATTTATTTTAAATAAAAAAGAACGCCCCAGATGCAAGACCTGTGACGATCTTACTGGGGCGCGGTGTTGTGGCTTATTGAGGACGGCGCGCGACTGTCGGAGTCTACGCCGTGCCGCCGTTGCCGTTGCGCGGTGACATGCGAACCTGCCGAGCGTACCACCACTCGACAAGACTCAAGAAACTAACCCCCACGATCGACACTGCAGTGGTTGTCACCAGCATTCCGAGCAAGTAACCCCACGGCGCCACAATCGGGACGTTAGTTGTCCAGACGTCGTTGTGCGTGTAGGCAAGATAGTAGAACTCGTTCATCTGCCCCACATGGTAACTCTGCATCATGAGGAATCCCGCCGCGAACATCGTGAACGCTGCGACTACGAGCTTGCCTTTGATCTCCTCATACGCCCAGTCGATCCCCACCTTTCTGCCGAAGCAGATAACGAAGACTAGGATTCCCGAGAAAATACCCAGCAACAAACCTTCTGCCAACTGATTGTAAAAAAACCCTTCCATGTCTGTCTCCCTTTCTTTGTTGTGGCTGACAATGCCAAAGTCAGCACACGAATTGATAGTATTATATCATATTTAGGCACTTTTGTCAAGGGATTTTTGCCTAAATTTAGCTTATTTTACACATTTTTTTCAAAAAAAATCTTGCGCAGATTTCATAAAAACTGTACAATTTAGCTTAGTTTAGTACATTAGTCTTTTTAGCCCTGATAACATGAAAAAGTTTTTTTCAAAAACAATACTTGCTTTATTTTTAATTGCCTTGGTGTTACGCGCTGGGTTATTTTTAATTAATTTCAGTCACAATGATTTTTCTATTGAGGCAACAACCTATGGAGATGATGGATATCTTGAAATTGCCCTAAATATAATCAATAGAAATGGTTTTGCTTTTGAAACTGAACCCCCTTACACACCAAACCCACTTCGTCCGCCGTTGTATCCCCTATTATTAGCTGGATTATTATCTGCACCTGGTTCATATTGGCTGGCAGCAATTTTACAAATTCTTGTGGCTTGTTTAATCCCTGTTTTTTCATATTTAATTGCACGTTATTTTGTTTCTGAAAAAATATCCTTTTGGGTGGGGCTGGCCATGGCTTTAGAACCACTTTCAATGCTTTTCTCATTTCTTTTTGTGACTGAAACTTTTTTCATTGCATTATTTTTATTATCTATTTTACTTTTCTTAAAATTTCTTGAAAAACCTGATCTCAAAATAATGTTCTGGCTTTCAATTTCTTTTGGGGCAGCTTTAATGATAAAACCAACAACTCAATATATTGCTTTTATTCTTCCGTTGGTTGTAATATATTTTTTACGCAAACATCGCAAATTTTCTTGGAAAAAATCTTTAAGACCAGCAGTGCTTTTTGTTTTTATTATCTTACTATTTGCAATGCCGTGGTTTTACAGAAATTACAAACAATTCGGAGTTCCGGGAATGACTGCACAACCTGCATTTAATGTTGCAACATATTTAGTTCCATCTGTTTTGTCTTTTGAAAATGACACTAACTACAGACACGAACGAGATTTGCTTTATGCTTCAGGTTTAAAATCCACTGATATTAATCTTGGAAATAGTAGTAAATATATTGGCGATGCAATTCCAGTTATTTTGGCGCACCCTATGGGCTTGGTTCAAAGTATTGGCACAAGTGCTATAACTTTTTTCACGCATGATGGAATGCTAATGGTTTTGCAGTATACTGGCATTCGTCCATCTAATTATTTAGAAAAACCTGCCTTGGTTTTATTATTAAATAATCCAATGGAATTTTTACATGAGATGTGGGGATTGGCGAAATCTCCAATGGCTTTGGTTTTGTTTGGAAGAATACTTTGGATTTTGATTACTTTATTTTTTATTTTTGGAACTGCCGTGTACTTGAAAAGATTTGGATTTAAATTACCTGTCGTGCTATTGTTATTGTTAGTTTTATATTTTATGGCAACAACTTGTGTAAATGGCTTGGGTGTAAACGGTCGTTTTCGTATGCCAATAAATCCAATTTTATTTATGTTTGCTTTTTACGGTATTTCTGTTTTATATAAAAAACTTTGTCGTTGCAAAAAAATAAATTATGATGCGTAAATTATCCATAGTAATTCCTTGTTATAACGAAGAAAAAACTGTTGCTGAACTTCTTCAGCAAGTTTTAAATATTTTTATTCCTAATTGGGAAAAAGAAATTATTGTTGTTGATGACTTTTCTACAGATCGCACGCGTGAAATTTTAAAAACTTTTGAAGACAAAATTACTGTACATTACCGCAAAAAAAACGGCGGAAAAGGAAGTGCAGTTACAGATGGTTTGAGTTTGGCGACTGGTGATTATATTATTATTCAAGACGCTGACCTTGAATACAACCCTGCTGAAATCCCTTCTTTAGTAAAGCAAATTATTGATGAAAAAACTTGTGTTTATGGTTCACGCAATTTGCATCATGTAAAACGAAAAGGTTTTATAATTCCTAGACTTGGTGTTTGGATTATTACAAAATTAATCAACACACTGTATCGTGTAAAACTAACAGATGTTTGGACTTGCTATAAACTTTTTCCAAAAAAATCTGCGCGATTTTTTTGCCCAGGGAAATTTGAATCAGAAATTCATTTTACTTTAGGAGCTTTACGTCATGGATATAAAATTGTTGAAGCGCCAATTTCACATTCACCTCGTGATATTGAGGACGGCAAAAAAATAAAATATTCAGATGGTTTTAAAGCAATCGCTGTAATTTTAAGTGATCGCTTATTACATTTAAGAAAAAATAAACCTCGCCCGAAAAAAGTTTTTATTAACAAGGAAGTTTTTAAAAGAAATGCACAAGAACACAAAACTGGAATTAATTGGCTAAAAACTTTTCTCAAACAATTTCCCGCGTTATATTATTTTATTTGGCATTTGTTTTGTCCTGTGTTGATGTTGGTTAATGGGCCGAAAAAAATTCGCAAGTATTTAAAACCTGAAACAAAAATTTTAGACATTGGTTCTGGGCCACATCGTTGGGGTGAAGATTTTATAAATTTAGATGTTTTTCCTTTTGATGAAGTTGATATTGTTGCTGATGCTGAACACTTGCCTTTTGAAAATAATTCTATTGAAGCTCTTGTGAGTGAATCTGTTCTTGAGCATGTACCAAATCCCAAAGCAATGACCAATGAAATGATTCGGGTTTTAAAACCAGGTGGCTATGCTTATATTAGTGTGCCATTTATTCATCCTTTTCACGCTTCTCCAGATGATTTTAATCGCTACACTATCAATGGATTACAGCACATGTTTCGTGATCTTGAAATTATAAAAAAAGGCGTGCGCTCTGGACCCTTGAGTGCTTTACTGATGTTTTTAGCTTATTGGCTTGGTGTTATTCTGTCTTTTGGCTCACGAAAAGCAGCGCCATTTATTACACACATTTTAATGTTGGTTATTGGTCCGCTAAAATTTTTAGATTTAATTTTTATGTGGATTCCTGGAAGTGAGGCAGTTGCTACACATGTTTATATTATTGTAAGAAAAAAATAATTTTTAATTAAACTTTCTTCATTACTTTTAAAACCCCAAAAGCAATAACACCACCAAGCAAAGCTGTTGCTAGTTGTGGCCAACTCATTATTACTGCAACTTTTCCAGCAAGTTCTGGCTTAAGCAAAAGACCTGTTACTAAAGTACTTGTTGCAAATAAAAATCCGAATTTTAAAATACTAGCTGATAACATTCCACCCCAAAATTGTTTTTTCCAAAAATAAGAAAAAGTGATTATTAAAATTGCATTACTCACCATAATAAATGGAATCATTGGCGCCAAAGGTGCTGGAAGTAAACCAACAGACATTGCAATCAAACTTGGAAATAACCCAACTAAAATTGCATTATGTGTTCCTAGCAAAGCTGCTGCCACAAACAAAGTTGCATTTACTATTGGTCCTGTTGTCCACTGATTGTGAAATAAAGGTGCAACAGTTGCAATTCCTATTAATACAACAAATTGTGTCAAAGCAATTGTGTTTTGTTTATTTAGTGCAATGGCTTTTATTTGGGACATATATTTATAAATTTAAAATTTTAAGGTTTAAATTCTTTTTTCTTTTTAAAAAATTTAGTGTGACAAATTGGTTTAATCTTTTTTTCTGAAACAAAATATTCTTTATATGTTTTTTTAACATTTGGATTTTCATGTGCACGCCTAACTTTTTTCTTTGTGTCAATACTATACAAAGCTGCAACTCTTTTATTTCTAATATCATTATCAACAGGCGTTGGCTGGCCACCCCCACCTATACAACCACCTTCACAAGCCATAACCTCTACATAGTGATATTTTTTAGGATCTTTTTTAAGTTCCTCTAAAATTTGTTGTGCATTTGTAATACCATTTGCAACAGCAACTTTAACTTTTAATTTACCAACTTTTACATCTGCTGTTTTCAAACCCTTAATCCCGCGTACATTTTTAAAATCTAATTTACATAACTTACAACCAGTAATTTCTTCATAAGCAGTTCTTAAAGCTGATTCCATCACTCCCCCACTTGCACCATAAATTACACCAGCTCCTGATGGATCACCCAAAGGATTATCTGCTGACTTTGCTTTTACTTTAGACAAATCAATTCTATGTTTTTTCATCATCAAAGCCAATTCTTTTGTTGTTAAAACCAAATCAACTGGCGCCAAACCTTTTACTTTTAATTCTTTGCGCCGCACTTCATATTTTTTTGAAGTACAAGGCATAATTGAAACCACAACAATTTTTTTCGGATTTATTTTTTCTTTTTCTGCCCAATAATTTTTAACAATACCACCCAAAATAATATGTGGCGAACGAACTGTTGTTAAATTTGGAATTAATTCTGGTTTATAAAACTCAACATATTTTACCCAAGCTGGACAACAAGAAGTAAACATTGGTAAATGCTTTTTTTCTTTTATGCGCTCAATTAATTCTTTTGCTTCTTCAACAGTTGTAAAATCTGCACCAACACTTACATCAAAAACATAATCCGCCCCCAACTTACGAATTGCATTAGATAATTTATCTGTTACAACAGAACCATGCTTCATCCCAAATTCCTCACCAATACTTGCACGAATTGACGGCGCAAACTGAAACACAACAATTTTATTTTTATCTTTTAAGGCTTTCTCAACTTCTTTTTCTTCGCTCACTGTTTGCAAAGCACCAACAGGACAATGAACAATACACTGACCACAATAAATACAATCAATATCTTTTGAGCAAGAAGGAGTCACTTGCTGAAAACTATCTTTTTCTGCAAGCTCAAAAAAATTAATTCCCTGCTTTTCACAAGCATCAATACAATTTCTACAATCAATACATTTTGAAACATCAAATTCAATCGATGGTCCAAATCTAATTATCTTACTTTTTTTATCACGCTTTTCAAATTTATTAAAATCAACACCAACGTCTGCTCCTATTTTTTTAAAACTACAATCAAATGCATTTGTGCAATCACCACACTTAACACTGTGTTGCGACCAAATTAATTCAAAATTAATTTTTCGTGCAAATTTTACTGCAGAAGAATTAGTTTTTACAATCATTCCTGGTTCACACTTAACTGAACAAGCAGTTTGCAAACCTTTTTGTCCTTTGACTTCAACTAAGCACAAACGACAATTTTCTTTAATTTTTAAATCAGGATGATAACATAAAGCTGGAATATTTATTCCATTTTTTCGCGCAACCTGCAAAACAGTTTGCCCTTGCTCGCACTGAACTTTTTTACCATTAATTGTGATTTTAAATTTTTTCATTTAAAATTTTTTTAATAAAACTTCTGTAAGGCAAAGTAACCCCCTTACCCAAAGCACAAAAACTTGTTTTTTCTAAAACTTCTAACAACTCAGCTAATTTCTTTTTTTCTATTTTCCGTTTTTCCATCATCTTAAAAATTTGAAACACTCCTTCACGACATGGCGTGCACTTATCACAATTTCCTTCCATAAAAAACTTAGCCCAAAACTTCATCAACTCAAATGGCTTTGTTTTTTTCTTATTAAAAACCTGAATTGAACCAGCTCCACCAACTTTTTGATTTAATTCTTTTTCCAAAAAAATTTCTCCAATAGCTCCCCCGCCAACTTGTGCAAAAAAATCAAAATCAGGATAGTTTTTAGTTTCTTTTAAAATTGTTCTTACAGACAAATTATTTGGCAACTCAAAAACTCCAGACTTTTTTACATCACCACTAATTGAATACAAACGAGTACCATTAAACTTTCCTTTTACGACCAAAGCAACTGAATAAAAAGTTTCAATATTATTTATCAATGTTGGCTTTCCCCACAAACCAGCTTGTGTTGGATAAGGTGGCTTTGAACGAGGTTCAATTATGCGACCTTCAATATCATTTAACAAAGCCGTCTCTTCACCTGCAATATAACCCCCACGCTTTGCAAACAAATTAATTTTACTTTTACCAATGATTTTTCTCAACTTTGCACCAAATTTTTTGTAATAATTTTTATTTAAATAAATATAAGCCTCCTTAGCTCCAACTGTTTTCATTGCTAATTTAATACTATAAATCAACAAGTCTGGATGATTTTCTAAAACCCACTTATCTTTAAAAACTCCAGGCTCACCCTCAGAACCATTTGCAACAACATATTTTACACTAGCCTTTTCTGCTTTTACCATTTTCCATTTTGAAGAAGTAGAAAAACAAGCCCCACCTCTTCCTGTGAGCTCAGCTTTTTCTAATTTTTTTATAATATTACTAGTTGCCATTGCAATACAAAATTATTCTTTGGACTTTCTTTCAACTTCTCGCACTGCTCTATAAAATTTTAATAAAGTAAACACAACCAGAGAACCAACAATAATTCCTAACAAGTTAAACAAATAAATTAAAGCATGAAACCGCACAATATCAATATCCCAAAAACTCATTCCAATTCCAACTAAAGCCAAAGGAGGAACCAATGAAACTGCAATAGCAACACCTGGCAAAACATCTGCAATTTCCTTACGAGTCCAAGCTAAAGTTGCAGCAACACCAGATGCAATAGCTACAATAAAATACAACACAGCAGTTTTTGCAGTATCTTCAAAAACAAAAGTACTTTCCTTTGATCCAAAAATTAAAGCTAAAACCAAGGCAGCAAAAATTACTAGTATAGAAGATTTTGCAACTAACAAAACCGCATTTTTAATTGGGTTTAATTCTCCAATTGCCAGACCCAAAGCAATGAACAAAATTGGAGTAAGCATTGGAGTTACCAACATGCCACCAATAACAATTGCCGGATTATCTAAAATTAAACCAGAAGCAACTATAAATGCAGACAAAACCAATAAAGTATAATAAATTGCACTAGGTCGAGATTTTTCAATCAACTCATCCACTGTGCGATACTGCTGTCCAATATTAACTTTCAAAGAATTTTTTTGTGCCATAAAAAATAGTTTTACACAAAAATTATAACACATTTACGCACTAAATTAAATTTAAAAAAAGAAACGCCCCGAGCTAGTTAAAGCACGAGGCGAGTCTGGTGGAGTGTTGGAAGTTCTCTAGGCGAAAAATGCGTGCTTCAGCTCTTGCAAGAACTGAACCTTGGGACTGGGATCACCATCCTCTCCACGAGGCATGTCAGACTCACGGATTTTTCGACCATGCTCTGATCCCATCCTCTCAACTTGACGACAATCAAGCACTTCGCACATCACCACAGTTCCAAGCACTTGTGCCAGTGCCCGAAAACCATGGATCTGATCTGAAAACCGATGAGTCCAGACCTGTGGACCGTACTTGACTACCAAGGTTCCGTGGCTACCGCATCCTGCCCCTTGAACTTCCATTCTAAAGGTTGTGCCATCTCCTCCCAATCTTTCCCTCCTCTTTCTCTTCTTCTGGGATGACTGCACAAGAATTCCCCCTGAGAACCCTAAATGCAAACAGATTCTATCATATGCTTTATATTTTGTCAAATACAGAGTATAATTTGTTTAAATTAACTAAATTCTATGCAGCCCAACCCAGAACATAATACAGAACCAAACTTAGAATATCTTGAAAATTCTTTGCAAAACAACAAAAATGGCAAATTATCTGAAGATCAAAAATCAGTAATCAGAAAAATGTTTAAAATGCGCACAGTTACAGCTTGGGTGTTGATTGTTTGTGGTTTATTTTTGTTGATTACTTGTACTCCAATTTTATTTATAAAAGAAGGTACTGAAAACATGTCAATTTTTTATGTAATTCTTGTTTTTGTAATTGCAATGTTGGCAATTACTGCTTATGGTTTTAAAATAAGAGCTACACAAAAAAAATTAGCATCAGAATTTGAACATATTCCAGTGCAAAATACTAGAGGCACTCCAGCAAAAAATGATTATGGCGCACCAGTTAGAGCACCAATTCCTGGAGGACCTGGAACTTTTTTAATGGTTTTGCCAATGAAATGTGGTTGGATAAAAATGAATGACAAAAAATTTGGTGTTTTACCAGGACCTTTGTATAAAAAAATCACCCCAAGGAAAGAGGCAAAATTTTATTATTTAGAATTAGATGGTTCTGGTTTTCACAAAAATCTTATTGTGAACTACGAGCTGTAATTTCAGAAAAAATTGCTGTTTGTTTTCTGGTAAAGCAATGACGACAAACTGGCATATACATAAAAGTTCCATCATCTGGAATTACAGGAGGCATACCTTCTAACAATGGAGATTTTTCCTTAAAAATCTGAGAGTACACTGCTTCTGGATTTTTACATTTCTCACAAACCGCTCTTTTAAATTTTACTTCTTTTGGCCCCAACTCTAATAACCCACTAACAGTTTCAAATAATTTTCCCTGATAATCAGTGTCCAAAGAAGAAATCACAACTTTAGTCCCCTGCTTTATCAACTTATCCACATGCAAAATATCTTCAGGAGCAAACATGTGAAATTCGTCAATTCCAATAATCTGATATGTAAAATCAGGAATATCCCCAACTGAAGCTATTTTTATTGCATCAAGGCCTGTGCCATTTCTTGATTGAACCTGTGTATCTCGCACATTTCTTGCAGATTGAAACAAACCAAACGGAATTTCTGTATATTGTAGAGGGGCAAAATGACTAATCAATTCATATGATTTTCCACTTTTCATTGGCCCTAGTATAAGTGTTAGATCCATAAGCGCCAATAGTATACCACATCTCTTTGCTGGGATATCCCCAAGTGTGGTAAAGTATTTTTGGTGTTGATTTTATATGAAAAAGAAAAAAATTGCGGTTTTTGATATTGATGGAACAATTTTCCGATCAAGTGTTGATCAGGAACTTTTTGAAGTGTTAATTGAAGCTGGAAAAATTCCTGAAAATGTTTTGGATGAAGTAAAAGAAAAACATCAGCTATGGCTGAATAGAAAAGGACCTTACAATGAATATAGCTTGGTTGTTTATTATGCCTTAGCAAAAAGTATTGCTGGACAAAAAACTGATTATATTAAAGGGCTTTGTCATAAAATAATGCTTGAACGCAAAGATCGTGTTTATGTTTATACACGAGATTTAATTGAAAAAATTCGCGAAGATCATCTGTTAATAGCAATTTCTGGATCACCAACTATTTTGGTTGAAGAATTTGCAAAACATTATGGTTTTGATGCAAGCTTTGGTTCTGATTATGCGATTAAGGATGGTGTTTTTACTGGGGAGTTTGAAACTGAAATGTATTATATTAAAAAAGACATTTTGTTAAAATATGTTGAAGAAAATGATTTGTCTTTAAAGGATTCAATTGGTGTTGGTGATACTTTTAATGATGTACAATTTTTGGACATTGTGGATAACCCAATTGCTTTTAATCCAAATCAGGAATTATATGATCACGCAAAAAAATCTAATTATAAAATTGTGGTGGAAAGAAAAAATGTTATTCACGAAATTTAATTAGTTTGGTCTGGACTGGGCTAATTATGAAATTTGATTTATATAATTTTTCACTTTTTTCTCAAAATCTTCAAAAGTTTTAGTTTGTAAAAGTTCTTGCCTAAATGGCTTGATATTTTTTTCTGCTTTTAAATACCAACTCGCATGCTTACGAAAAGTAATAATTCCACGCTCGCCATAATGCTGAATGTGCATTTTTGCGTGTTCAAGCATTGTATTTAATTTCTCTTGAAGAGAAATTTTTTTATATTCGCCTTTTTCCAAGAAATCTTCAGCTTGTTTAAAAATCCAAGGATTGCCCAAAGCCCCGCGACCAATTAAAACACCATCAGCTTTTGTAATTTCTAAAGCTTGCTTAACTTTTTCTGGAGTGTTTATGTCTCCATTTGCAAAAACTGGAATTTTAACTTGCTGTTTGGCTTGTGCAATTATTTCCCAATCAGCTTCACCAGAATATGCTTGAGCTTTTGTGCGACCATGAATTGAAACTAAATCTGCACCAGCATCTTCTAAATATTTTATAAAATCTAAAATCTCTGTTTTTTCAGACCAGCCTAAACGAGTTTTTACAGACAAAGGAACTTTAATTCCAGCTTTAACTTTTTTCACAATTTGTGAAGCTAATTTTGGATCACGCATTAAAGAAGCTCCATTAAAATTACTTGTCAATTTATTAACAGGACAACCCATGTTTATGTCTATTCCATTTGGTTGAAAATTTTTTTCAATAATTTGTGCGGCGCGTAACATGACATCTGGATCTGCGCCAAAAATTTGTTGAATAATTGGACGCTCTTGTTCGTGAAATTTGGCCATGTGAAAAGTTTTTACATTATCACGTACCAAAGCTTCTGAAGAAATCATCTCACGAAAAACCAATCGCGCACCTAGTTTTTTGGCTATTAAACAAAAAGGACTGTCCGTCATGTCAGCCATTGGTGATAATGCTATTTTTTGGGTAGCGCTAAGAAGGATCTCCATGTTTTCTAAAGTACTCTTTATTGGAAATCCGAGTAATACGAAGACTTGGTCGGCGCAAGCGCCAACTTTCCGGAGGCTCTGGATTGTCCTGACCAATTTGGTCTTGATAACTCATAGCGTTTTTGTCCTCGCGTTCTTCTCCTTTTACCTGTAGCTTTGGTATTGGCATACAGTTCTAGGTTAATTACGCAACACCAATAGTATAGTTTTTAATGTGAATTTTGTCAACTTCGCTCCACTTGTTGTCAACGTCGTCGCTACACAAAAGTAAGCAAGCTTACCTTTTCTCCACTCCTTGTTGTCAATCTTTGATCGACAAATTAAATAAAGACCTTATTCAAACCTAAACTGCCCCAACATATCTTCAAAATCCATTTCAAATTCTTTCCATCCAGCTTCATCTGCAATAAATGTCATTGCATATAAAGTTTCACCTTTTTGAATACCAACTTTTGCACCAAACAAAGTTCCAAAATCTGATTCAGCTTTATAATCAACTCTTACTCCTTCACCTGCTGGCAAAGTAGTAACCAGACTTGAAGTAATTTTACTTGCACCTGTTTGCAATAAGAAAGCTTCTAATTCTTCCTTTAAATCATCTGCTTTTCGTTTTTTCCAATCTTTTGTAACTCTAACTTCTACATTATGCTCAAACTCATCTTCACTTATAACATAAGGTGTAAAAAATACTGTAACATCTAAATTAGATGGATCACGCTGTGGATACCAATCACTTGGATAATACAAACTCCAACCCAAATCACTTGTATGAGCTGAAAATCCCTCTGGCACAGCTTTATAATCAGGTAAGTCAAGTGGTATTTCATCATATCCACAACCCATACCAACAAAGGCGATCATGGCGATTAATAATGCAAATTTTTTCATAAATCTTCTTGATTAATAATTTTATTAATACTTGTTAATACGTTATCATAAATCTCCTTATATTTTAAGGAGTCTTGAGTTTCATCAAAAAAATAAACAATCAACAAATCATCTCCCATAAAAGCCAAGCTGTAATACCAAACTTCCTCAACTTCATTTTGAGTTGTACCAGTCCACTTTATTTGTATTGCCCTTTGCCCAGCTATTTGTGTTTCAAAGTTTGCATCAAAAACTCCTCCATCACCAGCTGTTTCTGAAACAAATGGTTTAAACTGTTCAACCTCATCTTCTAATTCATTTTCTTCAATACGAGGCACAAGCCGTATTCCTATTATTCCAGCCACAATATCCTTACCCTGCTCTCCAATTGGAGCTACAAACTCATGAAAATCAGCTGGACCTTCAGGATCTGCTGTTAAAACACTTTCTTCCCAATTATTTGGTATCTCCACTGTAAACCCAATTTTATTCAATTCTATCTGATCAAAAGTACCATCACTGCTTTTTGTTGAACAACCAAAGCCTAAAAGCAAAAATACCCCTAAAATACAGTATATTTTTATATAAAAACTTTTCATAACACTTTTACTTTACCAAAAAACACTTGACAAATCAATGTTTTTATGCTATTATTTGTGGTCAGTGATTTTGCTGACCAATCACAATAATGGGGGGTATTTGACGTGGTGAGTATACACAGACCAGAGTTTCAAGAGTTGATTGAACGTGCTGTTATCAAAATACACAAAGCTCGTGGCAATGACCCGCGCTTTGGCAATGCATTCAATGTGCAAGCTGTGATGGATCTCATCAAAAGTGGTGTGGATGCTGATACAGCAAACCGTGCTGTGAGAGAAGCATACTTGTTCATCTTGGAACACCCAGAAACCATTGCCACTGAATATGACTATAATGTTTGCAGAGCTATACTCACAGACAATCGCGGTATGTGGGTTCCAGCCACACAAGCACTAAACCGAGATCCTCGCTTTGGATGTTGGGCTTCCCATATTGGCAAGGGTGGCAGATTGCAGGAACGCAAGCAGGGCTGGCCCTTGCTGTTCGCTCATTGCATGATGCAGATCGTCACTGGCCAAGTGCAAAACGCAGCCTAATTCCCTCACAGGAATATAAGACTAACAAGAACCCCGAACTGATAACTGGTCGGGGTTTTTGGATAAAAAATTATAGATTTTGAATAAAAAATTCGTACAAAACTATAAAATTCCCAAAAAACTAAAAATATTCACCTCTACCTGCCCCACCAAACTCTCTGACTTTTTTATCCATGATTATACTTGAGCGTGTCATTCTTTTTTTAAGTATAATACCATCCAAAGATGTACACCTACTAAGCGCTACATATGTTTGACCATGCGCAAAACTACCTCGCCCAAGATCTAAAATAATTTTTTCAAAAGTTTTACCTTGACTTTTGTGTATTGTAATTGCCCAAGCTAATCTTATTGGAAGTTGCGTATAAGACCCCATTACCTCACGTTCAAATTGCCCATACTCAAGAACATATCGTGAAATTTCCCAAGTGTGCTTGCCAACTTCAACAGTTTTTCCATCAGTTTTTTTAACTGAAATACTATACCCATCTGGAGTGTGCTCAACACCAACTACTTTCCCAATAGTTCCATTAACCCACCTACGCTCTGAATCATTAGATATAAACATAACTTGAGCACCAACACACACAGTCACCTCTTCATCATTTGGATACAAATTTTTCGCAACCTTTCCACTTTTTTCCGCGTCAATAGTAATCTTTTCTGCACTCAACTTATCAAGCTCAGCCTTATTAATCACAGATGCATTTGCATTAGTAGTCATCAAATAAATATATTGATCCCTAGCATCTGGCACAAAATAAGGGTCATGCCTTGTATTAAGTAAATCTAAATGATTATCTGTAATTGAATTTTCCCGCACAGCATTTAATATATCAATAAAACCTGTATCTGTTTGTCTGTAAATCTCATCCAATTCAACTATATTTAAATCAAAACCACTTGAAAAAAAATCATCCTGCCCTCCAAAAATTTTTGCATCAAAAAAATACGGCGAACTATATTCTGAAAAAAACTTTTCTCGATCAACTGATGTAACAACAGGTGGAAGCTGATACAAATCTCCAAAAAAAATCATTTGCACACCACCAAATGGTTGCGAATCTTTTCTAGCCCTTCGCAAAACAATGTCAATCGCATCTAACAAATCCGCACGCACCATAGATATTTCATCTATTGCCACTTTTTTTAATCTCCCAAATTTCTTTTCTTTCTTTTTGTCAATCCTCATTTTTTTGGCTTCTTCTTTTTCAAACCCAGGTTTTAAACCAAAAAAAGAATGAATCGTGTCGCCATTCACATTAATCGCAGAAATTCCAGTTGGAGCAAGTACAACTATTTTGTCTTCAGAGTTTTGCCTAATATATTGAAGCAAAGTTGACTTACCTGTTCCTGCTTTGCCCGTAACAAAAATATTGTTAGTTGTGTTACGTACTGTGTCTATTGCTTTTTGAGCTTTATGTGAGAATTCCATTTTCATTTTTGTTTTTGTTTAAAATTTTCACGGCATCATCATAATATTTTTGTGCAAACTTTTTGCCTTTTTCAGTTTTCATTCCAGTCAAATAACTATCAAACTTACGTTGGATTTGTTCTTTTGTTTTGTTATAATCTTTATACTCTCTAGCATGCCTAGGTGCTTTATCTTCAAACCATGCAATATTATCTGCATCACTCAAAATATTTTGATCTTCATTACCACCTGTTTCATGTTTAAAAATTAATATTTTAACCCTTTCAATTAATTTTTTGTCTGCATTTTCTTTTAACAAAAAATCCTCAGCAACTTGTGCACTTTGTTTTTGGTGTTTTTCTAATTTTTCCTCATCTTCTGAACCGCATTTCCAATCTCCGTAAACAGCTCTTTCTATATCATGTAATAATCCTGCAATTACAAAGGCATCATCAGCCTCTGGTTTTAATTGTTTTATCCAAAATACTGTTTTTTGAGCGTGCCTAATGTCATTTTGGTTACCCTCAAATGAATTTATTACAAATTGCTCGGTTTTTTGTATAAGATTTTTTTTCATATAAACATATTCTAACACAGATAATTCTAATCGCACATTCTAGAAACACACCTAACAATATATGGTATGATTGCAGAAATAAATATATTTTATGGAAAATAAAATTATACAATCAAATGCTTTGTTATTTGCAAAAAAAGAAAAGAAAAGGATTGCTAAAAAATTTGTGGATAAAAATAAATATCCACCATCTGAAATTACCCTATTTCAGTTTTTATGGCTGGCTCTCCTGGGGCGGGAAAAACAGAATTTTCAAAAAGAATCTTAATGTCAGTATTCAAAGAATCAATAAAAGGTGGGGCGGTACGCATAGATGGAGACGAACTTCGTTCATTATTCCCAGAGTATACAGGTTGCAACTCATCTTTATTTCAGGGAGCTGTCTCCTTAATTGTAGAAAAAATTCATGATTTGGTTTTATATCAAAAACAAAGTTTTGTACTTGATGGAACATTTTCTAAATATAAAAAAGCTGTCGATAATATAAATCGTTCTTTAAAAAAGAATCGTATAGTTTTAATTTTTTATCTTTATCAAGACCCCAAAATTGCTTGGCAATTTACCCAAAAAAGAGAGGTTGTTGAAGGCAGAAATATACCAAAAAAATCTTTTATTGAGCAATTCCTGGGGGCAGAGAATGTAATAAGGCGTGTTAGAAATCAGTTTGGCAAGGAGGTTTCCATTCAATTGGTAAAAAAGGATTTTTATAAAAACAAGGTTTATGAAGCAGTAGAGATTGAGCCGGATGGATTACAAATTGACGAATTTATAGAGCATCGTTATACTAAAGAGGAGTTAGAAGAATTACTATGAAATTACTAGATTTTTTATTTAAAAAAAGAAAAAAAAGCGATACAAAGATTTCGCTGATTTTTTGACTAATGCTTCAAAAAAAGAAAAAAAGAAGGTATTCATAGAAGCTGCGGAAAAAGCGAATGAAGATCAGAGACTGCTAGTAGAAAAAGCTAATAAATTAAATGCTTAAGACCGTCTGATGAGGACGGTCTTAAATTTGTTCCGGGACTAGGATTCGAACCTAGATATTCAGCACCAAAAACTGACGTCCTACCATTAGACGATCCCGGAATTTTTTTAAAAAAACTAAACCTTCAAAAACCTTCTCATTGCCAAAAGTCCACTCATCATACACAACAATACTAAAGCAATAAATTCAGCTAATAATAACCAAATCCCAGACTCAAGAAAAGTTTCCATCAAACTAAACTGACTTGCGCCAAATATTGTTCTAATGTAAGGGTCTGCCATTGAAAGTCCAAAGTACATTAACACACCTGACACCAACATGGCAAGGGTACAGTACAAAATCACCTCCACCATAAATGGCGCGCGTATAAACCAATTTCCAGCACCCACCAGCTTTTGAATACCAATTTCTTCTCTTTGTGTAAAAATCGCCACACGAATTGTTGATGCTACAATCAAAAATGCCACTATCCCAAACAACAAAGTAATCACTAAAGCAATATTTTTTGCGCGACGTGTCACAATATCAATTTTTCCAATAATGTCACTTGTTTCATCAAAAGTTCGTGCCTCAATAATTCCCTCATATTCTGGCACTGCCAATGCCTGCAAAATCCCCTCATACTGCCCAGGTTCATGCGTACGCACGACCAAAGTCGCACCTAAGGGATTTGTGTCTAATTCTTGCAAAGAATACTGAATAGCCTCATCAGTTGCATGCCTTTGCTTAAATGAATTCAAAACTTCAGTAGGAGTTTTTAAAATAGTTTCTTTTACTTCTGGAAAACTTTCTAAAGTTGATTGCACTTCAAGCACTTGAGTATCTTCTGAATCTGCACTAAAAAATATACTTACATCAACTTGATTTTGCACAGATTGAATTGCAGCATTTGTCACAGCACTAATCGCAAAAACAACATTTATACTTAAAATCATTAACACCAAAATTGTAACAGTAATTGCGCTTAGCCCAAAATTACGCCAAGCGTTTTGAATTCCAAATTTTATTGCGCGAAAAAAAGTAATCATAATTTACAATACGTATTTTCCTGATTTTTGATCATTAATAACTTTTCCATCATCCAAAGTCACAACCCTACGTTTTAATTTATTCACAACATCTTTATCATGTGTTACCAAAACTATTGTTGTGCCAAACTCATTAATTTTTTCTAAAATCTGAATTATTTCTGCAGAATTAAATGTGTCCAAATTTCCTGTTGGCTCATCTGCTACTAAAATTTTTGGACGATGAACTAAAGCACGGGCAATCGCAACTCTTTGCGCTTCACCACCAGAAATTTGATAAGGATATCTGTGCATTTGATCTTCCAAACCAACCACACCTAAAACTTGCGGAACTACTGCACGAATTCTTTTTGTTGGAACTCCAGCAACTTCTAATGCAAAAGCAACATTTTCAAAAACAGATTTTTTTGGCAAAAGTCTAAAATCCTGAAAAATCACACCAATCTGTCTGCGGAGCTGTGGAATTTCATGATGCCTTATGTTTGTAATATTCCATCCACCAATAATCACATCTCCACGAGTTGCACGCTCTTCAGCTATAAGCAACTTAACCAAAGTTGATTTTCCAGAACCACTCATCCCAACAATAGAAACAAACTCACCTGGTTTTACATGCAGATGAATATCTTTAACACCCACCGTACTTGGAGGGTATATCTTTGTTGTATCTTTAAGTTTGATCATGTGATGATTATATCACACGCTTGAATTTTATCTCAACTAAATTTATTTTAGTCTTGCGCGTATTGAATATAAATAAAAAAGAATTCCTGCTTCAATTATCAAGAAAGCAACATTCCACCAAACTCCTGCTTGTGCATAAACTGACAAACCTGTTGTTATTACAGTCAATGCAAAAATTACAATAAAAACTTTCATCCCCCATTTTTTCATTTTCAACATTCCAATTGCTGCTGTAATTCTTAAAATCGATGCAAACAATAATGCTCCAGCAATAAGACCAACTGCTCCTGCAATAAATTTAAATATTGCACCACCATCTGCATTTGGAATTTCAGCATTTATTAATGCGCTTGTTGAAAACAACATTAGCAAAACAATTATTAGCGCAATAATTGCATAAATCAAACCTAACACTGCAACAAAAGTTAAAAATCCTGGGCGTTGGTTTTTTTGTTGTTCTGGAGTTGTTGGTGCTGGCGCTGTTTCTGGTACTGGTTTAACTGATGCTGGAGTTGGTGCTGGCTCAACTGGCGCTGGCGTTTGAACTGCCTCATTGTTATTAGTTTCTTGTTCCATAAATTTTTTTAAAAATAAAACTTTTACCCTTGCACTTTTATTTTATCAAAATTTTCAAAAAAACCCCAGCTAGGCCGAGGTTTTTCAAAAAGATTTTTTTAAAAGCGATTAAGCTGTGGCTTCTTTTTTCTTTAACATGTACGCAAGAATTGGTGGTGTTAACAAAGTAGTTAAAATCACCATAATTACGATTATTGAAAAAACCGTATCAGAAATAACTCCAAGCGAATGACCAATCGCTGCAAAAATCAAACCAACTTCACCACGAGGCACCATTCCAAAACCAATCAATGACCTATTCACACCCTTACCAGCAGCAAACCCTGAAATATATTTTCCAATAAAAGCCGCAACTGTGATTGCCAAAGCAACTAACAAAATCGACGTGTCAAACAAAGTTTCTATCTTAACAGTCATTCCAGTTACAACAAAGAAAATTGGCACTAAGAAATGTCCAAGTGGCTCAATCAAATCCTCAAGATGACGATGTGCATGATGTTCAATTGCTTTGCGAACATTTTTCTTTGTTTCCTCATCTGCCTCATGAATTGCCTTACGAACATCATGAACAATATGTGGATCTTTAAAATATCTAAAGTGAACTGGATCTAAAATCAAACCAGCTGCAAATGCACCAATAATTGGAGCTAAACCAATGTATTGTGCTAAGTATGCAAAAATCAAACCAAAACAAACTATAACTGTAAATTTCATTGCAACACCAGTATGGATTTTTGAAAAAATCTTACTGATCACTTTAGCCAACAATTGACCAAGAACTACAGCACCAAGTAAAAACAAAACAGCTTTTGCTGCAATCCAACCAATCATTCCCAAACTCACAGCTCCCAAAGTCGCAATAGCTGAAACAATTGCCAAAATTATTAGACCTAACACATCATCAATAACTGCGGCACCAAGAACAATTTGAGCTTCTTTCATTTTTAGTTTACCCATGTCTTGAAAAACACGAGCTGTAATTCCAACTGAAGTTGCTGTTAATGCTGCACCTAAAAATAGATATGCATTTGAAGATAGATCTGGAAGCAACCAAGGCCCAATCCAATATGTTCCCATTACAAACGGAGCTACCACACCAACAATTGCTACTAATGCGGCTTTTAATCCAACTTTTTTCATTTCATGAATATTGGATTCTAAACCAATTTGGAACAACAAAATAACCACACCTAATTCAGATAAAAATGCAATTATTGAATCATGCTTAATTGGTTCAAATAAATATATACCTAATAGAAAAAGGTTTCCTAAAATTACACCAATTACTAATTCTCCAAGTACTGCTGGCTGACCCCATCGCTCAACCAAACTGGCTAATTTTGCAAAAATTAAGATCACAGCAATCCACAAAAATGTAATTGCAAATGCTCCATGACTAACTTCTTCTCCACCTTCTGTTGCGCCCCCTGATGCATATACATAAGGTGCTGCAACCAAAGCAATTGCTGCAAAAAAGATTAAATATTGTAGGGATCTTTTGCGAATTGCTTGTTTAGTGTTTTGAATTAGTGTTTGAATCATATATTTTTAGTTTTTATGTTTTTTTGGTGATTTATGTTATTTATTTATAACTTGGGCGATTTAATTAATTTAAACGATTTGAGCGGAATTATAAATTAATAGGTAAAAAAAAGCAAGGGGTTGGGATCTTGACACCTACAATGATAAATTTTATACTTTAAATACAATGGGCTTCGGCCTCCGAGACTCCGCTTCGCAAGAAGCGGAGACCGTTTTTTATAAAATACTTTTCACTTTATTTTTTATCTCAAAAAATTCTTTTTGAGATAAAATTCTTATCTTTCTTCTAAGTCTTTTACTACTTATTAACCTCAATTGGGAAAGTATTACATAATAATTTTTACCCAAGTATCCAGATCTATGATAATACTTTCCTATTTTCTTCTTAGAAGTAAAGGGAACTGCCAATAAAATAAACCTATTGTATTTTTTCAAAATCAACACTGGACGCTCAAAATTTTGATTTTTCCCATTTTCCTCATAACCTATATTCAATCCCAAGCTACACCACCAAATCTCTCTATCTTTGAAGTAGGGCAAATTATCATAATTTAAAAAATGCAAACGAATCTTTATTTTTGCCCACTCTACAAATTCTTTTGTTTTTATTTTCATATTAGAATAAAAATTATTCTAATATACATGAAAACAAATTTTTTTACAAAACCTCGTACTCCCCACCAAAAATCCCATGTGGCTTATCACCTACCCCAATTGCAATTTTTTCTAAAGCAAACTCAATTGGATTATCTTCAAGCCAACTACTTATTACTTTTAAAACTTCTTTTGTGTGTTCTGAATCATCTTGTTTTAATCTAGTAATCGTCACATGCGGATCAAAGTTTTCAATTTTTGAAATTTCAAAATCATCAACCAATGCCTCAAAAATCTGATCATGAATTTTTTTGATCTCATTTGGACTAATCCTAACCCCAAACCACCTCTCGCAAGCCTGAGCATCTCTTGATTTTATAACCAAACCTTTATTTTTTTTAAATACAGGTTTAATTTTTTCAACAACTTTATCCAGCTCACCATCTTCAATAAAAACTTTTCCAATTGTTATGTGTGGCAACACCTCAATTTTATCCAAAGTATATTCTGTATCAAAACCTTCTGAAATCTCACGACTCAAATCAATAAGTTTTTCATTTATTATGTCGGGCAAAAGAACTACTATTCTTGTTTTAGTTTTCATAGTTATTTTTTACCACCCAATCAACCTCCAAATAAACATCTCATCTTGCAACTCCCCTGCAATTTGTTCTGCATCACGAGCTTTAATTAAAATATGTCGCGCATTAACTTGTTCCTCACCAGTTTCCTCATCAATTTTCCGCTCTTCCATTTTTATAATATGCAAACCATATTGAGTTTGAACTAAATCACTGATTTCTCCATCTTGCAAAGCAAAAGCCGCAGTCTCAAACTCTGGCACCATTACACCTTTTCCAAAAAAACCCAAATCACCACCATCAATTGCTGTTCCAGAATCCTGACTATATTGCTGTGCTAGTGCAAAAAAATCTTCACCATTTTTTGCTCGTTCCAAAACATCTTCAGCAACCGCATAAACACCACTTTGAACTTCTTTATCAAAAACAATAATCTCATTTATTTTTTGCACTAAAATAATTGGATACACAACTTTTTCAAAAAAAGATTCCTTACTCATTCCAAACTCACCAAACTGCTGGTCATCAAAAACCAATCCTGGAATTAAACCTGCATCAGAATCTGCAATCGCATTTTCAACTGTATATTTAATATCATATCTTTTTGCCAACTCCTTAATAACTGCAGCCTGCACATGCTTTTCCAAAACACTATTCCCATATTCATCTCTATCACTCTGCTCCTCATCCAATTCCCCTGTTTCAATCATTTTATCAATCACATGCACATCTTCAACAAAACTTGGATAAGTAATCACATCACTTCCAACAACAGCAACTGGCAAATGCAAAAACTTTGCTGGAGCTTCAATCAAAGAAGTTTTCCAACCACCACCATAAACTCCATAAAAAAATATTACCAACACTAAAACCACAACCAACCCTATTGACGCACCTGCACCTTTTTCAAAACTTTTCACATTCACTTTTTCTTCTTTTGGTGTTTCTTCTTGTGGCTTTTCGATTTTTTCTTGTACTTTTTCTTTTTCCATTTCGATTTCCATAAAATTATTTATTTATTTCTGGTGCGAAAAAATATTCCCACCATAATTGTAAATTGGTTTTTTGATTTTCATGCTTAATTTCTTTTTGAACAACTGAATCTGTTACAACATAAACTTCTTCCCCAGGTTTTTGATATTGCAAATTGCGTCGTGCCTCTTCCTCAACATAAGCTTCTGATTGCACATAATCTAACAAATCAACTAAAGACAATTTTTCAGCTTCTAACCTCATTGCCTCTTGTTCCAACTGCTCAATTTCTCTTAAACTCTGATAATGTCTTAAATAATATCTTCCAAAACCTACTGCAAATAAAATCGCAATTAACAATGCAACTACTAAAAATTGCTTGCTCTGAAAAAAGTTTTTGTTAATTTTAGTTTTCATCTTCACTATTATTTTCTTGGTTGTGTTTATTTTTTTCTATTTGTGTCAAAACAATTGAAGCAACTGCCTCAAGCTCATCTTCTGACATTCTTTTTATTTCATCAGTCATTATACTCTTTCCGCGTTTCCTGTGATAGCCCTTTGCATTAAAATATTTTTCTATCATTTCATTTATTACATCATGCACATGTTGGGGTTTGTGAATTTTATGAAAATTTAATTTAACAGAACCACCACCACAAGTAATAACCAAAGAACCATATTTAAAAATTGATGCAAAACCTCCTTTGACCACATGCCCAACATCAGCAATTTTTTCATAAGTAGCCCCTGAAATAGATCTTTTTGTAAAACCTTTCTGGTGAATATCAACAATGCGCTGGTTTGTAATTATCAAACAATTTCTTTTCCATAAAAAAATCAATTTAATCCAATAATAAATCCCCAACAAAATTGACACTGTAAAAATTATTTTCCCAGTTTTGCCCCAACCTAACAAAGGAAACAAAAAGAAAAACGGTCCAACTAATAAAATAAAAATTCCTAAATACCACCAAAAATATGTAAGCAAATAACGACGCACCATTAAAACAATTTTTTCATCTTCTTTAAGTTGTATAAATTTTTCTGCGGACATAATTATATTTTTGGATTTTTTTATATAGACAACGCCTTACGGTGTTTAGTTTTTGCTAAACGCATATAAATCCATTTTATTAATTCTATGAATGCAATTTTTATTAAAGCCAAAACTAAAACCACAATCCACTCTACTGCACCAATAGCAACAGTACCAAGAAATCTTTGGATCTGTGGAACATAAACTGAAACTACTAAAGACAAAATACCAAACACTTGTGAGATGTTTAGCAGTTTGTTATCAAAAGGTTTTGACTGCCAAACAGGCCGATCCAAAGAACGAATAGAATATATATATAAAACCGAACCCATACCAACTGCAAGAAACATTAATGTTTGCATGTGCTCAACTGAAACTGTTGTACCTTGAATACTAACAAAAAACAACAATAAAATCACATCTGCCAAAATACTTATAATGAAAATAATAATCTTCATTGGATTATTTATAATCGGTGTATTGCGTTTTCTTGGAGGTTGCCGCATGGCAAGTGGATGCCCTTTATCCCAAGCCAAGGCAACATCTGGAAATCCATCTGTAATAAAATTAATCCACAAAATTTGTACAGCAGTAATTGGCAACGGCAAAAACAATAACAACGAACCAACAATTAAAATTGCTTCAGTAAACATATTGCTCAACAAATACAAAACCACTTTACGAATGTTACGGAAAATGGTTCTCCCCTGCTCAATAGAAGAAACAATTGTTGAAACATTATTATCTAACAAAACCAAATCTGAAACTGATTTTGCTACAGCAGTTCCAGAACCAACCGCAATTCCAATATCTGCGGCTTTAATTGCTGGCGCATCATTAACACCATCACCTGTCATTGCAACAACTTCCCCACGATTTTGCAAAGCTTTCACAATTCTAATTTTATGTCGCGGTTCAACCCTAGCAAAAATAGTTACACTGCGTATAATTTTTTTCAACTTTGCTTCATTCATTTTTTCTAATTCAGCTCCAGTCACAACATATTTATCATCAGTTTCTAGACCAACAGTTTTTCCAACACTTTTTGCAGTTAAAACATGATCACCTGTTATCATTATTGTACGAACACCAGCTATTCTCGCTTGTTCTATTACTGAAAAAACTTGTGGACGAACTGGATCTGTCATTCCAACAAATCCTACAAAAACCAATTTGGGTAGATTTTTTTCAGAAAGTTTTTTAAAAGTCTTAGGTGCTTGAACATATGCAACAGCCATTACACGCAAACCTTTGGAAGTCATGCGTTGTAATTGTAAATCAATTTGTTTTCTTTGGCTGTCATCTAATTTTTTTATACCGCGAGCCGCTATTCTTGAATCACATTTTTCTAAAACAACTTCAGGTGCTCCTTTTACATAAACAAACTTATTTGTTTTTGCAGTGTGCAAAGTTGCCATGTATTTTCTTTGCGAATCAAAAGCAATTGTACTAATACGAGTTTTAGTTTTTTCCAATTGGTTTTTATAAATTTTATTTCTAACTGATGCTTGCAACAAAGCAACTTCAGTTGAATCACCTCTATACGAAATTTCATGAGTTTTTGAAAAAATTATTTCTGCGTCTGAACACAAAGAAACTATTGAAAACATCAACTCCTTATATTTTGCTTTTATATTTTCTCCAAAAATTTCTTCAGAAGAAATGTCATTAGTCACACTCATCTGACCTTCAGTAATCGTACCTGTTTTATCTACGCACATCACACTTACAGATCCCAAAGTTTCAGCTGCAATCAAACGGCGTGTCAAAGCTTGTCTTGCAAGTATGCGACGCATCCCAACTGTTAAAATAATTGTCACAGACACAATTAAACCTTCTGGAATTGCTGCTATACCAACCGCAACCGCAATTAAAAAAATGTCATTTAAATCACGCCCTTGAAAAATTCCTATAATAAAAATCAATACAGCAACGCCAGCCACAAGAAACAAAACAAACTTACTTAGTTTTATGATTTGTTCTTGCAACGGTGTTGGAGAATCATCAATACCACTTACCATTTTTGCAATATGTCCAATTTCTGTTTGCAAACCTGTTGCTGTAACCAACACCTGCGCACGACCACGAGATACTGTTGTACCAGAATAAACCATATTCCTGCGATCTGTTGTGCTAATGGCTTTTGCAAGTGTTCTTGAATTTTTTGGAACTGATTTAGACTCTCCAGTTAATGATGCTTCTGATACAAAAAAATCTTGTGAGCTAATTATACGCGCATCTGCAGAAATTTTGTCACCTTCTCTTAAAAATAAAATGTCTCCCGGAACTACATCTTTGTTTTCAATTTGAATTAATCTGCTGTCGCGTAAAACTTCAGAATATTCAGGAGCATATTGTGATAATTCTCTCAAAACCCTTGAAACTTTTGATTCTTGAAAAAAACCTACAATTGCATTCACTGCTGCTGTAAAAATCACAACCGCGGCATCTAAATGTTCACCAAGAAAATAACTGACAATACCAGCAATTAATAAAAGATAGAGAAACGGACTTTTCCACTGCACAAAAAACAGGCGTAACTGAATACGCACCATACTTTCTTGTGGCAGTTTATTTTGTCCGCAACGCTCTTGTATTTCTTTTGCTTGTTTTTGAGTTAAACCATTTTTCAGGTCAGTTCCCAATTGCTTAGCAATTTGAATAGATGAAAGCGCGTGTGGATTCTTTATCTGTATTTTACTCATGATAAAGACTTGTAATTTTTGTGTATATAGTATATCATACTGCTTGTAATTGAGTTTATCTCATTTGGGTCGGTAGCTCAGTTGGTAGAGCAGCAGCCTTTTAAGCTGACGGTCCTGGGTTCGAATCCCAGTCGACCCACCAAAACAAAAGTAGTCACATAAATGTGACTACTTTTGTTTTGTGTAGGTGGGTTGGGGTCAGAACCCGAAGGGTTCGTAAGCCGACTAAGGCGAGTGAAATAAGCACTTGTGCTTATTTCCGAGGTGCTGGAGGATTTTTCTGAATTGCGTAGCAATTCAGAAAGACCCCAGTTACAAGTCAAAACTACTCCCCCTCCCCAGCCCTTTTAACAGCATATTTAATAATTGCACCAGCAACATCAATACCAGTCGCCTCTGTAATTCCATCTAACCCAGGATTCGCATTTACTTCCAAAACTTTTGGATCAACTTCACCATCACTATTAACACCCCTAATCAAATCCACTCCAGCAATATCCAAACCAATTACCTTTGCAGCTGCCAAAGCAATCCTACGTTCTTTTTTTGTTAATTCAGCAATTTTAACTTTTCCACCCAAAGAAAAATTTGCTCTAAATTCACCTTTCTTTTGCGCAACTCTTTCCATTGCTGCAATAATTTTTCCACCAACAACAAACACCCGTAAATCACGACCACGACTTCCTCTAACATATTCTTGAACAATAATCGGAGGAACATTTTCATTATTTACAAGCAAGTCAATCATTGACCGCAAACCTCTCTTAGATTCAACAATTGAAACACCAATCCCAAAACTTCCTGTTGCAACTTTTAAAATTACAGGATAACGACCAATCTTCTCAACCATATCCTCAATATATTCTGCAGATCGCACAACATAACTTTTTGGAACTGGAATATTTTTGTTTTGTAATTTTTGTAAAGTTCTAATTTTATTTTTTGCACGAATAACCGGACCATGCCTGTTGATAACTGGCACACCCAAACCTTCTGCCTGCTTAATTGTTGTAACATGAAAATCTAAATCAGCAGCACCAAAACCAGCTTTAACAATTAAAACTCTCACACCTTTAGGTATTTTATTTTTTACCAAAAACTTTGGTTTTTTTACAAAAGACAATTGACAATCTTTTGCATAAATTACTTCTAAACTATGACCTTGCTTTTGCGCAGCCTCATTAAGCATTTTAATACTTGTGATTGCATCATCAATTGATTTTTTAGGTGAGGTAAATGATAATAAATGAATTTTCATAAATATTATTAAGACGCGAGAATTATACACAATTTGAGTGATTTTTTGCAAGAGCTTTCAACCTATTGACAGATTTAATGTGACATGGTATCATATCATTGTAATTTATACCGCTTGGCGGTAAAAGATATTTATACACTATGTTTTACATGGATGATGAAAATGCAGGTAGCACTTGTGGCACTTGCAGTTGTGACCCTTGCACATGTGCACCAGCTGAAGAAGCTACTGAAGAAGTAGCAACAGAAGCAACTCCAGAAGCAGCTCCAGAAGCTACTACTGAAGAAGCACCAGCTGAAGCTCCTGCAGAGGAAGCACCAGCAGCTGAAGCTCCAACAGAGCCAGCATTATAAAAAATATCTAAAAGCACCTCGGCGCAAGTCGAGGTGCTTTTGTAATTAAAAAATATTAAATAAACTTATTTACGCGACAAAGCATACAATATCATCTGCCCTAACCTTGTTGCACCATCTGTACGCATAACTTTTTTCAAATTTGCAGACATTTTCTGTGCATCCCCACTTTGCAATAAGTTTTTAATTTGTGAAA
>CAZVIA010000002.1:28359-123810 GCA_964627525.1 uncultured Gammaproteobacteria bacterium | reverse complement strand
TATATTCGGTGATGTGTTTGGCGACATGTTTAATCGCGGTGGTGGGCGTAGTCATGGGCGCAGGAGTAGTCAAAAATATTTATTAAGTGGATTGGCTGTAGTGTTTGTTATTTTTATTGGTGTTCAGTTTGTGCCAGAAAGTACTTTGCCTTTGCCTCGTGGAATTCGTATTGATCCAAGTGCTGTAACATCTCAATCTCGTTTATTGTTGTGGAAAAGTGCTTGGTCTGGTTTTCAACAAAATCCTATTCTAGGTTGGGGTGCTTCTGGTTTTCAACAAATGTTTTTGCAAAATTATCCTGTGAAAATTCATGGAGTAAGTGGTGTAGATGTTTTTGCAGATGATGCTCACAATGCTTTTATTATGGCTGTGGTTGAAGGCGGTCTGTTGCAGTTTTTAGTTTATTTGGCTTTGTTTGTTGTAATGTTGTTTGTTGGTTTTATATTGTTGCGTTCTGGAAAAAATAATTTAGGATATGTTGTTGTGGGTGGTGTGGTTGCCTATATGGTTTATTTGTTTTTTAGTATTGAGCAGTTGGGTGTTGAAATGTTTTTTTGGGTTTTGTTTGGTTGGTTGGTTTGGATGACCAGTGAAAGTTTTGAAAAAAATAAAACTGCAGTGTGGTTAAAAGTTGGGGGTGTTATATTAGTTGTTGTGTTTTTGATTGGGAATGTGTGCTTTGCTTTAAGTGCTGTACGATATTTTCAGTCAAATTATGCTTTGCATCATTCACAGTGGTTTGATTGGCAAGAAATCAATGTAAAATTATTAGGCACAAATTTTTCACCGTATAAATGTGATTATTGGGATCGTCACACAAAAGATTGGTTGGAATTAAAAGTGCTGAAAGAAATTCCGCGTGCTTTTGTTTATGATGCTGTTGATTTAATTTTAAATAAACAAGAGCAGTGTGTGAAGTTGGGTGAAGGTGCTGGTGAAATTCATGTGTTCAGAGGGTTTTTATTAGCGCAATTATATTCTGAAGTAGGGGATAGTTTGGATAATGGTGCATGGTTTGAGAAGTCAGAAAATTTATATAAAAAATTATTGGAAATTTCTCCGGATCAAATGCATATTTATTATAATTATGCGAAAACTTTGTTAGAGCAAAGAAAGTTTGATGAGGCGATTGAGATTTTGGTTGAGAAAAAAAATCAACATCCAGAAATTGAGGATACGTATTTGTATTTAGGTTTGGCTTATGGTGTTAAGGGTGATAAAGAAATGGAGTTGCGGGTTTTTGAGGAAGCTAAGCAAATGGGTTTTAATATTGAAGAAAGATATAACATAAATTATGCAAAATAATATTGCTAAGAAAATTTTGTTGGGTGTTGCTTTGTTGACAACGGCTATTCCTTTACTTTATGTAAAATATTCATTGTATCCAATTTCTTATCCAAAAACAGTTGCTTATCAAGTTTTGGTTATTTTGGCTTTGCTTGTGATTGCATATGTTTGGATGAAATTTCCCAAATCACGTCCGCGAAAAAATGCTTTGATTATTGGTTTGTTGTTGTTTTTTATTGTGCAGGTTGTTGCAGCTTTTGCTGGGGTAGACGTGCAGTTAAGTTTTTTTGGGCAAATGGTTCGTTCAACTGGTTTGTTTTTTCAGTTGCATGTTTTGGCTTTTATTTTGATTTTTTCCAGTGGTGTTTTTGGGAAAAAAGATTGGCGACTTTTGTTTAGTGCAAGTTTGTTAATTAGTATTGTGGTTGCTGTTTTGGGAATTGTGCAATATTTTTTACCTTCTTTGTATCCAAATTTTTCTGCTGATCGTATTTCTAGTTCATTGGGAAATCCATTGTTTTTAGGAACTTATTTAATGGTAAATATGTTTTTTGTGCCATTGGTGTGGCATTGGAATTCTAGTAAATTAATTCGTGGGGGATTGATAGTTGGAACTTGTATTTTGTTAATTGCTTTTATGTTGGCTGTGCCTAGAGGTCCGATGTTGGGGTTGTTTTTTGGTGGTACTGTGTTTTTATTATTATTATCTAAAAATTGGAAAAAACTTTGGCGGAGATTGTTTTTTGTTTTGGTTGTTGTTGGTGTTTTGATGGGAGCTTTATTAATTGTTTTTAGAAATACTGATTTTGTTCAGTCAACTCCTTTTTCTAGAATTTCAGGAACAACAAGTTTGTCTAGTCGTGCTATAAACTGGTCAATGGCATGGGAAGGAATAAAAGCAAAACCTGTTTTAGGTTGGGGGTCTCAAAATTATCGTTATGTTGTTGATGAGCATTTTGACAATGCTTTGACTGAATTGTCTTACATAGAAACTTTTTCAGACAAGCCGCACAATGCTTTTTTGGAAGTAGTTGTTGATAATGGTTTTGTTGGTGGTGTTTTGTATTTATTTATTGGTGTGATGTTGATTGTGGTTTTGGTTAAGGCTAATAAAAAAGAATTAATTTCAAGAACAGAGTTTTCTGTTTGGATTGGGTTAGGTGTTGCATATTTGGTTCAGGATTTTTTCTTGTTTGAAACTGGAACATCATTTATTTTGGCAGGTTATTGTGTTGCTTATGTGTTGTGGTTAAGTTTTAAATTATTAAATAAAAAAACTAATTGCAGTGAGGGTTTTGTGTTAAAAGGTTTTCCAAGAAATTTAATTATGGTTGTTGTGATTTTGTTTTCAGGGTTTTTAATTATGAGATATAATTATTTACCTTTGAAATCTTCTATAACTACTAATACTGGTTTGCAATATACATATATAAATGATTGGGTGCGTGCTCGACCGTTACTGTTAGAGGCATTTGATATTTATACACCTTATGATTTTGCGCGTTGGCGATGGGCTGCTGAATCTGCAGCGTCAATGGTTTATGAAGATACTCCAAACCAAAGTGAGTTTGATTTGCCAGAACCTATGCGAGTTTTGTGGCGTGCTGATATTGAAAAATTTGCTGAGTATGGAGAGGAGTTAGTTGCACAGAATACAAATTATATAAACACAAGTTTTTTGGGAAAATATTATTATCAGTTAGCTGTTGCAACTAAAGATATTGAAAAAGTAAATAGGGCACATGAATTATTTGTGCTTGCAACTGAAATAAGTCCGCGTAGAGAAGAAGCTTGGTTTTTAATTGCACAGTCTTTTATTTTCCAGAGTCGTTTTGAAGAAGCAAAACAAGTTATATATAAGATTAATGAATGGTCTCCTAATTCAGAAATGACAGCATGGCATTTGGCTTTTATAAATTTGAAAATAGGGAATACAGAGGAAGGTTTGATATTTATTAGAAAAGCAATTGACTTGGGGTTTAATATTGAAAATGATAGTCAGCGTGAAATTATTGCACAAGCTTATGTTAAAGTTGATAATTTAGATGGTTTGGTTTGGTTTTATGAATATATAACAACTAGTGGAAATGTAATACCAGATTGGCACACAAGATTAGCTGCAGCTTATGCGGCAGTTGGTCGTGTTGAAGATGCTAAAGAAGTAGCAAGGCGTGTTATACGTGATTATCCTGAAATGGCAAATGATGCACAGGTTTTTATAAATAGTTTAGAACAATTAGAACAAAAATAATTTTATGAAATCAATTTGGATAAAAAGATTTTTACAAGGATTTATAGCTTTGGCTTTTATAACCCCTTTGATAGTTAGTTTAAATCATTATGTTTTTCCTTTTGTTGTGCCAAAAATGATTTACTTTAGGATTTTGATTTCTTTGCTGTTGGTTGTTTATGTTTTTTATTTAGTTGGATTTTGGAAGCAAGCAAAACCTTATAAAAGTTTTTTGCTGGTTGGTGTATTATTGTTTTTTGTTTCATTTTTAATTTCAAGTTTTACTGGTGTAGATTCTTATCATAGTTTGTGGGATAACCACGAAAGGATGTTGGGCTTGTATACAATGTTACATTATTTAGTCTTATATTTAGTTGGGCGACAGGTTTTTACAGAGTGGAGAGAATGGAAATGGTTATTTGTGTGGATTCTTGTTTTAGCAATACCTATTTGGTTGATAGCTTTTTATCAATTGATTGATCCTGAATATTTGTTAAATCAAGGTAGTGAGCGTGTGCGATCAACTTTTGGTAACACAATTTATGTAAGTGCTTATGCAATGTTTACAGCTGCAATAAGCATGATGTTGTTTATTAAATCAAAAATAAATTGGGAAAAAGTTTTGTGGGCGTCATATGCAGTAATTTCTTTGTTGATTGTTTTGTTAACACAAACTCGTGGTACTTGGTTAGGTGTTGGAGTTGCTGGTGTTGTTTTGTTGGTGTTGTTAGCAAAAACTGATTCATTGGCAAAAAAATGGAGAAGTGTTGCTATAGGATTATTAGCTGTTGGTGTGTTGTTTGGGGGAACTTTGTTTATGATGCGCGACACAGATTTTGTTAAAGGAAACACCTATTTGTATCGTTTAACACAATTTTCTTTTACACAAGGTAGTGGAAAAACTCGTGCAATGGCTTGGGAAATAGCTGTTGAAGCATCAAAAGAATATCCTGTTTTTGGATGGGGTCCAAATAATTTCTTTTTTGCTTTTAACCAATATTATAATCCTGAATTTCTGAGTTTTGGAATGAATGAAACTTGGTTTGATAATGCACATAATATTTTATTAAATACTTTGGCAACACAAGGTGTCGTGGGTTTGTTAGTGTATTTATTATTATTTGTTTTTGCATTGTGGTCCACACATAAATTAATCAAGAGACATCCAGATTTAAAATATGTTGGTTATTTAATGTATGCTTTTTGGATAGGACATTTTGTACATAATTTATTTGTGTTTGAAAATGTTTCTTCGTATTTGTATTTCTTTTTGTTGTTGGCTTTTGTTGATTCTCTAGGTAATAAAAATGAAGTTGAAGAAACTGGTTATGTAAAAGTTAAAAGTATTGCATGGGGTGTGGGTGTAGTGACTTTAGTGTTTGCTATATTTTTAATTTATAGATTTAATATTTTTCCAGCAAAAGCAAATATGATTCTTCATGATGTGTTGCCATATACAACTGTTGATGCAAATCAAAAAGGGAATGCTTTTATAACAGCATTGCAAAATTATGAAATAGCAAAACAAATTCCAACACCGCACAGAGATGATATTGTTCGTGGGTTTGCTATGCAAGTAAAAAGTGTTTTAAGTACGGGGAATCCTGATTTAATGGATCGTTATTATAAAATTGTTTATCCTGTTGTAACTGAAGATTTGAAAAAAGAAATACTAATGCATCCATATGACATAAGATCGGGTATTATACTTGGGCAGTTATATTTTCAAGCTGGATTGTATGAAGGTGTTGCAGGTTATTTAGTAGAGGCTAATAATATTTATAAAAATATTTTAAGCTATTCACCTGAAAGACAACAAATAATGTATGAACTTGGGCAGACCTCAATGATGCTAAGTATGTTTGGGGAAGGGGAGAAGATTTTGTTAAAAGCAATTGAGTTAAATCCAGATGTCATGGAATCTTATTGGCGCTTGGCAATGTTTTATGCTGGATTTGAAATGTATGATAAATCTGCAGAATACTTTAAAATCCCTCTGGAAATGGGGTTTGACGATCCAAAGAAAGTAATTTTTATTAAGGCTGCTGCTGATGTATTTATTGAAGTGGGGGATATTGATTCTGCAAATCAATATTTGGAGATTTTAGGAGAACAAGTTTCTGTAGAGTGATTTAGTTTTTTCAATCATTTGTAAAAAATCTGCTGAACCACTTTGATTTATTTGTGGGTTTGTTTGGGGATTTATTTGAGAATTTAATTGAAGTGCCTGAATAATTTTTTGTGAAAAAATTTCTGTAGTTGTTGGTGAATCCACTAAAACACTATTTGTGTTTTTTTCTAAAATATCTTTTGTGCCACCTACATTTGTTGCAGTAATTGGAAGTTGTGCTGCTTTTGCTTCAAGTAAAGTATATGGATATCCTTCTTTTGTAGAAGTTTGCGTAAATAAATCAAAACCTTTTAAAAGTTGTGCAGCATTTGTGATTGATCCTGGTAAAAAGATTTTGTTTTGTAAGTTTTTTTGTTTAATTTGTTTTTCTAAATTTGTTCGTTCTGTTCCTTCACCAATGATAAGACAAATTGCATCTTTATAATCTGGTTCTGCAAATGCGTTTATTAGTAAGTTGAGGTTTTTTGTTTTGTAAAGATTTGCTATTGTTCCAATTATTTTTGTGTTGTTAGTAATTGTGTGTTTTGTAATTTGTTGTATTTTATTTCTTGCTTCTTGTCTTGATAAAAAGTTTGGTGTTTTAATTTGGTGTGGAATGTAAAAAATTTTATTATCCGGAGTTTTGTAATTTTGTTTTGCAATTTCTAAAGAATGTTTATCTGCAAAAATTATTGCGTCCAAAAGTTTTGTGGAAATTTTTTCTAGTTTTTTATAAATTGTTTTGCGTAGGGAAGTTAGAGGTTCTTCAGAAACCCAACCATGAATTGTTGCAATTGATTTGCAGATTTTTTTTGT
The DNA here is from genome assembly GCA_964627525.1 of uncultured Gammaproteobacteria bacterium. Lineage (GTDB taxonomy): Bacteria > Patescibacteriota > Patescibacteriia > Magasanikbacterales > JBBTQS01 > CAZKMQ01. The sequence continues at coordinate 117,366 of CAZVIA010000002.1, read as the reverse complement.
TGCTAAAGCCCCGATCACAGTTGCTTTTGAAGAGTTGTAATGCATTATTTGGATTTGATTTTGTTTGGCAAATTTCTTTATTTCAAAAAGCGCAAGCAAGTCATGAAAAGGATTAATTGATCTGCGTAAATGTTTTAATTGTACAACTTTTATGTTTTCAAGTTTGTTTTTAAGGTCATTTTCATGTTTTGAATTACCAATTGCTACAGTGACATTAAAGTCGTTTTTTAGGTTTTTTGCCAAATCAAAAACATAACGTTGAGCACCACCCCAATGTCCTTGAGTTATAACAAAACAAATATTGGATTTTTTGGCTAAATTTAGCGAATTCATGTAATTAAAACCTTTACAAAACACCTTAATTTTGGTGTACTATGCATAATACAACTATCAAATCGATTATGCAAAAAACAATTTTGGTAACCGGTGGAGCCGGTTTTATTGGTTCACATCTTTGTGACCGCTTGTTAGAGGGTGGCGCAAGAGTAATTTGTGTTGATAATTTATTAACAAGCACTAAAGAGAATATAGCGCATTTTGAAGAAAATGAGAACTTTATTTTCATGGAGCATGACATTGTTGAGCCAATTGAGATTAATGAAGATGTGCATGAGATTTATAATTTGGCTTGTCCAGCGTCTCCAGTGCATTATCAGGAAAATCCAATTAGAACTATTAAGACAAATACAACGGGCGTGCTTAATGTTTTAGGATTGGCAAAATTAAAAAATGCTAAAATTTTACAGGCATCAACTTCTGAAGTTTATGGTGATCCTGAACAGCATCCGCAAACTGAAGAGTATAAAGGTTCTGTAAGTACAATTGGGCCGCGTGCTTGTTATGATGAAGGAAAGCGCGTTGCTGAGACTTTGTTTTTTGAATACAAGCGAATGCACGATTTGAAAATAAAAGTAATTAGAATTTTTAATACTTATGGTCCGCGAATGGCTTTTAATGATGGTAGGGTGGTTTCAAATTTTATTGTAGCTGCTTTGAAAAATGAAAATATTGAATTTCATGGTGATGGTTCACAAACAAGAAGTTTTTGTTATGTTGATGATTTAGTGGATGGTATTGTTAAAATGATGAATTCAGAAGATGAAGTTGTTGGTCCAATTAATTTGGGGAATCCAAAAGAGTTTACAATTAAGCAATTGGCTGAAAAAGTCATTGAGTTAACTAATAGTCAGAGTGAAGTGATTTCTATAAGTGATTTTCGTGAGGATGATCCAATGCGTCGTCAGCCAGATATTAGTAAAGCTCGGGAATTATTAAGTTGGGAACCAAAAGTTGAATTGGAAGATGGTTTAAATAAAACAATTGAAGATTTTAAAAAACGTTTGAAATGAAGTTAGCTGATAATAAATCAATTGTAATTTTTTCAACAGCATATTTTCCTTTTGTTGGTGGAGCAGAAGTTGCGGTTAAGGAAATCACTGATCGAATTGAAGATTTTGATTTTCATTTAATTACAGCGCGTTTAGATCGTAAACTTGCTAAACAAGAAAAAATTGGAAATGTGCATGTACATAGAGTTGGTTTTGGAATTGGTTTTTTAGACAAAATAATTCTTGGATTTTTTGGTCATAAAAAAGCTTTGGAGTTACACAAAAAATATGATTTCAAAATGTTGTGGTCTATTATGGCTAGTTATGGTGGTTTAGCTGGGGCACGTTTTAAGAAAAAATCTGGATTGCCTTATTTATTAACACTTCAAGAAGGGGACAAATTTTCTAGACCTGAATCTAAGGGTCGTTTGACTTTTGGTTGGTTTAAAAAGATTTTTGTTTTAGCAGATGGGTTGCAAGCCATTAGTAGTTATTTATTGAGCTGGGGAAAGAAAATGGGGTTTAAGGGTAGTGTGGCAAAAGTAATTCCAAATGGTGTTGAGTTTGAAAAATTTTTTGAGAAAATTAACGCAGATGAGGTTGAACAAACTCGTGAGTGTTTTGGTTTTCCTAAAGAGAGTTTTGTTTTAATTACAACTTCGCGTTTGGTTGAAAAAAATGGAATTAAAGATGTGATTCGCGCTTTACCAAAACTTCAAGAGCATGTTTGTTTTGTTGTTGTTGGTGGTGGAATTTTACTTCATGAGTTAGAAAGAATGGCCGATGAGTTAGGGGTGTCACATAGGGTAAGTTTTAAAGGTGAGGTACCTTATAATGATTTGCCAAGATTTTTGCAAGCAAGTGATTTGTTTATCAGACCGTCTTTAACTGAAGGATTGGGAAATTCATTTTTAGAAGCAATGGCTGCAGGTTTACTAATTGTTGGAACTAAGGTTGGTGGTATACCAGAATTTTTGAGTGATGATATGACGGGTTTTTATTGTGAGCCAAATAATCCAGATTCAATTGTGCATGTTATAGAAAAAGTTATTGGACTTTCAAATGAAAAAAAATCTAGTGTTATACAAAATGCACAAGAGTTGGTTAAGAAAAGTTTTCATTGGAAAAAAATTGTTATTGAAATGAAAAAAGTTTTTAATACATTATGCGAATTTTAATTACAACTGGAATTTATCCGCCAAGTCTTGGTGGTCCTGCAACTTATGTGAAAGAAATTTCTAAGTTGTTAGTTGAGCGTGGTCATGAAGTAAAAGTTGTTACATATTCTGATGAAGTTGTAGATGAACAAAATGTTTTTTCAGTTTTAAGAAAACAATCTTTATTAAAACGATATTTTGGATTTGTGCGTTTGGTTAGAAAGCATAGTCAATGGGCTGATATAATTTATACTCATGATTTGGTAAGCGCAGGTTTTCCAACTGTTTATGCTGCAAATAAGCCGGTAGTTGTGAGATTGGGTGGAGATTTTTTGTGGGAAAAAGCTTTTAATAATGGTTGGACTAGTGTTGGTTTAGAAAAATATTATTCAGAGTCTAAGAATTTTAAGGAAAAAATATTTTTGTACATTTATAAATATGTTTTGAAAAAAAGTGCGAAAATAATTTTTTCTACTGATTGGCAGAAAAATATTTTGTGTGAAGTTTTTAATATTAAAGATAAGTCTGTTGTAATTGAAAATGCTTTTACAAAAAATACTGTTTTAAAAAATCACATAAAAGCAGAAAAAAATAATGAGATTTTATACGCAGGTCGTTTAGTTCGTTTAAAAAATCTTAAGACTTTGTTAGAGGCAATTAAATTAGATTCAGAGTTAGGTTTGCATATTATTGGTAAAGGTCCTGAGAAAAATAATTTGGTTGGGCTTGTTAAGGAGTTAGGCGTTACTGGTCAAGTTAGGTTTTCAGATGCAAAGGATCATAATGATTTGCAAAAAACAATTTCAAGTGCACGAGTAGTTGTTGTGCCTTCGGTTTCAGATGTAAGTCCACAAATAATTTATGAAAGTATTTCTTTGGGAATACCAGTTGTTGCAACAAAGTCTTGCGGTTATTTTGAGAAATTAAAAAATAATGTAAGGTTTGTGGATTCGTTCGATAAAAATGCTTTGGCTGCAGCTTTGAAAAATCCAAATAATAATTTAAATATAAACATTTCGCATAATTGGAATATTCTTGTGGATGAGCATGAAAAAGTGTTTAAAGAATTAGTATGAAAATTTTAGTTGTTGGTTCAGACAATTCAATATTAGATGAACAATCTGCTTTGGCAAAAAGAGCGTGTGAATATGCTGTTGTTGTTGAAAGATACACAGTTATTGTGCCTTCAGATAAAAAACAAACTGTTTTGTTGTCTAGTAATTGTAAAGCATATGCAGTTACTGGAAAATCTAAGTTTGCACAATTTTTTTCATTGTATAAAAAAATGTGTAAAGCTGTGCGCCAAGATCAATATGATGTGATTTCTGCGCAAGATTGTTTTTATTTTGGGATATTAGCTGTGTTTGTTGCGGCAAGATTTTCAAAAGCAAGTGAAGTTCAGGTTCATGGCACTGCTCAGTTTGTAGGTTGGAAAAAAAGATTAGCAAAGTTTGTTTTAAAAAAAGCTGACGTAGTTAGAACAGTTAGTAAACGGACAAAAGTTTTTTTACAAAATAAATATAAATTAGATTCTAATAAAATTGTAGTTGTACCTATTTTTAGTGATCCAGAAAAAATCACTAAGATTAAAAAGTTTCAGCACAAAGAAGATTTTAAATTTTTAACAGTTGGTAGGTTGGTTTCTGTAAAAAATATTGAATTACAGATTCAAGCAATGAAAGTAGTTCATAAATATTATCCGCATGCTCAACTTGTTATTGTTGGTAATGGTCCACAAAAAAATATTTTACAACAAATGATTAATGAAAATAATCTGGAAAGAGTAATTAAACTGGTTGGTAAAAAAACCCAAGAACAATTATCTAGAATTTATAAAAACGCAGATTGTTTTGTGTTATCTTCAAACAGTGAAGGTTGGGGATTGGTAATTGTTGAGGCTACACAACATAGGTTGCCAGTTATTATGACTGATGTTGGTTGTGCAGGTGAATTAATTGAAGATGGTGTTTCTGGGAGAGTTGTTGAAGTAGGTGACTTAGATAAGTTGATGCGAGCAATGTTAGAAATGATTGAGTTGCCGTCTAACGCTAAAAGATATTCAGACGCTGGGGTTTTTGCTTTAGAAAAATTACCTTCTAAGGAAGAAACTTTGCAGTTATATTTACAGTCTTGGGAAAAAGCAAATTTTTATGCGGTCAAACACTTACCATAATAATTCAAAAAAAATATTAATCTTAAGTCAAAAAGTTGATTACAACGATGATCTGCTAGGTTTTTTTCATGGTTGGGTAAATGAATTTGCACAAAATTGTGAAAAAGTTACTGTAATTTGTTTGCAAAAAGGTGAATATAATTTACCAGAAAATGTTAAGGTTTTGTCTTTGGGAAAAGAAGGTGGGCGTTCAAAAATAAAATATGTTTGGAGGTTTTTTAAATATATTTTTGCTGAAAGAAAAAATTACGATTCAGTTTGGGTGCACATGAATAAAGAATATGTTTTGTTGGGTGGTTTGTTGTGGAAAATTTTGGGTAAAAAAGTTGTTTTGTGGTATGCGCATTATTTGATCAATTGGTCTTTTAAACTAGCCACAGCTTTGTCTGATGTAATTGTTACTTCTACAAAATTTGCATGCAAAATTAAATCTCCAAAATTGCAAGTTGTTGGTCAAGGTGTTGATATTGATTTGTTTAAAAATTTTAATGTTCAAAAAACCGGGAATAAGATTTTGTTTTTAGGAAGAATTTCTCCTGTAAAAGATCTTGAAATTTTGTTGGATGCTTTTAAAATTGCTCAAAATACAAAACAAGATTTGCAATTATCTATTGTTGGAGTTGCTGCCGAAGGTCATGAAGAATATGAAGAAAAAATTAAACAACTTGCCAAACAAATTAAAGGAGTTGATTTTGTTGGAAAAGTTTCACACCATAAAACTGCAGAAATTTATAATAGTCATGATTTGTTTGTGAACTTAACTTGTACAGGAAGTTTTGATAAAACAACATTGGAAGCAATGGCGAGTGAGATTTTGGTTGTGGTAAGTAATAAATCTTATTATGAAATTTTTCCAAAACAATTGCATGAAAAAATGATTTTTCAAGAAAAAGACCCACAAGACTTGGCAAGAAAAATTTTGGTTTTATTGGGGGAGTCGGGTGAAACTAAAAAACAATTAGGTTTAGGGTTAAGAAAAATTATTTTAGAAAATCACAGTGTTAAATCAATGGTTCAAAATATTTTAAAATGGTTGTAAATGAAATTAACAATAAAATAATTCCTGAACTTAGGAGTTTAATGGGCGAAAAGTCATTTTACAAAAATGCTGATTTGCTTTTGTTAGACATAAATGAATTGGTGGGGCAGAGGATTCGTTTAAAAAATATTTTGAGTTTTATTTTGAAAAATAGTTTTTTGGCAAAGTTGTGTTTTTTGGGTAGTCCGATCATGGTTCACAAAAATAAACAATATAAAATTAAGTCGCTTGAGGTTGGTCTGTCTAGTGTGGATTTTGAAAAACAAACTAAGCAAATTAGCACGGCTTTTATAGCAACAATGGAAAGTCATTATAAAAGTCTAATTCCTTTGATTGAAAAAATGCATGAATCAGGTAAAGAGGTGGTAATAATTCTTCCTTATTCATCAAAAAAATGGCGTATAAAAAATCAGATTCCAGATTATGCTGAAAAAATTTATATTAAAGATTTTGTTTTACAAAAAGATCTTGATGAAATGAAAAAAGATGAGCAGGATTATTTGGAATGGTTTTTACAAAATAAAGACGTTTATAAAGACGCGGACAAAGATGCAAAAAATAAACACCAGCTAAAAAACATTTTTAAATTTCAGAAAATAAATTATTGGCCTTTGGTTGCTTCGGGTTTAAAAACATATTTTGGAAAAGTTTTACCAAGGCAAATTTTAGATTTAAAAGTTGCGGAACGAATTTTAGAAAAATATCAAATTAAATATTTAATTGGAGCGCGAATTCGTAAATCAAGTGACATTGCTTTTTTTGCTGTAGCAAAAAATAATCCAAATATAAAAACCACGACTGTTTTGCATGGTTTGATAACAGATAATTTAACAAATTATTTTACAGATGGTCGTTATGATTTGCAAGATAATGTTTGTGTTTGGACTGAAGATCAAAAGCAAATGGTTTTAAAAAAAGGAGCACAACAAAGTGCGGTAAAAATAATTGGGAATCCACAGTGGGATAAAATGGCAGAACTTCAACAACTTGACTGTAACGTTGAATTTGGTAAGTTGTTTATACAAAACAAGTACAATAAAATTATTACTTTTTGTGATCAGCCAAGTAATCAGCCAGAGATAAGAACAGAGCTTGTGCAAGCTGCGAAGTTGGCGCCAAAAACAGCGCTAATAATAAAGGTGCATCCGGTTTTGAAAAAAGAGGATATAATTGCACAATTAGGTGATTTGCCAGAAAATGTGTTTATTCTTGACGATACAGATCATTTGCTATACAATGGTATCTTGTGTAGCGACCTGATGATTACTGTAAATTCAACGGTTTTTATTGAAAGTTTGTTGTTAGGAACGCCGATCAAATTATACAAAAGACGGCACAAAGGAATGATTGAACAGTGGGAAAAAATTGGAGCACCAGTAATTGAATCAAAAGAAGTTTTGCAAAAAGTTTTTCAAGAAGAAAAAACAAAAACGGATTACAATTCTGAATGCGAAAGTTTTAAGCAAAAATACTTAGGGCACATTGACCCGGGAAATATTACAAATAAAATTTTGGAAATTGCATTATAAAAAATTGCAAAAATCGCACAAAAAAATATCAAACAAAAAATACTACAAAAATTTAAAAACAAATATGCAAACACAAACAAAAAAATTAATTGGACCAGATAAGCCGTGTTTTATTATTGCAGAAATTGGTTCAACACATGATGGAAATTTTAATTTAGCAAAAACAATGATTGACGCTGTGGCTGAAACTGGTGTTGATGCTGTTAAATTTCAAATTCATATTTCTGAAGCAGAAACTTTGCGTGACGCGCCAATGCCTCCGTTTTTTAAAGGAGAGCCGCGTTATGAATATTTTATAAGAACGGGATTTAGTTTTGATCAGTGGAGAGAACTAAAAGAATATACTGAATCTAAGGGGTTGGTGTTTTTTGCATCAAGTTTTTCAATTGAAGCTACTGAGTTGTTGGAGAAGTTGGGGGTAGAAGTGCATAAAGTTCCTTCTGGTGAGGTGACAAATTTACCTTATCTTGCGCACATGGCAAAAACTGGTAAACAGATTTTGCTTTCGTCTGGAATGAGTAATTGGGAGGAGTTGGATTTGGCAGTGAAAACTATTAAGGATAATGGCGGTGATTTGTTTTTGTTTCAATGCACAACTGAATATCCAGTTATACCTGAAAATGTTGGAATGAATGTTATGCATGAAATGAAACAGCGCTATGGTGTAACAGTTGGTTTGTCTGATCATAGTTTGCATAATTACGCCGCGTTTCTGGCTGTTGCTGAAGGTGCAAAAATTATTGAAAAACATTTTACAATTAGTCGTAAGTTGTATGGTTCTGATGCTAAGCATTCAATGTTGCCACAAGAATTTGGTGAATTAGTAAAAGGAATTAGAACTATTGAGGCGATTCAAGCTTCTGAAGTTGATAAAGATGACATTGAAAAGTTTAAAGTAATGAAAGAGGTTTTTCAGAAAAGTTTTGTGACTAAGCAAGATATTTTAGCTGGAACTGTGATTTCAAAGGAAATGCTTACAACTAAAAAACCTGGAACTGGAATTGAGCCAAAAGATATTAATAGAGTCATGGGTCGTGTGGCTTCAAAAAATTTGGCAAAAAATCATTTATTAACTTGGGAGGATTTAGCTTAAAATAATTATGTCGTTTGTAAAAAAGAAAATTTGTTTTTACATTGGGTCACGTGCCAATTATGGTAGTGCTAAATCAGCGATGAAGGCTGTTCAAAAACACCCTGATTTAGATATCCAAGTTGTTGCTGCAGCTGCTGCTTTGTTAGATAAGTATGGAGAGGTGATTGAAATAATTGAAAAAGATGGTTTTAAAATTGATGAGAGAGTGCACATGATTATTGAAGGTGCTAGTCCGATTACAATGGCAAAATCTTCTGGGCTTGGAATGAGTGAGTTGGCAACCGCGTATAATCGTTTAAAACCAGATATAGTTTTTGTGATTGGGGATCGTTTTGAAGTTTTGCCAGCTGCTGTTGCTGCAGCTTATATGAATATTCCTGTTGCGCATTCAATGGGTGGTGAGGTTTCTGGAAATATTGATGAAAGTATTCGTCATGCAATTACAAAATTTGCACACATACATTTTCCAGCTTCAGAAAGAGCTGGTGAGAGAATTATAAAAATGGGTGAAAGACCTGAAGACGTTCATGTTGTTGGTTGTCCGAGAATGGATGAGGTAAAAAGAATTTTAGAAGAAGAGTCGATGCAGGAATTAAAATTTGTGGGTGTAGGTAAAGAAATTGATATTACTAAGCCGTTTTTATTTGTGTCTCAATATCCTGTTACATCTGAATATGGAAGTGGTGAGGTGCAAATTAAAAAAACAATGGATGCAATTAAAAAATTAAACATGCCAACAATAATGTTGTGGCCAAATCCAGATGCAGGTTCTGAAGATGTTGCGCGTGGTATGAGAAAATATCGTGAACATGAAGAGCATGAAGGTCCGGAAATTCATTTTTTCAAAAATCTACCAATGAATACTTATTTTCATTTGATGAAAAAAACTGCTTGTATGTTTGGGAATAGTAGTTCAATTTTGCGTGAGGGTGCTTTTATTGGAACACCTGGAGTTTTAATTGGAACTCGTCAAACTGGACGTCAGTTAGCAGCTAATGTTGTTTCAGTTGATTATGATACAAATAAAATTGTTGAAGCTGTGAGAAGTCAGGTGGCAAAAGGACTGCAAGAAGCAGATGTAACATATGGTGATGGTTTTGCTGGAGAAAAAATTGCTCAAGTGTTGGCAAAATCAAATCCAAATCCTCAAAAACTTTTAGCATATTAATTTTAGTCTAATAAAATTATGAAAATTTTAGCAATGATTCCAGCTCGTGGTGGGTCAAAAGGAATTCCTGGAAAAAATATTAAAGAGTTGGCTGGCAAACCATTGATTGGTTATACATGCGAAGCAGCTTTGGCTAGTAAAAAATTAGATAGAGTGATTTGTTCAACAGATAGTGAAGAAATTGCTGAAGTAGCTAAGTCTTTTGGTGTTGAAGTTCCTTTTATGCGATTAGCTGAACATGCACAAGATAAAAGTCCTGCGATTGATGGAATTATTCATGCTTTAGAAAAATTAGAAACAGATGAAGGTTATGTGCCAGATGCTTTAATTTATTTGCAACCAACATCTCCTTTACGAACAGCTGAACAAATTGACGAAGCAATTGATTTGTTTGAAAAAGAAAATCCAGATTCTTTGGTTAGTGTTCAAAAAGTTCCTCATTGTTTTAATCCTGTTTCAGTAATGAAAATTGAGGATGGAAAATTAAAAGCTTTTATGGAAGGTCATGGTGACAAAATTTTGCGTCGTCAGGATAAGCCAGAAGTTTATGCGCGCAATGGTCCAGCTTTGTTAATTAGCAAGCGTGATCATTTGTTAGGAACAAAAACTTTGTATGGAGAAAACCATATTCCTTATATAATGGAAGTTGAAGACTCGTTTGATATTGATGATATTTTTGATTGGGGGATAGTAGAATTTTTAATGAAACAAAAATTGAGTAAATAATATGTGCGGCATAACTGGGTTTGTTGGTGCTGGTACAGAACAAGATTTACGACGTATGACAAATACGTTAATTTATCGTGGGCCAGATGCATCTGGTTTTTTTGTTGATGAAAAATTTGGTTTAGGGTTAGGTCATCGTCGTTTGTCTATTATTGATTTGGAGAGAGGGGTGCAACCAATGAAAAGTTCAGATCAAAGTTGTATTGTAAGTTTTAATGGTGAAATTTATAATTTTCAAAAATTGCGAGAACAGTTGCTTGCCAAAGGTCATGTGTTTAATACAAATTCAGATACTGAAGTGCTTTTAATTTCATATAAAGAATGGGGGATTGATTTTGTAAAAAAATTAAATGGAATGTTTGCTTTTGCTTTGTGGGATTTTGATAAACGTAAATTAATTTTGGTACGTGATCGTTTGGGGCAAAAACCATTGTATTGGACACAGCAGAATAAGGATTTTGTTTTTGCTTCTGAACTAAAAGCAATTGCTGAGCATCCAAGTTTTAAAAAAGAATTAAATGTTAATGCAGCTCATAAATATTTTTTTTATGAGTATATCCCGTCGCCTGAAACTATTTATCAAGATGTGCAAAAGTTAGAACCAGCAAGTGTTTTGGTTTATCAAGGTGGAGAAGTTCAGATCCATAAATATTGGGAAGTTAATTTTGGTTCAAATTTTAATTCACATTATGGAGTTCAAGGTGCAGAGCATGGAATGCATGATTCGGCTGAACAAGCTTTAAAAAATTTAGACAGTCTATTTTCATCAGCTGTTAAGCGTAGAATGATTTCTGATGTGCCTCTTGGTTTGTTTTTAAGTGGGGGGTTGGATTCAAGTGCAGTTGCTTGGTATGCATCTCAATCAACTTCAGAAAGATTAAAAACTTTTTCAGTTTCTTTTGAAGATAAGAGTTTTGATGAATCTGAATATGCTCGCATTGTTGCGAATCATGTTGGTGCAGATCACACAGAACTTCCAATGACAATTCAAGAAGTTCAAAATACAATTCAGAAGTTGCCAGATATTTTTGATGAGCCAATTGCAGACGCAGGAGTTTTGCCACAATATATGTTAGCTCAAAAAACACGTAAGCATGTAACGGTTGCTTTAAGTGGAGACGGTGGAGATGAATTATTTATGGGCTACCAAACTTTTTTTGCAGAAAAAGTTTTTCAGATTTGGAAAAAGTTACCAAGTTGGATGAAAACAAGTGGAAAAGTTTTTGCTGAATTATTACCAACTTCATTTAATTATTTAAGTTTTGATTACAAAGTAAAACAATTTGTTCAAGCTCATGATAAATTAGCATTTAGACATCAGGGCTGGTTGGGTGCTTTTCATTTACAGGAATTGGATAAATTAATTTGTTTGCAAGCACAAGAAATTGCACAAGAACCTTTAAAATATTTTTCAACAAAAGGTGCGAAAGATTATTTAAGCGAGGTAGCAGGTTTTTATCAAAAAATGTATTTGCCACAAAAAGTTCTTGCAATGGTGGATCGTTCTAGTATGCAAAATTCTTTAGAAGTACGTTCTCCGTTTTTAGATCATGAGGTGGTGAATTATGTAAATCAGTTACCTTCAGAATTTAAACTAAAAGGTCGTACCTCAAAATTTTTATTGCGTGAGTTAATGAAAAATAAATTACCAGAAAAAATTACCAAAAGAGGTAAACAAGGTTTTACAGTGCCAATGGGGAAGTGGTGTAATACTCATTGGAAAAGTTTGTTGTTAGATGTTTTGTCTGAACAAGAAATAAAAAAAGCTGGGTTGCTTCAGTATGATTATGTTAAGCAGTTGCTTGAACAGAATTTTCAACATAAAAAAAATAATGGACGTAAATTATATACACTATTAACTTGGCAGCTTTGGTATAAAAAATATTTTGGATAATAGAATTATATGAGATATGTGATTTTTGCACTAAAAGGATATCCATATTCAAATTATATTTTGAATCAACTTTTGCATTCTGGGATTTTTGAAAAAGATGATTATGTTTTTGTGCTTGAACAAGATTGGATTGTGCCGGGTAAAAAAACTTCACAAGCTTTAAGGCGTTACTTAAAAATTAGCGGGGCTAATTATGTTTTTACTCAAGGGTTTAAAAAGTTTTTATTTTTATTAGCGCAGACATATGCAAAAATTTTTAATAAAAAAAATTCACCTTATTATCCTTACAACAAACTTGGTTCAAAAATAAATAATTTTTTTGTGCTTAGTCCATTTAATAATTTAAAAAAAATTCACAAAACAAATTTAATAAAAGCAATGATGCCAGATATAATTATGTCAATTGGCTCAATGGAAAAAATTTCAAAAAAAATTATAAACATACCAAAATATGGGATTGTGAACACTCATGCATCTGAATTGCCTAAATATAAGGGCGTAGGGCCGATTCTGAGGGCTTTGTTGGGTGGTGAGGATCATATTGGGATAACTTTGCATTATATTGATCCAGGAATTGATACTGGCAGAATTATTGATCAAAGGCTTTTTAAAGTGCAAAAAACTGACACAGAACATTCAATAACAATGAGGTGTATGCAAGGTGCTGCTGAGTTGCTAATAAATTTTATTACAAAAATAAAATTAGGTGAAGAAGTTCACACAAAAGAAAATCCTTCAGATCAGGGTGAATATTTTTCTATCCCAACAAAAAAAGAAATTAAAAAACTGCGCAACATGGGCTGGCAGTTTTTTAAATTTAGAGATTATTTTAGGAAGTAATTTTAAATCGATTTTAGATCAAATTCCAGATATAAAATTATTAGAAACGCTTTTTGCCGATTTGGTCAGCTAACATTCCAAAGAACATTATTTGTAATCCAGCTAAAATAAAGATTGCTACTGATGCATTTCCAAAAATTCCAACAGGGTCTCCGTTGTTGTAAGTCATTAAAATTGCAATTACAAGTCCGGCAATTATTGACAACACTCCAACTGGCAAGAAAAATCGTAAAGGTTTGAAATGAATAAATAAGCGAATCATGTTTGGTAAAACAATCAAAGGATATTTCCATGAAATAAATGATGTTCCGGTTGTGCGTTTATGAAACAAAACTGGCACCTCGGTAACGCGCATGTGTTTTCCCCAAGAATCAATAATCAGTTGTTGTGTTTCATTATAGCTTTGAGTTAAGTTGGCAATTTTTAAGTAACGACGATGAAAGGCCATTAAACCAGTTTGTCCATCTGTAACTTTTAAACCAGTAATCAGTCCAGTTAACCAGCTGAAAAATTTATTTCCCCAGTCACGATACAAAGGCATTTTATATTCTAAGCCACCTTTAAATCTTGTTCCAAAAACAGAATCAGCGCGGTCTTCTAAAATTGGTCGTACAACTTTATCAATATCTTCTGGATCATGTTGAAAATCAGCATCAATTTTAACACCAACTGTAGCACCCATTTCATAACAAGTTCGTAAAGCAGTTCGTGTTGCTCCGCCTAATCCTTGGTTTTTTGGATGGTGTACAACTCTTAGTCCATGCTCACGTGCAATCTCACTTGTTCTATCTGTTGAACCGTCGTCAATTACAATAATATCCAAAACATAATCATTTTGAATTTGATTTGGTCCTTTGTATTGGTCTTTTGTCATTTCAATAACACGACCAATTGAATCCTCTTCGTTGTATGCAGGAATAAATACAACTACATATGGCAAATGATATTTTTCCATATTTTTTTATTTATTTTTTTGAAAAAAGTTATTTACAGTGTTTGTGATTTTTTCTAATTGATGTGGTGTCATTTGCGGAAACATTGGTAATGTAATAATTGAACGCGCAAGTTTTTCAGTTTGTTCAAGCCCTTCACTTTTATACCAACCTTTATAAAACTTTTGTTCATGAACTGGTGGATCAAAATGTACTGAGGCACAAATCTCTCTTTCACGTAAAAAATGCACTAACTCATCACGAATTTCTGGAGCAACACGAATTGTGTACATTTGATAAACATGATCACAGCCATCAGCCAGATAAGGCACTTCAACATTTTCTTTATCAAGGTTTTGATTTAAATAAGTTGCGTTTTTCTGACGCATTGCGTTCATTGTATCTAGTTTGTTTAATTGCACTAAACCAATTGCAGCTAAAATAGAACTTAAGCGAAAATTATATCCAGCTTCATGAGACGAACGTTCCCAGAATTTTTTAGGATTTTTTTGAATATGACGAGGTATTCCATGCGCTACCAAAGTCTGAATTTTTTGAGCCAAAGCATTGTCATTAGTAGTTAACATTCCACCTTCACCAGTTGTCATATTTTTTACTGGGAAAAATGAAAAACAACCAATTCCAAATGAACCAGTTTTTCGTCCTTTATAATGTGCACCAATAGCTTCTGCACTATCTTCAATCAAATGCAAATTATCTTCACGACAAATTCGCATTAGAGCATCCATATTACAACTTTGTCCAGCTAAATGCACTGGCATGATAGCTTGAGTTTTTTCTGTGACAGCAGCTTTAATTTTTGCGACATCAATATTTCCAGTTTTAAAATCAATGTCCACAAAAACAGGAGTTGCTCCAGCAGTTACAATTGCATTTGCTGTTGCACTGAAAGTAAAACTTGGAATTATTACCTCACCTGTTATGTCTAAAGCTTTTAAAACAATAAACAAAGCACTGGTTGCAGAGTTCATACACACAGCATGTTTTACTCCGATGTATTCTGCAAATTGTTTTTCAAATTCACGATTGATTGGGCCATCAGCCAACCAGCCGGATTTCAAAACTTTCTCAACGTACTCAAATTCTTTTTCATTTATATATGGTTTGCATAATGGAATCATAGGCCAAATTTTTGTTTTACAAATGGGATGTACTCTGCCAACCCTTTTTCAATTGAATATTTAGGATCATAACCTAACATTTCGCGAGCTTTGCGAATATCTAAACCACCGCGCACAGGACGACGAGCTTCTTCAGCATCAAACTGTGTTTTAATTTCAACATTAGGTATTAGGTTTTTAATAATTTGTGCGAACTCTAATAAAGTCCGACCTTCGCCTCTTGTAATATTAAAGACTTCGTTTGCTGCATTAACTTTTGTAATAACTTTTGTAAAACCATCTGCAGTGTCTTTAATATAACTAAAATCTAAAACAGTTTTAGGATCATGAATAGTGATAGGTTTTCCTAATAAAGCATTTTCTACAAAAATTTGACTCACACGGCGGTTTGCATCCAAAGGTCCATATACAGCAGACGGTCTTACAATTACATATTCACGACCATAGCGAGTTGAAAATCCTTTGATCAAATTTTCTGTTGCTAGTTTTGTGCCACCATAAACATCAATTGGTGTACAAGGGTGCTTTTCATCACAAGGTGCATATTGGAAATTTCCATAAACAAAACTTGATGATGAATAAATTATTCTTTTAACAAAATCATTTGTACCAAGTGCACGCAAAACAGACATTGTTCCATTCAAGTTTATGTCCAAAGCTTCTGAAGCCATTTGGTTACAAACATTTGCAATTGGAATAGCAGCTAACATCACAACAACATCTGGCTTATGTTCATTCAAAACTTTTATTAAACGATCTGTGTCTCGAATATCACCATATTCCATTTTACAAAATTTAGCCAAATCCTTGGTTCGTTCACGCAAAAATAATTTATAATTAGATTTGTCGTGATCCAAAAAATTTATATAACCATCATAAATAACAACTTCATGACCTAAATCATGTAATTCATGAGAAATATAATATCCCAAAAATCCAGCTCCTCCTAATAATAAGACTTTTTTCTTTGGTTCCTGAATAATTTCCATAAATTTAGCCAAATCTTTAAAGTGTGTATATCTTAGCTTAAGATAATTTTTTTGTAAATACCAAACTGTTGATGTATAATCAGCTTGGTTTTGTTTAAATTATGCGAAAAATCCTCAAACCTTTTATTTTTTTTATATTAATTTTGATTATTTTTGTTGGATTGTTTTTGCAAGAGAATTTGCATAAGGATGTAGATGCAATAAGTTCTGATGTTTGGATGTATCAACTAAATG
This sequence comes from uncultured Gammaproteobacteria bacterium, assembly GCA_964627525.1. Classification (GTDB taxonomy): domain Bacteria; phylum Patescibacteriota; class Patescibacteriia; order Magasanikbacterales; family JBBTQS01; genus CAZKMQ01. Next base: position 101,122 of record CAZVIA010000002.1, on the reverse strand, counting down.
TTTTGCAACAAAATTATGAATATTGGGATGGTTTACCTAGATTGTATAATCAGGAGCCGTTTTATTTGGCTTATCCGATTTTATATTATGCAAATTTAGGAATGCAGGGTTCAATGACTGGGTATCTTTCAATTGGGTTGGTGTTGTTGGTTTTGACTTATTTAATAAGTGGGCTTGTTATTTATAAATTTACAAAGTCTTGGGTTTTGGCTGGTTTGGTGGGTGTGCTTTTGATAATTCCAAAATATATTTATCCAACACAAATCGGTTTAATGGATTTTGATAATGTTCGTGGAGTTGGCTTGGTGTTTCCTTTGTATTTGTTGTTGAGTTTGTATTGGGTTGTTTATGGTTTAAAAGATAAAAGAAAAAATATTGTTTTGGCTTTAGTTGCAGCTTTGTCTGTTTATTTGTATCCACCAGCTGGGATTTTAGTTATTGGAATGTTTATTTTGACCGCACTAGTTGTTCATAGAAAAAAATATTTTAAACCCATTGCGTTGTTTGCTGTAATTTATTTATTAGGGTCTTCTTTGTTTTGGTACGGACATTTTTCAAATACATTTACTCAACAAATAAATCCTGGGGAATTAGTAAGTGTTGAAGATCAGGCTAAGCAAGCAGAGATAATTGATTTTAGGGTTTCTGAAACAGCAATTTGGGATGTTGATTTTGAATATGCAAAACGTGGTTTGTGGGATGGTACACCGTTATTGATTTTGTTTTTGCTTTCGTTTTATTTGTTTAAAAAATATCACGCGCAAATTCCAAAACAAATGCATTTGGCTCACAAATCAATAGTTAGTTTTACAATAATTTTTATATTATTTATTTTTGTAGTGGATTTGGGAAATTATTATCAATCTATTAATTTTAAACCACCTTTGTTTGTTGAGCATTTGCGACTTGCGAGAGCTGTTGGGTTTTTGTGGATTGCTTTAGCTGTTTTTGATTTGTGGATTTTAAATAAAATTGGAAAGAAAAAATTAGCTGTTGCAACTGGAGTTGTATTGATTTTTTATCCGATTTATTTTTCTGCTCCGTTTATCAGGTCTGTTGTAAGAAAAGTTGTTCCAATTGAAATTAGAGAAAAATTTAATCTTGCGCCAGCATCCAAAGAAATGGTTAAATGGGATTTTGAAAATCTAAAAGATATAGCAAGGTTTTCTCGTGAAAATTTAAGTCAGACCGATGCAAAAGTTTTTATATTTGATGATTTTAATTTTAAAGTTTTAAGCCAAACAAATACTAACATGACTTTTAAAGAAGGTGCATTATATTATTCAAGCACATCTGAAAATAGTCAGCGATGGTATGATGAATATATATTGTATAAAGAACAGACTGGGTCTGGTGATCTTAAAAAAGTCATTGAGTTTGCTTTAAAAACCGGGTGCACTCATTTTGTGATGCCAAGAGGTGAGTGGTCTGGACAAGTGACAGAAAATTTGTTAGAAATATATAAGAATGCAGATTATACAATGTTTGAAATACAAAAATAAATTATGAGTTCTCAAGAAAGATTTGGTTATGCTTGGAAAAAATATGCCATTCTTCCTCCGATTTATGAAGAGCAGTTTTCAGGCTGGATGGGGGATTTAAGAAAAGAAGATTTTAAAAATAAAAAAATTCTGGACGCTGGTTGTGGAATGGGAAGATATTGTTATTTAACAGCTACAGCTTGGGGTGCTAAAAAAGTTGTTGGTTTTGATTTTGATTTTCAGTCAATTGATGCTGCTACAGATTTATTAAAGCATACAAAAAATGCTGAAGTGCAATTTCAAGATATTTATAAAATTAATTATGAGAATGAGTTTGATATTGTTTTTTCAATTGGAGTACTTCATCATCTAGAAAATCCAGGAAAGGCTTTGCGTAATTTATATTCCGCAACAAAATCAGGTGGGAAGTTGGCAATTTGGGTTTATGGATATAAAAATAATGAATGGGTGGTTAAATATATAAATCCAATTCGTAAAATAACATCTAAGTTGCCTTTGCTCTTAACTCATGCAATTTCATATGTTTTTGCAACGCCGCTGTATTTGTTTTTAAAAATTTTTCCACACAAAAACCAGTATATGAAAACAATGGCTAAAACAAGTTACAAGCATATTATTCATACTGTTTTAGATCATTTAGTTCCTCGTGTGGCAAATTATTGGACAAAGGAAGAGGTTATGGCTTTGGTTAAAAAATTGCCTGGACCACTTGATTATAAAATTCAGTCAGTTAGGGATTATAGTTGGTCAGTTGTGATTAATAAAGTTTAAAATGATTGAAAAAAGTTCAACTACTTCAGTTACACCTACGCCACCAGCTGTGGGATTATCAACAATGTCTAATGCAATGGCAGATGTTGATAAATATCACGCTTGGTTATTGAGTAAGGCTCAACCTTATTTAAAAAATAGGATTTTGGAAATTGGGTGTGGTTATTGTAATTATACAAAACAACTTGCAGATAAAAATAAAAATTTGATTTTAGCAATTGATATTTCTCAAGAGTGTATTGATTTGTGTAGTAGAGAATTTTCAGAAAATAAAAAAGTGCAATGTCTGCGTTTTGATTTTTTGCAAAATAATTTGGAGCAAATTAAAAGTTATTATTGTGATTCAGGTTTTTGTTTTAATGTTTTAGAGCACGTTGAAAATGATGAACAGTTTTTGAGAAATGTTTGTGAGGTTTTTGAAAGTGGTGCAAGTTTTGTTGTGATAGTTCCGTCTGGAAAAAAACTTTATGGAAGTATGGATAGATTGGCAGGTCATTGTCGTAGATATTCCAAAAAAGAGTTGGTTAATAAATGTGAGGTAAGTGGTTGGAAAGTTGTTAAAGTGGAATATTTTAATTTTATAGGAGCGATTGGTTGGTTTATAACCGGTCGTATCATTAGGCCAAAAAGTTTAAATGATGATAAAGTAAATAAGCAGGTGATGTTTTTTGAAAAATATGTTTTACCTGTTGCAAAATTTTTCGATATATTTTTTAAGAGATTTTTTGGGCAGTCATTAATTATAATTTTAAAAAAATGATTAAGCATTCAAAACCCAGTTTAGCAAAAGAAGAATTTTTTGCTGTGAAAAAAGTTCTTGAGAGTGGAATGATTAGTCAGGGTCAAAAGGGTGATTTGTTATGTAAAAAACTTTCACAAATTTCTAGGAAATCAAAAGTTATATTAACAAATTCTGGAACTTCTGCTTTATATTTAGCTTTGGTTGGGTTGGATGTGAGAAAAGGTCATGAGGTGATAATTCCAGCTTATGTGTGTGATGCCTTGTTAAAAGCAGTTGAAATGGTTGGTGCTCAGCCAAAAATAGTTGATGTGTGTTTAAGCGATTTTAATATTAGCTCTGTTGCTGTTGCACAGGTAATTAATAAAAAAACCAAAGCAATAATTGTTCCACATATGTATGGGCAAATGGCTGAAATGCACGCTTTGAAAAAAATAAGTGAAAAATTTAATGTGCCGATTATTGAAGATTGTGCAATGTCTGTTGGTGCGAGTTTTAATAAAAAATTAGCTGGTAATTTTGGTGATATTGTTGTGTATTCTTTTTATGCCACAAAAATTATTACTGGAGGTTGTGGTGGGGCAGTTGCAACTTCTTTGGTTGGATTGGATAAAAAAATTAAATTACAAAAACAAAAATTAAATTTAGAACTAAGTGATATAAATTCTGCAATTGTTTTAGAACAAATAAAGAAGTTGAGGAAATTTATCAGTGTGCGGAAAAGTTTAGCAAAAAAATATTTTGTTGCATTGAAAAATACTGATTATGTTTTACCAAAAACATATTTACACAAAGATCATTTGTTTTATAGGTTTTGCATTCGCACAAAGCACGCAAAAAAATTAAGAAAATATTTATTAGCAAAAGGTATTGAAACAGGTTTTGGTGTTAAGCAGGTTTTGCATAAAGTTTATGGTCAGCCAAAAACTTTACCAAATGCAGAAGAATTATTAAAAACAACAGTTTCAATTCCTATTTATCCTTTATTGACAAAAACCGAACAAAATTATATAATTGAACACCTTTTAAAGTTTGACGCAAAAAACTGATAGAAATTTAAATTAATATGGATTTAAATAAGGATTTAGAAAATGTAAACAAAACAACTTATTCAGATAAAAAAGCAGTGGATGTCTATGATACAGATTATATTCGCGCGTCTGAGGAATATTTTTTTGAAAAATATATTAAACCTGGAATGAAAGTTTTGGATTTGGGTTGTGGGGTTGGTCGCTCAACAAGATTTGTAAAAGATCGTGGTGCGATTGTGGTTGGGGTTGATATGGTTGAAGCTTTTTTGCAAAGAGGTCGCGAACGTCATCCAGATTTAGATTTAAGATTAATGAACGCTGCTGAATTAAGTTTTCAAGATAAAATTTTTGATGTAGTGATGTTTCCAAATCAAGGAATTGATTGTGTTCATCCAAGAAGCAAAAGAGCTGAAGTGCTTAAACAAGCGTGTAGGGTTTTGAAAGATGAAGGTGTGTTTATGTATACACATCATAATAGTATTGCTTTGCCAAGAACTAAAAGAAACTTTTTAGATTTTTGGAAAAATATTTTGAAGTTTCATTTTGGATATCATGTTCGTACAGAACATCATAAGAATGGAGAGTTGTATTATGCATTTAATAATATTTGGAGTGAAGAAAAATTTATTTATGATTGTGGTTTTAAAGTTATAGAGGTTGGTTCTAATACAAAGAAAAAACATTCTAAATTATGGACTGCTTTTTTTGAACGTTGGCCAATGTATATTTGTAAGAAAAAATGAAAAACGCAAAATGAAAAACGTAATTTTTTTAATTAATAATTTGAATAGAGGTGGTGCAGAACGCCAGTTTTTGTTGCAAATGAATTCTTTATATAAAATACATGAAGGTGTTTTTTTCACTTCTCTTACAAATACCAAGCAAGATGGGTATTTGGGTGAGTTGCAAATCCCCAAAGCAAATCAATTTAATTTAAATTTAAAACACTGGTTAAATCCTAGAATTTACCTAAAATTAAGGAAGATAATCAAGAAAAACAATATTAAGGTTATATATTCTACTTTAGAATTATCAAATATTGTTGCTAGAATTGTGAAGTTGTTTGTTCCTAAAGTGAAAATATATATTAGAGAATCTGGTACATCTTTTGTAGATAAAAAAGGTAAGCCAACTTTTAAATCAAAAAAGTTTAAATTTCTAGATAAGATCTTAAATAGATTTTCTGAAAAAATTATTTTGGTTTCTCAAGAAATGAAAAAATTTGCTGAAGAAATACAGCCAACTCAAAAAAATAAAATGGATGTTTTGGTAAATGGTGTTGAAATGAAAATTGATCAATCTAAAGCAGGGGATTTAATTAAAAAAAGATTACAACATCAAGACTTAATAATTTTAATGGTAGGTTCTTTAAATTGGCGAGAGAAAGCTTATGAGGATTTGTTTGAAGCTGTGGCAATTTTGAAAAAACAAAATAAAGAATATGTTGGGAAGTTGAAAATTAAATTAGCTGGAGCTGGTTATCTTTTGGATTTTTATAAAAATAAGACTAAAGAATTAGGAATTGAAAATCAAGTTGAGTTTTTAGGGAGATTAGATTCAGTGAAATTAGATGAACAATATATGTGTTCATCAATTTTTGTGTTTGCTTCTGTGTCTGAAGGTTCACCAAATGTTATTTTGGAAGCAATGTCTTTTGCTTTGCCAGTGATTTCAACAAAAGTTGGGTCTGCTCCAGAAATGATTGATCATAAACAAGATGGATTTTTAGTAGATAAAAAATCTCCACAACAAATTGCACAATATTTAGATGAACTTGTGACTAATAAAGAGTTGCGAGAAAAAATAGGCGCAAAAGGTTTTGAAAAAATTAAAAATCAGTTTTCAATTGAAAATAAAATCAAAGAGCTGATCCAAGTTTTAGGTTTGAGAAGTGAACCAAGTGAACTTGACACAACCAAACAAAAGTGATAGGATTTAATTTATGTTTGAAAAGGCAAACAAAATTTTAGTAATTAGTGCTCATGCAGATGATATGGAGCTTGGTTGTGGTGCGACAATAGATAAGCTTGTTTCAGAAGGTAAGGATGTTTATAGTTTGGCGCTTTCAGTTAATAATAAAGGAAAGGCGGAACAATATCCGCGCGAGCATATTGTTATGGAGGCAATGGAAAGTGCAAAGATTTTGGGAATTCCGGCGGATAAAGTTTTTATTGAACATTTTGAAAACAGAACTTTTCCAGAACAGCGTCAGCAAATTTTGGATACAATTTGGAAATATAAAAAACAAATTCAACCAGATTTGGTGATCACTGGTGCTTTAAATGATATGCATCAAGATCATGCAACAGTTGCGCAAGAAAGTTTGCGTGCTTTTAAGGATTGTAATTTGATTGCTTATGCTTTTGATTGGAATCGTCTAAACAAACATGTGAATTTTTATAGTGAGATTTCAGAAAAAAATTTACAAAATAAAATCAAAGCTGTTCAAACTTATAAAAGTCAGACAGATACACAGCGCACTTATCTTTCAGAAAAATATTTACGTAGTTGGGCTTTTACAAGAGGTGTTGAGGTTGGATTGCCTTTGGCTGAAGCATTTGAAATTGTTCGCATTATAGACTAAATTTTCGTTATAGACTAAAATAAAAGCATAAATAAAAACTATGCTAATCTCAATTCATCAACCAGATTATCTTCCGTGGATGGGTTATTTTGATAAAATCAAACGCTCTGATGTGTTTGTTTTTTTTGATGGCGCAACTTATTCAAGAAATGGTTTTCATAATCGTAACAGGATTAAAACATCGCAAGGTTGGGTTTATTTAACAATTCCAGTTTCGCGCAAAGAGCAATTTAAACCAATGAAAGATGTTGCAATGCCTTTGGATACTTCTTGGGCAAAAAAACATCTGCGTGCAATTGAAATGAATTATTCTAAAACACCTTTTTGGAAAGACCACAAAGATTTTTTTGAAAAATATTATACAGAGGACGTTAAAAACTTAAAAACTTTGGCACAATTTAATTTGGCTTTTATAAAATATGTTTGTGAGTATTTAGAAATAAAAGCAAGATTAGTTTTAGAGTCAGAAATGAATATTGACCACGAATTAAAATCAACAGAATGGCTGTTAGTTGTTTGCAAAGAGTTGGATGCAACAAAATATTTGTCCGGACCTTCTGGTAGTAAATATTTAAAAACAGAATTATTTGATGAAGCTAAGATTGAAATTGAATATCAACACTATGATCATCCAACATATTCACAGTTGTACGGTGATTTTGAAAAAGGTTTGGCAATAATTGATTTGATTTGTAATGTGGGGCCTGAAGCAAAAGATTTGTTATAAAATGAATACAGATATGGGTATGAATATTAATATGGGATTTTCAGAATTTAAACAACAAGCACATTCCTCAAAACTTGAGCGAATGAAAATTGACAGACTTTATAGGTGGCAACGCAATCTTTCTGTTTTGTTGACTTGGGTTTTGGTAAAAATTTTTCCAAAAATAAGACCAAATCATGTTACTGGGTTTAGTGTGCTTTTGCTTTTGGTGGTTTTGTTTTTAAACTTTTTGCCACAAACAAAATTAAGTGTAGAGGTCTTTTTCTTAATTCAGTTAGGGTTGCTTTATTTAACTTCAATTTTAGATCAAGTGGATGGGGAAGTTGCACGAGCAACAAAAAGATTTACAGCAGAAGGAATTTATTATGATAAGTCTTACCACTTTTTTTATCCATTCATTTTTTATTTCACAGTAGGTTTTCAATTTTTTAATGTTTTTTCTGAGCCATTTATTTTTGTGTTAACACTTTTGTTGGCAATTACAACAATGCATTTTAGATCTTTTGATTTAATGCGAATTAGTATTGTAAAGAAAATTAAAAAAATGGTAGAGCATCAACATAATCTTCCAGAAAAAAGAAAAAGTTTTGCGCTTCCAAAAAATATTTTTAGCCGACTTTTATTTTATTTAGTAAGCATGGTTCATAGTATAACTATTTTTTGGTATGTGCTTGTAGTAATTGTGATGTATTTTGATCAACAGATTGCTTTTTATTTGTATGGATTTCATATTGTGTTTGGGTTGCTTTTGACACTTTGGCTTGGGTTTTGGGTTTATCCAAAAAAGCACTTGATTGGCAGAGATGATTTGTAAATTTAAAACCCCTGCGCAAGCAGGGGTTTTTTAATAGGGCAAAATTTGCTTTGCCAAATTTTGCCCACAAAACAATCAACTACATTTTTTTGAAAAACGCAAAGTACAAAGTATAAATAATTGCACCATTTACAACTAACCCAACTACAATTCCATTTAATCCGTAAAAATAAACAGCTCCCAATAAAATCAATGATCGCACAACAGGGGACAATGTTTTAAGAAAATAAAGCATTTTTGTTTTTTTCTGCGCAACCAAAGCTGAAGATAGCAAGCCTTTGGGAAAAAATAACAACATTAAAATTGCAATTTGTGAAAATGGAACAGCATCCATGTATTGTGGGAACAGCCATTCAAAAACAAAAGGTGCGGCAATAATATAAATCACAACAATTGGCAAAATTATCATCAACTGAAATTGCAAAATTTTGCGTGGTAAACTTGCTTTAATTAATTCTTTGTCCATGTTACTAAATTTTGGAAAAGCTAGGGTTTTTAAAGATGAAAACAAAGTTTTTATTTGACCCTCAGGCGCAATTGCAAAATAATAAACAGCTAACTCAGCTGCACCTAAATAATGGAAAACCAAAATCTTATCTAGCTGTGCTGCAAAAGTTTGTAAAACAGATAGCACGCTTAATTGTTTTCCATAAATTAAAGTTTCATTATTACGTTTTTTATTCATTTGTACTTTAATAATAATGTACAAGTGTGAAAAAAACCTAATCAACAATCGTGGAATAAAGTAAGCTAGCAACACTACAAAAATATTATTTGTAAAAAATAATGTTGTTCCCATTGCAACAAAAGAAAGCGAGCGAGAAATCATCTGCATTTTTGCAGACAGCCTGAACATTTTTTTGCCTTTTAGTACATCACCAAACATTCCAACAGGTTCCATAATTGGAATGAAAAACGCAGCCATAGCAAATGCCACACCCAAAGTATTATTTCCTTGGAAAAAATAATATCCACCTAAACCAAGTGAAGCCAATCCACCCAACACACCAAATTTCATGCGTGTATACAAAGCTGGAAAAAATTCTCCTTCAAAACCACGAGCAACAGATCGCATTAAGGAGGTGTTTAATTCAATTAAAGTTGTAACAGTTAATAAGCCAATAATAGATAAAACATATTGATAAGTTCCGTAAACTTCTTTTGGCAACAGATTTGCAAAAGCAATAGACAACAAAAACGCACTTGCAATTACACTGGTTTTTCCAAGTGTTAACCAAAATCCACCTTGCGCCAAATACAACATATCAGTTTTTGTATATTTTTGACTCCAAAGCAAAACTTGTTTTAATTTTTCTCTCATAAAAATTTTCTGCGTTTATATTTAGACGCAATCTATGTTTAAATGCTACCTTTTTTTTAGTAAAAAAACAACGGGCCAGTTGTTGAGCCGGCCCGTTGGGGTGTGTGGTGTGGAGTTCATCTTTATTTTAAAGAAAGAATATCACACCATTATCATGCAAGACCTTCCAATCTGCGCTTGGCAATTGCACGTACCACGTGCGCACTATGGCTTTCAAGCTCAATAATGTCATTCAAATACTTTGTTGCATCAGCTAGTCTGCGGTTCTTGGTGGCAATTTCTGCCAGCATTAGTAGGGCAGTTGCAACTACATCAGGGTGTCTGTTGTCATCGACAAGTTGAAAGGCATGTGATTTTGCTAGAGGTTCATAGATTTTCAAAATGCGCAACCACCACATGATTTGAAGTATATCAAGCCAATGTGTGAATCTTTCAGCAATAGGTTTTAGAGGAAAATCTTGCAAAAGGTAGAAGCCCATCTCAGTATACTCTTTGAATTCTACAATTCCACTGGTTTTTCCTTCACCCATTTCCACAAGTGATTTACCTGCTAGAAAGTGAGCCCATAGCACGTGAATAGGTGCATTAGCTACACGCCAGTATTCAACTTGTTCATCTCCATTAAACTTTGGAAGAAACAGTGTGTGATACGAATCCAAAAGTATACCAAGGTTCTTTTTCACAACAACTTCATCACCATCACACAAAGCTAGATTTGCACTATCTACATCAGCACAAAAGTCAAAAACAGTAGCTCCAGCAAATAATTTATTCAGCCTAGCTAGTCTAGAAGCACTTTTGTGATTAAGATAGGCTCTTTCGTAATTACCCCTCAATCTATAAATCATTGCAGTTTGTCGCTGAATTTCTATTTGTAGCTTGACTACTTCAATACCTTTAAAAGTAGTAAATGTATCAACTGTTGATGCCATCCTAAGAGTTGAAAGTGCTGGTTCTAAGTCCCAAAGTCCGGCTTGTCTTCTCAAACCATTCACAACTTGCAAAAGTAGGTGAATGTGAGCAATATGAGTGGTTTTCTCACCCCTCTCTCTTGGTTGAAGTTCATTTGCTGCAAGTTCACAAATATCAGCATACCGCTTAGGATCACGATTCTTGCGATTATACAAAAGCACTTGAGCAAGTAGTGTCATGTCCAACTTATCAGGCTCATTTAGAGCTGGCTCAATCAAGCAAGCTGTTGCCAATTGCTGATTAGATTGTGAAAGATCAAGAGTCTTTTCTGACATCAGAATCCTCCCTTTGCCTAGTGGTTGTCATGTGGCTGTACTGTTCGCGTAATAAAATCACAGGCTATTAGCCACATGACAAATTACCTTATCAAACCTATTTAAAATTGTCAAATATGTAATTTTAGTAAAAAAACAACGGGCCAGTTGTTGGGCCAGCCCGTTGGGTGTGTGAATGTAACTCTTAGTGTAGCTACTGGGTATCACACCAACCTTTTAAGTCGTGGTTTATCACCACATAACATAATGTTTAGCTAGTTGGAAAAAACTTCTCATGCACACGCGGAATCTCAAATTCATTACTGGTGTCACTACACAACGTCTTTTGATCCCAAGTCACAACTGCGCCCTGGTATGCAGCGCGTGCCATACCTACATGGTGCAGGTTATATCCCAGCTTTCCTCCAGAAGGATAGGCAAAAAGCTTGGGAGCTAAATCACCAACAAGTCCTAGGTCACTGCAAGCTCCAACAATCTCTGTGCGAGCTACACTTGGATCTTCGATAGTTGCTAAGTTAAAGTGATTTCTTGTGTGAAAACCAATGTCAATCAGATTATGTGCTGCAAGCTCGTGAATTTCTTCTTTACTCAAGAACATCAGTTTGCAGACATCTTCCATATCCATATCTGGAAATCTTGCTTTGAACATTGCGTCCACAATCACTTGCTTGAGTTCAGCAGGCAAAAGATAGTTAATTAAGTATTTTATCCTACGAATGGTTTCACTAGCTTCACCAATATATCTTTCTTCTGGTACTCCAGCACCACTGGCACACCAATCAGTGAATTCTTGGTCATTTTGTTCTTCAAGTGCACCAAGAAGTGAACTCAAGCCATGCTCCTTAACCCAGTGTACATCTCCAGTAATAAGCTGAAGTTGAAAAGTGGGTGGAATTTTCCCAAAAACAGGAGGCCCTGACATCACAAAAAAAGTTGCTGGAAAACCACATTGTTCAAGAATAGGCAATACAATTTTCAAGTGGTCACGAGTGCCATCATCAAAAGTAAGTACAACACTGTTTGGAGGAAGTAGTTGTTGGCAACACAATTTTGTAACCAATTCATAAAGCGAAATAACATTCAAACCATTTCCTCGGATGTATTCCATGGTTCTTATAAACATTTTCAAAGGACAGTGTTCTCCAGAAAGTCTCAAACCACGATGATGCATGTATTGTTGATCTCCAACTCGATGAAACATCACAACAGGAACTTGCGCCATGGTAGCACCTCCTCTTCAGCAAGGGTTGTGTCATGTGGTTGTAGAACAGCCATAATAGATACTGGAGTTATCAACCACATGACCGATCACCTTATCAAATCCATCTAAATAAGTCAACCCAATAAATCAATTAAAAAACCTTGCCTAAAAATCCCAAAAATAGTACTCTAATGTTGTTACACAATTACAAAAATATGATCACTTTTGAACAACTTCAATCAAAAAATGAAAAAATTGCAGTAGTTGGTCTTGGATATGTTGGCCTGCCACTTTGCGTTCTTATAGCAAAGAAATTTGACGTGATAGGTTTTGATATAAATAAAGAAAAAGTTGAAAGACTAAAACAAAATCAAGATACAACAGGCGAGGTAAGTGATACAGATTTACAAGCAACCACAGCGCAATTTACATCAAACCCAGAAGATTTAAAGCAAGCAAAGTTTTTTATTTTGGCAATCCCAACTCCTGTTGATGAAAACAAAAAACCCGATCTCACTTTGCTGGAAAAAGCTAGCACAATGATTGGTCAGCATATTTCAAAAGATTCAATTGTGGTTTATGAATCAACTGTTTATCCAGGGGCAACTGAAGAAACTTGCATTCCAGCGATTGAGCAGGCAAGTGGTATGAAGCATGCACAGGATTTTTGGATTGGATATTCTCCAGAGCGTGTGAATCCAGGGGACAAAGAACACACAATTGATAAAATTATAAAAATTGTTTCAGGTTCAACTCCAGAAGCTTGTGAAGAAATTGCACAGGTTTATAAAACTTTTTGTTTGGCAGGTGTACATAAAGCTCCATCAATCAAAGTTGCTGAAGCTGCAAAAGTTATTGAAAATGCACAGCGTGATTTAAACATTGCGTTTATGAATGAGTTGTCTTTGATTTTTCATAAAATGGGAATTGATACAAAAGATGTGATTGAGGCAGCTGGAACAAAATGGAATTTTTTAAAGTTTTCTCCAGGATTAGTTGGTGGTCATTGTATTGGTGTTGATCCATATTATTTAACTCATCGTGCAAAGCAGTTGGGTTATGATCCAAAAGTTATTTTAGCTGGGCGTGAAATTAATGACGCAATGCCAAATTTTGTTGCTCAAGAATTAAAAAATTATTTAGATACTAATAATAAAAATATTGCAGACACAAAAGTTGTGATGTTAGGTGTGACTTTTAAAGAAAATATTCCAGATGTGCGCAATTCAAAAGCAGCAGAGTTGTACAAAATTTTATTAGACATGGGTGCACACGTAGATGTGTTTGATCCTTATGCTGATTTAGAAGAGTTGGAACATGAATACGGAATTAAAGTTTGTGAAAAAAATGATTGTCAAAATGCTGATGTGGTTATTTTTGCAACTTCACACAAAGAGTTTTTAGATTCAGGAGAAGAGTGGATTAAAAGTTTGTTTGCTGATGGGCCGAAATTATTTATGGATGTGCGAAATTGTTTTACAAAAAATTATTTCAAAGACCAAGGAATTGATTATTGGTCTTTATAAAATATTAAATAGGCAAAATTTGCTTTGCAAATTTTGCCTCAAAAAAAAGATCCCCTGCAGGCGCGTTAACGTCTACAGGGGCGAGGGTCAGAGCTTGCCTAGTCAGGCAATCACTGATCATCATCAGGGATGTTCTTCTGCCCGTCGATTGGAAGCTCTCCCTCCACCTTGGGAGGCTTCTCATCGAAGAACATCAGGTATCCCGCACAAAGCCAGAACGCGGTGCACATCGCACACCTCCTTGAATTTCAAAAAAAGTTTAGCAGGTTTTTTATTTTTATGCAAGGTGTCGGTTAAAAATTGACTATTTTTTAAGAAATTTCAAAGAAATCCCAAAAACCCCAATAAATTTGCAGAAAAATGTCTACAAAGCACTTGACATTTTTTGTTTTTTAGAGCTAAGGTTATCTAATGTTCGGGGAAATGTTTAAAAAACATAATTAAGATAAAGCAAAAGATATGACAGCAGAAAGATTTTTGAAAATCTATTTAACACAAAAACTAGAACTTACAAATCAAGAAAAAAGAAAACTAGACTATCACAAAGAAAAAATAAAAAAATTGTGCCAGTCACTTTATTGCACAACACAAAAATCAAGCACAAATGGTTTTGTGACAGGGTCTTGTATAAGGAATACGATTATTAGGCCGCCAAAAGATTTGGATTTTTTTGTGGTGCTGGACAAAAGTTTTTATTTAGATATTTCACCAAAAAAATTACTAAGTTTGGTGTGTGAAATTTTTTCACAAGAAGTAAAAACTGAGTTAAAAGCACATTCAATTGGAATTGAGTTGGATGATGGATTTACAGCAGATATAATTCCAGCGTTTTTTACAGATGATGGAATGTATATGATTCCAGAATATTTTCCTAAAAAACAACAAAAGTGGATTTTATCTAATCCAACAATTCATAATCATTTATTACAAGAAATTAATGGTGCACAAAATAATTTGATAATTCCAACTTTAAAAATTTTAAAAGCTTGGCGAAGAAATTGTAATGTGCGAATAAAATCATTTCATCTTGAAACTCTACTGCTTACGGTTTTGTTTGAAAAACAGTTTGATTCATTGCTTGTGGCATTGAGTTTGTTTTTTAAGGATGCAAATAAATATTCTAAAGAAGCATGTTTGCGCGACCCAGCAAATCCACAAAATTGCATTGATTCATATTTAAAAACAAAAGAGCGTGTACAACTTAGAGAAGCAATTGTTTTTGCAAACTCAAAATTAAGAGCTGCTGTGGCTTTTGAAGGACAGGGTCACAGTAAGCAAGCTATAAAAATGTTGGAAATTGCTTTAGGTCTATAACTCCACAATAACTTGATTTTTTTCATGCATATGTTACAATTAGGCATGATAATTTAGCATAATTTATGAAAATAATTTTTATTGGCGCTGGGTTTGTGGGTGCAACAACAGCAGCAGCAATGGCTGATTCAGGGCATGAGGTTTTGGTTTTTGATATTAATGAAGATCGCACAAAAAATTTAGGGTCAAATAACAAAGAAAAAATTGAATCTTGCTTATTTGAAGAAGGTTTGGCTAATATGTTGATCAATAATAAGGATCATATTACATTTAGTCACGATTATGATGATGTAAAAAAACAACTAGACACAGTTGATGCAATTTTTATTTGTGTGGCAACTCCGCAACGAGGTGATGGTTCAAGTAATATGGAATATTATAATGTAGCGCTTGAACAATTGTCTGGAGCAATGAAACAAAGAAATTCTAATGAGCAATCAAAGTATATTGTTTTGGTAAATAAAAGCACTGTGCCAATTGAAACTGCTAATTATGCAAAAGAAGCTTTGGAAAATGCTGGTGTGAAAAATTTTGGTGTAGCATCTAATCCGGAATTTTTAGTTGAAGGAAAAGCTGTGCAAGGAAATACACATCCAACAAGAATAGTTGTAGGTGCGACAGATGAAAAAGATTTTGCAGTAATGCGAAAAATTTATAATAGGTTTTTTGAATCAACAACTCCTTATATTGAAGTAAGTCCAAAAGAAGCTGCAGCAGGAAAGTTAATTTCTAATTTTTTGTTGTTTGATCGTTTGATGTCTACTTATGGAGTAATTGGTCGTCTTACAGAAACTTTTGATGGTGTTGATTTTGAAAATTTAAGAAAAGTTGTGCGATCAGATGGGCGTTTTGGTGAGTGGGGATTTTACGACAGTTTATTTGCAGGTGGAAGTTGTTTAGAAAAAGATGTAAAGTCTTTGGCTTTTCAAATGAATGAAAAAAATCAACCAACAAAATTATTAGAAGATTTAATTAAAGAAAATCATTTTCAGTTAGAAAACTTTTTGCAAAGAATTGAAAAAGATTCAGGTGTTGTTTTAGAAAATGCTAAAGTTGCGATTTTTGGAATGGCATTTAAGCAAGATACAAATGATGTTAGAAATTCTGCTGGTCCATCAATACTTAAATGGTTGGCAGAAAAAGGTGTTAAGCAGGCGCGAGTTTTTGATCCAAAAGCAAAATTAGAAGATCAAGATAAGCCAGACAAGTTAGATGTGGTTGAAGTGGATACAGAAGAAGAAGCTTTAAAAGATACAGATTTGGCAATTATTGTGACAGATTGGCAGCGTTTCAGAATGTTAGCTCCAATCTTAAAACAGCACGCTGAAAAACCATATTGTATTGCAGATGGTCGAAGAATGTTGCACAATGATTATACAGACTTACAAGAACAAGGTTTTACAATTATTGCTGTGGGTTCTCCTTTGCTAAAAGCAAAATAATATTAAAAGTTAAATAATTTTTTTATGGCAAAATATATTGTAACTGGTGGTGCGGGTTTTATTGGCGCACATGTATCAAAAGCATTGTTAGAAAAAGGTCATGAGGTTTTGGTGCTTGATAATTTAAGCACAGGAAAAAAAGAAAACATTGCAGAAGGTGCAGTTTTTCATGAAGTAGATTTAAAAGATTTAGAAACAATCAAACCTTTGTTTGAAGGAGTTGATGGTATTTTTCATTTTGCAGCAGTGCCTCGTGTAATGAAATCAATTGAAGATCCAATTGGTACTCATGCAGATAATTTAACAGCAACTTTAAATGTTTTGGTGGCAGGGCGTGATGCAAAAGTTAAGAGAATGGTTTATTCAGCTTCTTGTTCAGCTTATGGTGATGAAAATCCAATGCCTTTAAATGAAAAAATGTTAACAATGCCAATGAGTCCATATGGTATTCAAAAATATGTTGGTGAACATTATACAAGAGTTTTTGCTTTGGCATATGGAATGGAAACAGTTAGTTTGAGATATTTTAATGTTTATGGTCCAGGAATGTCTGAAATTGGAACTTATGTTTCTGTTATGTCTATTTTTGTGAGACAGAAAAAAGCTGGAGAGCCACTTACAATTACTGGAGATGGAGAACAAACTCGTGATTATACTTTTATTGGAGATGTTGTTCGTGCAAATATTTTAGCAATGGAAAGTCAAAAAGTTGGAAAGGGTGAAGTAATTAATATTGGAAATGGAAATAATAAATCTGTAAATTATGTTGCAGAATTATTTGGTGGTGAAACAAAAAATATAGAAGCACGTTTAGAACCTCGTGATGCTCAAGCAGATAATACTTTGGCAAGAGAATTATTAGGTTGGATACCAGAAGTTAATTTGGAAGAAGGTGTTGAAAAAGTTAAAAAATATTACGGCGTAGAATAATTTATTTAGTATATAAATAGTTCAATAAATTTTATGAACAAAAAAACAACATCTACAGTATTCGGGATTTTAATAATTATTATTTTGGCTTGTGCTGGATATTTTTATTCAGATTCTTATCAAGAGAAAAGTTTTTATAAAAAAATATCACAACTTGAGCAAGTAACACAAGATCAGGTTAGTGGTTTAATTGAACAAGCAGGAAAATGGGAGGCAAAGTTGGCTGATCCAGAAGAGCCACTTGATTTTACTGAATCAGCTCGTTATTGGAAAAGTATTGGTGATGGTTTTGGTTTAAAATATGGGTATCAACGTGCAGTAGATCATTATGAAAGTGCTTTGGATTATTATGGTCAGGATAATGCGATGTTGTTGCAAGGTGCTGCAGATATGTACAAAGCATTAGGTAAATATAAAAAATCTGAAAAATATTATGAGCGTGCGATAAAAGTTTCGCAAGGTAATGCAGGTTTGTATCAAAAGTTAGGAATTTTATATAGATATAGAATGGAAAAAAGTCCTGAAGAGGTTTTGAGTTTGTATGCAAGAGCTTTGGAAAGAATTGTTTTTGGAGCAGAGACGATTTTGAAAGAACGTGCTGTTTATTATGAAGAAATTGGAATGCACAAAGAGGCTATGTTAGATTGGGCAAAAATTTATGCAATGGAGCCTTATAATCATGCAGCTCAAGAAGAGTATGAGAGACTGTTAGTTCATTTAAAAGAAACAGGTGAGTGGGATGAAATAACAACAACCACACCTTTTGATGTGGTTACTTCAACTGTAGAATAGAATTTTATAAGCCAAAAGGCCAATTGGCCTTTTGGCTTATAAAACTAAAATTACAAACCCTTCCTTCTAAACAAAATATTTATAGTTTTCAAAAAGATCGCTGCATCAATCATGATGGAGCGGTTTTTTATGTAATACAAATCGTACTGTAATTTAACTAATAATTCCTCTAAAGATTTTGCATAAGGATAATTGATTTGTGCCCAACCAGTAATTCCAGGTCTAACAATATGACGCACAGTATAAAATGGCATATCTTGCTCAATTTTTTTCACAAACTCAGGGCGTTCTGGGCGTGGACCAATCAAACTCATTTCACTTTTCAAAATATTTAAAGCTTGTGGAAATTCATCAATACGAGTTTTGCGCAAAAACTTTCCAATTTTTGTTACACGATTATCTTTTGTTTTAGCAAATTCAGCACCATTAATTTCTGCAGACCCGTCTTTCCCAAGAGCATGCATTGTGCGGAATTTATAAATCGTAAAAGTTTTAGAATTTTTCCCAATTCTTTTTTGTTTAATAAATAAAGGCCCAGGACTAGTGCTTTTAATTAACAAAGCAAGTAATGGTAACAACACTCCGGTTATAACTAAAATCACAATGGCAATAATTGAGTCAAAACTCATTCTAAACATGTCATACAAACGCACATGTCCAGGTCGTAAGTTTTCCAAAAACCAAGATTCAGACAAGGCAGATAAAGGAACACGACCAGTGATGTGTTCATACAAAGTTCCAAAATTCGTAATATCCAAATTCCAGAAAATCAACTCATATAATTCTTGTGTTAACTCGTGTTGCTCATGAATATCTATACTCAATACAACCATATCAATTTCATGTGCAGTAACAATTGCTCGAATATGTTGCAAAGAAGAATAAGTTTCAACTTCTGACAAATTAGGTTTTTTATTTTCAGATAAATCAACAATAGCAACTGGCAAATACCCTAATTGTGAATCGTTTTGAAAAATTTTTACTAATTCATCAACTTCATTTGTGCGACCAACAAATAACAAACGACGACGCAACAAGCGCGGTGCAATAAAATGATTAAAACTCATTCGCCAAATTGTAAATAATACTGCAAATAACCCCAAGACAATCACTAGATTAGTTTTAGGTGCAATTCTAAAAAACGGAATTACATAGAAAAAACCAATTGCAATTGCTCCAGAAATTATCAAAGCATAAAAAAATTGACGATAAAAATGTACGTTGTTTTTGGCTTTTTGAATGTCGTAAAGTTCACTAATATATAAAATTACAATCCACAGAGCAAAAACCAAAATAAATGGCAATAAGTGAATTTGCCATTGAGAAAAAAATAAATCAGCACCATATCTTAGGCGCAAAGTAATTCCCAAAGCCGCAAACAAGATAAATACATCTCCTGCAAGCAGTAATAGTTTTTTAATATTTGTAGTTGGGTTCTTCATGTACTATACTATTAATATACTATACCAAAAATAACTAGGAGCACTATAGCAGAATTTAGCAAAAAAATCAAGGGTATTCACAGAGTCAGCATTTGCGCGATGCTGTTTTTTGCTATGGTCTTTATTTTGTGGGCTCAAAACACTCAAGCAAAACAGCCAGATGATCCTTATTATGAGCGTTTAAAATCTTGGGGAAATATTGCTTTAGAGCAAGCTTGGGATATCACAACTGGTAGTAAAAATATTATTGTGGCTGTTTTAGACACTGGTGTTGATTTAGATCACCCAGATTTAGTAGCAAATTTGTGGATAAATGAAAATGATCCAGTTGATGGTAAGGATAATGATAATAATGGGTATGTTGATGATTATTATGGGTGGGATTTTGTTGATGAAGATCCAATTCCAGCTCCAGACAAAGTAAATTATACTGATTTAGGGTTGCAACATGGCACAGTTGTTTCAGGTTTGATTGGTGCTGTTGGAAATAATGGTGTTGCAGGGGCAGGTGTAAGTTGGAAAGTAAAAATAATGCCTTTGAAGATTTTAGATAGTGCTGGATCTGGTGATACTGCGATGGCTATAAAAGCAATTGATTATGCGATTGTTAATGGGGCAGATATTATTAATATGAGTTTGGTTGGAACAACTGGTGTTCAGGAATTTAAAAGAGCTTTGTTACGCGCATATGATGCAGGTGTAACAGTTGTTGCGGCTGTTGGTAATGCCCCTGAAGATGAGGAAGCATATGATTTAAGAGTAGATCCACATTATCCAGCTTGTTTTGTTGATGAAATTAATAATAAAAACTTTGTGATTGGTGTTGCTGCGGTTGATGAAGATGATGTGTTAGGTAGTTTTTCAAATTATGGAAGAGGTTGTGTGGATATAAGTGCGCCAGGACAATTTTTGCCAAGCACTTTATATCGTTCTTTAGATTTAGGTTTAACAGATAATTATGGTGGTGATTGGTCTGGTACTTCGGTTGCAGCTCCTTTGGTGAGTGGGGCAGTTGTTTTAATGAAATCACTTGAGCCAGATTTAACGCCAAAACAAATTTTAGAATACTTGGTTTTAGGTGCAGATAGTTTGGTGTATACAAATCCAAGTATGGTTTCAGAAATGGGTGCAGGGCGTTTAAATATAGAAAAAACATTGGAATTAATTGTAAGTAGTGCAATAGAGTCAAAGCCTGAACCTGAGCCAGAATCAGAATTAGATTTTAAAATAGCAACTGTGCAAGAAAGTAATGCACGACCTCAAGTGAAAATTTTTAATAATGAAGGTGGTTTAGAAAATGATTTTTATGCGTTTGAGGGGAATTTTACAGGAGGCGCAACTGTTGCAGCTGGAGATGTTAATGGAGATGGTAAGGCCGAAATAATTGTTGGAAAAGGCTGGAGTGGTGCGCCAGAAGTTAATATTTATACGCAAGATGGTGATTTGTTAAATTCATTTGATGCGAGAAGGTTTGATACAAAAGGAACAAGTGTAAGTTTGGTTGATGTGAACAATGATGGAAAATTAGATATAGTTACAAGTCCTTTGTTAGGTGAAGCAGAATATATTAGAACTTTTGATTACACTGGAAAGTTATTGGTGCAGGTGCAGCCTGGGCAAAGAGAACATCCATTTGGAATTCAGATGACATCAGGTCAAGTAAATTCAATGCCAAGAATTATTACAACAGATCGTGTTGGAACAGACCAAAGAATTGAAGCTTGGTCTGAGTTGGGGGCTTTTGCTAGGCAGTGGTTTTTAAAAGGTGTAAATTCTCAACGACCTTATTTAGCCATGGCAGATATTAATCAAGATGGTCAGGCAAATATTGTAATGGGAAGTTCAGCTGGTAATAAACCTTATGTTTATACACGGCCATTTGATTTGTCTGATACACGTAATGAGTTTTTGGTTTTTCCAGTAAGTTATCGTGGGGGAGTCAGGGTTTCAGCTATTTCAGGTGCTGTTGTTGTGGCACCTGGTAAGAAGTCTACTTCTTATGTTAAGATCTTTTCAGCAACAGGTAGTTTGATTAAGCAGTTTATTGCTTATGAAAATTTTAAGAGTGGTGTTAGGGTCGCAGCTTTTAAATAATAAATTTTAAATAAAAACTTGCTAAAAATTATAATTTTCAGCTATAATTAGCGTAATAATAATCCATTTTTTATGGCAGACAAACCAATATTTGAAAAGAAAAATATTTTAGTCACAGGCGGAGCTGGTTTTATTGGCTCACATTTGTGCGAAGAGCTTTTAAAAGATTCTAATGTGATTTGCTTAGATGACTTATCTAATTCTACAGCAAAAAATATTGATCATTTAATGCAGTTTGAAAATTTTGAATTTATTAAACATGATTTAAATGAGCCAATTGATCTTGAAAGTATTTCTGATTTAACAAGATTTAAAGTTCCATATCAAGGTATACAAGAAATTTATCACATGGCATGCCCAACAAGTGCAAAGAATTTTGATGAATTAAAAATGAATACTTTGCGAAGTAATAGTCATGGTGTAATAAATGCTTTGGAAATTGCTTTAAAATATAAGTCAAAATTTGTGCATGGATCTTCCTCTGTGGTATATGGTCCAAGAAAAGAAGATGGTTCTGAATTTGTTGAAGAAGATCAGGGTGCGATGAATCATTTGTCTCCACGTGGTTGTTATGATGAGGGAAAGCGTTTTGCTGAAACTTGTGTGACAACTTATGAGCAAGTTCATGGTTTGGACGCAAAGATTGCGCGTATTTTTAGAACATATGGTCCGCGCATGAAATTATTTGACGGTCAGATGATTCCAGATTTTGTGGTGGATGCTATTGATGGAAATGAGTTGGTAGTTTACGGTGATGAAAGTTTTTCAACATCTTTAATGTATGTGAGTGATTTGATTGATGGTTTAACAAAGTTGATGAGAGCGCCTGCAGGTTTTGGGCCAGTGAATTTTGGTGGTACTGAAGCGCACATGATTACAGAAGTTGCTGAGATGATTATTAAGAAAACTGAATCAGGTTCAAAAATTAAACATGAGCAGCCTTTGCCGTTTATGAGCCCACTAGGTATGCCTTCAATTGGAAAAGCAAAAGAGCAGTTGGGTTGGTTGCCTTTGGTGCGTTTGGAAGATGGAATTGCAAAAACAGTTGATTTTACAATTGCACATAAACAGATTTTGGGGTTGTAGCTTATGGAAAATATCTTTGTTGTAATGCCGGCTTATAATGAAGCTGCGGTTTTGCCGTTGGTTCTTGAGGATGTTTGCAAAAATATTCATCCACAACAAATTATTTTAGTTAATGATGGGAGTGGTGATCAAACAAAAACAATTGCAAAACAATTTGGAGTACATGTTTTGTCTCATAAAGTTAATCGGGGATTAGGTGCTGCATTAAAAAGTGGAATTATTTTGAGTGTTGCTCTAGGTGCTGATGCTATTGTAACTTTTGATTCAGATGGTCAACATAAAGCAAAAGATATTAAAAAAATTACCGAGCCGATTAAGTTGGGTGAAGCTGACATGGTGATTGGTTCAAGATTTTTGCAAAATCAATCCATGCCGTTTCATCGCAAAATTTTTAATTGGATTGGAAATTTTGTGACTTGGGTTTTTTATGGAAAATGGGTGAGTGATAGTCAGTCTGGTTTAAGAGCTTTTACTTCTGATGTAGCACAAAAAATGAATATAAAAGCAAATCACATGGAAGTTTCATCTGAATTTATTAATGAGGCGCAGCGTTTAGGTTTGCGCTTAAGTGAAATTTCTATTGAACCGGTTTATACTGAGTATTCTTTAAGTAAGGGGCAGAGTTTTGTTGGGGGTGTAAAAACTTTAACAAAAATTGCTTTGCGTAAATTTCTAGTATGAGTATTATAAAAATTTTCTTTATTTTGTTTTCCTTGTTTGGTTTGTCTAGGATTTTTGTAAGAGTAAGAAAACGTGAATTATCATATGCTTTAGCAGTGTTGGGAGTTATTATTTGGGCTTGTGTTATTATTTTTGCTTTGTGGCCAGAATTATTAAACAGATTAGCTGATTTAGTTGGGATTGGAAGAGGGGTTGATACAGCTGTTTATATTTCAATTGTTGTGATTTTTTATTTGGTTTTTAGGGTTTTTGTTAGATTGGAAAAAATGGAAGATCATTTAACAACTATTGTTAGGCAAAATGCATTAAAAGATTTTGTTGATGAAAAACGAAAAGAACAATCTAAATAAAGAAAGTAGGTTAAATCAGTCAAAAAAATTGGCAATAATTTCTTGTGCTTTTCCTCCATATCATGGAGGAATTGGTTATGTTGCGCAAAAACATTCTGAATTAATGCAGGGGTTGGGTTATGAAGTTGAGATTTTTTGTTTAGAAAATAGAAAAACTTTTTGGAGAATAGGGAATGCTGGAAGAATTGATCTTGAGCCAGCGTTTGCAAACAATGATATTGTACATCTGCATTATCCTTTTTTTGGTAGTGCTGAACAGGTTTTGCGCTTAAAAAGAAAATATAAAAAACCGTTTTATATTACTTATCATATGGATGCTATGGCAGGTGGTGTGAGGGGAATACTTTATTATATTTATGCGAAAATTTTTGCTTCAAAAATTTTCGCCAAAGCAGACAAAATTTTTTTAAGTTCAAAAGAATATGCTTTGGCTAATTCTAATAAAAAGTTTTTTGAGAAAAACTTAGACAAATGTGTGTTAGCTCCATTTGGTGTTGATAGCAATAGATTTTTTCCAAAGCAAAAAAACCCCGCGCAAATATCAGAAAATCAAAATTCAGAACAAAAAACAATTTTGTTTGTTGGTGGAATGGATTTGCCGCACAAATTTAAGGGGGTGAATGTTTTAATTAAAGCTTTTGCAAAAATAAAAACTTCTGCAAAGTTGGTTTTGGTTGGAGAAGGGGAATTAAAAGAAAATTATATAAAATTAGCTGAAAAATTAGGGGTTAAACAAAGTGTGGATTTTGCTGGGGCAGTTTCAAAAGAAGCTTTGCCAAAATATTATCAAGAAGCAAATTTATTTGTGTTAGCTTCTTTAAATCGTGGCGAAGCTTTTGGTTTGGTTTTGTTAGAAGCAATGGCAAGTGGTGTTGCGTGTATTGCATCTGATCTTCCGGGTATTTCTTATGTGCTTGATTATGGTAATTGTGGTATACTTTTCCCAGTTGGGGATATAAATGCACTTGCAAAAGTAATTGATCAAACTTTAAGTAATGAGCAATTGCAACAGCAAAAAGTTAGTAACGCAACTTTGCGTGTTAAGGAAATTTTTCAGTGGAAAAATTTTGCAGAAATCCACAACAACATTTATAAAAATTTAATTTAGTTTTTAATTTATTATTATAATTATATGAGTGAACTCGCGCTTCACACATCACTTCTGTTGCTAAGAGTGGTAATAGGTTTGATTTTTTTGGTTAATGGTTATCCAAAACTTTTTGATAAAAAAGTTATTAAAACCACTGTTAAAGAATTTAAAAGTTTAAGAGTGCCGGCTCCAAGATTGTTTGTGTTTCTTGTAGGTGTTGTTGAATTTTTTGGTGGTTTGTTGATTTTAGTAGGATTACTAACGCCAATTTGGGCATTTTTGATTGCAATGATAATGGTTGTGGCAATTGCTTTGACTGGAGCTAAAAAAGGTTTTAAGGGTGGTTATGAAAAAGAGCTGTTAGTTTTTGCAGTTTGCATGATGTTGTTTATGTTAGGTGCTGGTGGATTTTCTTTAGGTGCAGTACTTGCAATATAAATAATTAAAAAATATGAAAAAGAAATTTACTAAGGGATTATTATTAGGTTTGGTCGCAGGTGTTTTAGCTACAAAATATTTGGAAACTCCTGAAGGAAAAAAGAAAAAAGCTGAATTAAAGAAAAAAGCAAATGTTCTTCTTTATGAAGCTCAAGAGAAAATGAAAGGTTTAAAAAAACCTACAAAAGCGCAGTATGATAAAGTTGTCACAAAAGTTGTTGATTCTTATGCAAAGAGAAAAGATATTGCAAAAGATGTGAAAGGATTTTTAACTGAATATTTGAAAAAGCATTGGGAAGATTTTGACGGAGGAAAGTAGGGGGGTAAGAAGTGGTAGAAATTAGCTTGACAAAATTATTAAAATATACTAAGTTTGGATTAACAAAAAAATCTTGGACATAACTTTGCGTTTTATTATGGAAACGTTTGTCTAGGGTTTTTTTATTTTACTTTCCCTAATTCCTCTTTTACAACCATCCGATCATCCCAATCTGATTTAACACCATCAATAGTAATAGATTGTTCTGCGCCTTTTCCAGTGATCGCAACAATATCACCTTGACTGGCTAAAGACAAAGCTTTTGCAATTCCAGCACCACGATCTTCAATTGTAAATAAATTTTTTCCACGAGTTTTCCCAAACTTTTCACAAGCCACAGCAATATCTTCAATTATTTTTTTTGGATCATCTTCATAAGGATCAACATTACTTACCACAACAAAATCAGCAAGTTCAGCAACTTGTTTTCCCATTAGCGCTCTTTTAGTTTTGTCACGACCACCACCTTCAGCACCTAATAAAATAATAATTTTTTTGCCAACACCAACAACAGTTTTTAAAGTATTTAATAAGTGTCCCATTGAATTTGGTTCATGTGCATAATCCACAAAAACTGTAAAATCTTGTTCAGTAGAAATTTTTTCCATTCTTCCAGCAACGGTTTTTAAAGATTTAATTCCAGATTTAATTTTTTCAATATTAATTCCAAGTTTTTGACCAATAGCAATTGCAGGCAAAGTATTCATCACATTAAATTCACCGGGAAAATTTATTTCAAAATCATCTGATCCAGTTTTTGATCCAACTTTAAATTTCACAAAATCAGATGTCTGACTAATTTCACTTGCAATTACATCAGTTGCTTTGGCGTCACCGCTTAAACCAAAATAAATTTTTTCATCAACTTTGTAATTTTCAAAAAAACTAACTTGGTCACTGTCTTTGTTTAAAATTGAAATTTTCCCAGACTTTGGAGATTTTTTTAAAGCAACAAACAAACGTTGTTTAGCTTCTCGATATTTTTCAAAACTTCCGCCATGAGAAGCTAAATGTTCTGGAGTCAAACCAGTAAAAACAGCAACATTAAAATCAATTCCTTTTTCACGATGTTGTTTCATTCCTTCTGAAGTTGCTTCAATAATAGCGTGGGTACATCCAGAATCGACAGCTTTGCGCAAAAATTTTTGTATAACCCAAGGTCCAGGCATTGATAAATGATATGGATTCATTTTTTCTTCAGAGCCTAAACGAAAATTTGCTGTTCCAGTTAATGCAGTTTTAAAACCACCAGCTTGCAAAACAGACCAAATAAAATTACATGAAGTTGATTTTCCTTTTGTGCCAGTCACACCGATTACAAATAATTTAGAAGATGGGTTTTTATACCAAAAACTCGCCAAACTACTTTGTAGAGAATGATAAAAAAGTAACAAGCTTTGAGGAAAGATTTTTTTAAGTATTTTTTTGATCATGCAGCTCTATTAGCCAACCAATAAGAATCAGAGTCAATGTCACTTTTTAATTGTTCTAATCGAGCTTTGTATTGAGTTCCTAAGTCTTGATCAGTATCAGCAAGTCTTGCATCCATTTGTTCTAAAGCCTTTTTCTTTAGTTCTATGTATAAATCAGAATCTTCACTGTGTAATTCGCTAAGATCACTATATACAGCAGCCCATTTATTTTCAGAGATGTTTTCTTGCATTTTCAAAATTCTAACTGTTTCAAGTGTTGTTGTTTCTTGGGTTTCAAATGATGCTTCTGTAGGGGCAGATGCTTCTGTAGGAGTAAAAGAAGCTTCGCTAAGTGATTGTTTTTCAATCATTGTGCGCGCATCACTTTCTTCACTTTCAGGTTCAACAAAACTTGCTTCGCCATATGGTTCATCTTGAGTTTTTGGCAACATTAGTTCTGGTTCAAACAAATCTCTTTCAACCAAAGATTTCATTTGATTTACAGATAAACGTTGTTTTTCTCCAACCATTTCATCACTTAGTTGCAACCAGGTATCAAGGTGGTCAATCATTTGGTCTTTCATTCCCCCTAGTTTTTCTTTATCATAACCAACTCTTTTTAAGGTAGCTAAATTTTCAAAAGCCACAAAAGGATTTCCCATTTTAATAGCATTATTAAAACAATCAATAGTGACTTCTAAACGAGTTTGCTCAAACATTTCTTTAACAGCTTTTTGATCTATTGGTTTTTCTTCTGGCTCATCAAATCTGTTTCTTTTTTTACTGTCAGGAGTTGTTACGGCGGTTTTTTCTAAACCAGTAATAGGTGTCACCTCTGTTTTTTCCACACCAGTAATAGGAGCTTCCCATTTTACATGTTTTTCTTTGTCACCTTCAGATTCTCGATGAAACATATTTTTTTAATATTAGTTTATTTATGATTATTAATACTTATTTTACAAAAAACTTTTCCTTAATCTTCCCAACATTTTTTTCTTCTTCATCTCCAGCAACTTCTTTAGCTTTTTCAGCAAGTTCAATCAATTCTTTGTCATTTAATTTATCCAAAGCTTTAACACGCCCAACCAAATATTTTTTTAAATTTTTCTTAGGATCATCTAAAACATCTTCTAACAGCACATTCAAAATCCAACCCATACGTGGCCCAGGTTTAAATCCCATTTTTTCAATCATGTAATCACCATCCAGCTTTAACATTTTAACAGAAATAGGATCGCGCGCAACTTTTTCAATCATAAATTCCAAATGACGCAAACGATATGGTCTATCTTTTGGAACACCAGATCCTTTGCGTTCAGCAATTCGCACTTTTAACAATTCTTGAATATTTTCTTGGCCAACTTTTTTCACTAAACGACGGATTGATGCTTCAGTTACAACTCCAACATCATAAAAAAACATGTGATAACGAACTAACAGCACAACTTTTTTCCCAAAATCTTTAGGAAACTTTAAGCCAATCATAATATCACGCGCCATTTTAGCGCCAACAATATCATGATTATAAAAAGTTGCAGATTCACCGCGTCCTTTTTTCACCTTAGGTTTTCCAATGTCATGCAATAAAGCAGCCCATCGCACAGCCAAAGAATATTTATACTTTGCAGCATAATCCAGCGAATAAATATTATGATCAAAAACCGTGTAAATGTGATGCTTGCACTGGGCAACTCCATGACCTTTATCAAATTCAGGCAAAATTAATTTTAACAAACCAGTGTCATGCAACAGTACAAATCCTGCAGAAGGTTTTTTTACAGAACTAACAATTTTATTTAATTCATCGCGTATTCGTTCAACAGAAATGCCAACAATATTTTTTGCTAATTTTTTTACTGCAGCCAAAGTTGCATCCTCAATTTTAAATCCTAAAGTTGTAGCAAAACGTACGGCACGCATCAAACGTAAAGCATCTTCATTAAAACGATCTTCAGCCAATCCAACAGTGCGAATGATTTTTTTCTTAATATCTGCCTGACCTTCAAAAGGATCAATCAACTCACTGCCATTATAAGCAATTGCATTTACAGTAAAATCACGACGTGACAAATCTTCCTCCAAACTCACACCAAACGTTACCTTATCTGGATGACGCTTATCTGAATATCCAAATTCAGTTCTATAAGGAGTGATTTCAACTTTATGTCCATCAGGTACACCAGCATCTGGTTTTAAAGTCACTGTCCCAAAATCATTTTCACAAAAACTTTCTGCAAAAATTTTCATTATATCATCAGGCAAAGCATCAGTTGCAATGTCCCAATCAAATGGTTCAACACCTAATAGCAAATCACGAACACAACCACCAACAAGATAAGCTTCATGTCCCGAGCTTTTCATTTCTTTCAAGATCTCTTTAACAAATTTTGGTAGTTTGATTTTCATATTTTTTCGCGATTCAAAATTCAGCGCGATTCAATTAACTATTGCGACTATACGCTTTTTCCTACAAAAAATCAATAAAAAACTTTAATAAAAATATTTCACCCCAAACTTGTTCAAGTTTGGGGTGTGTATCTCAAGACCCAAAGGTCTAGGAACCATGGTCACCAGAACTCCAGAATGGGTTGAACTTTTCTTTCGGACTGAACGAAGCACCTCGCTCTTTCTGTGCATCTTCCAACAATCGCAAGGCTTTTACAGCTCGCTGATCTGTTGCAACTGCACCAGCTCGCCAACCATACTGAATCGCTCGGTTCAGCATTGTCTCAAGTTTGACTGGTCCACCTTGTTCAATGTGCCCAAGTAGACCTCCAGCATTTGTATACCCCTCTTGTAGCAGAAACTCCGCAACAGTAGGACAATCCTGTTTACTTTCACCAGCCATTTTCCCCCTCCCAAAGTCAAAGTTAACGAAATTGTACACATAAATCGCACACAAGTCAAGACTAGTGCTATAATATACTCATGTATCAACCAAAAGCAGGATCTCAACACAGAAAAGATCCTTTGACAGAGCCAGCAATTAAGCGATTGCGGCTACTTGGGTTTTTTGCAGGAATTATTGCAGTAGCAATGATTGCCCGGCTTTTTATTATGCAAGTTGTTCAACATGAGTTTTATACAGCACTTGCAAGTGGTACTCAAGACATTTTTAAGCAATTGTTGCCGCGCAGAGGAACAATTTATATTAAAGATAAAAACAATCCAGATGATCTTTACCCTTTGGCAATGAACAGAAATGTTTATCAATTGTTTGTAGATAATCGAGACAACCCAGACCACAATCAAATTGCAGTTGATCTAGATCCAGTATTTGATTGGGGGATAGAACGCCGCTTAGAAATTTTATATCATTTAAGAGATCAAAAACCCGATGATCCTTATATCCCGATTTCTGGTGCTGAAAAAATTACAGAAGAGCAAAAAGAAATTATTGAGCAAAAAAATATCACTGGTTTATATTTTGTAAAAAAACCATACAGATATTTTCCTGAAAAAACTTTTGCATCGCACGTGATAGGTTTTTATGGACAAACTCCAGATGGAAAACCAATGGGAATGTATGGGGCTGAAGGGTATTATCAGGAAATACTTTCAGGTATTCAGGGTTTTATAGAAGGAAAACGTGATGCTTTTGGTGCGTGGATTCCAGTTTCCAACAAAGAACATAAAGCAGCAAAACATGGTTCAGATATAATTTTAACTTTAGATAGAACTGTTCAATTTAAAGCATGCGAATTGCTCAAGCAAATTGCAGATGAAGTTGAGGCACAATCAGCTACTTCAATAATTTTAAATCCAAAAACTGGTGCAGTAATGGCAATGTGTAATTACCCAGATTTTGATCCAAATAAATATAATGAAGTTGACTCAATTGATGTTTTTAATAATACGGCAATTTTTAAGGCATATGAGCCTGGGTCTGTTTTTAAAACAATTGCAATGGCTGGAGCTTTGGATAAGGGTGTGATTTCTCCAGAATTAACTTTTGATGATCCAGGGTCAGTTAAAATAGGTAAGTTTACAATTCATAATGCTTTGCGTAAAACTTATGGCACAGTTGATATGTCTCGTGTTTTGCAAAAATCAATTAACACTGGAATGCTTTTTATTGTGGATAAGTTAGGAAAAGATGATTTTAGAAAATATGTTGAAAAATTTGGTTATGGTGAAAAATCTGATATTGGTTTAGACACTGAAGTTGCAGGAAACATAAGTTCTTTGTCAAAAGAAGGGGATATTTATGTGGCTACTGGTTCGTTTGGTCAGGGTTTAACAGTAACTCCTTTGCAAATTGTAGCTTCGTATGGAGCAATGGCAAATGGTGGTATTTTAATGAAACCAAGAATTATTGAGGAAATTCGCCATCCAAATGGGGAAGTGGAAAAATTTGAGCCAGAAGAGTTGCGTGAAGTGATTTCTTCTCATGCTGCGCACTTGATTACAGGTATTTTAACTTCTGTTATTGAAGAAACTTATAAAAGAGTTGCATCAATTCCAGGATATTATTTTGGTGGCAAAACTGGAACTGCTCAAATTCCAGGAAAGGGTGGTTATTTAGAAGATACTAATCATACTTTTGCTGGATATGGACCAACAGAAGATCCGCAGTTTGTGATTGTTGCAAAGTTTGAAAAACCTAATAGAGCTTGGGCTGAATCTACTGCAGCGCCATATTTTGGTAAAATGGCGCAATTTTTGGTAAAATATTTAGGGATACCACCAACTAGAGAATAATATGAGATCAATAATACATTGGCTGTTAAGATTTTGCAGTAAAAAGATTTTAAAGAAATATAAACCAGAGGTAATTGCTATCACTGGTTCTGTTGGAAAAACTTCTGCGCGAGAAGCAATTTTTTCAGCTCTAACTCATAAGTTCAGAGTGCGCCAAGCAATTCGTAGTTATAATGATCAAATTGGTGTGCCAATGACAATTGTTGGAATGGAAAGTCCGGGGCGATCTATCACAGGATGGGTCGCTGTTTTTTATGAATGCTTGCGATTGATTTTTTCTAAAGATGAAAATTATCCGGAAATGTTAATTGTTGAAATGGGTGCAGATCGGCCAGGAGATATTCAGTATTTGTTAGAATTTTGTCCACCAAAAGTTGGGGTGCTAACAGCTATTGCACCAACTCATGTTGAGTATTTTAAAACTGTTGAACGTGTAGCAAAAGAAAAGCAACTGGTTTTAACTTCTTTGACTGGGGATTGTGCAGCAATTTTAAATTCAGATGATGAAAGAGTGTTGGCTGTTGAGCCAAAAATTAAATGCCAAATGTATACATTTGGTTTTGGTGGTGATGCAATGATTCAAGGTAGTGATGCAGTAGTTTCTTATAGTGAAAACTCTAAGCCAAATGGAATTAATTTTAGGATTGCATATGGTGGTTCAAACATTCCGATGTTTTTACCAAATGTTTTAGGAAGGCAACATATTTATCCTGCGTTGTCTGCTGTGGCAGTTGGTTTGTTTTATGGAATGAACATGATTGAGATTTCTGAAGGATTAAAACAATACACTCCAGCACCAGGACGAATGCATGTGGTTTCTGGAATTAAAAATACAACCATAATTGATGATACTTATAATTCATCTCCTGTTGCTGCAAATGCTGCACTAAAGGTTTTGTCTGAAATAAAATTGCCTGAAGGTGCAGATTCAAGAATTAAACCAGAAAAATATTTAGTGTTAGGAGATATGCTTGAGTTGGGACCAATGACAGAAGATGAACATCGTAAGTTGGGTTATGCTTTGGTTGAAGCTGGTGTGGATTTTTTGGTGACAGTTGGTGAAGCTGCAAAACATATTGCAATAGCAGCACAAGAAGCTGGTTTTGAAGAACATAGAATTGCAAAATTTGCAGACAGTATGGTTGCTGGAAAGTTTATTCAGGAAAAAATTAAACAAGGTGATTTGATTTTAGTAAAAGGTTCTGCAGCAATGCGAATGGAAAAAATTGTTAAAGAAGTGATGGCACATCCTTTGGAGTCTGGTCGATTATTGGCTCGGCAATATGGAAAGTGGTTAAATACTTAATTTTAATTGGGTTTTTATAGGCGAAATTTGCCCAGCAAATTTCGCCTATAAATAAAACATAAAAATATGAATAAGGAGGCAGTGGACAAAATTTATTATTTTTTACAGGACCTGAGAACTAAAATTTTTCGGCCAGTTTGTTGGTTGTTAGCTAAACTACACATAACACCAAACATGGTAAGTTATCTTGTTTTAGTTTTTATTGTTATTGCGATTTTATATATTGAGATAAATTCTAAGTTAGCTGTTTTGTTTATGGTGTTGAGCTTGATGATGGATTGGTTGGACGGAAGTTTGGCGCGTTATTTGAAAAAAAGTTCTGATCGCGGAAAATTTACAGATGTTGTGGTGGATACCACAAGTTACATGATTTTTGTGGCTGGTTTGGCAATGGCAGGTTTTGTGAGCGCAGGAGTCGGTGTGATTTATGGTTTTGTTTTAGTAAGTGCGCGTTTGTTTATAACTTTGCACAGAAGTTATGGCAAAAAAACAAATTGGCTTATCAAACCAATTGCAGGTTTTTGGTATAATGCATTTGCTTATCTTCCACACCTGTTCTTTGTTTTATATGCATTTAGTGGTATAAATTATGTTGAAGTAGTTGTTAGTTTTGTTGCTTTGGTTTTTGCGGTGATGAGTGCAGTGTTTTTTGTTAGGGTTAGGAGATTAAAAAAATAAAATTTTTTGTTTATGACAACAGAGAAAAAGAAATCAACAGGACTGTTATTGTTAATTATACCGCCAGCGCTGTTTTTTGTTTCATTGCCACCATTTTTGTTTTTTTGGTTTTTGAAGTCTTTTTCAACAACAATAACATACATAGAAATTTTTTTATGGGATTTGTTCAGGTTGTTGCCGGTTGTTTTTGCTGTACTGTCTATAGTATGTATTCCAATAGGATTAGTCTTATTAGTTAAAGCTAAAAAAGAAAAAAAATTAAATTCATTAAGTAAAAATAATTCAAAGAAATCCGAAGTAATAGACTATACGGTTTCTAATAATAAATAATTTATGGAAGAAACGTCGCCAATGATGTTAATTGTCTTTTTGATAATGTATGCCTATATGGCCTACTGTATTCAAATAATAGGCAAAAAATCAGGAGTTAGTAATTCGTGGTTAGCTTGGGTTCCAGTAGCTCAAGTTATAATAATGATACAGGCTGCAAAAAAATCTATTTGGTGGTTTTTATTAACCTTTATACCGTTAGTTAATCTTGTGATCTATGTGAGGTTGTGGTCTAATATGGCACACAACAGAGGAATGAACAGGTGGTGGCATGGATTATTTTCACTTATTCCAGGTGTAAACTTTATTAGTATGGGTTATATTGCTTTTGCAAAAAGTGGTTCAGCTTCAGCAACTCCTCCAGCACCTACAACTCCACAACAGCCAGTAGTCTAAGAATTTTCAGTTTCAAAATCAATCAAAAACCCTGACTTGACAAAAAAGTCAGGGTTTTGTAGTATACGAACAATCTGGATTGCACAACAAGAGGAAACCGCTCATAGAAGTAGGCCTCGTGCATACGGTAGGTAGTACATGTGGTGTTCGGGAAAAACCAAGTATGGTTAGCTTGGTTTGTCCAACAAGGGCTGATGGCCTGAACAAGGGTCAGCTAGACAATAACGGCACCAACGTCGAATCTTACCTAACGTTCATTTTGTCAGAAAGTAACCTTGGGCCTGTTAGCTAACGCGCAGGCCCTAAATTTTTTTTAGAATTTATTTTTCTGAATTCCTAAAACCCAACTAATTAAATTAAAAATAGGATGCAACAATCCAAATAAAATAATAGCAACAACATACACCCATCCAGAAAATATATCTGGAGAAAATTCAAAAAACACCCACATTAAAAAACTTGCACCAACAATCCAATCAATTTGATCAAAAATTATCCAAGTTTTCCCAGGAGCAACTCCAATTTGTCTTTTAAAAAAACTTTTCACAATATCTCCACCTAAAGCACCAAATCCCAACACAAAACCAAGTACATTAACATTTATATTTTGATAATCTAACAAAGAATATTCAGCAAAATGTGGATACAATAATCTTTGTGCCCAACAAATTGCAATCGCAACTATAATTCCAAAAATTAAACCGCGCCAAGTTTTGTGGTCACCAAAAATTCTTTTTCCACGAAATTTTTTCCCAAAATCAATAGGCTCAGCCAAAAAATTAATTTTTTTCAACAAAGGGGGAGTCATGTTTGCAAATCCAGCTGGCAAAAATAAAATAATAGTTTGTAAGATAATCATATTTAGAGTTTTGTATGGGCAAAATTTGGCAAGCAAATTTTGCCCTAAATAATCAATACTTTAATTATAACAGCAATTGACTTTTCTTAGAAAAAAAGGCATTATTATTGCATATGCCGCCATCGTCTAGTGGTTAGGACATCAGGTTCTCATCCTGGGAACAGGGGTTCGATTCCCCTTGGCGGTACAAGTTCACACAGAAGTTTTTAATAAAAATTTTTTAAAAACATATGA
The DNA here is from genome assembly GCA_964627525.1 of uncultured Gammaproteobacteria bacterium. Classification (GTDB taxonomy): domain Bacteria; phylum Patescibacteriota; class Patescibacteriia; order Magasanikbacterales; family JBBTQS01; genus CAZKMQ01. The sequence continues at coordinate 65,765 of CAZVIA010000002.1, read as the reverse complement.
AAAAAACACTTTTGGTTTTCGTGGTATTGATTTTAATAATTGGTGTTGTGGGTTTGTGGTTTGTTTACAAAAACATATCACAAAATAATCCTTCAAATGAAAGCAACAAACCACAAATAGCTGTAACAATTTTTCCAATTTATGATATTGCAAAAAACATTGCAGGGGATAAAATTGATGTGGAATTAATTTTGCCAGCAGGAGCAAGTCCACACACATTTAATTTTTCACCAAAAGATGTAAAGCGTCTCCAAAAGATTAAAATGATTTTTGCTGTAGGGTTTGGTTTGGATGATTGGGTTACAAAGTTGTCAGAAAATATTAGTACTTCAGAAACTATTTTTGTTTTTGGTGGGTTAAATTTGCGTGAGTTGGGTGCAGATCAACATTCACATGACCATGATCATGTAGATTATGATACACCACAAGACTTTACTATTATCCCAAGTGAAAATTCAGATCCGCACTATTGGCTTTCAATACATAATGCAAAAGCAGTTGCGTCAAATATTTACAATGAACTATCAAAACTATATCCTAAGAATAGAGAGTATTTTGAAGAAAATCTTTTGAAATATACAGATGAACTAAATTTAATAATTCCTACAAAAGTTTCAGACAAAAAAATTTCAATAGTCACAATGCATGATGCATGGTTTTATTTTGCTGAAGAAAATGATTTGGATATTGTTGGAACTTTTGAACCATTTGCTGGTGAAGAGCCAACTCCAAAATATTTAAAAAACTTAAGTGACACAATTAAAGAGCATAATGTAAAAATAATTGCTGTTGAACCTCAAATTGGTTTGGATAGTTTAAAACCAATTGCAGAAGATTTTGGATTAGAAATTATTGAACTTGATCCTATTGGCGGGGCAGAAAATCGCGACTCATACATTGACATGATGAAATTTAATTTTGTGCAACTTGAAAAGATAAGGCAAATCATGGCACAATAGATATAAGTCATGAGTAATAAATCAAAAAAATTAAAACAAACCCCAACAGATGAGATTGTAATCCAAGTGGATGATCTTGCTGTGCGGCTTGAATCACAAGAGATACTTGAAAATATCTCGTTTAAGCTTTTGCGAAATAGCATCACAATGTTGATTGGACCTAATGGTTCTGGAAAAACAACGCTTGTGCGGTCGCTCATGGGGCTAATACAATTAGACAATGGTTCAATAAGATTGTTTGGTCGGAAGCCAAAACAAATTCGTGAGAGAATTGGTTATGTGCCACAAAGATTTTATGTGGATGGGGCTTTTCCAATTACTGTTGAAGAGTTTTTATCATTAACACATATAGACAAAAAAGGGCGGTCAATAAAAGTTGCATTAAAAGAAGTTGGAATGTCTGGAACTGAACGCAAAAAACTTGCTTCACTTTCTGGTGGGCAGTTGCAAAGAATTTTAATTGCACGTGCATTAATTGGAAAACCACTTTTGTTGGTTTTAGATGAGCCAGTGAGTAGTATAGATATGGTTGGTTCAAAATCAATTTATGAACACTTGGATTATATTCGCAAAAGGTATGATGTAACAATTATAATTGTGTCTCATGAAATGGAAGTTGTTACACATTATGCAGATCATGTTTTGTGTGTAAATAAAGAATTGGTTTGTTCGGGTAGTCCGTTGGAAGTTTTAAAATCAAATAAATTAAAAAAATTATACCAAGGTCATATTGTGCAACATCATGCGCACGATCATAAATAATTATGCCAGAGTTTATTACATTAGAATTTATGCAAAGAGCTTTGTTGGCTGGAGCAGCAACAGCTTTACCTTTGGCTTTGTTGGGAATTTTTGTGAACGCAAAAGGAATGGCATTTTTTGGTGATGGAGTTGCACATGCTTCTTTGGCTGGAATTGCAATTGGTTTGCTTGTAGGAATAAATCCTTTGTGGGGTGCAATGTTAGTTGCAGTAATTTTTGCAATTGGAATGGCTTTGTTTGATAAATACACAAAACTTCGCAGCGACACAATTTTAGGATTTATGTTTACAGTTGGAATGGCGATTGGTGTAATTTTATTAACATTTAGCAAAGGATATCAGCCAGACTTAATGAGTTATTTGTTTGGAAATATTTTAACAATAAGTTATGCAGACTTGTGGTTGATAATTCCATTTTCAGTAATCACAACAATTTTGCTTTTGCTTTTGTACAGAAGTATTTTGTTGTTAGTGATCAATAGGGAGATGGCGTGGCTTTCTGGAATTCCAGTTTTAGCTGCAGAATTGTTGTTATATGTTTTTCTTGCAATCACAGTTGTCATTGGAGTAAAACTTTTGGGAATTGTTTTAATAAGTGCGTTGCTAATTGTTCCAGTAGCAGCAGGTCGTCAGCTGGCAACTTCACTTAAAAGCATGTTAGTTCAAAGTGTAATTTATGCTGAGTTAATTGTGTTAGGTGGATTAGTAGTTTCATATTATCTTGATTTACCTTCAGGAGCTGTTATTGTATTGGTTGGAGCGGTTTTGTTTGGGGTTTTATTTGGCACAGCAAAACTTAAGCAAGTTTTTGTAAAATAGTTTTTCTAAAATAAATTTGTCAGAAAAAATAATTATGAAATGGGAGTTTTATAAAACAACTGAAGAAGCGTGGTCGTCAATGAAAAGGGCTTTGCGCAGAGCAGAGCATTCTATTTTTTTGGAGTCTTATATTTTGATTGATGATGAAGCTGGTCATGAGTTTGTAAATATTTTAGTTGAAAAAGCTCAAGCTGGTTTGGATGTAAAAATTATTTTTGATGGTTTTGGTAGTTGGTGGTTTTCATACTCAACAATAAAGCGTTTGAAAAAAGCAGGTGCAAAAGTTTTGTCTTTTCAATCTTTAGCTTTAAAACGCATTGTGAAAAGTTTTCGTCGGTTATTTCATCGTAATCATCGCAAGATTTTAGTTATTGATAATAAGATTGGTTTTATTGGTGGTGTAAATGTTTATAAAGAAAGTCGAGATTATTATGATTTGCATTTAAAAATTCAAAACAAAGATGTGGTTGCGCCAATGATAAGATCTTTTGGAACAAGTTGGGTTAAGGGTGGTGGTGATCATCGTCATGTAAAAAATCTCCTACGTCACCCAATTAAAAATTTCAAGAAAAAATTCAAACAGTTTGCATTTATTTTTGCGCATCCTTATAAAAAATTTAAAACACGATCAAAGATTAGAAAATTATACATTACATCTTTGAGAAAAGCGCGTAAAGCAATTTTAATTACCACACCTTATTTTTTGCCAGATAAAAAATTAAAATTAGCTTTTCAAAAAGCAATTAAAAGGGGAGTCAGGATTGAAGTGGTTGTGCCAATGAAAGGAAATCATGGTCCAGTTAATCATGCAATGCATTCAATGTTTCCAGAGTTACATGCTTTGGGTGTGAAGTTTTATTTATTAAAAGAAATGATTCATGCAAAAGCATTGGTTGTTGATCACAAATTAGGAATGGTTGGAAGTAGTAATATGGATTCGCGAAGTTTGTTTTATAATCATGAAGCAAATATTGTTTTTACAAATCGTGAGATGATAGGGGATTTGCGTAGGATTTTAAATAAATGGAAAAAACAATCAACAGTATTTACACCTGATTTTTGGAAAGGACATTCTTTTTTAGATAAAGTTTTACAGAAAATTTGGAGTATTTGGAGTCCGATTTTGTAAATTGTTTTAAAAGCAAGCAGCACTTGACACAAAGTGCTGTTTTTGGTATAAAGATATCTTCTCATTAGGGAGAAGAAAAGGAGGAGAACATGACGGACAAAAATCGTGGGAAAGCTCCGTCTAGCTTGTTCCAAGAAGATGACCCAATTGGTACTGTCAGAGTTAAATTAGGTACTTTTATCGGTCATGTTCCTGCTTGCGAAGATTTCATAAGACATATGAGTATTGCTGGATTTAGGTGTCAAGATAATGATTGGATTTGCTGGTTTCCTCCAGAAGGAATGCTTTTCCAAGACTTGAAAGAGATCGTACCCTTCAGTGTTATCACTGCAATGGATAGTGTGGGTTATTATCCCAAACAGAAAACAAAGTGAGTCAATTTCATGCGACACACTTAAAAGGCTCCACTTGGTTAACACCTTGTGGAGTTTTTGATTATCTAGTTAAAACGTAAAAATATTTTTTTTCTTCAGCTGGTCCTAATTCTTTTTTGTTTTGAGTTAAGCCTGCATCTTGGCAACCAGTACCCAAAGAAACTAATTTTGTATTAGTAAATTTTTTGGAGATTTCAAAATTTAAAAAACTACTTAACCCGCGATATTTATAATCTGATTTTATATGCAAACTTACCCAATTGTTTTTAGAATGTTTTACTCCCCACACAAATCCTACTAATTTTCCTTCAACCTCAACATAAATTTGTTCAATATTATATTTTTTGAGATTTTTTAAACAAAAATTAAAAAACTCGTCACTTTCTTTTCTAAAAACATTTTCATCTTTATTTTTATCGCCAGATTTTTGTTTTTCCCAAAAATCATAAAATTTCAGCAACTTTTTCTTATTGTATTTTTTGCGGATTTTAAACTTATAATTTTTTTCAAACTGCCCAATTTTTTGTTTGTATTTTTTTGTGGGATTAAGAAAATCTTTTGTTAAATAAAAAAATTCAGTTACAGTTGGGTTTGTTTTGATAATTTTTACATCAGATTTTTTAATTTTTTCCAAATCCTCTGCACAAACCATTGAGGCTGTCATGTTTTTCCAGTTTTTTTTATTTTTTGGCAAAAACAAATACGGAAAATCTTTTTTATCTACTTTGTCTTGTGTCACAATCAAATCTTCTTCATTTCTCTCCAAAATATAAGCACAAAAATCCAAATAAACCAAAGTTGATATAAATGAAAATGGTTTATCTTTTAAAAGTTTTTTGTGTTTTTGGGAGTTGAATTTGATCATGTATTCTTTAAGAACTACTCCCAATATACACCCTTACAACATTTTTCAAAACCCCTTTTGTTTGCCTTTTGCCAACACCTTCACCAAAATATTCCTCCAAAATTTCCGGCCACTCAACCAAAGTCAAAACATCAGCCCTGCCAACATATTCTTGCACACCAATCTCATCAAATTCTCGAGCATCTTTAATTCTATAAGTATCAATATGGCATAACTCTGCAATATTTTTATGCCCATCAACTTTATATAAATTCATCAGCCCAAAAGTCGGAGAAGTAATAGTTTTTTCAACACCTAATTCCAAACCAATTGCTTTAGCTAAAGTAGTTTTGCCAGCACCTAATTCACCATACAAAAAAATAACATCACCACCACCAATCTCACCAACAATTTTTTTTGCAAAATCTGGAATTTCGTCAATTGTAATATTAAATTTTTTTAGCCCACTTGGTCCACTATTATTCATAATTTTGCCTACATAATTTAACCCACTTAACTTAAACCACTTTGCGCTTTCGCCATCTCAACAACATTCTCCATAAGCATCGCAATCGTCATCGGCCCAACACCACCAGGAACAGGAGTAGCCCATCCAGCCATCTCCACAGCACTCAACGCAATGTCTCCACGTACACGCTCCACATCCTTAGTAATTCCAACATCAATCAAAATTGCACCAGGTTTAATTTTTTTAATAAAATGTGGCTTACCCAAAGCAGTGATCAAAACATCTGCACTTTCACAGCGCCTTTCCCAATCTTCTCCATCAATAGTTTGCCACAAAACTTGCGCATGTCTTCGCAACAATGCACTTCCCAAAGGTCGCATAAAGACATCACTTTTTCCCAAAATCACTACGCGTTTTTCCCGCAAACTTTCTCCAGTAGCATCAATTAATCCCATGACTGCTTTAATTAAAACAGGTCGTATGTAAGACCCCTCTCCAGCCATAAAATTTTCAATATTTTTTGGATGAAAACCATCTACATCTTTTTTCGAATCAACAGTTCCAATTATTTTTTGTGTATCAAAATTTTTCGGCAAAGGCAGTTGCACTAAAATCGCATGAATTTTTTTATCTGCATTTAATTTTTCAATCAAATCAATCACGGTTTTTTCGTCAACATTTTTTTCAAACAAATGTTTTTCAAAATAAATTCCCAACTCATCGCATTGTTTTTCTTTTAAGCGCACATAAAGTTCAGACTCTGCATTGTCTCCAATTAAAACAGCTGCTAGTCCTGGTTTTACATCTAGTTCAGAAATTTCTTTTTTTAGTCTTAAAAAAACTTTTTCAGACAATTTTTTTCCATTGATTTTTTTAACCATAAATAGGGAAGTCTGCACACATTTTTTTAACCTGACCATGAACTTCTTCCAAAATTCCAGAATCATCGTGATTGTGTACAACTTTAGTTATCCATTTTCCAATTTCCTTCATTTCCACCTCCTGCATTCCGCGAGTTGTTAATGCTGGAGTTCCAAGACGAATTCCAGAAGGATCAAACGGCGAACGTTTTTCAAAAGGAACTGTATTTTTGTTTACAGTAATTCCAGCAAGTCCCAAAGCTTTTTCAGCTTCAGCTCCACTAATATTTTTATTTGTTAAATCCGTAAGCAGTAAATGATTGTCTGTTCCTCCGGTCACAAGTTTAAAATCATTTTCCAATAAAACTTCTGCCAAAGCTTTTGCATTTTTTACAATCTGTTGCGCATAAGTTTTAAATTCTGGCTGACCAGCTTCTTTTAAAGCAACGGCAATTGCAGCAGTCTGGTGATTATGTGGACCACCTTGCAAACCAGGAATTATTGCACGATCGATTAGTGTTGGTAAATTTTCTTTTGAGCGCTCAATTTTTTTCAAAGGAGTTGAAGGATTTCCATTACACATAATTAAAGCACCGCGAGGTCCACGCAAAGTTTTGTGAGTTGTTGTTGTAATAACATCTGCAATTCCAGCTGGAGAAGGATGAGCTCCGCCAACTACAAGCCCAGCAATATGAGAAATATCCGCAATTAAAAACGCACCACACTCATCAGCAATTTTTCGCAAACGTTCCCAATCAAAAACTCTTGGATAGGCAGTTGCTCCAGTAAAAATTATTTTCGGCCGATGTTTGCGTACTAATTCAGCCATTGCATCATAATCCAAAAAACCATTTTCATCTGTACCATATTGAACAGAATTATAAAGTGTTCCAGAAAAATTTACTTTTAAACCATGTGTCATGTGTCCACCAAAAAACAATTTCATTCCCATTATAGTGTCTCCAGGATCAGCCAAGGCAAAATACACAGCCATGTTAGCTGGAGAGCCAGAATAAGATTGAACATTTGCATGACTAACTCCAAATAATTTTTTAGCGCGATCACGAGCCAAGTTTTCAACTTCATCTACAACTTCACATCCACCATAGTATCTCACTCCAGGATAACCTTCAGAATATTTGTCTGTTAAGCGAGAGCCTAAAGCATCCAAAACAGCAGGTGATGTATGGTTTTCACTTGGAATCATTTCAAGGTCATCTGCTTGGCGAGATGTTTCTTTTTTAATTAAATCTGCAATTTGTGGATCTTGATTTTCTAAATTATTCATATTTTTTATATGTGGTTTTCCCCATTTAAAATACCATTTATTTTGTGAAATTGAAAAGCCCGGCTGTTAAGCTGGGCTCTCGTGGGGGTTGGGGTTCAGTCTTTTGGAAAACCAATACCAACCCAGTTTATCTTGATTGAACAGTCACTTTGAATGGAGGTGAAAACTGGCACTTCCTCTATTATTGGCCCTCCGGTCACAGCTCTACGTTTGATGTATAGAACATGGTTTGAAGTAGGACATTTTTCAATACCCTTTGGAGGGTCAATTTTATGAGAAAGGTTTTTTCGCCACCCTAGCTTAAACTGATCTCCAGGTCGAAGGGGTATTGAGTCATCTTTGTAATTAACGACATCAAGCGTATGGAAATTGCACTCTGCATCTCGTACCCAGAAGATGATTTTCATGTAAAAGGTTCTTGGAACTGCACTTAGCTTGTCTTTTGACATAGTTCCAAAGTCTGTCACATACCTTGCTGTTGTACCAGATTCTGGTTTACACAGACCAGTAGTGCCTTGCTGGACTTCTGCCATTGCCAGCTCGTGTGCCTGATTTGCTCTTTTGTCGTGATAAGTTACTGTAACAGCTACTAGACCCCCCATCCCAAGGCCAAGCAGTGTAAGTATAACCACCCCTCTTAACATCTCTTCCTCCTCATCAACCACCATTGGCTGATAACCAACCCTACCAAATCCACTGAAAAAAGTCAAGTCTCAAATCATCAAATAAAAAAACACAGGCCTCGCAAGCGTTATGCCTGCAAAGCCTGTATGCTGTCAATCAGAACTCAGTTTAGCTAGGTGTCCTCCGAGAGTTCACACGGAGGTTGGCAAAACTAACTATATAACAAAGTAGTCCTGAAGTAAAGTTTTTTGTAAAGTTTGGCAAAACTTGGTAAAGTAAACCCAAACAAATATGTCAAAAAACATTAATTTGGAAACAATAGAAAAAGTCTATTTTATAGGAATTGGCGGTATTGGAGTTTCAGCTGTTGCCAAGTATTTTTATTTAAATGAAAAAGATGTTTCTGGTTCAGATAAGTTTGATTCAGAGATCACAGATGAGTTGCGTGAAATGGGTATTACTGTTTTTATTGGGTCTGATGTAAATAATTTTCCAGAAAAAACCAACTTGGTAATTTATTCAACGGCTGTTCCAGAAGATGATCCTGAATTAGTAAAAGCTCGAGACAAAAAAATTCCCATGTTAAGTTTTCCACAATTTCTTGCCCAGCTTTCAGAAAAAAAATACACAATCGCTGTTACAGGAACTCATGGAAAATCTACAACAACTGCGCTTGTGGGAATGGTTTTAAAAAATGCAGGTTTTGAGCCAACTGTAATTGTGGGTTCAAAAGCAGGTGCGTTTACTTATGGAAATTTGGAAATGGGAATGTCAAATATTTTGGTTGTTGAGGCGTGTGAGTATCAAGCAAACATGACAAAAATAAATCCAGACATTGCTATTGTGACTAATATTGAGTTTGATCATCCAGATTTTTATGAAAATGAAAACGCAGTTGCAAAAGCAATGCAAGAGTTTGTGAATAAATTGCCGACCAATGGAATTTTTATAAAAAATTATGACGACAAATTGGTTCGCGCAAAATTAAATTCAAACACAAAAACAGTTTTGTATGGTTTGCAAGAGCAGGCAGATATAAGTGCAAACAATATTGTGATGCGAAATGGTTCATCTTATTTTACAGTTACATATAAAGGTAAGGAAGGTTTTGGCGATCAGCAAATGAGTTTGCATGTTCCGGGAAAATTTAATATTAGTAATGCGTTGGCCGCAGTTGCTGTGGCAGTTGAAATGCAAGTTCCGGTTGCAAGTATTGCAAAAACTTTTGAAAATTATTCTGGCTTGTGGCGAAGGTTTGAAATTGTGGGGGAATATAATGGTGCAAAAATTATTTCAGATTATGCGCATCATCCAACAGCTGTAAAAGCAACAATTGATGCTGCGCGCGAATGGTATCCCGATCAAAAAATTATCGTAGTTTATCAACCACATCAGCATGCGCGCACAAAAGAATTGTTTGATGACTTTGTTAGTGCTTTTGATAAGGCAGATAAAGTTTTTATGTCAGATATTTATGATGTAGCTGGTCGTGAGGAAAAAGATTTTCAAGATATTTCTTCAAAGAAATTAGTTTCCGCGATTAAGGAAAAAAACCCAAAACTAGACATTGAATATTCAGGTGACTTAAACCAAACACAAGAAAAAATTACAGCAAGCGCACAAAATCAAGACATAATAATTATTATGGGTGCAGGAGATATAGATACAGTTGCGCGTAATTTGTAGGTAAAAATTATGAGCGATCAAATTTACAAACAATTAAAAGAAGTTGCAAATACAGCAAAACAAGGTGTTGCACTTTCAAAGCATACAACTTTTAAAATTGGTGGACCTGCAAAATATTTTGTTAAGGTAGTTACGATTGAGGAGTTGCAATTGGTTTTGCAAATTGTAAATGAACAGAGTTTAAATCATTTAATTTTAGGTGGAGGAAGTAATTTGTTGGTTGGTGATGGAGGTTTTGAAGGTGTGGTAATTCAACTTGGTTTTGAAACAATTAAAATTGATGGCGATCATGTTTATGCTGAAGCTGGTGCAAAAACAGCAGTGGTTGCGCAAAAAGCAATTGAGAAATGTTTAACAAATTTTGAGTGGGGTGCAAGTATTCCCGGAACCATTGGTGGTGCAGTTAGGGGAAACGCTGGTTGTATTGGTGGTGAGATGAAAGATGTTGTTGAATCTGTTGAGGCTTTGGTTGATGGTGAAATCACCCGGCTTTCAAATCAAGAATGTGGGTTTAATTATAGGACAAGTTTTTTTAAGAAAAGTGGTGGAATTATTTTAGCGATAACTTTGAATTTAGAAAAAACTGATGCTCAAACTTGTGCTGAAAAAGTTAAGAAAACTTTGGAGCACAGAATAAAAACCCAGCCAAAAGGTTTTGCGTCATCAGGTTGTGTTTTTAAAAATCTGGATTTGACGATTGAGATGATTGAAAAGTTGAAGGATAAAAATATTCCACAGGAATTTTTTGAGAAAAAAAGAATTCCAGCAGGTTGGCTAATTGAAAAAGTTGGATTAAAGGGGGAAAAGCAGGGTAAAGCAAAAGTTTCTGATGTGCACGCGAATTTTATTTTGACAGAAAAAGGTGCAAAAGCTGAAGACATTTTGACTTTAATTGAAACTATCAAACAAAAGGTTTATAGTGAATATGAGGTGGATTTAATTGAAGAAATAAAAATTATATGATAATTACAGTTCAAGCAACAGGCGTGGATTTAACACCAGCTTTAAAGCAGTATACAATTGATAAAGTTCAGTCTTTGGAAAAATTTTACGAAGGAATTATTAAGGCGGAAATTGAAATTGGAATGCGCACGCATCATCATCAAAAGGGAAAGATTTTTTTTGCAGAAGTAAATATTAGTGCGCCAGGGCAATCGTTAAGAGTTGTGAAAGATGCAGAAGATTTGTATAAAGCAATTGATAAAGTTAAGGATCATTTAAAAGTTGAGTTTGAAAAAATTAAAGGCAAGCGCGATCGGGTTGATAGGGAAGTGATTCGCGCGCAGAAGGAATATATAGCAAGGGAATAAAAAAACACCCCAGCTGATGAAACACCAGCTGGGGGTCTGCGGTTTGACATGGGATCGTCCGTAGCCGCAAGACTTGCAAGTTCGTTGTTAGAGTTTTTTCAACTCTTTAAATAGTACTATAGCACATTTGGAAGATTTTGTCAAGGCCTAAAGGCTTATATTTTTAAAATTTCCCTAAATTTAGCCAAAAAATTTTCATAAAAAACTTGCATTTTTCTAGAAATCTGTTAAAATACACTTGTTTTAGAAAAGTTTTACAATATTCACAAAAACTTATGAATTTCCTGAAAAAAATATTTGGTGATGAAAACAAAAAGAAATTAAAAGAATTGCGACGAGAAGTTGAAAAAGTTAATGCTTTGGAGCCAGAATTTGAAAAACTGACAGATCAACAATTAAAAGCAAAAACCCAAGAATTCCGCGATCGTCTTGAAAAAGGCGAAACTTTGGATCAAATTTTTGCAGAAGCTTTTGCAACTGTTCGTGAAACAGCAAAACGAGTTTTAGGGCAAAGACATTATGATGTGCAGATCATGGGTGGAATTGTTTTGCATCGTAGTGGAATTTCTGAGATGAGAACTGGTGAAGGTAAAACCCTAACTTCAACTTGCCCGGTTTATTTAAATGCAATTGCTGGTAAGGGTGTTCATGTTGTAACTGTGAATGATTATTTGGCAAAACGTGATGCAGTTTGGATGGGGCAAATTTATGAGTTTCTTGGAATGTCTATTGGTATTATTCAAAACCAACAGCTTACTTTTATTTATGACAAAACTTTTCAGGCTTCAGAAGATGGCACGCAAGGCTCTGAAACAGATCAAGAGCGTGATACTACGGGAAGTTTTGAAATTCAAGAAGATTATGTAAGACCTGCAGAACGTCGGGAAGCATATGCTTGTGATATTACTTATGGAACAAACAATGAATTTGGTTTTGATTATTTGCGAGACAATATGGTACATCGCAAAGATCAAATGGTTCAAAGAGATTATAATCATGCGATTATAGATGAAATTGACTCTATTTTAATTGATGAGGCGCGAACTCCTTTGATTATTTCAGCGCCAGCGCAAGAAGCAGCAGATGAATATGTAAAATTTGCAAAATTAGTTGGTCAATTAGAAAAAGGTAAGGATAAAGATTATGAAGTTGAGGAAAAATTACGCGCAGCAACTTTGACTGATCAGGGAATTGCAAAAGTAGAAAAAATTCTGGGCATGGGAAATATTTATGTTGAAGGTGGAATAAAAACAGTTCACCATGTTGAGCAAGCTTTAAAAGCTAATGTGATTTTTACAAAAGACAAAGATTATGTTGTACAGGATAATGAGGTAGTTATAGTTGATCAGTTTACAGGGCGTTTAATGCCAGGACGTCGTTATTCAGATGGTTTGCATCAAGCAATTGAAGCAAAAGAAGGTGTGGAAATTCAAAAAGAAAGTCAGACATTAGGTACTGTAACTTTCCAAAATCTTTTCAGACTTTATCCAAAACTTTCTGGAATGACAGGAACTGCAGCAACAGAATCTGAAGAGTTTTTCAAAATTTATGGTTTAGAGGTTGTAACAATTCCAACCAACAGACCAGATCAAAGAAAAGACCATGATGATTTGATTTTTAAAACAGAAGAAGCAAAATTAAATGCAGTTATTCAGGATGTTAAAGAGCGACAAGCAAAAGGTCAGCCAGTTTTGATTGGTACAATTTCAATTGAAAAAAATGAAGAGCTAACTCTAATGTTAGAGCGCGAAGGAATTAAGCATGAAATTTTAAATGCAAAAAACCATCAGCGTGAAGCAGAAATCATTGCGCAAGCTGGTCGTACAGGTTCAGTAACTTTGGCAACAAATATGGCTGGTCGTGGTGTAGATATTGTTTTAGGTGGAAATCCAAAATCAGAAGAACAACAGGAAAAAGTTAAACAACTTGGTGGACTTTATGTAATTGGAACTGAAAGACATGAGTCACGACGCATAGATAATCAGTTGCGTGGTCGTTCTGGTCGTCAAGGAGACCCAGGAGAAACTCAAATTTATGTTTCAACAGAAGATGATTTAATGAGAATTTTTGGAGGAGATCGTTTGAAATCAATGATGCAAAAATTGAGAATGCCGGATGAAGCACCAATTCAACATAAGTTTATTTCAAAATCATTAGAAAATGCTCAGAAAAAAGTGGAATCAAATAACTTTGACACTAGAAAACATTTACTAGATTATGATGATGTTTTAAATAGACATAGAGAAGCTGTTTATACAAAACGTAGAGAAATTTTGGACAAAAGTGATGTACAAGAACAATTATCAGGAATTGTAGAAGATTATATAAAAGAAGAAGTTGAAACTTTAGTGAATTGGAATCTCCAAGGTGTGGATGAAAAAAATTGGAAAAAAGATGATGTTTTGAAAGAATTGGGAAAAATGATTTCTGTTGATTCAAAATTGACAGGGGATTTTTCTGGGATTTTTGCAAACGCAAAAATCCCTCCAACAAAAAAACAATCTCAAGCACAAACCCTATTAACTGAATACGCAACAAATCAATATAAAGAAGTTTCAACAAAAATAGATAATCCAGATTTGTTAAAAGATGTTGAGAAAAATATTTTATTAAGAAGTATTGATTCTTTGTGGGTTGAACATTTAGAGGCAATGGGATATTTAAGAACAGGAATTGGTTTAAGAGGTTATGGTCAAAGAGATCCATTGGTTGAGTATCGCCGTGAAGGCCACATGTTGTATGAGCAAATGCAAGGTTTGGTACGAAAAGATTCAGTGTATGGATTGTTCAATGCACAAGGTGCTGTTCAAGCTTATTCTGGTTTGTTGGCTCGCCAAGGAATTCAAACAAAAGGAGCTGCAAAAACAAGTAGCGCAATTCGGGCAGGCGCTGGCGCAGTTGGGGGCAAGCGAGCAGACACATCTTTGGCAGCTACAACACTTTCTCCAGTTCAAACTAAAGCACGAAATGATCAAGGTGATAAAATAGGTAGAAATGATCCGTGCTCTTGTGGTTCTGGAAAAAAATATAAAAAATGTTGCGCAGAATGATTTTTTAAGATAGAATATCAGCGTTCAACAAATATATGTTAAAAATTAGACAAAAAGAAGAAGGTCATAAATATCTTGGTTTTAAAATGTGGACCACAGCAATAATTTTAATTGCATTAGTGGTTTTTAATTTTCCTACAATTTACAACACATCATCAGATTGGATTCATGATAAAGCTGGATTTAGTGTTGGTCATGTTGATTTTGATGCATTTAGATTGGGATTAGATTTGGTTGGTGGGGCGCATTTGGTTTATGAAGTAGATACAAGACCTGCTTTGGATTATGGAAATGTTGAAGATGCTGTTGAAGGTGTGCGTGATGTAATTGAACGACGTGTAAATGCTTTTGGTGTTGGCGAGCCTTTGGTTCAAACAAACTTAGTTGGTGATGCACATAGAATTATTGTTGAACTTCCAGGTGTTCATGATGTTAAAGCAGCAATTGCTGCTATTGGTGAAACTCCTTTGTTAGAATTTAAAGAAGCAGGTGAAGAAGAGCAAGAACCTTTGACAGAAGAAGAACAAGCTCAAATGGTTGAAAAAAATCTTAAGGCAAAAGCTACAGCAGATGAAGTAATTACAAAAGTTCGTGCTGGTGAGGATTTTGCAGTTTTGGCAAAAAAATATTCAGATGATTTAATTTCAAAAGAAAACGGAGGACAGCTTCCATTGTTAAATGAAGTAAATGCTGAAGGTTTAGAAATTTTAGATTGGGCAAAAACTCATACCAAGGGCCAGTACACTTGGAATTATGAGGAATATGACAGTGGTTTTTATGTTTTTAAACACAATGGAATTGAACAAGGTGCAACAGAAGTAACAGCAAGTCATATTTTGGTTTGTTATGAAGGTGCAGAACATTGTCAGTTAAGTTTGAGTAAGCAAGAGGCTTTTGATAAAATTAATGAAATAAAAACACAGGCAACTGTAGAAAATTTTGCAGCATTGGCAGCTATTCATTCCACAGATGGTTCTTCAGTTGAAGGTGGTTTGTTAGGTACATTTGGTAGGGGACAAATGGTTCCAGAATTTGATCAAGCTGTTTTTGACATGCAAGTTAATACAATTTCCGAGCCAATTGAAACAGCATTTGGTTATCATTTAATTTTAAAAACTGATGAAGTTTTGGGTGACCAATATAATTTGCAACAAATAGTTATTAGAAAATACACTGAAGCTGATTTTCGTCCACCATCAGGTGAGTGGAAAAACACAAAATTATCAGGAGCACATTTAGTAAGAGCAGTTGTGCAGTTTGATCAAAATACAGGAGTTCCAAGAGTTGGTTTACAGTTTAATGATGAAGGAAAAGATTTGTTTGCAGAAATTACAAAAAGAAATTTACAGCAGCCAGTTGCAATTTTCTTAGATGGAATGCCAATTAGTATTCCAACTGTGCAAACAGAAATTACAAATGGTGAAGCAATAATTACAGGTAATTTTACAATACAAGAAGCAAAATTATTAGTACAAAGATTAAATGCTGGTGCTTTGCCTTTGCCAGTAGAATTAGTTAGTGAGCAAAGAGTTGGAGCAAGTTTAGGTGCAGAATCTTTGGATAGAAGTTTGAAAGCAGCTTTGATTGGCTTGCTAATAGTTAGTATATTTATAATTTTGTATTATAGATTATTTGGATTTATGGCTTTCTTAGCCTTGGTGTTGTATAGCGCTATTGTTTTGGCAATATTTAAATCAATACCAGTGACCTTAACTGTGTCTGGATTAGCCGGATTTATTCTTTCGCTTGGAATTGCAGTAGATGCAAACATAATTATTTTCGAAAGAGTAAAAGAAGAATTGTGGGATGGTCGTAGATTGCACAGTGCTATTGAGGAAGGTTTTGTGCGCGCATGGGCTGCAATTAGAGATGCAAATGTTTCAACTTTAATTACTTGTGCAATTTTATTCTGGTTTGGGTCAAGTGTTGTGAAAGGTTTTGCATTAACACTTTCAATTGGTGTGATTGTAAGTATGATAAGTGCAATTTTCATCACAAGACTATTTTTGCGATTTGTAATTCCGCACTTAGGTGAAGAAACAAAATTAGTTTTAGGAAATAAACGAAAACCTGAAACTGAAACTCAAGTAGAAAATCAAGCATAAATATATGAAATTTTCAATAGTAAGTTCAAGAAAAATTTGGTACGCAATTTCAGGTGCCTTGGTTGTGCTTGGTGTAATAGCAATGTCTGTTTGGGGATTTAAAATGGGAATTGATTTTACTGGAGGTGCATTGTTAGAAGTTGATTTCACAGAAAATAGACCTGAAACAGCACAAGTTAGAGAATCAATTCAAGAATTAGATTATATAACTACAACAGTTGTGCAGCCTGTGGATGAAACTGGAATGATGATTAGAATGCCTTTTATTTCAGCTCCACAGCATGATGAGGTGTTAGAATTATTGGATGGAATGAATGGGGAAGCTGAATTAACAGAGTTGCGGTATGAAACAATTGGCCCATCAATTAGTGCAGAACTTAAGAAAAAATCAATTTGGTCAATTATAATTGTGATTATAGCGATTATACTTTATATTGCTTGGAGTTTTCGTAAAGTTTCTGAGTCAGTTTCTTCTTGGAAATATGGTTTGGCTGCAATTATAGCGTTGGTTCATGATGTTGTTTTGCCAGCTGGAGTTTTTGCAATTTTAGGAAGATTTGCAGGATTTCAAATTGATACTTTGTTTGTTGTGGCTTTGCTAACAATTTTAGGTTTTTCAGTTAATGATACAATTGTTACTTTTGATAGAATTCGTGAAAACCTTTTGCGTGAACGTAAATTAAATTTTAAACAAACAGTTGACTTGAGTATTAAACAAACAATTTCTCGCTCAATAAATACATCTATCACAACGCTTTCTGCAATGATTGCAATTTACTTGTTTGGTGGTGAAACAGTTAAAGATTTCATGCTAACTTTGATCATTGGAATGCTTGCTGGTACTTACTCTTCAATTTTCCTTGCAGCTCCATTGCTTGTGGATTTCCAAAAGCTGTCTAAAAAATAAACTTAGTGTTATAATTGTGCTATACTTAAGCGCATATGGAGGATAAAGTTTGGAGACATATTTACTCATTGATTACCACGATCATGTTTTTTGTGGTGTTCACAGGAGCTTATTGGGCAGGGTCAAATGGGTGGTGGTGGATGGGTATTATTTTTTTGATAATCGCTTATCTTGCGATTTTTAATTTCTTAGTACCAGATTAGTGATAGAATCATTTATTGAAAACATAAATATTGTATTTTCCCAGAATATGAATACGTCCTGGGATCTTATTGTATTTCTTTTTCAATATGGAGGTTGGATAATTTTATTTTGGTTTTTGATGTTTGCTAGTATGCAAATGTTTTATATTTATCGTGTTGGAAAATTTATAGCTAGTTTTGAATGGCAGTTTTTAGCAATTGATATTCCACAAGATAATGAACAATCACCAAAAGCTGTTGAAAATATTTTTGCGCATTTGGCTGGTGGTCATATGACGCGTGATTTAAAAGAAAAATTTTGGGATGGTCAATGGCAACAATGGTTTAGTTTTGAAATTGTAAGTATTGATGGGTATATTCAGTTTGTAATTATGACTGAAAAACTTTTCCGCGACTTAGTTGAATCTGTTGTTTATGCACAATATCCAGATGCTGAAATTACAGAAATTGAAGATTATGCAAAAGATTTTCCTTCAAAATTCCCAGATGAAAAATACAAAATGTGGGGTACTGAATTTGAGTTATGTGATACACAATATGTGCCGATTAGAACTTATGAGGAATTTGAGCATTCTTTAACACAAGATTTTAAAGATCCAATGGCTGCTTTGTTAGAAACTTTTTCAAGAATTGGAAAAGGGGAGCAGGCTTGGTTTCAAATTATAATTTTTCCTACAGATCAAAAATGGAAAAAAGCTGGGTTTGAATTAGCCAAATCAACTTTAGGAAGAAAAAAAGCAGCTGAAAAAAAGTGGTGGCATACAATTGGTGATTTGCCGGTTTATGTAATGCAATTAATAATGTTTGGAATTTTGGGTGGTGAAACACCTCCAACACTTGGAGGTGGGGGAGAAGATGATAAGCCAAATAGAATGGATTTTGGTACTTGGATGTTAACTCCTGGAGAAGTTGATCGTATCAAAGCAATTGAGCGTAAAGTTTCAAAAATTGGACATTTGGTAAAAGTTAGAGTTGTGTATATTGCCCCTAAAGAAGTTTTTGATAAATCAAGAATTGTTTATGGTGTTGTTGGTGCAATAAAACAATTTACAAAAGAAGATTTAAATGCACTTAAGCCAGCTTATAAAACAACTGGTACAACTGCTCACTATATTTTTACTGAAGCAAGAAAAAATTGGCGTAGAACAAAATTAACAAGAGCTTATCAAAGTCGTAGCGCTTGGGCTGGAAAATTAGCCTATGTTTTAAATATTGAGGAGTTAGCATCTTTGTGGCATTTCCCAGTTATGACAGTGCGTGCGCCTTTGTTGCAAAAAACAACAGCAAAAAGAGGGGAAGCACCAATGGGATTGCCAGCAAGTCGTGGATCTGTTGCAGCTGCTGGTGTAGGTGTAGGAGATATTCCTTTTGTTGATGATGATACAAGTGCTGGAGCTAGTCCAGAAAATCAAACACCAGTTACACCAGGTAATTTACCTTTTGTAGATTAATTTGTAGATTAACACAAATTAAATTAGCGGATAAATATGGGAGCAGAAATAATTGCAAGAAAAGACATAAATGTATTTGCCCAAACTAATTTTCGTAACCAAAACAGAAAGTTTGGAATAAAACTAGATGATCGTCGTCGCCACATGTATGTGATTGGTAAGACTGGAATGGGAAAAACAACCATGATGGAAAACATGGTTCTTTCTGATATTTATGCTGGTAATGGAGTTGCGGTTGTGGATCCTCATGGAGATTTCGCTGAAAAAATAATTGATTACATTCCAGCAAATAGAATTAATGATGTGGTTTATTTTAATCCGTCAGATGTTGATTTTCCAATTGGTTTTAATATTTTAGAATTGCAAGATGAAAGCCATCGTAATTTAGTTGCTTCTGGTCTAATGTCTGTTTTTAAAAAGATTTGGATAGATCAGTGGAGTTCTAGAATGGAATATATTTTAAATAATACTTTGTTGGCTTTGTTAGAATATCCCGGAAGTACTTTGTTGGGGATAAATAGATTGTTGGCTGAATTAGAATATCGTAAGCAAGTTATTCCAAAAATTACAGATCCTGTTGTAAAAGCTTTTTGGGTAAATGAATTTGCTCAATATAATGATCGCTATAAACAAGAAGCAGTTGCTCCAATTCAAAATAAAATTGGACAGTTTTTATCTGCTTCAGTTATTAGAAATACTGTTGCTCAAGTAAAATCTACAATTGATATCAGAAAAATAATGGACGAGGAAAAAGTTTTTGTTATGAATTTGTCTAAAGGTAGGATTGGTGAAGACTCGTCTTATTTGTTAGGTGGAATGTTAATTACAAAAATCCAATTGGCAGCAATGGAACGTGTGGATATTCCTGAAGAAAAGCGTAAAGATTTTTTCCTATATGTTGATGAGTTTCAAAATTATGCAACTGAATCTTTTGCAAATATTTTGTCTGAAGCTCGTAAATATCGTCTGAGTTTAGTAATGGCTCACCAATATATTGCACAGTTGTCTGAAGAAGTTGCTGCTGCAGTGTTTGGAAACGTCGGGACTATTGTTGCTTTTAGAGTTGGTGCTACAGATGCAGAATTAATGGAAAAAGAATTTGAGCCAACTTTTACAATGAATGACTTGATTAATTTGCCGAAATACCAAATTTATTTGAAATTAATGATTGATGGTGTGGCTTCAAGACCTTTTTCAGCAATGACTTTACCTCCAATTGGATCTCCAACAGGAAGTAGAGAAAAAGTTGTAAAAGTTTCTCGCGAAAGATATTCTAGGCCAAAAGAAGAAATTGCAGCTAAAATTTTGAAATGGAGTGGAATGGGTGATACTGATATTCAGTATGAGGAAAATCCTGCAGGAAGTTTTGCACCAAAAAAGAAAAAAGTTAAAGATGCAGATATTCCAGCAGCAGACAGGCATGATCATGAAGCGCAGTGTTGGAGGTGTTTGAAAATGACTGATGTGCCTTTTCCACCTGATGGTAAGCGTGCAACTTATTGTCGTGATTGTTATCCAGATGCAATGAAGGACAAACAAGATGGTAAGCCAGCACCTCCGCCTCCACCACATGCTTTGAAATTATTAGAAGATGCAAAAACCAAGAAAACAAAAGTTAAAGAAGAGGTGGTTGAAAAAGAAAATAATAAAGAGGAGGAAGATGTGAGTTTAAAAAATTTAAAAGACGATCAAGATAAGCCTAAAAAGAAACGAAAGCGCAGAAAAAAGAAAAATCCAGATAAAGAAACAAAGGATTTAGACCAAGGTGAGGTGGTGGATTTTGAATGATTTATTTTGTAGATTAGTGTATAATATTAACAAAATTTATTTAACTATACTTTAATAAATAAAAATATGTCAGAGCTTGTCATAAGACAATTTAAATTAAAATATTTTTTTGCAATATTTTTTGCAATTGTATTAAGTGCGATGTTATCAACTGCAAGTTTTGCAGCAGATAAGACTTGGGATGGTGGGGGTGCTGGTGATACTTTTATGAGTACGGCTGCAAACTGGGATGCGGATACTTTGCCAGCTGCAGGAGATAGGTTAATTTTTGATAATACTTCTTCTAATGCAGCTATTTGGGATGTGGGTTTTGTTGGAGCACAAAATTTTGAGTTATTAATTGATGGTTCTTATGTTGGAACAGGGATTACTATCTCAACAACGACTTTAACTATCACTTCTACTACAATAGCATCAGCAGCAGCTTCGTTAGATATAGATGTTAATAGTCTAACTATTGCTGGTGACTTAACTATTGCTGGTGGTGTAGTAACATCAACAGATAGTGCAGGTACTTTAAATATATTGGGAAATTTTTCAATTGTTGCTGGTAGTACTTTTCATGCACCTGCAATAACTAGTATTACAGGAAATTGGATGTTTTACGGTGGTGTTTTGATAAATACCCCGAGTCATGTTTGGGAATTAACTTTTAATAATACTTTAGCCTCCCAGAGTTTTGATACAGGAGGGGGGATGGTTGTTTATAATGCAATTGTTATAAATAACACAGAAGGTGGAACAAGTGATAGTGTTGTTATTATGCAGGATTTGGTAACCAATGGAAATGTGACTATAACACAAGGATTATTAGATTTGGCAACTAGTAATACAATGCTTGATATTGGTCCGTTTGTAGTAGGAGTAACAGATAGTAATTTGACACTTGCAGATAATGCACAGGCTGGTTGGACTTGGGGTTCACAAGGACAGACGGTTTCTGGAAATATTACAATTAATGATGCTGCCACAATGACTGCTGGATCAGGAGTATTAACTTTAGATGGTCAGGCAGGGGGTCAAATGATTGACTTAGATGGTCAGGCATTAAATGGTTTGATTATAAATACTGGTTTGCCAGGTGGTGCTATAATTACAGGTACTTTAGATGTTGATATGAACGATGTCACCGTAACTCAAGGTACTTTAGACTTTTTTTCAAATAATGGGATTTTAGATCTTGAGGCTAATATGCTTGTTGATGATAATGCAGACGCTATTTGGACATGGGGTGCTGGAGCTCAGAATATTACTGGTAATTTAGAACAATATGGTAGTGGTGTGATCACTCCTGGTGGTGGCATACTAACATTTGATGCTTCAACAGGAAATCAAAATGTATCTTCAAGTGCTACTTTTGATCTTATTACAATTAATAACACAACTGCGGATGGTACAGTATTTGTTGTGTATGACACAGGTGTGAGTAATATGACAGTAACAAGTCTTACAATTACTGATGGGGTGCTTGATTTAGCAACAAATAGTACAGCAATAGATGTAATAGCTAATATTCAAATAGATGGAGCGGGTGGTGGGTTGATTTGGGGTTCAAATGTAGGTGATTGGGCAGTTTCTGTTGGTGGTGATTTTCTTTATGAAGCAGCAGGTACTGTAGTTCATGGCATGTCTCCAATTCAGTTTGATGCTGCTGGAGCTGCAACTTCAACTATTGTAATTGCAAGTGGTCTTCTTGATCTTGGTGAGGTTACTGCCGATGGAAATCTTAAATTAACTGGTGTTACTAATCTTAAGGTCTCAACAACAACAGTTGCCTCTGGTAAAAATTTAAGGTTAGCATCTGCTTCAACTTTAACAATTGATGGAATAGGTGCTTCTCTTGTGTTAACTGGAGAATTAATAGCAGCAAGTGATTCAACAGTTGAATTTATCGGAACAGGAGAAGATGCAACTACTATACCAGCAGCAACGTACGGTGCTTTGACATTAAATGGTACAAGTCAAACTTTTAATGCTGGTGGAAATATAACAACTGCAGGTGATATGACACTTACTGATGGAACTTTTAATGGTGCTGGAACCATGACAGTTGGAGAGGATATAACAGTTGAAGGTGGAACTTTTAATGGTGCTGGAACCATTGCAATTACAGGTGACATGGATATTGATGGTGGAATTTTTGCTGCTGGTACTGGGATTATCACGCTAAGTGGGGATTTATCAAATTCAGGTGGACTTATTACAGAGGCAAGTACAGGTTATATTATCAGTGCAACCAATAGAACTGATTTTATTGATGGTGCTGGTACACAACAAACAACAATAACATATAAAGACAATGATATAATTCGTGTATTAGTTTATGATGATGATGAAAATCTTGATGCTTCTGCATATGATACAGTACAAGTTACTATTACAAATCAATTAGGAGATCGTGAGGTTTTCACTTTGCCTGAGTATTTAGTACCTGTTTCAGCATCATTTGTAGGTGGATTTAGAGTCAAATTAAGCGAAGGAGCTATAAAAGGAAATGGTGTTCTTGAGGTAAATGGAGATTTATTAGCAACTGTATCATATGGTGACGTAGAAGATTCTTCAGATACAAAAGTTGGTACTGTTTATCTAAAAGGACCAGGAGTTACAACTCAACATGTTTATCCAGATGCACCTGTGCTAGTTGTGGACAAAGGATTAGAAGAAGTTTATGGAAGAGATGTATTACTAGATGTTGAATATGGTGATGATGTTGAAGAAATAATTATAAGTGAAGATCCAACATTTGTTAAAGATACATGGGTTCCAGCTAAAACAAGATTTGATTTTGAATTATCAGATGGTTTTGGTGAAAAAACTATTTATGCACAAGTAAGAAACCTTAATAATAATTTATCTAGTATTTCGTCTGTTACAGTCAATTATCTTGATGAAAATGCTCCAGATGACAAGGATGATGACGCAGGAAGTTCAGATGGAGGTGCTTCAGATAGTGGGTCAGACAATGGAGGAGTTGCTCCACCAGTTTTCACAGGTAAATTATATAAAGATATTACTGAAATTGAACGTGCTGATCTAATTAAGTCAATTAGTAATACAGCAGTATACTACTATGGAATAGATGGAAAAAGACATCCATTTGCACATCATAATGTGTTTTTCACATGGTTTGATAATTTTGAAGATGTAAAAACAGTTAGTGATGATTTATTAGCTTCAATTCCAATGGGTACTGCTATGACAACTCGTCCAGGTACTAAACTGATTAAGTTAAGAACTGATCCAAAAGTATATGCAGTTGGTACTGGTTCAACACTACATTGGTTAGCAGATGCAAAAATAGCAGAAGATTTGTATGGAAAGAATTGGGAAGATAGAATTGTGGATATTTCAGACTTAATGTATGGTACTTACACAAGGTTAGATGATATTACAACTTGGAAATATCCAAATGGTTCAGTAGTAACATTTAGTGGAAAAGATTATTTTGTTGAAAATAATCTCTGGAGAATGTTTGGTTCAAGTGGTTTGAAACTAAACAATATTCCTTCTTCAGCAATAATAGCAGCACCAATTTATATTGAGTTTGAAACAGGTTTGCCAGTGTTCTTAAGAGAAGAGTTTGTAAAGTTCCCAACAAGTTTTCGATAGGGTTCAAATGGTTAAAAAGAAGAAAGTTTTGGTAGGGATGAGCGGCGGCGTGGACTCTTCAGTCTCCGCCGCTCTTTTGGTTGAGCAAGGTTTTGAGGTTGTGGGTGGTTTTATGAAAAACTGGAGTTCTGAAAAAGATGCCTATGGTGTTTGTGAATGGAAAAAAGATTTTCAAGATGCTAAACGGGTTGTTGCAAAATTAGGTATTGCTTTACATTTGTTTGATTTTGAAAAACAATATGAACGCGAGGTTTATCAATATATGGTAAAAGAATATCGTGCCGGTCGTACGCCAAATCCAGATGTTTTGTGTAATCAAAAAATGAAGTTTGGTTATTTTTTAAAGGCTGCGGATAAGTTGGGTTGTGATTATGTTGCAACTGGACATTATGCTGGTGTAAGAATTGTTGGTGCAAAGTCAGCTGGCAAAAGTGGTAAATTAGGTTGTAAGGCAGGACTAGGTGGTAAAGCAGAATTATTGCAAGCTGTGGATAAAAACAAAGACCAAACTTATTTTTTGCACCGCTTAAATCAATTACAATTAAAACGCGCAATTTTTCCTTTGCAAAAATATACTAAGCCAGAGGTACGTAAGTTGGCCAAAAAATTTGATTTACCAACAAAAAATAAAAAAGAAAGCATGGGTGTTTGTTTTGTTGGAAAGGTTTCAATGAAAGATTTTTTGAAAAAAGAAATTAAGCCTAAGAAAGGGGAAGTTGTTAATGAAAAAGGTGAAGTTATTGGAAAACATGAGGGTTTAGCTTTTTATACAATTGGACAAAGACATGGTTTTGGTGGGCAAAGTTCTGGGTCTGGTCAAAAGAGTAAAAATAATAAGCCAGTGTTTGTTGCTGATAAAAATTTTAAAAAAAATCAGCTGATTGTTGCGCCAAAAAATTCTAAGTTACATTTTAAAATTCAAGTTAAATTGAAAAATGTACATTGGATTGGCAAAAAGTTTGAGAAGAATATTTTTGTGAGATTGCGTCATCGTGGAGATTTAGTTGGGTGTGAAGTTAAAAATAATTTAGTTAAATTTAAAAAACCCCAATTTGGGGTTGCGCCTGGACAATTTTGTGTTTTTTATTCTAAGACAAAATGTTTGGGTGGAGGAGTTGTTAAATAATTAATTAAAATTAAACAATTTGCTCAAAACTCAATAAAAAAGTAAAATATATACATATGCAAATAACATCCAAAGAATTTGTACAAAAGTACATTGAATTTTTTAAATCTAAAAATCATGCAGAAATTCCTTCTGCTTCGCTTATTCCAGAAAATGATCCAACTGTGCTTTTTACCACAGCTGGCATGCATCCTTTGGTGCCGTATTTAATGGGTGAAAAGCATTCGTCTGGTAATCGCCTTGTTAATTATCAGCGCTGTATTAGAACTGGAGATATAGATGAGGTGGGTGATGATACTCATTGTACTTTTCTTACAATGCTTGGAAATTGGTCTTTGGGTGATTATTTTAAAAAAGAATCAATTGCATGGAGTTTTGAATTTTTAACAAAAGAATTAGGATTGCCTTTGGAAAAATTAGCTTTTTCTGTTTTTGAAGGGGATAAAGATGCTGAAAAAGATCAAGAATCTGCGGATTTTTGGCTGGCTCAAGAAATTGCAGGAGAAAAAAAGTTAGCTCAAAAGATTTCAGAAAAAAGAATTGCTTTTTTAGATAAAAATGAAAATTGGTGGGGTCCTGCTGGCAAAACAGGTCCGTGTGGTCCAGACACTGAAATATTTTATTGGGTTGGGGAAGATGATGCTCCAGAAAGTTTTGATACTAATGATGAAAATTGGGTTGAGATTTGGAATAATGTTTTCATGCAATATAATAAAACTGGTGAAGGGGTTTTTGAACCTTTAAAACAAAAAAATGTGGATACTGGTTTTGGTTTGGAAAGAGCTATGGTTGCTTTGCAAAAAACTAAAACAGTTTATGAAATAGATTTAATTGCGCCAATTTACAAAGTTGTTCAAAAAAATTCAAGAAAAAAAGATGATCAGTCTGAAAAATCAATTCGTATAGTTACAGATCATGTTCGTACAGCTGTAATGATGATTGCAGATGGTGTTGAGCCATCAAATAAAGATCAGGGATATGTTTTGCGTAGATTGATTCGCAGGTCTGTTCGTCATGCGCGTCAGTTAGGTGTTAAAGATAATGAAAAGTTTTTTACAGAAATCGCTGAAGTTGCCATAAAAATTGCTCAGGATTTATACCCTCATGTAGAAAATGATTGCACAGAGATTTTAATTAAAGAAGTGCAAAAGTTTGAAAAATGTCTGCAAAAAGGTTTGAAAGAATTAGAAAAAATCTGGGAGAAAAATAAAAAAATTACTGGGGAGGATGCTTTTGATTTGTATCAATCATATGGTTTTCCTTTGGAATTAACCGAAGAGGTGACTGCTGAATATGGTCAAGATGTTGATCACAAAGTTTTTCATAAAGAATTTCAAAAACATCAGGAGACTTCGCGCAAAGGTGCGGCAAAAAAGTTTGAAGGTGGTTTGGCTGATCATTCTGAAGAAACAGTTAAGTTACACACAGCAACACATTTAATGCACACTGCTTTGAAAAAAGTTTTAGGAGAAAAAGTTCAGCAAAAGGGGAGTAATATAACTGCAGAGCGTTTGCGTTTTGATTTTAATTATCCGGAAAAAGTTACTCCAGAACAAATTACAGAAATAGAAAAAATTGTTAATCAGGCAATTGAAAAAGAATTGTCAGTGCATTTTGAAGAATTAAAACCACAGGATGCAAAACAAACAAGTGCTTTGGGGTATTTTGAGGAAAAATATGCGCAACTGGAAAAAGTTAAAGTCTATTTTGTTGGTGAAGAGTCAGATTATTTTTCTGTTGAAATTTGTGGTGGGCCTCATGTAAAAAATACAAAAGAGATTGGAAAGTTTAAAATTAAAAAACAGGAGTCAGCTTCTGCTGGAGTTCGCAGAATAAAAGCAACTATTGATTAATTGCTCAAGCAAGTTTGCAATATGTTCAAGAAAATTTTTTGTTATTTTTGGGGGCACAGAATAACTTTTATAAAGTATGTTCTTGTTGGTAGTTCAAGTGCTTTGATTGATATTGGTGGTTTTGCTTTGTTATTTTATTTGGGATTTTATTATATTTTAGCTGCTGTGATTTCGCAGGCATGTGCTTTAATTTATAATTTTTCTTTAAATCGTACTTGGTCTTTTAAGTGTAAAGAGCATATGAAGCGCCAAATGGTGCGATATGCAATCATGGTTTCGTGTAATTATACTTTGGCTTTGATTTTGCTTTATGTTGGTGTGGATATTTTTGGGTTTCACGAGGTTTTGACTAAAGTTGGAATAAGTATGATAGCTGTGTGTTGGAATTTTATTTTGTATCGTCAATGGGTTTTTAAATGATAAAAAAACTTTCAAAATTAATTCGACCAGGAATGTTTTTTGTAATTCTGTTGATTGTTGGGTTGATTTTATTTTATCCAATGTTGGATAATTTTTTTGTATCAGATAGTTTTGATTGGTTGTTGATTGGAAAGCAGGCACAGTTTCCAAATTATTTTTTAACAAATTATGCTGGGTTGCAAGAGGCAGGTTCTTATCGTCCGTTGATTACTTTGGTAATGAGTGGAATGTTTTATTTTTTTGAAAAACTTCCTGAGGCGTATCATTTGCTAAGCTTGGTGTTACATATATTAACTTCTTATTGTATTTATTTAATCGCGATTTTACTATTACCACGCCAAACAGTTAGGCATTTTGTTGGTGCAAGTGCTGCATTATTATTTTTGATTTTACCTTCACATGCAGAAGTTGTGATGTGGGTTGCAGGATATCCAGATGCTTTTGCTGCATTGTTTATAGGATTAAGTATTGTTAGTTTTTTGGCATACAGAAAATTGCATGCAAATTTGTGGTTAATTTTTTCAATAGTGTTTTGGATTTTAGCTTTAATGTCAAAAGAAAATGCAATTGTTTTACCTGGAATT
The DNA here is from genome assembly GCA_964627525.1 of uncultured Gammaproteobacteria bacterium. Lineage (GTDB taxonomy): Bacteria > Patescibacteriota > Patescibacteriia > Magasanikbacterales > JBBTQS01 > CAZKMQ01. Next base: position 37,546 of record CAZVIA010000002.1, on the reverse strand, counting down.
TTATTTTTATTAGATGCTTATTTATATAAAATTTCTCAAAGAACGCGCAGAGATTATTGGTTTAAAGAAATAATACAATGGATTGCGCCGTTTGCTGTTATTGGGGTTGGGTATTTAGTGTTAAGATTTTTTGCTTTAGGTGGATCAATTGGATCTTATAGTGTGCAAGCAAGTCAAATTAATTTAGCAGTGATTGCAGAAACTTTTGCGCACCTGATTGGTTCGTTTGTTTTGTTTGATGCAAGTTGGAGAATCGCTTTTGTGGATTTTATAAAAGTAGAGCCTTTGATGATTTGTGGTGGAGTTGTTTTGGTTTTTGCGATTTTAATTTTTGTTTTAAGAAAATATAGGGCGTTGTTTGGAATTTTATTTGGAAGTTTTTTAATAAGTTGTTTGCCGGTTTTGATAATGCTTTTTGATAATTATTCTGTGGAAGGGGAGAGGTTTGGGTATTTTCCTTCTATGTTTTTGGTTTTGTTGGTAGTAGTGGTGATAACTGAATTTATTTTATTTTCAAAACTTTCTGGTGTAATTTTGATTGGGCTTGTTGTGTATTCTGGGGTTTTTCTTGGGGTAAGACATGTTGCTTGGCAGGAGGCAGGGGATTTATCTTATAAAATCATTGAAAAAGCAATTCCTGTTTTGTCTCAAATAAAAGAAAAACATGTGGTTGTTTTGGGATTACCAGAAGTTATTCAAAGACAAGCACATGTTATGAGAAATGGTTTTCCGCAGGCAATAGCTTTGTGGTATCCGGGTTTTAAAGGAAAAATTGAAAGAGTGCCGATTTATTCTAGGGCTTGGAAAAATGATTTTGGTACAAAAATTGAATTTGAAAAACAAGATAATGGATTTTTGTCTAAACCTTCTGGGATTTTACATGGTCTGGCAAATTATGAATCAACAAATGTTATTTCAGAGTTGTGGGGTTATAATTATAAAAACCAAACTGGAAATCAAATTAAATTATTGTTTAGGCAAAGTTCTGTGCAATCAGCTTTATTAAAAATAGGACAGACTAAGGTTATTTATTTTTCCGAAAATCAGTTTTATCATTTGGATTTAGAGTGAATTTTGTTTTTAGAATTTAAAAATTGGAAATTAAAAAAGGGCGAGCCGCAAGCAGCTCGCCCTAGGGGTTTGCAGAGAATGGTGGAGTTATTTTAGCCAAAAGATATCTCTGCAAACCTAAGTTGTGTGGAGAAGACACGGACGGTAATTAACACACGAGATATCTCCACAAAATTGAGCTGGGGGAGCTTCTTGTAATTTACTTCTGCGATATCCCAGCAAAAAGCAAGTTTAGCTGCTAGGCGAGGCGCCACTTAATTCAAAGATGTACTATCCTAGCAGAAGTAAGACAATATCAATCTCTAAAGATTTTGTCAACTTCACCTTGCTCACCTGTGAATACTTCAGAAGTTTTTGCCTAAATTTACACAAATATAAATTACGAAATAGCTAAGATTAGCTGTTGACAGTTTTTTAGTAATAATCTATAATACAGCCAGTCCAAAAAAGGATTAAATTTTTAGTATTCATGGTAGCAAAAAATACAGACGTAGTAGAGATAGATGGCACAATTGAGGAGCTTTTACCAGCTGGGACATTTAGAGTGCGTCTAGAGAATCAATTAGAGATTCATGCTCATCTTTCAGGAAAGATGCGAATGAATCGTATTCGCCTTACAGCAGGCGACAGAGTCAAACTTCAAATGACTCCATACGACCTAACAAAAGGTCGGATAACTTATCGTTACTAATAAACTGAAATGAAAGTAAGAGCATCAGTTAAAAAAATTTGTAAAGACTGTAAAGTAACACGGCGAAAAGGCCGCGTTGTAGTTTATTGCAAAAATCCAAGACATAAACAAAGACAAGGATAAAATATGGCACGTATTTCCGGTGTTACAATTCCAAAAGACAAAAGAGTAGTGATTGGCTTAACTTATATTTTTGGTGTAGGTCCATCACGTTCAAAACAAATTTTGCAAAAAGCAAATGTAGATGAAAGCGTTCGTGTGAAAGATTTAAAACCAGAAGAAGTAGATAGAATTCGCGCTATTGTTGAAAAAGAATATAGCACAGAAGGTGATTTAAGGCGTGAGGTTGGAAACAATGTGCGTCGTTTAAAAGATATTAAAAGTTATCGTGGATCAAGACATGCAAAAAGATTGCCTTGTCGTGGTCAGCGAACAAAAGTAAATACTAGAACAATTAGAGGTAGAAGAAGAGTTACTGTGGGTTCTGGTAAAAAACCAACTGCACAAAAAACATAATATTTTATGGCTGTTACTAAGAAAAAAGTCGTTAAAAAGAAAAAAAATATTCGTGCAGTGCCAAAAGCACATGCATATATTCAAGCAACTTATAACAATACAATTGTAAGTATAGCTGATCATGCGGGAAATGTTATTGGTGCTTGTAGTGCAGGACGTGTTGGTTTTAAAGGACCTAAAAAAGCAACTCCATATGCTGCTTCAGTAATTGTAAAACGTTTAGCAGAGGATTTAGAACCTTATGGAGTAAAAGATGTAAATGTTTTTGTAAAAGGTATTGGCCAAGGTCGAGAGGGCGCGATCAGGGCTTTTAATGCAAATAATATTAATGTAGTAAGTATTAAGGATGTTACGCCTATTCCACATAATGGCTGTCGTCCGCGTAAAAGACGTAGAGTTTAAATATGCCGGTACAGTATCAATCAGCAAAATGTAAATTGTGTCGCCGTGAAGGTGAAAAACTTTTCTTAAAAGGCGAAAAATGTAATACAACAAAATGCCCAATGACACGTCGTCCATATGCCCCAGGCATGCATGGAAATAAACGTCGTCGTGGTCGTCTTTCTGTATATGGAACACAGTTGCGTGAAAAACAAAAAGCAAAGCGTTTGTATGGAATTACAGAATCGCAGTTTTTGAAATATGTAAAGTTGTCTAACAAAAAACAAGGTGATACAGAAGTTTTGTTGCGTAGTTACTTAGAAATGCGTTTAGATAATGTTGTATATAGATTAGGATTAGCAAGTTCAAGATTTAATGCACGCCAAAGAGTTTCTCATGGTCATTTTTTGGTAAATGGTAAAAAATTAGATATTCCATCTTATTTAGTAAGAGTTGGAGATGAAATTACTGTTAAAAAGAAATCGTTATTTGCAAGATTAGAAGATAGACTAGCAAAGCATGATACACCTTCTTGGTTATTGTTAGATCCAGTGATGATGAGTGGTAAAGTTACATCAGCACCGCAAAAAACTGATTTTGACACAAGTTTTGATACTAAACATATAATTGAGTTTTACTCACGATAAATTTATGGAGGACTTATTAATCCCAAGCTCGGTCACATACCAAGAGCTAAAAGATAAAAAACATGCAGCAGAGGTTATAATTACACCTTGCTATCATGGTTATGGTACAACATTAGGAAACATGTTGCGCCGTGTTTTGCTTTCTTCTTTGCCAGGAGCAGCAGTTACATCTGTAAAAATTAAAGGTGTAACACATGAGTTTGCTTCTATTGAAGGTGTTCAAGAGGATGTAGTACAAGTTTTATTAAATTTAAAAAAATTACGTGCGCGAGTTTTTGCTGATGCTCCTGTTAAGTTGTCTTTAAAAGCTAAAGGTGCTGGTGCAGTTAAAGCTTCACAAATTGACTCAAGTGCTGATGTTGAAATTATAAGTGAAGATTTAACAATCGCTACTTTAACAGATGATAAAAGTGAATTGGAAATGGAAATTGTATTTCAACGTGGTCGTGGTTATGTTCCAGTTGAGGAACGTGAGGAAGAAAATTTGGAATTAGGCATGATTGCTATTGATTCTGTTTTTTCACCTGTTACAGACGTTGGATATTCAGTAGAGTTTACTCGTGTTGGTGATATTACTAACTATGAGAAGCTAAGTTTAATAATTGAAACAGATGGAACAATTAGTCCAAAAGATGCTTTAGATCAGTCAGTGAAAATTTTAATGGATCACTTGTCTGTGATTCAATCTGCTGAAGCTGCATCTGCTTTGGAAGAGTTAGAATCTACTGTTGAAGAATCTGCTGATACTGATGTAGAGGTTGAAGGTGAGGCTGAAACTGAAGATGAAGTTAAGGAAAAAACAGAGGAAGTTGTTGAGGCAAAAGACAAGGGTGAAATTGAAGAATCAGCTGAAAAAGAAGTTCCAGCTGAGGAATAATTTTTATGAGACATCAAAAAACAAAAATTACATTAGATAGAAAAAAAGCATCACGAAATGCATTGTTAAGATCTTTGTCTGAATCAGTGATTATTCGTGAAAGTGTAAAAACAACTCATGCAAAAGCAAAAGCTGTGAGACCTTTGGTTGAAAAACTAATTACTTTAGGTAAAAAAGGTGATTTAAATGCTAAGCGTGATATTTTAAAAGTTTTTTACACAAAAATTGCAATGAAAAAATTAGTTGATGTAATTGCTCCAAGATATACGGATCGCGCTGGTGGATACACTCGCATAATTGCTTTGCCTCCACGCAAAGGTGATGGAGCTAAAATGGCTGTAATTGAGCTTGTATAATATAAATATGGTGAAAAAAGTACATACAATTGATGCTGAAGGACGTGCGCCTGGAAGAGTAGCAACAGAAGCTGCTGTGTTTTTGATGGGTAAGCATAAAGCAAGTTATACGCCTCATATTTTAGATGGTGATGCAGTTGAAATTATAAATGCAGCTAAGATTAAGACTTTTGCAAAAAAATTAGAAGGCAAGATTTATTATCGTCATACAAATTATCCAGGTGGTTTGAAAAAGAGAACAATGAAAGAAGTGATGGCTGATGATCCTACTAAAGTTTTAAGAATGGCAGTTGAAAAAATGTTGCCAAAGAATAAATTGCGTCCGCGCATGTTAAAGAATTTGAAGATAAGTGCTTAATATGGAAGATACAAATACACAAGTTCAAACAAAAGAAGTTGTAAAGCCAAAAGTAAAATCTGGTGATTATATTCCAACAGTTGGGAGACGTAAATGTGCATCTGCACGAATTCGTTTGACTGTTGGTGGAACTGGTAAATTAGTTGTTAATGAAAAAGACTGGAAAGAGTATTTTCCAACTGTTGAGCTACAACAAGTTGTTGCTGCGCCTTTAAAAGCTGTTGGAATGGATGATAGGGTAGATATTACTGTAAAAGTTGTTGGTGGTGGTCCTAAAGGGCAAGCTGATGCTGTGAAGTTAGGAATTGCGCGTGCATTAGTAAAATCAGATGAAGAATTAAAAAAGACATTGAAATCTTTGGGTTTTCTGACAAGAGATGCGCGGATTAAGGAAAGAAAGAAATTTGGGCGGCATAAGGCGCGTCGTGGACACCAGTGGAGTAAGCGATAAAATTTTAGGCAAAAGCCAAGGCGTTGGATATAACTGCTGTTTATTACAGGCTGACTACCAGCGCCTTTTTTTTATTTGTTAAAACCTTGTTAAAATAAGCTTTTTTGGGCTATACTTAATCTAATAAACATGAGTTTTTCAGTAGCAAAAAACACCGCATTTATGACCACAGCTTCAATAGGGCAGAAAGCTGTGTCCTTTTTGTACTTTACTTTATTGGCTCGATATTTTTTGCCTGTGGAAGATGTTGGAAAGTATTTTGTGGCTTTGTCTTTTGCAGCAATGTTTTCAATTTTAGGAGATATTGGTTTGTCTCCTGTTTTAACTCGCGAAGTTGCAAAAGTTAAAAATAAAGCTGGTCATTATTTAAGATTGGTTTTAACAACAAAATTAATCACAAATTTGTTGGCTTATGTCTTGATTTTTATTTTGACTGGAGTTTTGGGATATTCTTCTGAATTACGAAATTTAATTTTGGTTGCTGGGTTGGTGATGATTTTAGACTCAATTCATTTGACTTTGTATGCAGTGTTTAGGTCTTTGCAAGATATTCGTTGGGAGTCTATTGGAATGTTTGGTTCGCAAGTTTTAACAATGATTTTGGGTTTGTATGCAGTGATGAACGGATTTCCTTTGATTGCTTTGATTTGGGTTTTTGTAATTTCTAGTTTGTTAAATGTTTTGTATGCAGGTTTAATGTTGTGGAAAAAACATTTTATTAAATTCTTTTTGGTTTTTGATTGGGTTTTATTGAAAAAAATATTTATCATGGCTTTGCCTTTTGCTTTGGCTGGAGTTTTTGCAAGAATTTATTCTTCTTTAGATACAATTTTATTGGAGCGAATGATAGGTGAGTATGAAGCTGGGATTTATTCAGTGCCTTATAAAATAACTTTTGCTTTTTCATTTATTCCAATGGCATTGATTGCATCTGTTTATCCTAAAATGAGTGAATATTTTGTTTGTAATATTTCAAAGTTAAAAAATTTATTTATTGATTCGTCGCGTTATTTGTTAATTATTGCTGCGCCAATTGCTTTGGGAATAATGGTAACTGCTAAAGACATAGTTGTATTATTGTATGGGCCAGATTTTAGTGGTTCGGTTTTGCCTTTGCAATTATTAATTTTAAGTTTGATTTTTTCTTTTGCAAGTTTTCCAGTAGGTTCTGTTTTAAACGCTTGTAATAAACAACATATTCAAACTGCAATTATGGGTGTTGTTATGGTTGTTAATGCAGTATTAAACTTTATTTTTATTCCAAAATTTGGTGCAGTGGCTGCAGGTGCTGCTGCAACAACTAGCTATGCTTTGTTGTTTTTAAGTGGGCTTGTATTTATGCATAATATTTTTAAAGTTCCTTACAAAAAAATATTGTTCGAGTGGTTTAGGATTGGTATTGCTGCTGGAGTAATGGTTTATGTTGTAAAAATGATTCAATTAGATGTTCCGTTGTTTGTTGAAATTATTTGTGGGGCACTGACTTATGTTTTTTGTGTATTTTTGTTTAGAGTTGTAAAGTATAGTGAAGTAAAAAGTATTTTTGTTAAAAATTCATGAAAAAAGTTTTATTAGTTACGCATGATTATTTGCCTTTGAAAGGTGGTATTGCAAGATACTTGAGTTCTTATTATTCGCATTATGATCAGTCACAGTTGGTTTTATTGTTAGACCAGAGTTTGAAAGTAAAAGGTAAAAATGATCGGGCAAATTTTGCTGGGCAAAATTTGCCCAGTTTACCTGAAAAAACTTATTACACAAAATTTTTTCACAAATGGATAAATCCAAGTTGGTTGCCTTTGTTTTTTAAAGTTTTAAAAATTGCAAAAAAAGAGCAGGTTGATGAAATTCATTGTTCACATGTTTTGCCGATTGGAACAATTTGTTGGTTGATTTTTAAGTGGAAAAAAATTCCTTATAAGATTTATTTTCATGGACAGGATATTTTATTGGCAAAGAAAAAGTTTTTAATGAAACATGTTTTAAAGAAAATTTTGCGTGATGCTCGGATTTTGGTTGCAAATAGTGAGTTCACAAAAAAACAAATTCAATCTGTTTTGGAAAGTCCGCGTGATATTGAAATTTTTTATCCAAGAATTGAAAATCACGAAGAAGTTAGGCAAGCTGCAATTGAATCTCAAATAAGTCAGTTTGCTTTAGGAAATAAATTTGTGTTTTTAACTGTTGCTCGTTTGGTAAAGCGTAAAGGTGTTGATTTGGTTTTAGATGCAATGAAAAAAATAGTTATTAAGCATCCAAATACTGTTTATGTGATTTTAGGGACAGGACCAGATGAAAAAGAGTTATGGTCAAAAACCCAAGAAAATAGTTTGCAAAATAATGTGAGATTTGTTGGCGAGGTTGATGATGCAGGTTTAAATATTTGGTATGAAGTTGCAGATTGTTTTATTATGACAACACATTGTAGTGAAAAAGATGCAGAAGGTTTTGGTATGGTTTATATTGAGGCAGGAAGTCATGGGGTACCAAGTATTGCGTCTAATTGTGGCGGTGTTTCAGAAGCTGTTTTGCATAATCAAACTGGAATTGTTGTGCCTCCGGAAAACGTGGATTCAATTGCGCGTGCAATGGATTTGATGATTAAGGATAATAGGTTGTTAAAACGTTTGGGTGCGCAAGCTAAACAACGTTTTTATGATAAATTTTCTTGGAGAAATTTTAGAATTTAATTTGCGAAAATGATCAGCTTGGTGATTCCAGTTTTTAATAGACCAAAGGAGTTCAAGAAATGTCTTGAGTCTGTTTTTCGTCAAACCTATCGCGATTTTGAGGTGATTATTGTTGATGATGGAAGTGTTGAAGATGTTGAATCTGTTGTTAGACAGTTTGAAATAAAAAAATATATTAAACAGACGAATTCTGGTGCTCCGACAGCGCGGAATAGGGGATTTGAGGAAGCTAAAGGTGAATTTGTGTTGTTTTTAGACGCAGATGTCGTGATGCGTGCGAATATGTTGGAAAAGTTGTGCAAATGCCTTAAAAAGCATTCTGAAGTATCTTATGTGTACTCTGGTTTTAAAATGGGGTGGAAAAAGTTTTCTTGTGTAAAATTTGACGTTGAAAAATTAAGGCAAAATAATTTTATCTCAACAATGGCTTTGATTCGAACAAAAGATTTTATTGGATTTGACAAATCTTTGAAGCGATTTCAAGATTGGGATTTGTGGTTAAGTTTGTTAGAACAAGGTAAGATTGGTTTTGGAGTTAATGAAATTTTGTTTAAATCTATTGCAAGTGGGGGTATGAGTTTTTGGTTACCAAAAGTTTTTTATAAATTATTTTCTAAGAGTGTGAGAGTGCTTGAGTATGAAAAAGCTCGGCAAATTGTGTTGAAAAAACATGGCTTGACATAATGAGAGGGGTTTGATAAGGTTTTTAAGTCGTGTGGTTGATAGCGGAGACGTAAATTAGAAGGAGATTTAACCATACGACAAACCACAACAAGAGAGGGGTTGGGAAGATGAAAATTGCAAAAGTTAAGCCGGTTTATTTTTCGGTAGACGATCGTGCTGAGGCTACTCATTGGTTGTGCCAAGAGTGTGGTGGAATCAATTTGATATCACAAACTTCTTGTCCGCAGAAGCCTCATGAAAATCTGCCAAAGATTGATGAAGCAGGATATTGTACAAATGAAGAACCTGATTTTAGTCCAGGGTCTGATGTGCTACTGAAAAAGAACTACGCTTATCTCCTTGTGTAGCACAAGTACCTCAACCAACCTTATAACCACTAGCAAGAACTTTGCTGGTGGTTTTGGTTTTGCCTTCAATTTGAAGTTCTAAAATTTCAATAAATTTGTCTGAGCATTTTAGATAGCA
>CAZVIA010000002.1:0-28259 GCA_964627525.1 uncultured Gammaproteobacteria bacterium | reverse complement strand
TTTTTTGTGGATTTGGCTAAAAATATTTTACAACGTTTTTTGTTTGGTAATAAAAACCAAACCTTTCCTGGAAAAGCGCGAATTTGTTTTAAGGTTTGTTCAGCTGAATTTTTTGAATTAAATTCAAAATCTTTTTTCTGAAATTTTTTGGTAAAAGTTGCTTTGCTGTGAATTTGTTTAACTGCTTTTGTTTCGGGTTTTTTCAAAAGACTGATAAGTAAATCAGCAGAAAGTTTTGTAAGTTTGTTTGAAAGTGTTTCAGTTGTGTCTGTCGGAGAAATTTTAATTTCTTTTTGTCCTAAAATAGGTCCATGATCTATTTTTTCATCCAAAATCATTATTGAAGTTCCGGTTTTTTTATCTCCTTTTAAAATTGCTGTTGCGATAGGGGATGGTCCGCGGTGTTTTGGCAATAAAGAAGGATGCACATTCCATGTTTTATATTTTGGCATTTCCAAAAATAATTCGGGGATTATTTTTCCATAAGACACAACGACAAAAACATCTGCTTTCATAATTCCAGATTTAATAGCAAAGCTTGGAATTATTTTTTCTGGCTGTAGTAGGGGAATTTCTTTTGGAACTATTTCTGCGATTGGTGGTTTTTGTAATTTTTGTCCACGCCCACGTTTTGAATCTGGCTGTGTTACAACGGCTATCACATCAATAAACGCTTCTTTTAAAAGCGCTTCTAAAATAGGTTTTGCAAAATTGTCTGTTCCAAAAAAAACTATTTTCATATTGCGGCTGTGTGTTTATCATCTGTTACAATATTTTCTGCTTTATCAATAAATAAAATTCCGTTTAAGTGATCAACTTCATGTTGAATTACTCTTGCAAAAAAATCACTAGCTTCAAACTCCATTTCATTTCCAAAACTATCCAAGGCTTTTACTTTTATTTCTTCGGAACGTTCAACATCTCCAAAAACATGTGGCAAAGATAAACAACCTTCTTGCATCCAAGAAGTTTTTTCACTTGTTTCTAAAATTTCTGGATTAATTAAAACTAAATCTTGATTAGGAAATTGAGTTTTATTTTTAGTTTGTTTTAAAGCTTGTTTTCCAATTACAATTAATCTAATTTGTTTATCAACTTGCGGAGCTGCCAAACCAATTCCTTCATCTTTGTACATCACCTTAATCATTTTTTTGATTAACTTTTGTGTGTCTGAATTTTTAAGTTCACTAAGATCAAGTGTTTTTGATTTCACTTTTAGATTAGGATTTGGATGTGTTAAAATTTTTAGCATTTTATGGTAATGGACGAGGGTCAGATCGCCAATTTTTATTTAAATCTTGCAAAATTTGTGCAAGGTCTTGTTTCCATGTTTCTTTGTTTAAACTACACAAATAAGACATATATTTTGTACCATTTTTATCATGAATTGGCAACTCCTTTGTTAAGTTTAAAATTTTTGGATGAGAAATTTCTTTATCATTTGTAAAATCTTTTTCCTCACAAATCAAGCGCACAAAAATAACATAAGGTGGTAAATTAAATTGTGCGCGAGTTTTTAATTCAAAACTTATAAATTTTTTCAAAATTTCAACAAAATTTACAGCTCGCCACAACATATTTTTTGGAGAAAAAGTTTGAACAATAATTTCAGCTTCAGGAGCTTGCCATTGTAAAGTTTTTAATAAATAATATGAATCTTCTGTTGTTGAAAACCAAGGCATTGAAATCATTTTGTCTGCGTATGGAATGATAATTTTTGCAAATTGATTTAAGTCTAAGCGATATAAAATGGTATCAGTTGCAAAAACACAATCAAAATTATTTAAATCTGGTAAATCAGTTTCAGAACTTAGTGTTGTGATTTTTAATTTTGGAAAACGCTTTAAAAGATCAGATGCAATTCCTTTAATTCCTTTGGCTAAGAATTTAAATTTTGAATTTGAACATTTTGGACAAGAAGTTTCTTGGTTAAGTAAAACAAAATCACAATCTGCACAGGAAATTATTTTTGAAAAACCTTTTCTGTTGTGCAAAAATAAAATTTTGTCGTCAGGTTTTTTATTCTTAAAAATTTCTTGAACTTCATCAGAAATAAAACCAAAATTCTTTTTTCTGATTTCATTTTGCAAATCTATTGTTTTGATTTTATTTTCAGCATCTAGTAGGGGGTTAAGTAACTTCAAATTTTTATTTTGCAAATCAAAAGTAAAATTAGTGTTAATTGAGTGTGTGCAATAAATTAATTCACCTTTCCAGCGCTGTTCAATAATATCTACAACATTATAATAAGGTTGCATATCCCAATTTTTATGATGTTCATCTTGTGGATTCCAAACAACAATCAAATCCAGATTTTCAAAAGGCAAAAAACAACCTTGGCGAGTACTTAAAACACAAATTTCTTTACCGCTCTTTAAATCAGTCCAAATATTTCTTTGTTCAACAACAGAACTGTCGCTTGTATATTTTTTTATGTTTTTGAAATTAAGTTTATTAAGCCAAAATTCTACGTCTAATTTTGTTGGAACTAAAAATAAAATCTGTTTTTTATCAGAAATCAAGCTTGATAATTTTTCAATTTTAGTTTTATTATTTAAAACAATTAGTTTATTTTGTTTTTTGGGTATAGTTTTTTCTTGAATCTTTCCAAATTCTACTTTACCGAGCATTCTAGGTTGCAAAGTAGGTAACATCATTTTACAAACAGCACTTAAACTAACCTTATAAAGTTTTGAAAACAAAATTGCGTCTTGAATATTTTTTTCACTTAAAAAAATTCGCTCATTAACTAATTTTAAAATTTCATTTAATTTAAATTTTGGTAAGACATCAACAAAAGACAGTTCACAAACCAAACCAATAATTTTTTTTCTTCTAAAATTTATAATAACCAACTGTCCAACTTTAACTTCCAAACCATCACCAACTAAATAATTAAAAAAAAGCTTGTCATTTGGCAAGCGTACAAGAGGAACTACATTTGCAATACAGAACTTTTTCATAAAATAAATTGTGCTGTTAAGTAACCAACACCAAATGGATGTTCATAAGCCAACTCCTTGTATTTGTAATCTACTCTTTGCAAAATCCCCAAAAAAACTAAAATAGGATTTAAAGCACACTGCTGGGATTCATTAATAATTTCTTCATCCATTTGCAAAAGAGCGCTTGCATTATAATCTGCCAGTCGTTCCTTAATCATGGTATCAAATTTTTCACCAAAAGGAGAAAACCCAGACGGAGCATCAGTATTTAAAGTATGTGCTAAGTCAGAAGAAATTATTAAACCAATTCTTTTTGTACTATCCAAAATTAAATCCTTTAACTTATAACCAAAATCAAAATGATCTTTTAAGTCAGCTTCTGAAGTGCCGATCACAACAACCTTAGGTGTTTTTTCCTCCTGTGTCAACAACAATAAAGGAATTGCACTTGCATAATCCATTTTTTCTTCATGAAGTTTTTTTACACCAAGTCCAGCAACAAAAGATAAATCACTTTTAAATTCACGATATTCAGTTAAGTCACCAAAATCTGTAAAGTTTGGTTTTAAAACTTCTGAAGCACGCACAGAAAAACTTTCATCATGTTCATTTGCATGTGGAGAAATTACAATAATAGTATCACATTGAGCTGCATACAATTCATGTTTAAGTTTTTCAAAAGCATCCAAAGTTGCAGATAATTCTTTGGTTTTTTCCTTACCAAGTTTTTCTAATAACAATGGACTGTGTGGTGTTAATCCTGCAAAAACTAAAGCCATATTAATTTGTTGTATTTAATTCCACTGATTCACCCAAAGGACTACTGATCAAGGCTTGTTCAGAAACACGCTTTATATTTTCCCACTTATAACCCAATCCTTCAAAAACCTCTTCGCTTGGAACGTGTCTTCGCAAACCATCTGAAATTACATAAATAAGAGGGGAGTCTGGTAAAGCAACCAGAGTTCCTTCATTAAAAGTAAGACTTTGGGAAGATAAAGGATAATTTTTTAAAGTTTCAAAATCAACTGTAATTGCAGACAGTTGCGGATACAAAATTTTTGCAACATCTGCATGTGCAAAAGCCTGACGCTTTCCATTTTCAATATAATATAAAGTATTGTTTTCTTTTGACTTAAAAATTGCACCCATTGGATAAAGATCTGCTGGCGAAATTATTTTTCCTTGATAGAAAGTTTCATACTCTTCATCTGTAATGTCAATTATTTCATCTGGATGATAACCTAGTTGGCGCAAAGTTTCACTAGAAATTATGTAATGCACTGTGTCTTGCCTTAATAAAAAAACCATTCCATTTGGTTTGCGCAACAAAGAATAATCTGGAAACTTAATTGGATCTGACTCTTCATAAGTTAATAATTCGCTCTCGTCAATTGATACAATTTGTGATGGGTCAAAACGACTTGTAAGCGCGGCTTTAGAAACAAATGGACGACGATAACCTTTTTCAATTAACCAAACACCATCTTCACCTTTAATTTGTACAACTGTCCCATTTGGATAAGTTTTACTAAACCAACGATTCCAGATTTTATAAAAATTTTCATTTCCATGAATGTGCGGAGTGTATGTATACAAAAAACCAGTTGCATAATTTAGTGGGGTAACTTTTATACCATCAATCGTAATTTTTTGTCCAACTTTTTTAAATGAACCATGTGATTGATTTGTTTCCCACCAACGTGCAGATCCAACTGCATAATCAATTTGTTTTGCAAAACCCTTGTGTTTCTGAATTCCTGGATCAGACATTGAACAAGAATCACAAACAGCATAACCAGTTGCCCAATCATAATTTTTTCTGGTTGGATTTTGTTTTTCAACTAAACTTTGTTCTTTTTGTAATGTGACTAAAGTAAAACGCGGATTGATTTTATATTCTTGTGAAGAATTAAAAATTATTTCACTTGCCAAAGATCGGCGACCAGTCAAAGAATCTACATCTTTATAATCTGAAAGTTTACTATGTCTTGAATCTAAAAATGCTTGAATAGCATCTTTGCTCATTGATCTATAATCAAAAAGTTCTTGGTCTGAAATAACCATGTTTGGGTCAAATTCTCCGGCTTTAATCGCGGAAAAGGGGATTAAAAGCGCAAAAATACCACAATAAATTGCCAATCTCTTTATAAACATATGTAAAAGAATTATAGCTTTTTAGAGGAGATCTTGCAATTAAACCCGCGCAACACTCTCAATTTTCAAACTAGCTGGAGTTTTTTGTAAAACAAATTCATCTTTATTTTTTCCTTTACCACAATCAATTTGCACAGTATCACCTTCACCGATTTCACCTTGAATAATCATTAAAGCCAAAGGATCTGAAATTTCATTTTGAATTAAACGTTTAATAGGTCGCGCGCCAAAACTAGGATCATAACCTTTTTTCGCAATCAACTTACGTGCATTCTCAACAACACTTAAAACAATTTTTTGTTCTTCTAAACGTTCATTTAGTTTTTCCAACTGCAAATCAACAATTTTTTTCAATTCTTTTTCTTTCAAAGAATGAAACATCACAACTTCATCAACACGATTTAAAAATTCTGGTTTAAACTGTTCACGCAAAGCAATCATAATTTCTTTTTTCATTCGCTCTTCTTCAGTGTCTTCATCTTTTCCAAAACCTAACTGACTTTTTTGTGCTAACGACAAAATTTCAGAACTTCCAACATTTGAAGTCATAATAATCACAGTGTTTTTGAAATTAACAACACGTCCTTTTGCATCTGTTACACGCCCTTCATCTAAAATTTGCAACAACATATTAAAAACATCTGGATGAGCTTTTTCAATTTCATCAAACAAAACAACTGCATAAGGACGACGGCGAACCATTTCAGTTAATTGACCACCTTCTTCATAACCAACATATCCAGGAGGGGATCCAATAATTTTACTAACTGCATGACGTTCCATATATTCACTCATATCTAATCGCACCAAAGCTTCTTCATCATTAAACAAAAATTCAGCTAAAGCACGTGCCAATTCTGTTTTTCCAACACCAGTTGGTCCCATAAAAATAAATGAACCCATTGGACGATTTGGATCTGAAACACCAGCTCTAGAACGACGAACTGCATTTGAAACAGCTTTAATTGACTCTTCTTGTCCAATTACACGATCAGACAACTCATCTTCCATGTGTGCTAATTTAGAAATTTCATCTTCCAACATTCTATTAACTGGAATTCCAGTCCAACGAGAAACAACAGTTGCAATATCTTCTTCAGTAACTTCTTCTTTTAGGATTTTGCGACCTTGTTGAACATTAGCTAATTGACGTTGTTCTTTAATAATAGCCTGTTCAATAATTGGAATACGACCATACCGAACTTCAGCTACTTCTTGCAAATCACCTTTACGTTCAGAAATTTCAGCAGCACTTCGCAATTCCTCAATTTGTTTTTTATTTTCACGAATTTTCCCAATAATTTCTTTTTCATTTTTCCAATGTAACTCTAACTCATTATTTTTTTCTTTAAGCTCAGCCAACTCCTTAATAATAATTTGTAAACGTTCTTTAGAGTCTGCATCTTCTTCTTTTGCCAAAGCGCGTTTTTCAATTTCCAACTTAACAATCTTGCGCTTAATTTTATCTAACTCATCTGGCATTGAATCAATTTCCATTCTTAAAGCACTTGTAGCTTCATCTATTAAATCCACAGCTTTATCTGGTAAAAACCTATCTGTAATATAACGAGAAGATAAATTTGCTGCAGCAATTAAAGCAGGATCTGTAATACGCACACCATGGTGAACTTCATATTTTTCTTTAATTCCACGCAAAATTGCCACAGTATCATCAACATCTGGTTCTGCAACAAAAATTGGTTGAAAACGACGTTCTAAAGCAGCGTCTTTTTCAATGTGTTTTTGATATTCTTTTAAAGTTGTTGCTCCGATAGCACGCAATTCACCACGAGCTAAAGCTGGTTTTAACATATTTGAAGCATCAATTGCACCTTCAGAACCACCAGCACCAACAATTGTGTGTAATTCATCAATAAATAAAATAATTTTTCCAGCAGCCTTAGTCACTTCTTTTAAAACCGCTTTTAAGCGATCCTCAAACTCTCCACGAAATTTTGTTCCAGCAACTAAAGATCCAATATCCAAAACAATCAGTTCTTTGCCTTTAATACTTTCTGGAACATCACCAGCAACAATTCTTTGTGCCAAACCCTCTACAATTGCTGTTTTACCAACACCAGGTTCACCAATTAATACAGGGTTATTTTTAGTTCTGCGAGATAAAACTTGCATCACACGACGAACTTCAGCGTCACGTCCAATAACTGGATCAATTTTTTCTTTACGCGCCAAGTCAGTTAAATTTTTTCCATATTTTTCTAAAGCCTGATACTTAGATTCAGGTTCTGGAGAATCAACTTTTTGATTTCCGCGAATATCAACCAAAACTCGCATTACTTCATCATGCGAAATAGACAAGCGTTTTAATTCATGTGCGATTTTATTTTTTTGAGATAAAAAAGATAACAAAATATGTTCAGTTGAAACATAATCATCCTTTAATTTTTTTGCTTCAAAAATTGCGCTTTGCAAAACTTGTGCAACACCATTGCTCATAAACACCTGACCCATTGGCCCATGAGGAATTCCTTTTGCAACATGTAAGGAGTTCATCATTTTTGTTACAAAAGATTTTAATTCAGCAATTGGTGCTTTTAATTTTTTCATTACAGAAATAACCACACCACCTTCTTGATCTAAAAGCGCATAAAACAAGTGGGGAAGTTCAATTTGGTTGTGGCCTTGCTCATGTGCAATTGCATGAGCTCGCTGTATTGCCTCCTGACTTTTTGTGGTAAAATTTTGTGGCATCATATATGATTTATATATATGTATAGTATGTATATATTTTAGCACTCATCAGTGAGGAGTGCTAATTAAGCATAACATATTTAGCAAAACAGTCAAGATGAAATTATTAGGTGTAAAATTCAGTGATTTTTCTCGTGTAAAAATACAACACTTACCACGGATTATTAATAATGAAGTAATTCATGTGATTACAGCAAATCCTGAAATGTTAGTAGATGCACATAAAAATTCAGATTTGGCCGATGTTTTAGCAAAAGCTGATATTATTACTTTGGATTCTTTTGGTGCAGGTTTGATAGGGAAGTTGACTAGGCAAAAAGTTCCCGATCGCTATCCAGGTGTGGATTTAATGAAAGATTGGTTGGACATTGCGCATATTCATAATAAAAAAGTATTTTTGCTAGGGTCTAGTAATAATGTTTTGAAAATTTTAAGTCAAAAATTATCACAAAATCTGCCTGGTCTAATTTTAGAACATGAGTCTGAAATTTTTGTTAATGCAATAGGGGGGTCAAATGAGACGCAGAAGGTTTTGGCGAAAATTAATAATTATAATCCAGATATGGTTTTTGTGGCTTTTGGTCATGGAAAACAAGAGTTGTGGATTTCAAAAAACAAACATTTATTGCCTTTGGGAACTGTTGTTGTTGGGGTTGGTGGAAGTTTTGAATTAATTAGTGGGCAAATTAAAAGAGCGCCTTGTTGGATGCAAAAAATTGGGTTAGAATGGATATGGAGGTTGGTAAAAGAACCAACTCGTTTTAAGCGTATTTTTAAGGCGGTTGTTATTTTTCCGATAAAGGTTTTTTTAGATAAAAATGATTAAAACAAGATTTGCACCAAGTCCAACAGGGGAGTTGCATATAGGGAATTTGCGCTCTGCTTTGTATGAATATTTGTTTGCCAAACATAATGGCGGAGTTTTTTTGATGCGCTTAGAAGATACTGATCAGTCACGAAAAGTTGAAGGAAGTGATGTGCGGATTTTGGAGATTTTGGAAAAAGTTGGGATTAAAACAGATGAAGGTTTAGTTTTGGAAAAAAACAAAGTCATTGAAAAAGGCGATTTAGGGCCTTATATACAATCTAAACGTTTAGATTTATACAAAAAACATACTGATGAGTTACTAGAAAAAGACGTAGCTTACAGATGTTTTTGTGATCCAGAAAAATTGTCTAAAATGCGTGAGCAACAAAAGCAAAACAAAGAACCAATTGGTTATCAAGGTGATTGTCGGACTTTGTCCAAAGAAGAAATCCAAACTCATTTAGATAATAAAACTCCCTTTGTAATTCGCATGGCAATGCCAGAATCTGGAAAAATTGATTATAAAGATTTGGTGCGTGGAAAAATTGAATTTGATTTTAAAAATGTAGATGATTTTGTGTTGGTAAAGTCAGATGGTTTTCCAACTTATCACTTGGCAAATGTAGTAGATGATCATTTAATGGAAATTACTCATGTAATTCGTGGTGAGGAATGGATTAGTTCTGTGCCAAAACATTTAACTTTGTACAAAGCGTTTGAGTGGGAAGCTCCTGAATTTGCGCATATTCCTTTGTTATTAAATTCAGACAAAAGCAAATTAAGTAAGCGTCAAGGTGATGTTAGTGTTGAGGATTTTTTTGCAAAAGGATATTTGCCAAAAGCATTAATTAATTTTATTGCTTTGTTAGGTTTTAACCCAAAAGCTGATCAAGAAATTTATACTTTAGAGGAGTTAGTCAAGTTTTTTGACATTAAAAAAGTAAATAAATCTGGCGCGATTTTTAATTTGGAAAAATTAAATTGGCTAAATAGGCATTACATGCAAGAGCTGAATGATCAGGATTTTCTTGATTTAGTTAAGCCTTATATAAAGGAAAAAGGTTTTACAATAGATGATGAAAAATTATCAAGATTAATTAAGTTTGAAAAAGAGCGGATTAGTTTTTTTGCTGAAATAGGGGATGGAAGTGAATATTTATTTAATGGTGTAGAGTTAAATCCAGAAACCTTAGTTTGGAAAAATTCCACGAAAGAAAAAGCCCAAGAAGTTTTGCAAAAATTAGCAGAGTTTTTAGCTGAACAAAAAAATTGGGATTCAAGAAACCTGGAAAAAGAAATAAAAAATTGGATTCAAGAAAGTGGATATAATAATGGGGAAGTGCTATGGCCAATGCGAGTTGCTTTGTCTGGAAAGAAGAAATCACCAGATCCATTTAATCTTGCATATTTTTACGGAAAAGAGCAAACCTTAAACCATATTAAACAAGCTTATGAGGCTTTGTAAAATTGGATTAATTTTAATAATAGCACTGGGTTTTGTTTTTATTAAAGCAACACCGACTTTTTCAGTTACAAAACAAGAGGTTGAGGAATTAAGAGATCAGATTGAAGCAAAAAATAGCAAAGTCAAAGAAATTCAAGATAAAATTGAAAAGTATAAGAAAAATATTAATTTAAAACGTTTGGAAAGAGTTTCTTTGAGTAGTCAGGTGAGTTTGATTGAAAACAGAATTGAAAAAGTGAGTTTAGATATTAAATCAACAAATTTACAACTTGAACAAACAAATTTAGAGATAAAATCTTTGGAATTTTCAATTGAGGAAAAAAACAAAGAAATCGCAGAGCAAAAAAAGACTTTGGCAAATTTTATTAGAATGATTCATACGCAAGATCAAAAAAACAGCATAGAAATTCTCGCGGGTTATGAAAACATGTCAGATTTTTTTGAAAATGTTCAGTATTTGAAAACTCTGCATTCAACTTTGGCAGATATTGCGATAATGCTTCAAACAACGAAATTAGAACTTGAAATTCAAGCACAAGAACATGAAATCAAAAAAGAAACTTTGGTGGTTTTTGCAGAAGAATTAAGTGCTAAACAAGGTGAATTAGCTTCACAACAAAATATAAAATTAAATCTGATTCAAGAAACAGCTTCTTCAGAACAAAAATTTAAAACCCTTGTCCAAAATCTCCGCTCACAATATGAGCAGATTGAAAATGAGATTTCTTCAATTGAACGACAAATGCATGATAAGTTGGCTGAAACAGATGCTTGGGCAGACACAGGAGACCTTATCATGACATGGCCAGTTCCAAGTCGTTATATTACATCGTATTTCCATGATCCAGATTATCCTTATCGTCATATTTTTGAACATTCTGGAATTGATTTAAGGGCTGGGCAGGGGACACCTATTAAAGCTGCAGGTTCAGGATTTGTGGCTAGAGCTAGAAATTGCAGTTCTCATTTGTGCTATCAATATTTATTAATTGTGCATCCAGATAAAGTTTCTACACTGTATGGGCACATGTCCTCAATTAATGTGTCAGAAGGGGACTTTGTTGTAAAAGGCGACGTTGTGGGGCTTTCAGGAGGTACTCCTGGCACTGTTGGGGCAGGACCTTTTGTAACTGGACCTCATTTGCATTTTGAAACTCGTGTAAATGGAATTCCCGTAAATCCACTTAATTATTTACAATAAACATATGGCAGGCGACAATTCACCTTATGGAATATTTGTAGTACTAATTATTCTTTTCTACGCATTTCTTTTGTGGCTAGGAAGTTTGTTGTGGAGATTTATTGCATCTTAGAGTTTTGGGATTGGTAGATTTTTACAAAAACTTATCACCAAATAAAATAACACCTGATTTTTAGTCTAGGTGCTATTTTTTTATTTTAAAACTCAGGTTTAAATTCTAGGTTTACAAAGTGTGATACTTAGTTCCAATATGATTTTCTTTTGTATAAACTTCAGGATCACCACTAAATAAAACATAATCAACATATGTTTTAAACTCTTCACCATCTTGATAAAAAGTTCCAATATTGTCCAAGCCATCTATTACAATGCTGTATCTGTTTTGTGTACTAGGTTCAATTTTTGACGCTAGAAAATCAAATCTAACTTTATTTAAACCACCACGCAAACTTGATTCACTTCCAATTGATTTATAAGAAATTATTTTTCCAAAATCATCTGAACTAGGAGTGTCATTGATTAACCTAACTGTCTTAGAAATTTTATCTGATCCTCGATTTGGAGAAACAAACTCTAACCAAAGCTCTCTAATTTCAAGCTGTGTATTTGTATTATTATAAACAAAGAATTTTCCAACCTCAACTTCATCTTGCACCAAACTTCCATCAGTAGGAGCATCACCATGAGCACTTAAATAAATATCATAATAACTCACAAAAGTTCCGGTTTCTTCAATGCTAATAGTTTTACTTGAATTTTCAAAGACAAGAGTATATTCATATTTTGTCCCTGATGCCAATCCACTTAAATCAAATGAATGCGAAGTGTCTAGCTCATCTGCTAATTGTGTTTTTACAACACCAGAACCTTCAGGATTGTAACTTAAGCTAACTGTGGACACGTCAGAGGTTTTTACACGAATTTCACCTGTAGTTATATCAGTTGGTGTAAAAGATCTTGATAAAACTGAAAACTCTATTGGCTCTGGATCAGGCTCAGGTTCAGGATCTGGAGTAGGGTCAGGTATTGGCTCTGGCTCTGGATCACTAATAATTTCTTCAATAATAGTATAATCTGTGTAAAATAACTCAGAGATGTCAAAAACATCATCATAAGTTACACCAAGAGCGTACATTTCATCTTCTGAAGGTATCCAAGTTAATTCTAGTAAGCCAGTAACTTCATAAACCTGCGGTAGGGTAGGAAATTTTACGACACTACCAGGTTTAAAAGATACTGTCTTTCCCATAGTGTACGAAGCAAGTTCTTCATCTGTTAATGTCATAACAGCTGAAAAATCTAAGCCATACCAGTCTTCATAAACTTTTTGATAGGGAAATGGATGACGCAAAAAATCTTCACCAAGCTCATAAACAGCTGTATTAGAAGGGGACTTAATTAAATCTCCAGGAATCAGCTCAATTGCTTGTGCATCTTGGGTAACAAAAACCAACATGATTGCACATGTCATAAATATAAAAGCAGTTTTAAGCTTTTGCATAAATCTAATTTTACAAAATCATTATACACCAAAGGGGAAGTGCAAACAATTAAACCTGTGGGTAAAATATAGTAGTGTCGGACAATGTATCTTATACGACACCAGACAATCTAAGTTCAAAAACACTAGGTATAAACACTCATCTATCTAACTTATTTTCTTTGTATAAAACCTGTGTTGCTCAGCCTAACATCTATATACTCAATAGTGGATAAGTCCTTTTCAGCTATTAGTAGCGAATTAAGTAAATTAACTTGTTCATCAGGATCCTTCTTCTTGTCAAAAATAATTTTTAAGCTACTAGTATACAAATGCAACTCATAGTCACTAGTGTCGTATAACTGGAAATACCATTCTCCAACCCCTATCCCCTGGGGAAGTGCCCCTTCTTTTATTAGTGTCGTAAAATAAATAATTAGCTTTACATCATTAGACGCTAACTCTCTGTCTTTACTAATAAACAAAACTGGAATGTCTTTGTATCGTTTTCTAATAACTTGCAAAGTGCCATATTTATCAAAAACAAGCTTTGACTCCCCCACTTCCTCTTTATTAGGATCATCTTCTGTCACCAGCTCTACAACTTCTTCCTCAATTTTTCTAATCAACGGCGTATCTTCTTTGCTCAAAAGTTTTACATCCCCATTTGTGTAGTAACGAGACAACTCCTCTCCCCTATACACAAATATCTCATCCTGTTTTTCCTGAATATTTAAAATAATTGTATCTGGAAAATCTTTTGTAATCTTAACTTTCTCAACTTCAAATTTTTCAAAAATTTCCTGAACAACTTTTTTCTCACTAAAAACAAAATAATTTGAATTCAAACCTAGCGCGTGATTTTTCTTTAACTTTGTTTTAAGCCAACTAGTATAAATTTCTTCATTTTCAACGTTTGATGACTCAAGCAAAACAGTTTTGATTTGAAAATAAGGATGATACATTAATAAACTCAACCAACCTAAAACCAGCAAAAATAAAATAAATCCCATCACCAGATTACTCCGAAAAAAACCTCTTTTTCTAACAGGTCTAAAACTTTGCTTAGGAGAACCTTTCTGCTGCCAACTTATAGAATAGTTGGGCATACTAAATAATTATTTTATTTTATCAAAACCACAATATGATTGAAGAACTTTTGGCACAAGAACAGAACCATCTTTTTGTTGATTGTTTTCTAGAATGGCCAACAATAATCTATCTGCTGCAACAGTATTATTTATACTATGTACTAATTCAGTTTTGTTATTTTTCTTTGTGCGTATTTTTAAGCGCCTAGTTTGATAGTCAGTTGTGTTACTAGCACTTCCAATTTCACGATATTTTTTTTGAGAAGGAAACCAAGCTTCAAAATCAATTGTTTTAGCTGCTTGAACACCTGTGTCTCCAGCACATAACCCCATTATTCTAAATGGTACTTTCAGAGTTTTACAAAATTCTTTTGAGATTTTTACAAACTCATCCAAGACTTTCCAAGATTTTTCAGCAGCAACTAAAGCCAACATTTCAGTTTTATAAAATTGATGAACCCTAACTATACCTTTTGTGTCTTTACCATAACTTCCAGCTTCTCTTCTAAAGCAAGGGCTAAATCCAGCGTATTTAAGTGGCACATCATCTAAAATTTCATCAAAATGCATTGCCATTAAAGATTGTTCAGAAGTACCAATTAAATATAGATCATCTTCTTCAGGATTTACAGCATAAACTTCATTGCGACCATTTGGAAAGTAACCAGTGCCAAACAAAGCGTGTTCTTTCACCATTAGTGGAGGCAAAACAAATTGAAAATCTTTTTTTATTATAAAATCTGCAGCATAATTCATCAAAGCTCTTTCTAATAAAGCAACTTTATCTTTTAAATAATAAAATCTTGTTCCAGAAACTTTTACACCACGCTCAACATCAATCATATTTTTAATAGACTCAATTTCATGATGAGGTTTTACATCAAAATCAAATTTAGTCTTATCCCCTACTTCTTCAATTAAAACATTATCATCTTCAGTTTCACCTTCTGGTACTGATTCATGTAAAAAATTAGGGATTGAAGCTAACAAAGGAAATAATTTTTCTTCATGTCCTTTTTTCTTATTCTCCAATTTTCCGATTTTTTCACGAACTAATTGTAGTGCTTTAATTTCTTCTTGGTTTGGCTTAGTTTTTGAGCCAGTTTTTCTTTCATTGCGCAAACGATCAATTTTTTCATCTAAAGTCTTCACCTCAAGATCTAGTGAAATAATTTTTTCAACATCAATATCTGTCATCCCTCGTTTTTTTAAGCTTTCAATTACAAGCTCTTTATTTTCTCGTAAAAATTTTTTATCAATCATAGGTTTAAAATATTTTGAGTAATTTCTAACATTTCTTTATTTTTGGAAAGTAATTTTTTGGATTTAGCTTGTTTAAAAGTAAACCAACCAGTGTTCATAACTTCTCGCGAAGAAATTTTCAACTTATCTTTTTTTAAATCACACAAATATGGCAATAAAACGATCTGTACTCTCCCCCACTCATATGTTCTATAATTTGTAAAAGCCTTTGGCAACAAAGCAGTTGGCTTAACAACAAAACCTGTTTCCTCACTCACCTCTCTTATTAAACACTGCTCAACAGTTTCACCCCATTCAACAGAACCTCCGGGAAACTCCCATTTTTTATGATTTTGAGTTCCAGGATCATTTCTTTGTTGTAAAAATATTTTATCATCCTTAATAATAACCGCAAGTGGCACAAGATAAACCTTTGCATCATTTGGCTCGCCCTTCTTCTTTTTAACACTGCTTTTTTGAGATTTTTTTGAAAAAGATTTTAAACGAACAATTTTTGTGTTTAAACCTAATGATTTAATTTTTTCTGGCAAACTTGTTGTAAATTCGCGTTGATCATACCCAAGAGCAATCACATTTGGTTTAATTTTTTGCAAACATTTATAAACATCATTTTGATCACCTAAAATAACCTGATCAACCATTTTTAATGACCTGACAATTTTTAAACGAGTTTTTTCATTTTGTCGCGGCTGATCACCTTTAATTTTTTTTGTTGTATGAGCTCTTGAAACCAAAACAGTCAAATGCGTACCAAGTTTTTTTGCTTCACCTAAATAAAAAACATGTCCAGCATGCACATAGTCAAAGGTACCAAACGCAAGAACTTTTTTATGTTTCATATTATGATTTCACCAAGTCAATAATTTTTTTCAAAGGTAACTTTGATAAATACAAATTAGCTGCTACATCAGATCCACAAATCAACATTTTTTTACTGTGGTGCAAATACCATTCAGCTTTTGTTTCTATTTCTTTAACTTTGTTGTAAGCACTAGTTAAATCAACTCTGGATTTATTTTGCGCCTTAATAGATGTATATTTAGATTTTAAGTTGCGATAAATAAATAATTTATAACCCTTAGAATATGCAACTCTTGCCAAAACTTTTGAACTAACTTTTGTTGAAACTGCGACCCCTCTTCCCCACTTAGTTTTAAATTCTTTTCTACGAGCCCAGTCACGAACTAAAATTTGTTTTTCTTTTAATCCAGCAAAAACTCCATCCAAATAATCCATACCAAACTTAACTGCAGCACCAGACCCTTTTGAGTCTGAATCTGACATATAAGTTAAAACAGCTCCGATCATGAATTCTCTATTATCCTTAACAAAATACAAACCATGATCTTCATCATCTACATACTCCACTAATTCTTGCATTGCTCTTTTTTCCAAAGCAGACAATTTGCATTCACGTTGTTTTTTACAAAATTTCCAAACCAAAGTTGTTGCACTATCTTTAAGATTTCCTTTGTGTTCATCAAATTCAGTTTGTGCAACACCAACATACACTTTTTCAGAAGTGTTTTTTGCTTTTTTCTTCATGTCTGCTGTAATAAATCTAACGCGAGCTTCAGACCATTTTGGTAATAATCTTTTTAACAACCAAATTCCAGTAATGTCATCTAAATGCGGAGACTTGTGTGTAATAATTGTTCTGTTTTTCATAAATTATTCTTTAGGTCGCATTGTTGGAAATAAAATCACTTCTTTAATAGAATCAACATTTGCAAACAACATAACCATTCTATCTACACCAATCCCAGCTCCGGTTGTTGGTGGCATTCCGTGTGACATTGCTTCAACAAAATCTTTATCGGTTTTATGAAACTCATCAACCGCCCTACCTCTTTTTTCCTTAGCTTCCTCTGATTCAAATCGTTTTTCCAATTCAATTGGATCGTTTAACTCAGAATAATTATTTCCTTGTTCTTGTCCTAAAATATAATGTTCAAATCGCTCAACAAATCGCGGATCATCTTTACACTGTTTTGCCAAAGGTGAGGTTTCCACTGGATAACGATAAACAATTGTTGGTTGAATCAAGGTTTTTTCCACTTTTTCCTCAAACAAAACAACCAATAATTCTCCCATGTTTATTGCTTTATTAAAACCTTCCAACCCAGCACAACCCATATCAGTAGCATCTTTTTTAGCTTTTTCAAATTCCCCTTTTTTATAAGACAAATAATCCCAACCCACAACATCTTTAACAGCATCAACCATTGTCAGGCGCTTCCAAGGTGCTTTAACATCAATTATTTTGTCTCCATGTGGTAATTCAGTTTTTCCAAAAATTTTCAACGCACAATATTCATAAACATTTTCAACCAATTTCATGTTATAAGTGTAATCTTCATAAGCTGCCATTGTTTCAAACATTGTAAACTCGGGATTGTGTTTAAAACTTACACCTTCATTTCTAAACACACGACTTAATTCAAAAACTTTTTCAAAACCACCAACAATCAAACGCTTCAAATACAGTTCAGTTGAAATTCTTAAATACAAATTTATATCTAAAGCATTATGATGTGTTGTAAACGGTCGAGCCTCCCCTCCTCCATACAAAGGCTGAAGAATTGGAGTTTCAACTTCAGTATAACCTTGTTTATGTAAATACTCACGAATAAAATACAAAACCTGTGAACGAACATAAAATCTATTCTTCACTTCTGTATTTGCCAACAAATCCAAATACCTTTTGCGATAACGAGTTTCAACATCTTGCAGGCCATGCCATTTTTCAGGCAAAGGTCGCAAAGTTTTTGTAAGCAAATCATACTTATCTACCAACAAACTCTTCTCCCCTCTTTTTGTAACAAAAGCTTTACCTCTTGCACTAATAAAATCACCACGATCAATCAACTCTGTAAACTCTTTGAATTTTTTATCACCAATATTTTCTTTTTTCAAAAACAACTGAATTTTGCCACTTTCTTCCAAAATTGTAATAAAACTTATTGCACCTTGTGTTCTTATACTTAAAACACGCCCAGCTAAAGTAATATTATTTTGTTTTGCCAAAAAATCATCAAATTTATCCAAAAACTTAGCAATTGTTTTCGTGCGCTTTGCTTTTGATGGAAAAGGATTAACTTTGTTTTTTCGCAGAGCTGCGAGTTTTTCAACTCTTATTTCGTATTCAGATTTCATAATAAAAAAAGACTAAAATCGTTTATATTGTACCGTATTTTTGGGATTTTAGTCAATTTTTTAATCCACTGATTTGATTGTATATTTTGCTGTTCCAGAAGGTTTTTCAACTTCAACTTCATCTCCAACAGCATGATCTATAAAAGCACTGCCCAATGGAGACTCATTTGAGATTTTTCCTTCCAAAGGATCTGCTTCTGTTGCCCCAACGATTTGATAATTTTTCTCAACACCATCTTCTGTTGCAACCCCAACACTTGAACCAACTTCAACTTTTCCACTACCTGAACTTTTTTCAATAATTTCTGCATTATCGATTTTTTGCTGTAATTCAAAAACCTTACCCTGCGCAAAAGCCATCTGCTCTTTTGCATCATGATATTCTGCATTTTCAGAAAGATCACCATTTTGTTTTGCAACATCAATTTTTTCAGCGATCTCTGGAATTGTTTTGTATTTTAATTGCTCAAATTCTTGTTTGAGTTTTTCTAAACCTTCTTTTGAAATGTAAACTGGATTTGTCATAAAAAATTATTTTTATTGGGTAAGTATAATACTTATTTTAGATTGTGTCAAGATTATTTATTTCGATACCAACCCCACCAATTATAAAAATCTCTGGCAATTCCAGCTGCAACACTAGCACCATTTTCTCCTTCTTCAATTAAAATAGTTAAAACAATTTCCGGATCTTCATATGGCGCAAAACTTGTGAACCAAGCATGTGGTTCTTTATTATTACTCCATTGTGCAGTTCCAGTTTTTCCCGCAATGTCAAGTCCTCCGGCGCCTAATAAATGTTTTGCAGAACCTGATAAAATCGTTTGCCTCATTCCCTGCCTAATAGTTAACAAATGTTCTGGCAAAATAAATTGTGCATTTAAAATATTTGATTCAAACTCTTTCTCCACTTCCAACTTAGAATTTGCAATTCCATGAATTAATCTTGGACTATACAAAATTCCACCATTTGCAACTACTGCTGTAGCTACAGTTAATTGTAAAGGTGAAGTTAAAAAATCACCCTGTCCAATTGAAAGGTTGTAAGTGTCTCCAATATACCACCGCTCATCTTTTACTTTTTGTTTCCAATCTGGCGTTGGAATAAAACCAGCTGACTCACCCGGAATATCAATTTCTGTAATATCTGCAAAACCAAATTGTTGCAAATAAGCTGCAATTTTATTTACACCCAAACCTTCAAAATCATCATGCCCACCACCAATGATATAAAAAAAAGTATTCACAGAATCAGCAATTGCTTTTTTTACATTTGTAATTCCATGTCCTCCGGCTTTCCAATCTTTAAAAAACCACCTGGAAACTGAAATTCCACCAGCACTTAAAAACGAAGTCCGCGTATTAATTATTCCTTCTTGTAAAGCAGCTGCAGCAATAAATGGTTTTACAACTGAACCTGATGGATACCTTCCACCAATTGCACGATTAAACAATGGTTGATCTTCGTTTTCCAATAAATTTTTAAAAGATTCAACATCAATTCCATTTATAAAATCATTGTTATCAAATGAGGGCAAAGAAACCAAAGCCACTACCTCCCCATTATTTGGATTGATTGCAACTGCAGCAGCTCGTGTTTTATCTAAACCATCCATCCAGTTAGCTGAAATTTTTGCCAACTGATCTTGCACTTCAAAATCCAAAGCTAAAACAATTGAGTCTCCGGGTTTAGCCCCAACACTTCCCAATTCCCTACCATGTTTTCCTTTTGCATCAACCTCAATTTGAGTTGTACCAAAAACTCCTCGCAACAAATGTTCATAAGATTTTTCAATACCCTGCTTTCCAACTAAATCAGTTGGCTTGTATTCAAAATTTCCACTTTCTTTTTGTTTTTGACTAATTTCATCCCATTCTTGGATATTGATTTTTCCAACATATCCCAAAACATGAGACAAACTTTTATGCTCATCCAAGTCATATTCTCTATAAGAAGTTTCCAACAAATAAAGTCCAGGCATTGAAACAGCTGCAACTTGAATTTTCAAAGCATCTTCATAAGATAATTTTTCTTTAACAACAACAGATTCTTGTTCTAATAAATTAGGGATACTCAATATTTCTTCTATCTCCTCATCACTAATACTTGCAAATTCTTGTAACTGAGATCTTGTATTATTATTTACCAAAACATCTTTAGGTGAAACTGATAAAGAAAAAGAAGGGTTGTTTTTTACTAAAGCACGTCCATTTATATCATAAATAATTCCACGTGGCGCTGGATCTGAATAATATCTAAATCTATTTTCTTCTGCAGCTAACAACATTTCAGTCCCATTAAAAATCTGCAACTCCCCTATTCTCCAAAACAAAAGAAATAAAATTAACCAAAATAAACCACCAATAAAAATGATTTTTTTAATAGTAAGCGAATGCCCCATAAATCTTTCACGAGACAATTCAGAGGCTCCTTTTTTACTTTTTAAAAATGAATCTTGAACCCAATCATATCTAAATTTTCCAGCCAAAGAAAAGTAAGTCTTTTTGGGACTTGAAAAGAAAATTTCTTTTTCATCTTTTTTAGACATGTGTTGGCATTAATTTTTGGAAAGCTAATTGTATTAAACCAAATATAATTAGTGAGCTTAAAAATGTTACACTGCCAATTTGTAAAAGATTTACTAAGCTATACAAAGAATTTGACATACTTAGATTTCCAACTACAAATAAAGCAAAATAATAAGTTACTAAAAAAGTTAAAACAGAAACAGCATTTAATAACGCAAAAGATATGAGCGAACTATCTGTTATATAATTTTCAAAAACAAATCTACACACGAGAAAAACAATAGGAAAAATCACTAGATACACACCAAACGGCAAAAAAGAAAACATATCCCAGGTAATTCCTATAACCAATGACCACAAAAAATAATTTGAAAATAATTTTAAACTTACAACTACTGACAAAAAGACTAAAGGTAAAATTATTGCTGAATATGGAAATGAAAATGAATTTAAAAAAACAAATTGTGTAGTAACAAGAAATAAATAAATTAAAAGATTTAGTAAAAGTTTTTTCATAAAATAATAATCACAAGTTCATATCCTCAAAAACAATCCCAACTACATTTAAAATATCTGGATTAAAACCAATCCCAACTACACCTCTTAAAAATTGTGTATTAGGCTCTGACTCAACTTGCTCAATTTGACCAATTAAAATTCCTGGCGGAACCAACTGATCTAAGTTAGAAGTAAAAATTTGCTGACCTTTTTGAACTTCAAGATTATTTGGCACAAAAGACAAAATAGCAGACAAACCAAACTGACCCTGAACCATTCCAACAGCACTTGTATTTTCCCCAATGGAAATTGAAATTGCAAAATCAGGATGAGTTAACAGTCGAATATACGAACGATTTTGTTCCACATCAAAAATCTTTCCAGCTAAAACCCCTGAACTAGTTATAATTGCTTGACCCATTCCAACCCCATCACTAACACCCTTGTCAATAACTAAAATTCCCGGATCTTGATTTGCACCCAAACCAATTACATTTGCCAACTTAATTTCTCTTTTTTCATATCTACTAACATACTCATGTGCTGCAGCAATTTCCTCAAATTCTTTTTGCTTAAAAACTAATTCAGCTTTTTCTTGTTCAACTTTATTTTTTTCCTGTCTTAGATTTATAATCTCATCAACTAAATCCAATCTTGTTTTATCTTCAAATTCCTCTGTGTCCACTTTATTGTTTTTTTCATAAAAAAACTTCTGAATCGGCATTATAACAGAATTTACCCAATCAACTCCTGACCTAAACCCACCAAAACTAAACAAAAAAACAATACTTGTAATCAAAATTACTGCATAAGTTAATTTTTTTGTAGTTGAAGTGCGCATATCGCACTAATTTTTTATTTTATCTTCTTGAGCTGAAGGAAGTGAAACTTGTTCTAACAACGGCTGATCTTCTAACAAAATCCCAGTTCCGCGGACAACACAAGTAATTGGATCATCAACAACTCGCACAGGAATTCCAATTGCATCTGCAATCACAGTGTCTATTCCTCTTAATAAAGAACCACCCCCAGACATAACAATCCCTCGTTCATGAATATCAGCAACAACTTCAGGAGGAGTAACTTCTAGAGTAGCTTTAATTTGTTCAACTATTGTACTAACACTACTAGTAATTGCACGATAAACATGTTGGCTTGTAATTACAACCTCTTTTGGAAGTCCGCTCATAACATCTCTACCACGCATAGGAAACTCAACCGGCTCTCCGGTTTGTACAGCAGACCCAACTGCTAATTTAATTTTTTCTGCATGACGATCACCCAACAACAAACCAAAAACATCACGAGTATACTTAACAATATTTTTTGTCATTTCATCACCAGCAATTGTTCCTGTTCTCCAACTTACAACACCTTCCAAAGACATAATCGCGATTTGTGTATTTCCTCCACCAATTTGCACAACCATATTTCCAACTGGTTCTTGAACTGGCATTCTTGCACCAATTGCAGCAGCCATTGGTTCTTCAACTGTATAAACCTCACGCGCACCAGCTGAAACAACTGCATCTTCAACAGCCTTTCTTTCTACTTCAGTAATTCCCAAAGGCACAGCAATCACAACTTTTGGACGAGGCACAAAAGTAAATTCTTCCTCATGCACTTTATCAATAAAATATTTAAGCATTCTTTCTGTCACCTCAAAATCAGAAATTACACCGTTTGCCAAAGGACGTGTAGTAGTAATGTGTTGAGGTGTCTTACCCAACATATTTTTTGCCTCATTACCAACTGCCAAAATCTGCTCAGTCCTAACATTAATTGCAACCACAGAAGGTTCATTCACAACAATACCCTTGTCTTTAACATAAACAAGAGTATTTGAAGTACCTAAATCAATTCCAAGATCTTTGCTGAATTTTCCAAAAAAATTCTTAAACATAATTTTTGTTTTTGTTTATTTTTGGCAAAACTTGTCTCGTCCGACTTTGCCCATACCAACCCAACACCCTCTTTTAAAATTTATTCTGCAACAACTTCAACTTTATCTGAATTTCGTTTTTTTATTTCTATTGAATTTTTTTCTAATAATTTTTTACTGCAAACAACTCTTGATGAAATTCCCAGCAAATCTGAATCAGCAAATTTTTCACCAGCACTTACATTACGATCATCTAGCAAAACATCTTTACCTTCCTTAGAATATTTTTCAGCAACTTCTTTAGCTTTTTTCAAAACACCCTCATCATCGCCAATTGCTAAAACATGTACATCATAAGGACTTACTGATTCTGGCCAAACCAATCCAGCTTCATCAGCAAAAACCTCAACAATAGTACCCATTATTCTACTCGGCCCAATACCATAACAACCCATTATTACATCTTGTTTTTTACCACTTTCATCAACATATTGCAAACCAAATGCTTTTGAAAACTTATTACCTAATTTAAAGATATTTCCAGTTTCAATTGCCTTTTCTTCAACTAATTTTTCATCACATTTTTTACATTTCTCACTTTCTAAAATTTCTTTATTAACTGAGCGCCCACATTTTCCACAAGTAAAAATTATATCCTCACCATAAGGTGTAATAACTTGAAATTCATGAGAATATTTACAAAACACTCCCCCACTTGCTTCAACAATTTTTGCATCAAGCTCACAACGCTTAAAAATATTTTCATATGCCTTAGTTGCTTTTTCATAAAAATCATCCAAACTCTTCTCATCTTTATGAAAACTATACAAATCTTTCATGCTAAACTCACGCCCTCTTAACAAACCAGATTTTGCACGTGGCTCATTTCTAAATTTATCTTGAATCTGATAAACAGCTAAAGGCAAATCTTTGTATGAATTTACAAACTTCCCAACTAAAGGAGTTACAACTTCTTCGTGAGTTGACCCTAATGCGTACTGTTTATTACCAGCACCTTCTAATTTAAACAAAACATCAATTTCATCCCAACGTTCAGTTGTATCCCAAAGTTCTTTTGGTGTTAAAGCTGGCATGTAAACTTCTTGCGCACCCAATACATCCATTTCCTCACGCACAATATTTTTAATTTTTTCTAAAACTTTTAAACCCAATGGCAAATAAGAATAAACACCTGCCATTACTTTATCAATATAACCTGCACGAACTAATAATTGTGCATTGCGACTGACTTCTCCTTTTGGATTTTCTTTAAGAGTTTTTGTAAATAATTTTTCTTGTGATGTAATCATAACTTAGATTTTTTATATTCTTTTGCTAAAACAAATTCAATAAAACCAAATGCAGCTGCCAACAAAAACACTACCCACCAATACAATAATTCTGCGTGCGCTAAAATAAATACAACACACAAAAGCGATGCAAATAAAACACCTTGGCGAAAACTTTTCTTAACAGTACGAAATGCAATTGTTTCTTTTTTTGTAATTAAATGAATTGTTCCAAAACCTATCAAAGAAAACAAACCAACCAAACTTAAAAACAAACTTGAATAAAACAAAATTATTGCCCAAATACTGGCTTCATATGGGTTTACCGAAAAAATAACAAAAAGCAAAGCAACAACACATAAAAGTGTTGCCATCCCCATTACTAATAAATATTGCTTTAATGTCATAGCAAATAACGAATTCTTTCAACTTTTTCACCTTCAACCTCATTATTAATTATTTCAAGAATCGCTGGTTCAGCTATTTTTAATTGATGCGCCACAGCAGAAGAATCACAACTTACAGTAAGTGTACGATTTTTTAAATATTGAGGTCTGACTCTTGCGCCATGCTCTTTCATTACTTTTAAAATAGCTTTTTCAGCAACATCAACAACATTAGCAACTTCAATTTGTTTTAAAACACCTGCTTTAGCAACTGTTTTTTTTACATCCTCTCCAATTGACTTCATAGGTTATAATTTTTTGTATGGACAAATTAATTTAAAATCACACGTTGAACAAATCATTTGCGAAGGATTTGCCTTAAAATCCCCTTTTGTCATTTTATCAACAGTTTCACAAATTTCTTGTTTAAAACTTTCAACTGTTTTTTCCTTTATTTCAACTTCTTGCACAGACATATCCTCTAAAAACCAATATTGCAAAGCTTTTACTGGACCTAAAGTGTTAATTCTAGGATCTTTTTCTGCTGCAACATAATATAACAACAACTGATGTTTGTCATTTTTTTCCAATCTTTGCTTTGGTCTGCCAGTCTTATAATCAATAATAATCAGACCATCGTCTTCTATATCTATTCTATCAATTCTTCCACCAAACGTATAGTCCTTGATTTGAACCTTAAATCCATGCTCTAAAGTTGCGGGAATTTGAGTAAAAGGCGCATGCATATCATGAAACCTCTTTAACAAATCCTTTCCATGCAAAAAATATTCATTTTTTTGTGTTTGATTTAAATACCAATCTGAAATCCATTTTTCCTGATAAGTTTTTAATAAATCTTTTAATTCCAAAGATAAACCTTGTGTCTGCTCCATCGGCATATCAAACAACCCAACTTGTTGTGCTTTTTTTGAATCAATAATTTTTTGATACCAAGCTTGTAACGTGTTATGAATTGTTGATCCAAAACTTAATGCATGATTTCCAAAACTTGGAACTTTTTTTATGTATCTATATTTAAATTGTTGTGGGCAGCGCAAATAAGATTGCACTTGTGAAAATGAAACTTTTTTTGGTTTCCAAGCTGGTGTTACTAAGTCAGATTTTTTTTCCAAAAAACTTTTATCCGGAATTACCGCTACTTCATCAAAATTTTGCTGATCAATTTCCATAGGACTTAATTTTAACTCATTAATAAATTTTGAAGGTTTTTTTTCACGCTTAGCAGAATTGTAAAATTTTGCATTACTTAAAATCAAAACATCTTTTGCTCGAGTCAAAGCAACATAGCACAAACGTCTTTCTTCTCTCATGTGCGCTTCATTTTCATCTTCTGAATAATGATGTAAATCTTGAGAAAGTTCAATTGGATTTCTACGTTGAGTTGTTGGAAATTTTAAATGAACTAATTGTGGGATACACACAACTGAAAATTCCAAACCTTTAGCACTGTGCATTGTAATAATTTGAACAGCATTTGTTTGACTAACTGCTTCCTGCTCAACATCTTGCAAACCAGCATAAGATAAATCCTCAATATATTTTACAAAAGAAGCAATAGACGCATCATTATGATTTTGCTCAAATTGTGAAATAAATTTTAGTACCATTTCTAAAATCACAAAAGGCTCTTCTAATTTATTTTCCTGTTCCATTTTTTGCCAATGCAACATTGTTTGAGTTTGTTCTAACCATTTAATTAACAATTGACTTGGTTTAAGAAATTTTTGTAACTGTGAAAATTCAGTACACATTTGCAAAAACTTTTGGATTTTCTGACCAACAGATTGTTCAATACCTAATAAATTCCATGCTTTTAAAGCTGAAAATAATGAACAGGATTTTCTTGATGCATAATTTGTAATTTGCACAATATCCTGATGATCTAAATTAAGTGGTGATTGCACCATTAAAGAATACATTGCAGTAGAATCATGGCCATCAAATAAAATTTTAAAAACACCGATGCAATAAAGCGCGACTTTGTGATTTAAAAATTGTTGCGCGCCATAAACAATATAAGGCACTGACTCTCTTTTTAATGCATCCACTAAATATTCTGCTTGAGCATGTGAGCGCAAAAGAATTGCCATGTCATTGTATGCAATATTTTTTTTATTAAGTTGTTTTAATTTTTGTGCGATTTGTTTTGCTTCAGAAAAACCATCTGTAGTTTCAAAATAAATTACACTTGCCTCACCTTTATCTTGTGCTATTAGTTCTTTGTTAATTCCAAGTTGAGATTCTAAAGTATGTGGATTGTTATGCTGAATTAATTTGTATGCATAATCTAAGATTTTTTGTTTTGATCTATAGTTTGTATTTAAAACAATTTTTTCTGGTAATTTTTCTGGCGCTGAAAAATCATTTGAAAATTGCAAAATATTTTCAACAGCTGCTCCGCGAAAACGATAAATACTTTGATTATCATCACCAACAACAGTAATTTTATTTTTTAATCCAGAGCACAATAATTTTATAATTGCATATTGCGCATAATTTGTATCTTGAAACTCATCAACCAAAACATGTTTAATTTTTTCCTGAATTTTAGACAAAACATTTGGCCGAGTTTTCAACAACTCATGTGTATACAAAATTATTGAACCAAAATCCAAAGCCCCATTATCTAATAAAAGTTTTTCATATCTTGCATATGTATTTGCCAACTCTTTTAATCGTTCATATTCTTGTGCAAATTCTTCATCAGCTTTATCTATATTTAAAGAAAAATTTTGAACAAACTCATGATATTTATTTGGATTAACTAACTCGTCTTTGCATCTTGAAAAATGTGACACCAGAGTTTTTATAAAACGATTTGGATTTCCACGCGGACGATAATATTTTAAATCAAAATCCTCAAAATTATTTCGCACCAACATCCATGCTTCAGTTTCATTTATAACTTTAAAACCAATTGGCAAACCAATATCCTGCCCATATTCCCGCAAAATCCTCTCACAAATACTATGAAAAGTTCCAATCCACATATCTGCGCAAGATGTTTCAAGATATTTTTCAACTCTTTCCAAAAGTTCTGCACTGGCTTTTTCAGTAAAAGTCACAGCCATAATTTCAGACTGCTTATTAATATTATTTTTAATCAAATGCGCAATACGGCGAGCCAACACAGTTGTTTTACCAGTACCTGCACCAGCTATAATCATCAAAGCGTTTGAATTGCTTTGCACTGCTTGTTTTTGAGAATCATTTAAGTTTTGTAATATTTCCATGTTTTTATTTATAGGCAAACTAAGCGCAAAAATTTTGCTTCACCTTAGTAATCCTATTTTGACTTAAAACAGTTTTTTTTGCAA
The DNA here is from genome assembly GCA_964627525.1 of uncultured Gammaproteobacteria bacterium. Taxonomy (GTDB): domain Bacteria; phylum Patescibacteriota; class Patescibacteriia; order Magasanikbacterales; family JBBTQS01; genus CAZKMQ01. Next base: position 59 of record CAZVIA010000002.1, on the reverse strand, counting down.
AAAAAATCAAAAACCCACACCAGTTGTTACACCAATGTGGATCTTGAGTTCAAAACTCA
>CAZVIA010000001.1:0-142545 GCA_964627525.1 uncultured Gammaproteobacteria bacterium | reverse complement strand
AGCAACTTGGAAATCCTTGGTTCTTGTAACTTGAACCTTGGATTTCTTTTTTATAATAAGTTTTTAACTTGATAAATTCTCAAAAAAATATTACACTTATCATGTTAAATAATTAATATAATTTTATGATTTCAAAACTCAAGCAATTCAAAGATTTGCGTAGCCAAGCAAAAGATATTCAAAGCAAACTTTCAGATGAATCAGTTGATATTTCAGAAGCTTTTGGCAAAATTAAACTAACAATGGATGGAAATCAAAAAGTTACTTCTTTGGATATTGATCCAGAACTCTTGACTCCGGACAAAAAAGGAAAACTTGAAAAAGATTTAACAGATGCTTTTAATAGTGGTGTGAAGAAAATCCAAAAAGTAATGGCAATGAAAATGAAAGACATGGGTGTGATGGATATGTTTGGGAAAAAATAATTCTGTTTCTAGATTTTAATGTTTGATAGGTCAATTCAAAATTTAATTCAAGCGCTCACTCGCCTACCTTCTGTTGGACAAAAAACTGCAGAGCGTTTTGTTTTATTTTTATTAAAAAGAGGAAAAGGTGAAGTTGCAAATCTTGTCACTGCATTACAACAAGTTGCTGGCTCAATAAAAAGCTGTGGTGTTTGTCAAAATTTTAGTGAATCAGATCCATGTCACATTTGTTCAGACCAAAAACGCGACCATGGATTAATTTGTGTTGTTGAAGATATTCCAGAAGCAAGTGCAATTGAAAAAACTGGTGAGTACAAAGGCACGTACCACATCTTAAGAGGAACAATTGATGCAATTGAAGGCAACATGCCACATCAATTAAAAATCAATGAATTAATTAAGCGCGCAAAATCTAACGACCCAAAAATTCGTGAAATTATTTTGGCGTTAAATCCAGATATCAAAGGTGAAACAACAATGTTGTATATTCAGAAAGAACTATCTGGGGACGACGTGACAATAACTCGTTTAGCGCGCGGACTTCCGATTGGCGCAGATCTTTCTTATGCAGATGAAGTTACAATTAATAGTGCGCTGAAGGAACGGAAGAAAATTTAAAAATCTAAATCTTTACCAAAAAAGCGACTTAGAGTCGCTTTTTATAATTTTTATTTTGCTACTTTAATTTCAGTAAAGTGTTGACGATGCCCACGCTTAATTCTATATCTAGTTTTTGGTTTGTATTTCAACACTATAATTTTTCTTGTACGCCCTTGCTTCTCAACTTGAGCTTCAATTTTTGCACCCTCAATATAAGGTGCACCAATCTGAACCTCACCTTTGGCCTCATCAGCCATTAATAAAATTTTATCAAAAACAACCTTTCCACCCTCTTCAATTTCCAATTTAGGGATTTTCAAAGTTTTTTCAGGTTGTACTATATATTGTTTACCTCCAGTTTCAATTACTGCGATCATATTTATAAATTTAAGACAGGGATATTGTATATTATTAGGCTTGATATGTCAAGTGTATTATTTTTCAAACTCAATAACAACCTCATCCCCTATCTTCCATTTATTTGCCATGGCAAAACCAGCTGGAACTTCTAAAACAACCTTAGCTCCCAGCCGCGGAATATATTTTTTTATTTTATCTAAAGAAACTTCAGGCTCTGGCTCAACACTTGGCGCAATATCAACAACCTTCCCATTATTTATCCAAATAATATCAATTGCAAAATCCATATCCTTCATCCACATAATATGTTGTGATTCTTTTTCAAAAACAAACAACATTCCTTCACCATTTTTCAAAGAATTTTTCTCAGACAAACCTTGAGCTCTTTTATAATCAGTTACAGCAAGCTCTGTATAAATATAAGTATCTTCAACCCAAACATTTGCATGATAATCTTTTGCTTGTTGATACTTTAAAAAACCAAATGCACAAAAAAGCAGAACAACCACTATCAGCGTTGGAATTGTCCTCATTGGTTTTGCTTCTGTTTTATAAAAGAGAAATCGCATACTAAATAAATTCCTAAGACAATCATTACTAAAACTAAAATTGCCAATGCAATTAGTTTTTGTTTACTTTGTAAAAATAAAGTTGTTACACCAAAACCTATTGCCAACAAATACATTAACAACACAACAAACTTATGTGACAATCCTTTTTTTAATAATCTGTAATGCAAATGTGCGCTATCCCCTTTTATCAAAGATTTACGTTTTACTGTTCTGTAAATTACAACCCACAAAACATCTAACGCAGGAATTCCAACAACCAAAAGTGTTGTTGCAATTTTGCTTCCAGAAATAATCGCTAACACTCCCAAAATAAATCCAACAAAAACACTTCCTCCTTCGCCTAAAAATATTTTAGCTGGATGAAAATTAAAAATTAAAAACCCAACACACGCTCCTGCAAAAATTGCAGCAATCAATCCAACGTCTGGTTGAAAAAATTTTTGAGTTTGTGTTAATGCAAAAATCATCACAGCTCCAATCGTGGCAATCCCAGTTGCTAATCCATCTAAACCATCTAATAATTTTGTTGTATACATCATTGCCAACAACCAAACAAAAGCAACAACATAAGCCAAAATAGGACCTAATACAAAAACTCCACCCAAAGGATTTGTGATTTTAAAAACACCAATTCCACTTACAACTGCAATCAAAGCTGCAATAACTGGAAACATAATTTGTTTTACAGGAGACAAATCATATTTATCATCTAAATAACCACCTATCATTAAAACAACAGACGCTAAAAACATTCCCAAAAAAACTTTTACAGAAATTTTTTCAAAAACTTGTGGAAGCCAAAAATAAGCCCCAGCTAAAATCAAATAAAATCCTGCAAACACTGCTAGCCCACCTAATAAAGGAACGTTTTGTTTGTGAATTTTTCTTGGACAATTTGGTGCATCAACTATTTTTCTTGTCAAAGCAAACTTGCGAACCAGCAAAACAAAAAAAGCAGTCAAAATGCCTGCGCCCAAAAAAACAATCCCTGCATTAAAATAAATTGGACTCATAAATCTTACTACAAAACTTTACTACTTTGTCTTAACATTTACCCCAGTACTTGTGAAGTGGATAACATCTCCGCGACGAACTTTTTTTCCTAAAATCAATTCAGCAATTGAATTTTCAACTTTGTCCTGAATTGTTCTACGCATAGGACGCGCACCAAATTGAGGATCAAAACCAGCTTTTGCCAGATCCTCAATAACAGCATCATCAACCTCAAGCAAAATCCCCTGATCATCAAGTTTTTTCTCAACTTTTTTCAACATCAATTTAGCAATCTCTCGAATATTTTCTTGCGTCAAAGCTTCAAACAACACAATCGCATCAAATCTATTTAAAAACTCTGGCCTAAACCATTCAGATAATTTTCCACGCATTAATTCATCTTGCAAAGCCTCATATGATTTACCAGCTTTTAATTGTTCTGAAACATATTGCGTACCAGCGTTTGAAGTTGCAACCAACATTATGTTAGTACAGTCAATTGTTTTTCCTGTGCTATCTGTAATCCTACCATCATCCATTAACTGCAAAAATAAATTCAAAACTTTTGGATTGGCTTTTTCCAACTCATCTAATAACAAAACCGCAAAAGGTTTTTCACGAATTGCTTCTGTTAAAATACCACTACCTTTTTTATTTGGCTGACCAATCAAACGAACAAAAGATGTGTCGTCTTGAAATTCAGACATATCAAAACGAATCATTTGTTGCTCACCACCAAAATAAACACTTGAAACTGTTTTAGCTAATTCTGTTTTACCAACACCAGTTGGACCTAAAAACAAAAAGTTTGCAATTGTCCTTTTTCCACTTGCTAATTGCGCACGTGCACGACGCAAAGCTTGAGACACAACTTCTACAGCTTCATTTTGCCCAACAATTCTTTTGTGCAAAGCTTTTTCCAAACGCAACAATCTTTCTGACTCATCTTCGCCAACTGCTGTTACTGGAATTTTAGATTTTTCTGAAACAATTTTTGAAACATCATGCTGTGTAACCAAAGTATCTTTTCCACGTTCATTTGATGCCAATTCAGCAGCCTCTTTCATAACTTGCATTGCTTTACGTGGCAAACGATCTGACTGAATATATTTTCCAGACAACATCGCAGCTTGCTCAACAGCATTATATGAAAACCAAACTTTTTTCTCATATTCAGTGCGCCCAGCTTTTGCTTCCAAAACTTGAATTGCCTGATCCACACTCATTTCCTCTACATCTACTTTTGAAAAAACTTGAGCAGTTGTTGTATTGCTAACAAAACGACGATAACTTTCAGGCGTGGTCGTTGCAAACATCAAGAAACCACCTTTTTCCAATCCTCGTGCCAAAACTTCAGCAACATCCAAACTACCCTCACCACCAGTAGTTACACCAATCATGTTTTCAATATCTGCAATAAACAAAATAATATTTTTTGCACGACGCACTTCAGCAATCACTCGCAACAATCTTTCTTGCGCTTGAGCTGGAGTTGCACCTGCTAATAATTTTGCAACAGATAATCTAACCAATCTTTTATCTTGCAAAACAGGCGGCACATCATCTCTTACCATTCGCAAAGCCAACCCCTCAACAATAGCTTCTTTACCAACACCACTTTCACCTACCAACAAAACACTCTGCTTTCCACCTTGCAAAACACGAAACACTGTTTGCAATTCTGCTTCGCGCCCAACTAATTGTTCTAAATGACCATAAGCAGCCATTACTGTTAAATCTTGAGACAAAGCATTTAAAAACGGAGTTGCAACAGCAGTCATCGCCTTATCCATTCCACCTTTTCGCCGATGCTTTGCAGCTGAACGACTCATTCTCCATCGCTGTTTTAGCATGTCACGAACACGCACCCATGCAATAACATTTTTCATTTGGCGAATATCAATTCCTAAATCATAAAAAAATTCTTGCATCTCACGACTTGAAGCATAAACACCCCACAACAACTCACCCAAACCAACATATGTTTTGTGATGCTTAGCAGCTTCTAAATATGCAACATAAAATAATGAAACTGTTTCTGTATTATAAACCGGATGCTTAACACCAGATGTATTTGGTTTTGCAAATTTTCCTGCAAAATCTTTTACAGTGTGCAAAGACACACCCAATCGAGTTAAAATTCCCTGAATTTCTGGAAAACCTAATAAAGCCACCAAAATCTGATATTTATCTACTTCAGCAGATTTAATTGTTTCAGCTAAAAAATATGCATTTTCTAAAACCAACACACTTTCTTTAGAAAAACTTTGTGAAATTTCTTTTTTATTTTTTATGTGTGAAAAAGCCCCCTTAGCCCAAGGATTATCTGGAATCACTTCTTGCTTTGTTTTTTGATCCCAAGACTTATGATATTGAATTGGAACATAAGATTTTGTTCTTCTAATCACCCTCATTAACAAATACAACCAAATTAAAATACCTAACCACAAAACAAAATAAGAAGATGAAACTCCAACACCAACTCCAAATGGTTTTACAAAAGTATATGCAAAATATCCAACACACACTAAACCTAAAATTCCCAAAATCAAATTCCAAATCACACCTGTTTTTAACATCCCATGCCTAAATTTAATTTCTTCAGATGTTAAAGATGTACCCCAATATAAAAATTCACCTTTATGCGCAATACCAGAATATGCACCACGACATTGTGTACATGCATTATCATTTCTTCCTGCAGGTTGGCACTGTGGACAAATTTTTAAATCAATTTTAGGAAGCTCTGCACTTTTCATGTTAAGTTTAAAATAAATTTAAAACAAAATAATAAACCACGATTATTGGTGCTGCAAACCACAAAACAGTAATCAGACAAACAGCAAAAAAATAAAAAATAAAAACAATAAACCGCACAACCACTTGAACAAAACGCACCAAGAAACTTATTATACGACCTTGCCAATCGTGCTGTGCATACATTGGCACAAAAATATTTTTTGCCCACAAACCAGCGCCAATTGTATCCCAACCTCTTTCAACAGTTTCTTTCCACCAAGAAATAATATACAAAGCACCTTTTGTATACCACCAAACAGGCCCTGTAATTGCATCAATTAGTAAGGCAAAAAAAATTCTTTGAACTACCACAATATTCATATGTTCTATTATAACAAAAAAACAGCATTACTGCCGAATTGTTTTACACAAAATTATCTTTGGGCAACTGATGGGCCAAGTGTTGAAACATAATTTATTTTTTCAACTGGCACTAAACCAAGTGTATTTATTTTTGATTGAATGTTTTGCAATGAACGATGCTCTGCAATTGAAAGACGCAATCTCTGATTTTCTTCACGCAAATCATAAACTTGTTGTTCAACATCACTTAATTCATAACCCTTAGTTGCAGTACTACTTGTTAAAACACTGTACCCTACTCCAAACATTAAAATCATTCCACACAAAGCCATTCGCAGCATTGTTGACTCGCAAACTTTTTCATACCACCAACCCAAACCTCTGCGCATTCTTCTTGCGCGCTTTGGCTCTTTTTTATTTGATTTGTATGATGAAATAAATTTCATTTTATTCTATTGTTTTATTGCAACTCTTAATTTTGCGCTTCGTGCGCGCGGATTTTCCTCTAACTCTTCTGAACTTGCTGTGATTGGTTTTTTTGTAAATGATTTTAAATCAGGATGTGAATCAATAAATTTTTTTATAATTCTATCTTCTCCAGAATGAAAACTTATCACACACAACCGACCATCTTTTTTCAAAACTTCAACTGCATCTTTTAGACCTTGTCTTAAAACCCCAAACTCATCATTAACTTCTATTCTTAAGGCCTGAAAAACTTTTGTTGCAGGATGAATTTTTCCACGACGATTTTTATAAACCCCTTCAATCAGGTCTGCTAATTCTTGTGTTGTTTTAATTTTCTTTTTACTGCGAACCTTAGCTATTTCTTTTGCAATTTGTTTTGCTTTTTTTTCTTCCCCATATCTTGAGAATATTAGAGTCAAATCTTGAACCGAATATTTATTAACTACATCAGCAGCTGTCATTGCACCTGCACCATTATGGATTGGAGCATCGTATCTCATATCTAAATTTTCATTTTTTTGAAATGAAAATCCCCTACCACGTTCTTCAAATTGTGGAGTGCTCCAGCCAAGGTCAAATAAAATTGCATTTGGCTCAAAATTATTTTTACGAGAAATTTGTGCAATGTTTGAAAATGAATCTCGCACAAAAATCACTTGATCTAAATATTTATCAAGAAATTTTTTACTACGCAAAATTGCTTCAGGGTCAGCATCTATTCCCAACAACTCAACATCTGATTTGCTCTCCAAAATTGCTTGTGCATGTCCTGCATCACCAAGTGTGCAGTCAATTACCAAGTCATTTGAAGACAAGTTAAGCGAGGAGATTACTTCTCCTTTTAATACAGGTATATGCCTCATAACTAAATTCCTAATTCTCCTATTTGCTCGGCAATGCTTACTGAATCTTTTTCAGTCCCTGCTTTATATTTTTCCCATTGTTGCTTATCCCAGATTTCTAGGCGGTCATACAAACCTGCAACAACAGCATTTTTTTTCAGCCCTGCGAACTTTCGCAGATATTCTGGAAGAAGAATTCTTCCTTGTGAATCTAACTTTACATCCATTGCGCCAGCAAGCATGAGTCGGGCGAATGCACGAGTATTAGATTTACTTAGAGGTAATGTAGCGAGTTTTTTTGCAAGAACTTGCCATTCTTTTTTTGTGTATAGAAACAAACAGTTATCTAGTCCCCTAGTTACAACTGCACCTGCTTTTACTTGGGCGCGGAATTTACCAGGAACTGCTAACCTGCCTTTACTATCTATGCTGTGTTGGAATTCTCCAATAAACATAATGTATACACAAAATTGATCGACTAAAACTTTTCGATCTTTAGCAGGGATAAGTGGCTCCCTTTCCCACTTATCCCCACATAATCATCCTATATCTCCATTTTACCCCACTGATATGTTAAGTCAAGCCACTTGGTTGTGTATAACTTTGGTTTTATTAAAAAAGCCAGCTGTTTTTTAAAACAACCAGCCTTTAAAATTTTTAAACTTTTTCAAAAAGTGTTTTTTACTCTCCACCACCAACAGATCTTAATATCTCATAAAACTCATCAACACACCTTTGCTTTCCTGATGGATTATCCAAAGTGAATTTTACTTTTGTACCCAACAAATGCGCATCAATTTTCATAAGATATCCCCCATCACGCCATCTAACCAAATTATACCCATTATCACCAAATCTTTGTGTAGCAGTTTCTTCATGCCAACTTTGCCCAGTCAATTTATAACTATCATCCAAATAAACCAAACAATGATAATCAGTTATTGCATTTGTTTTATCTTCAGGTGTTAAATATCCCTCCGGAGGAATCATATAATAACCTTGCTCAAGCCCAATCGCACCTTCTGGCTGTACACCCAACAAACCATTTCCACAACCCAAACCCACCAAAACCATCACACCAATTAAAGTAAAAAATTTTGTTTTCATATTTTTTTAAAAAAATTTTAAAACCCGAGACTTTTTAATTGTTTTTTAACTTCTGAAGCTGGGTACAAGTTTCCGATTAATTTACTTACATCTTGTTTAAATTTAAACTTTTCACCAGTCCAATCAAACACAGCCGACTCATACATCATTGATTCTCCTGCTATTTGCCCAGCACCAGACATTTGAGACATTAACACAACAATTTCTTTTGCAGAATCATCATCAGCATTTGCGAAAAACACAGATTCAATTCCAGTGTAAAATCCCATATCCATATCTGGCATTGGTAAAAAAGCATGTTCGCCCTGAACATTTAATGGAACTAACACAAAACCTTTATAACTTTTTGTTGCTGAAACTTCTTCTGGAAAATAAAAAGCCAACAAAGACTTATCCACACCAGCCATCATACCCTCAATTACATCATGCATTCTCATTCCAAGCATATTATTGTAATGAGTCATTGCAACTCTATGTACAAAGGTATCATTAGACTCACCTTGTTTGCGAGTGTAAATTGGTGCATCTTGTGGAAGTGGTGGTGTATCTATTGCAGGTGCTGGCGCTTCAGTAGTTGGTTTTTCTTGATTTTCAACCGGCTGATCAGATTCAGCAGAAGCAGGTTTATCTGCAGTGCTGTCTACAGGAGCAGGATTTGGAGTTGAACATCCTAATCCTAACAAAACAATTGTCGCCAAAATAATAATTTTTTTCATATAAATTTCTCTTAAATTACACAATATTAGATTACCACGAAACCAAAGACTTGACAAAATCTCTCAAACATGCTATAGTATGTCTTCGTTTGGTCTTTTGCAAGCCAAGACTCTGACAACTTTTGAAGAGGGTCTGTGTGCTCAAAGGGCGACAAACGAATAACGGCAAAAAGGAGATAATAAAGAGGTGCTCTAACTACGCACCAGAACGCATTGAACTGGGTCCCGCTGAAAGGCCTGGATCCAATTCTAAGCGCTAGAACCTGTACGCCAACAGTGCAGCAGAAAGGGAGTCGCGTCCCATAGTTGGTGAGGTTTAGAGAGGTACCAAGATCTCGGGGTCGCGCCTGAGAACTAAAATACCCTAAAAAACGGCTCTTATGCCTTACACACGATGACAAGTGTGGAGTAAGGACCAACTTGATGCGACAAAGCAGAAGGTTGGATGGGTTGGGCCATATAATAGGAACCCTCCTGGTAGTGGAAGCAAAGGTGGGCTTCGGCACCCCATCATTAGCAGGAGCAGAATTGGAACACCTGCTCTGGAGGTTAACTACCATAGTTTCTGTCAAAACTTGATCCTCCTGTAGAAGACACGAACCATTACGGTACGGGTCTTCTTTTTTTGTTTAAACTAAGGGTTTGACAACAAGGAGTGGAGACTAAAAAAGCAAGTTTTACTTGCTTTTTTGCGTAGCGACGCAGTTGACAAGCGAGTGCCGTAGGCACGAGCTTGACAGAATCTCGCACATGTGTTACAATACCATTTACTGCTTACTTGTACAAAAAGAACCACGAGCAGTAAAACGCTGGTAATGCGTACAAAAGCCAGCAAAGGAGGTACGCGAGAAATGGTTCTGCTCGCACGGCTACTAAAGCCTGACTGAATCAGTTAGGTGGAAGCACCTCAGCGCCTAAACACACAAGGCGGTGTAGCTTGGGGAGGATGTTAATCTGAACCTCCAAGGACTATGAAAGCATGAAAGCATGTGTAACTCGCAAAACAACCTGCAGTGTAAAAACAGCAGAATAAACAAAGCGAGTTTTAAGAAACTAAGTTGACTGCTGACGACAGCACGATACGAAATTGTCAAAAACAGTTATCGCACCTTTGTAACAACCGCAAAAAAAACGCGATGGCTCTCTGGAGTGGCTGACCTCAAAAGCCAAAGGAAGGCAGAAGAGATGCAAGTCCTTCTAATCCTGGAGTACTGAACCGGGGGGACATGGCGGCGTCTGAAGACCCCCCAAAACAAGGCCCTTACGCACGAATTGTAACATAGTGCGGGGGGTCTTTTTTTATTAAAAATTATTTTGAATGATGTTATTTTGAAAAAAACAACCTAAACAAAGTTTTAAAAAAATTAAAAATCTCTTTAATCCCCAACTTTGACTTCCCTACTTTACGATCCACAAATACAACCGGAACTTCTTTAATTTTCAATCCAGCACGCTCACACAAATAAATTATCTCCTCTTGAAAAGCATAACCATTTGATTTAACATTTTGCCAATTAATCTTTGCTAAAGCATTTTTTGTAAACGCACGATAACCAGCTGTGACATCTTTTGTTTTTAATCTTAAAATTAATCTTGAAAAACTCATGGCTCCCCAACTTGAAAAATGTCTAAACCAACTCCATCCAATAATTTTTCCACCAAGAATTCTGCGAGAACCAATTACAACTTCTGCACTGTTTTGAATTTCCTGAATCATTTTTTGCAAATCTTTTGGATCATGAGAAAAATCTGCATCCATTTGAAAAAACAAATCAAAATTATTTTCAATCCCCCATTTAAAACCAGCTTGATATGCACTTCCCAAACCTAACTTTTGTGCACGCTTAATTAAATTTACATTTTGCCCAGACCTTTGTGCTGAATTTTGCCTTAACATATTTTTAACAATTTCGCCCGTACCATCTGGAGAATTATCATCTACAACCAAAACATTAACATTAAATTTCAAAACCTCATTGATTAATTTTTCAATGTTTTCTTTTTCATTATAAGTTGGAATTATAACTAAAGTCTTCATACAAAAATCACTGGCCATGCAATTACAGCATATATCACAATTAACACAAGCATCAAGCTAAACAATAATGTTTTTTTCTTAATAATTTTGTGCCAACCTTGATAAGCTAAAGTCGTCCAAATCGGGAAAGTAAATAATATAAATGAAGTTTTTAAAACTCCACGCTCTAAATACGGATGTCTTAAATTATTATACAAAAGCGCCAACCAACCACCTATTAAAATCAAAATCACAAAATATTCATACCAATTATTTTTTTGCTTAAACTTTTGTGCAAAAATCAATCGCCAAAATAATACTAACAACCCCGCCAGCCAAATCATCACAAAAAGTAATCCCAACCTATTCATCCACAACATGTTATTCCAATTTTCTAAATTCACTGCACGACCATTTCCAACAATTTGTTTTTGTTCATCTGCTAAATTTTCAACAGCATCTGCATTTGTAAATAAATTATAATAATCTGAAAAACTGTCTGCAATAAAAATTCCTGCAAAAGAATAAGATACTGGAATAATTTTTCCGTGCCAATATGGATAAGTTTTTATAAAAGCTAAATCAATTTCAAAAATATAATCCCAAGCATCACTTGTTAATAAAGATTGCTTTGTGTTTTGTTCATAAATATTTGTGGAAAATGCATGACCAAAATTTTGCTGTTTATAAATTAACCAAGGTGTATTTATTGCACCAACAATTACTGCGCACAAAATTAAATATTTTATTGTGTGTGGTTTTTTCTTAATCAAAGCATAACCTAGCCACAAAATTCCCACTGCAATAAAAACAATTACAACTGTTAATTTTGCTAACAAAGCCAAACCCAAAATTACAGACCACAACACAACTTGTTTAATTTTGCCCAGCTCAAATAATTTCCAAAAAATAAATAACCCAACTAGCAAGACAATTAAAGTTTGGGCTAATAATTCATTATTTACAAACGCACTAAGTTTTACACTTTGAAAAAAAACCGTGAACAAAAAAACATTTAACAAAGCCAACCATTTGTCTTTTGAAAAAACATAAGTAAACCAACCAACTACCACTAAAAACAATAACCCGATAACAAAATTTAAAGTTTCCCACAAATTTAATCCTTGGAAACCTAACCACTCGCCCCACTGAATCCAAACTGCATTTACAACATAATAAAGTGGTTCGTGCCAAGCTAAATAAGTTTGATCCATTGTTGGCAAAACATGTTCACGCAAAACTATTTCAACATATTGCATGTGCGCTCCCCCATCATCTGCCCAAACTGTTGAATAATTTTGTAAATTATTGAACCTAATACAAACAGCAAAAATCGCAACAAAAATCATCGCAGCAATGTAAAGTTTTTTCATAATCTAATCCAGAGGAATTTCTGCAATTCCACCAAACTCTGGTGCACTTGCTTTTGTTTTTATTTCAGTTTCAATATATTTTATAAACTCATCTTGCGAATCAGGATCTCCATGATTTAAATAAATATGTTCTGGTGTTGGATCTGCTGTTTGCAACCACCTTAACATTTTTTTCTGATCACCATGCGCACTATATGAACCAATTTTTTCTATATGACATTTAACTTCAATCTGTTTTCCAAAAATTGAAACTGACTTTGCGCCGTCTTGAATTTTTCTACCCAAAGTTCCTTCAGCTTGATAAGAAACAATCAATAAAGTAGATTTTGGATCTTGCAAATACCTAATCAAGTGATGCAAAATTCTTCCACCTACCATCATCCCACCACCTGCAATAATTACTTTTGGATTATTACGGTCATTTATTTTACGAGAAGCATGACTTGATTGTGTAACTTCTAATCTAGGAAAATCAAACAAATCACTGTCAACAGATCTGATTTCCTTGGCCTCACGATCATAATAATTTGTATATTTTTTAAAAACATCTGTAGCTGCAATTGCCAGTGGACTATCTAGAAAAATTGGCACGTGTGGCAAACATTTACATTCTTCTGTTAGCCAATTTAATTCATATAAAATTTCTTGAGTTCTTTCTAAAGAAAAAGCTGGAATCATTAAAGCTCCACCGCGCTCAACAGCATTTTCAATTACTTTTTTTAATTTTGTAGAACGAACCGCAGGACTTTCATGTGTGCGATCACCATAAGTTGATTCACAAACAACAACATCAGCTTTTCCAATTGGTTCTGTGTCACGAATAATTGGAACATCATCATTTCCAATATCACCAGAAAAAACAACTGACTTTCCGTTTAGTTGAATTTTTATCCAAGAAGAACCTAACACATGACCTGCATCATAAAAAGTTGCTGTTGCATTGTCTGGCAACCTAACTGGCTCATGATATGGAACTGAATCAATCAATGACAGCGCCAATTTAACATCTTCTTCTTGAAACAACATTGGCTGTTTTGTTTTTTCAAAACCATAACGCATTATTCGCACAGCATCTTGCCACATTAATTTTACAAGTTCAGCTGTTGGCTCGCTTGCAATAATTTTTCCACGAAAACCTTCGTGCACTAATTTTGGAATTCGTCCACAATGATCTATGTGCGCATGAGTTATTAAAACAGTATCGATCTTTGTTGGATCAAACTTAAATGGCTCAAAATTCTTTTCAGAAGCAAATCTTGAACCTTGAAACAAGCCACAATCGACTAGTATTTTATTTTCATGCAATTTTACTAAATTACACGAGCCAGTAACTTCTCTAGTGGCTCCAAAAAATTGAATCTGCATACGCTGGTATTGTAGCACATTTTTTGTTAAAATATCTGTACAACATATGCGTCAAGAACCAAATTCAGTTGAGATCCAAGATCCAACAATCAAGACGCTTGGGAAAAAGCAATCTTGCTTAAAAAGAAGCTGTGTGAGTGGCCTTGGCTGCATCGCATTGTTTGTTGCTTTTATAATTGTTTTGGTAAGAGTTGCAATGGGTCCAGGACCAAAAGATATCAATGGAATTCCTTCTCACTTTCCACAGGATTTTAGTTTGTATAATGTGGAAAAAATTGAACAAACTTATTTTGTTTCTGGAAAAACTAAAAACCGTGGATTTGAAATTGCAGCTTTAGTTCCAAAAATTATCTTGTCCCCTATCTTTTTGACTTTAAATCCTGAACGTCAACTGGAAAAATCAGTTAAGTCTGGGCATGTGGTTTATAAAAAAGAATTAAGTTGGGATGACTTTATGAATTTTGCCACAACACCAATTGGCAAACAAACAGATACAGTTGCAATTGAGTGGGCTGACTTAGGTGCTGAAATAGAATTTATTTCAGATTTTTACATGAATGAATTTGGGAATAGTGGATATACTTATGAAAGGGTTGCGCGGACTGACGAAGTTCATAAAATAATTTTTTCTAAGGGTGATGTGCGCGGAACTTTATTTTTAGAAGATTTAGACACTGAATTGCGCGGAACTGATTATATGACTTTGACTGTTGATTTTCCTACAAAAAAATAACTTCTGAAATTAGCCTGAACTAATTAGCCAAAAAAAAATTAGCCCGAAACTAAAAACATGTTCAAAAAACTTTTAAATGGACAAAGCAAAACAATCACAAGTGCTGCTATCATTTTGGCTGGTGCTTCTTTTTTGAGTAGGTTCATTGGAATAATTCGTGAAAGAGTTTTTGCACATCAGTTTGGTGCTGGAGATATAATGGATGCTTATGTTGCAGCGTTTCGTTTTCCAGATCTGATTTATATGTTGTTGGTGATGGGTGCTTTGTCTGCTGGATTTATTCCAGTTTTTTCTCGGTTGTGGGAAACTAATAAACAAAAAGCATGGGAATTAGTTAATACAACTGTAAATTTATTGGGGCTTTTGTTAATAGGTATTGGTGTGGTCTTGATTATTTTTGCTCCAGCTTTGGCTGAAGTTGTTGCTCCTGGATTTTCTCCAGAAAAATTAGAACTCACAACTCGCTTAATGCGGATAATGTTTATTAGTCCGATAATTTTAGGGGTTAGTTCTGTTGTGTCTGGTGTTTTACAAACCTTACGATACTTTTTTATTTATGCACTGACTCCGGTTTTTTATAATATTGGAATAATTTTTGGTGCAATGTTTTTGGCGCCAACAATGGGGCCAGATGGCTTAGCAATTGGTGTAATTATTGGAGCGGTTTTGCATTTGTTGATTCAGATTCCTGTTTTAATTAAAGCTGGGTTTAAATTTTCTCGTGTACTGAATTTGAAAAGCCGTGCTTTGCATGAAATTATTCGCATGATGGTTCCGCGCGCTTTGTCTTTGGGTGCAACACAAATTAATGTAATTATAATGACAACAATTGCTTCTACTTTGGCAGTTGGTTCTGTTGCGGTTTTTCATTATGCAAATAATTTGCAGCACTTCCCTATTGGAATTTTTGGAGTATCATTTGGCATAGCTGCGTTTCCAACTTTTTGTGCAATGGTTAGCAAAGGCCATATTGAAAAAATGGTTGGGCATATTAATAATACAACTCGCCAAATTTTATTTTTTATTGTGCCGATTAGTGTTTTATTTTTATTATTGCGCGCACAAATTACTCGTGTGGTTTTGGGAACAGGTGCTTTTGATTGGACTGCTACAATTACAACTGGCGACACTTTAGCGTTTTTCACTTTATCTTTATTTGCGCAAGCTTTATTACCAATGGTGAACAGAGCTTTTTATGCAATGCACAATACAAAAACTCCTTTGTACGCAGCTGTTGTTGGAATTTTTGTAAATGTTATTTTGGCTTTATATTTAAAAAACATTTTGGGAGTAGCAGGAATTGCTCTAGCGTTTTCAATTGGTGTAATCGTTCAATTTGCTTTGTTATGGGTTGCCTTAAGAATAGAAGTTGGAACTTTGCATGAGCAAAAAATTCTCACATCTTTATATAAAACTTTTGGATCAGCAATTATAATGGCAGGGTTAGTTCAATTGACAAAAACTTGGATTGGTGAGACTCTTGGTACACAAACATTTTGGGCTGTATTTACACAAGGATTAGTGGCTGGTTTGCTCGGCCTAATTGTTTATTGTTTAGTAATGTACATATTAAAATCAGATGAAATGTTACATCTTTTAGGAGCAATAAAAAGACGAGTTTTTAAACAAAAAGAAGTTGCGGTTGAAATGCCAGACACTAGCACACACGCTGATTAAATTGTTGATTAATTTATGGACAAAATAAGAAACTTTAGTATCATCGCCCATATTGATCATGGTAAGTCAACTCTAGCTGACCGTCTTTTGGAATTTACTGGAACTGTTTCTGAACGTGACATGAAAGATCAATTATTAGATCAAATGGAATTAGAACGTGAACGTGGAATTACAATTAAGTTGCAACCAGTACGAATGGATTATAGTGGACATGTTTTAAATTTGATTGATACACCTGGACATGTGGATTTTACTTATGAAGTTTCTCGATCTTTAGTTGCTGTTGAAGGTGTGTTGTTATTAGTTGATGCAACCCAAGGTGTCCAAGCACAAACTTTAGGAAATTTATATTTAGCTTTAGATCAAGATTTAGAAATAATTCCTGTTGTAAATAAAATTGATTTACCAAATGCAGATTTAGAAAAAACAAAAGCTGAAATTAAAGGATTGATTGGTTGTAAAGATGAAGAAATTATTTGTGCTAGCGCAAAAACTGGCGAAGGTGTCGAAGAAATTTTAAAAGCTGTGATTGATCGTATTCCTTCTCCAAAAACTTCTAAAGAAAACATTTTGCAAGCTTTGATTTTTGATTCTTACTATGATGAGTTTCGTGGAGTTGTTGCTTCAATAAGAGTTATGAGTGGTGAAATTTCCAAAGGAGATAAATTATTTTTTATTGGAACTGAAAAAACTGCTGAAACAACTGATGTTGGATATTTTAAACCAAAATTTTCTTCCACAAAAAAAATTGCTACAGGCGAGATTGGAATGTTGGTGACAGGTTTTAAAGATATTAAAGCTTGTAGGGTTGGTGACACAATTACTTTAAATAAGGATCATAAAAATGTAAAAGCTTTGGAAGGTTATAAAGAAATTAAACCAATGGTTTTTGCGGGATTTTTCCCAAAAGAAGGAAATGAATACACTGAACTGCGTGATGCTATTGATAAACTTTCTTTGTCTGATGCTTCTTTGCATTTTGAACCTGAACATTCTAAAGCTTTGGGATTTGGGTTTAGGTGTGGATTTTTGGGATTATTACATTTGGAAATTGTACAAGAACGTTTGAGTCGCGAATATAATTTGGAAATTATTGTAACTGTTCCTTCTGTTGCTTACACTGTTAAGCGAACAAATGGTGATGAGTTTACGATAAAAAGTCCTTTGGATTTGCCCGAACCAAGTCATGTGCAAGAAGTGCAAGAACCTTGGGTGAAAATTGATATTATTACCACACAAGAAACAATTGGAAATATTATGCCGATTGTTCAGGAAAAATATGGTGAATATGCAAACACTGAATATTTGGAAGGTGCTGCTGGAGATAAGCGCGCGATTTTGCATTATAGTTTGCCGTTGTCTTCTATACTTGTGGATTTTTATGATAAACTTAAAAGTGCGAGTGCTGGTTATGCATCTTTAAATTATGAGTTTTCAGAAATGCGACCAGTTGATGTTGTGCGATTAGATATTTTAGTTGCTGAAGAGCCAGTGGAGGCATTGGCAACTTTGGTTCGCAAAGACGAAGCTTTTAAAATTGGAAAAGCAATCGTGAAAAAACTAAAAGATACTTTGCCTCGCCAAATGTTCGCATTAAAAATACAAGCAGCGATCGGTGGAAAAGTTATTGCAGCAGAAAGATTATCTGCAATGCGAAAAGATGTTACTGCAAAATTATATGGTGGTGATGTAACTCGTAAACGCAAGTTACTAGAAAAACAGAAAAAAGGTAAGAAAAAAATGATGGCGCGTGGAGCTGGAAAAGTTGATATTCCAACAGACGCATACATGGCTGTATTAAAAAGATAGAAATTTGATAGTCAAAAAAATATGAAAAAACGCACAAAACGAATTTTAAATGGAATAGTATTTGCAATTATGATTTTTGGAATGCTGTTCTTTACTTTAATTCCATTTTTCAACGCAATTTAATTTTTACGAAATTAGCGTATGGAAAAACTTTGGCAAGTAGCCCAAAAAGTTCCGCACGCTTTTTTGTTATTGCACAAAAAACAACATCCGATTGTTTCGCAACTTTTACACAATCGTAATTTAGTTGATGAGGCGCGAATAGATCAATTTTTATATCCAGATTATAAACGTGATATTCACGATCCTTTTTTGTTTCGTGATATGGAAAAATCTGTTGCACGAGTTTTTCAGGCAATTGCTAATGACGAAAAAATAATGATTCATGGAGATTATGATGCAGATGGAATTTGTGGTTCTGCAATTTTGTTTGTAACTTTGCAAGCTTTGGGTGCAAAAAAATTAGATTTCTTTTTACCCCATCGCGAAAAAGATGGTTATGGAATGAACGATCAGACAATTGAAAAATTTATTTCTGACGAAGTTGGGCTAATTGTTACTTGTGATTGTGGGGTTAGTAATAAAACTGAAATTGCTTTAGCTTTAAAAAACGGAATTGAAACAATTATCACAGATCATCATCAAGAGCCAGATGAATTACCTGAAGCATTTTCAATTCTCCACCCTAAAATTCAAGGTGAAACTTATCCAGATAAAACTTTGTCTGGAGGTGGTGTTGCATTTAAATTTGCGCAAGCCTTATTAATTGCGCACAAGAAAAATAAAAATACACAAATTTCCGAAATGACTCATGAGGCTTTTGAAAAATGGCTGTTGGATTTGGTTGCAATTTCATCTGTTGCAGATATGGTTCCTTTAATTGATGAAACTCGCACCTTAACTAAATATGGTTTGGTTGTTTTAAATAAAACTCGCAGACTTGGTTTAAAAAAATTAATGGAAACTGCTGGAATTAAAAAAGGAGCACAACTAGATGCAACTTCAATTGGTTTTAGGATTGCACCAAGATTAAATGCAGCTGGTAGAATGCATGACGCAAACCAAGCTTTGGCTTTAATGCTGGAAAGTGAAGATACAAAAGCTCTGGACTTGGCGCAAAAAATTCATGAGTACAATGTGATGCGCCAAAAACTCACAGAACAATTAACCAAAGATGCTAAAAAATTTGTTTCTGAAAATCATGATGCAGATGATTTTATTTTATTTGTACGTGGAGATGGTTGGTCTCCCGGAATAATTGGTTTGATTGCGAGTCGTTTAAAAGATAAATTTTTTAAGCCAGTGATAGTTTTAGGTGAAGGTGGTGAAACTTATGTTGGATCTGGTCGAAGTATTCCACAGTTTGATATTACAAATGCTTTAAACCAAGCACCTGATTTATTTTCAAAGTATGGTGGACATCCACAAGCTTGTGGTTTTTCTTTAAAGTCAAAAGAAACTTATCCTGATTTCACAAAAACAATGACAGAAATTGCGCGTGCAGAATTAAATGATAAAAATCTTGTGCCAATTTTGGAAATTGAAGCTGAAATGAAAATTGAAGATGCTGATTGGCAACTGTGGAATGTTTTGGAAAAATTTTCACCTTTTGGTATGGGAAATCCTGAACCATTATTTGTTATGCGAAATGTTCAAGTTGTTGATGTGCAAGCAATTGGAAAAACCGGAAAGCACATGCGATTGTTTGGAAAACATTTGGATGGAACTAAGGTGCAAAAATTTATTGCATTTGGTTGTGAAAAATGGTTACAAGATATTAAAACTCATGATATGATTGATATGGTTTTTGAAATGAGTGTAAATGAATGGAATGGACGGCGCGAATTACAATTAAAAATTGTTGATTATAAAAAATTATAAATTTAATTTGGTTTTAATTTATGAAAGTTTTAATTTACACAGACGGCGGAGCAAGAGGAAATCCTGGGCCAGCTGCAACTGGAATTGTTATTTTGGATGCGCGCGGAAAAGTACTGGCAGAATATGGTGAATATTTGGGAAAACAAACAAATAATTTTGCGGAATATTCTGCAATTATTTCTGGGCTAAATCGTGCGTTTGATTTAGGTGCAACTGAAGTAGAATGTTTTTTAGATTCAAAATTAGTTGTTGAACAATTAAAACAAAATTGGAGAGTCAAAGAACCTACTTTGCAAAAACTTTTTGTAAAAGCATGGAACACTGCTTCGCAATTTAAAAAAGCAAATTTTAAACATATTCGTCGGGAAAAAAATAAAGTTGCAGATGCGTGGGTAAATAAGGTTTTGGATAAGAACTAAAAATAAATCTCAACAAAAAAATTTGACAAAACTCTTCAAACCCGCCATAATACAACTTGGCTAGAGAATCGACCTTTGTCCCAACCCAACGTCACGAACACGCAGTTCTACTGTTACGCGAACCCAGGTTCCGCGAACGTAAGTTTCAGGTTCAACACCTGAGCGTGACAAAAGACCCCAGTTGACTAACATCAGCTGGGGTCGACTTTTTTATAAAAATTTTTTTAAAACAAATTAATTATTCATCTTCTCCCCTCCTCTTGCCACCACCTTGAAACAAAATCATTGCAGCTATTGGCATTATCAACCAAAGAAATCTAGACATGTCTGCGAGAAAGATTTTTTGTGTAACAGAAGAAAGAATTGCAACTGAATCTGCTGGGATAAAAGACAACACAATACTTATCAACAAACCAACATGCAAAATACTTATCAACAGTGTTTGAATCCAATTTCCTTTTTTTGAAATTTTATAACCATTTAAAGCATCTGAAAGAGCACTGTTTGATAAAAGAAAAAAGAACACAACAAACAACCCAACAAAAATTGAAAATTTAAAACCAAAACCCTGCACATCTATTTTTGCTGTAAAGTCTTGTAAGAACGGGGTGTTACCAACAATTGCCAAAGCCATGTATAAGCCCACCATTATTACTATTATTCTATCGCGCCCCAAAGAAATTCCATACAAAAATGTTGCCACAATAAAAAAGATCAAAATAAAAAGATCCCAAGTCGGTGCTGACCAGTTTATGTTTTGTGAAAAATTTGTAATTAAATCTAAAGCACCCTCCATAACTATTTTATAAATACATTATAAAACAAAAACGCCAAAGTGTTAACTATGAAAGCTCTTGCTCAAATTCCTCTAATAATTTTTTAGCTTTTCTACTCATTTTTTTCGGCACATCAACCTCAATCCTCACATACATATCTCCCCTATCTTTTACACCACGTCCTTTTACTCTAAAAATAGTACCTGACTGCGTTGCTGAAGGAATTTTTAAATTAACTAAACCATCAACTGTTTTAACATCAACAGTATCACCTAAAACAACTTGTTTAAAACTTACAAATTTTGTTGTGTGCAAATCAAATCCTTTTCTTTCAAAACTTTTGTCGTCTTGCACATGAATCCTCACATATAAATCACCTGACACTCCTTTATGTGTTGAGGCCTCACCTTTTCCAGCAAATTTCATTGTAGCACCATCATCAATACCAGCTGGAATATGCACTTCTATTTCAGTGTTCTTTTTTTCAATTCCTGCACCACGACATTGCTTACAATTTATTTCTGGAAACTGTCCTTGACCTTGGCATGAAGTACAAGTTTTTGAAGTTTGAATATTTCCTAAAATTGTTCTTTGCATTTGAGTAACTTGCCCAGAACCATTACAAGAAGTACAATTCTTCATTGTTGTACCAGCTTCAGCACCTGTTCCAGAACATGAATCACAACTTACACCTCTATGCAAAACAATAGTTCTTTTCACTCCAAGTATTGATTCTGAAAACTCTAATTCCAGATCAACAACAATGTCCTGACCTTTTGCGCGACGTTTTGCTCTTCCACCTCCAAACATACCACCAAACAAGTCACCCAAGTCCTCAAAATTCACATTAAAGCCACCTGCTTGCCCTCCAAAGCCCCCAAAACCACCAAAAGGGCCTTGACCCCCAGCACCACCAGCTTGATCAAATGTAGTACCAAATTGATCAAATTGCTGACGCTTTTCTTTATTTCCAAGTATTTGAAAAGCCGAGTTCACTTCTTTGAACTTTTTCTCATCACCACCTTCTTTGTCTGGGTGGTATTTATGTGCTAAACGCCGATAAGATTTTTTAACCTCATCTTCTGATGCGGATTTATCAACGTTTAATGTTTTGTATGGGTCTTGGGACATTTTTAATTTTCATCTACAACCTCACCCTCAACAACTTCTGGCTCATCTTTTTTGTCTTCTGCTTTAGGTTGTTCAGGTTGGGTTGGTTGTTCTGGTCCAGCTGCACCTGACTGCCCTGGTTGACCTGGAGCTTGCCCACCACCTTTTTGCGCCTGCGCTTGAGCTTGCTGTTGTTGGTACATCGCAGTGCCAACTTTTTGTGCAGAAGTTGCCAATTCATCTGAAGTTTTTTTAATTGCTTCAATATCATCACCATCTTTAACTTTTTTCAAAGCATCCAATTTCTCCTGCACTTCACTTTTGTCTGCTTCTGGAATATTAATTTTCTTTTCTTCAGCTTCTTTCAACATTTTTTCAGTTGTATAAACCATTGTGTCTGCAGTATTTCGAATATCAATTTGCTCACGCTTTTTCTTGTCGCTATCAGCATGTGTTTCTGCATCTTGTTTCATTTTTTCAATTTCATCTTTAGACAAACCACTTGAAGCCTCAATTCTAATTGACTGCTCTTTGTTAGTTGCTTTATCTTGTGCTTTAACATTTAAAATTCCATTTGCATCAATATCAAAACTTACTTCAACTTGTGGAATACCGCGTGGTGCTGGTGGAATACCATCCAAAATAAATCTACCCAAAGTTTTATTATCCCCTGCCATTTCACGCTCACCTTGCAACACATGAATTTCAACAGACGGCTGACTATCTGCAGCTGTTGAAAAAATTTGTGATTTTGAAGAAGGGATTGTTGTATTTCTCTCAATAAGTTTTGTACAAACACCACCCAAAGTTTCAATACCCAAAGACAATGGAGTTACATCTAGCAACAAAATATCTTTACCCAAATCACCTTGCAACTGACCTGCTTGAATTGCAGCACCTGATGCAACAACCTCATCTGGATTAACACTTAAGTTTGGTTTTTTTGCAAAAAAGTTCTCAACCTTTTTTTGCACCAAAGGCATACGAGTCATTCCACCAACTAAAATCACTTCATTTATATCAGCTGTTTGCAAACCAGCATCTTGCAAAGCCTTACGACATGGCTCTAAAGTTTTTTCAACCAACTCATCAACTAATTCTTCCATTTTCGCACGAGTCATTTTCATAACCATGTGCTTTGGTCCCGAAGCATCACTTGTAATAAACGGCTGATTAATTTCTGTTTCAACTGCTGAAGACAATTCAATCTTAGCTTTTTCTGCAGCCTCTTTAATTCTTTGCATTGCCAAAGGATCTCCAGACAAATCAACGCCCTGATCTTTTTTAAACTCATCAATAATCCAATCAATAAGTTTTTTATCAAAATCATCACCACCTAAAAGCGTATTACCGTTTGTCGCCTTAACTTCCACTGTATTTTGATTTGCTTCTTTATCATAAGCAACTTCAAGAATTGACACATCAAAAGTTCCACCACCCAAATCATAAACTGCAATTTTGTGATCATTATCTTTGTCAAAACCATATGCAAACGCAGCTGCAGTTGGCTCATTAATCACACGACTAACTTTTAGCCCAGCAATTTCACCTGCATCTTTTGTAGCTTGTCTTTGTGCATTATCAAAATAAGCTGGAACTGTAATAACAGCTTCTTCAATTTTTTCACCCAAACGCTCTTCTGCATCTGCTTTTAGTTTTCCTAAAACCATTGCAGCAATTTCTTGCGGAGTGTGTTCCTTATCTCCCATCACAACTTTTACACCCTCACCTGCTTTAACTATTTTATAAGGCAAAATCTTCATTGCATTTTGAACTTCCTCATCTTCAAAAGAACGACCAATCAATCGCTTAATTGAAAACAAAGTATTTTCCGGATTTGTCACTGCCTGACGTTTTGCTGTTTGACCAACTAGACGTTCATTATTTTTAGACATTGCAACAATAGAAGGTGTCGTACGATTTCCTTCTTTATTTTCTAAAATTTTTGGACTACCACCTTCCATGATCGCCATGGCAGAGTTTGTAGTTCCTAAGTCTATTCCTAAAATTTTCGGCATAAATTTTTATTATTTGTTTTGTTTATTAATGTGTTTATTAATTTTTACTTCAATCTTATGTGATTTTTCTTTTTTCTGCTTTGGTGCTGTAATTTTTAAAACACCATTTTCATATTCTGCTTTAATTTTGTTTGCATCAACACTTGTTGGCATTCTTAAAGCACGATGAAACGAACCTGAACGACATTCTTTTCTATAATAATTTTTCTCATCAACTTCGCGTTCTTTTTTTGATTCACCAAAAATCACAAGCATATTACCCTCCATTTCAACTTTTACATCTTTTGGATCAATACCTGCCAAAGGAGTTTCAACAACCACACTGTCTTTTGTTTCATAAACATCAACAGCTGGAATAAAACTTCCACCATGTCGCAAAGCCGGCATTGGCCAAAACTCGCGCATCATTTGATCCATTTCATCGAAAGGAATTATTGCCATATTTTAATTAATTATTTATTGTTATTACTTTGGCACACCTTATAACTGTGTCACCAAATTTATATCCTCTTTGAATTATTTTTATGATTTTTCCGTCTTCTTGTGTGTCTGGATTTGGATTTGGGTTTGGGCTTTTTTCAGAGCTTAGGCTTTTTTCAGTATCTATTACTTCATGCAATTCTGGATTTGCTATTCCTGTACAATCAATTTCTTGCAAACCAATTTCATCTAACATATTTTCATACTGGTGTTTTATGTGACCAATCCCCTCAATCCATTGACTAATCTTTTTTGTTTTAGTTTTTGGTGCATGATCAAATGCCATTGTAAAATTATCTAATATTGGCAAAACCATCTGAGCAACATTTTCTATAGTTGAAATTCGCATTTGTTGCTTTTGTTGTGATAAGTTTTTTTGCAAATTTTCATAATCAGCCAAAGCACGCTTCCAATTATTTAAATACTCTTCACAATTACATTTGATTTTCTTTTTTCTTTTCATAAAAAATTATTTCATTGCATCTAGATATTGTTTTGCAGCGCGCATCACACCAATTACTTTATTGTAATTCATTCTTGTTGGCCCTAATACCCCAATCAAACTATTTTGATTTTCATCAATACGAAATGGACTGTGCATTATTGCGCAATTTTTTCCAAAAGGATTTCCTTCGCCAATATGAATGTGCAAATCTTTATCTTTAACCAAACCAAACATGTTATATGCAATTTCATCAAATCTATCTAGCAACTGACTTACATTTTGCACTGTACCTTGATCTGCAAATTCTGGTTTTGCAAATAAATTAGACAATCCTGTGTAGTACAATTGATCTTTTGAGAAAACTATAAAAACCATTTGACCCAACTCTTCTGCTAAAAATTTTGCAAACTGTTTTATGTCTTGTGCTAAATTTTTGACTTGATCAAGATTTTCAGATGCTTGATTGCTTTGAATAAATTGTAAAACTTCTTGAGGAACTGATGGCTTAAGAAAATATTTTACATAATATCTATACGCCTCTGCTGTTGGAACTCTGCCAGCACTTGTGTGTGGCTGGATAACATAATTGTTTTGTTCCAAAGACTTGAGTTCATTTCGCACAGTTGCAGAACTAATATTTAAATCACAAAAATTTAGTAGTTTTTGCGATCCAACTGGCTCGGCATTTTCTGTGTATAACTCTACAATTCCTTGAAGTAATTTTTGTTTTCTTGGTTGCATATATATTTTAAATGCAATTAGCACTCTCGTCAAGCGAGTGCTAATGAGATTGTATCAAGAGGCGGGAAATGTGTCAATACTCACATAACCCTAACAAAATACTTGCATCAATCAATGCAAGTATTTTGAATTTTATCTAATTTAGTGAGAAATTTTTATTCTTTTGGTTTTTCTGTGGGTTTTTGCTCTGACTCTTTAGATTGTTCTTCTGGTTTTTCTACGGACTCTGCTGCGGACTTTTCTCCAGACTTTTCTCCAACCCCAACATAATCTGGAACCTTAGCTCCTTCTGGAACTTTTTCTTTAGCAGTAACCATTAACACAATTCCCAAAGGAATAAACACAAACAACCCCAACACCCCAATTATTCCTAAAAACCCAAGAATTATTTGCACTATACTACCGACAGTATCTCGCAGACCCACCTCTTGTAGTCCTGCAGTTGATGTTGAAATTTCAATGTTTTCTATTTTTCTAGGAACCTGATCAGTTGCCACAACAAAACTTGCAATAGCATAACCTATAACAGCAACCAACAACAATACTATTGGTAACAAAATAAAAAATATTCCCAATCGTTTTTTTCCTTTAGACGTCATATTTTTTTCTTCTACTTAAAATTACTACTAAAATTATCACAAAAATTATTGTACCAACAACGATTCCCAAAATCTGAATTACATTATTTTCCCAAAAATCATCATCTGAAACAAAATCAATTAAATCATTTTCATTTAATTCTGGATCAACTACCTCATCAAAAGTTTCCTCTTCCCCAACATCAACTTCAATAGCCCCTGACAAAACCAAGCATTGATTTTTTACAGCTTCATCTTGAACATATTCACAAGGAGCTGAATCTTTAGTAGCTTCAGCAACTTTTTTATTACAATTATCACGATACTCGCCCAAAGGAATATTTCCACAAACCTTACCTTGGTTTAAAGTTACTGCTATATCTGTATAACAATAATATAAATAAGTTTTGTTAATTATTGAATCACAAACATTTATATCACCAAGTTCAATTGCCAAATCCCATTTACACCAATCAACATCATCTTGCTCTTGATTTTCTTCACAAATAATAAACTCTGGAATGTCTGTTACAGAATTTTCTACAACAGATGTTTCTGTGGCAGCACTAGTTAACAATGGAAAAAATAATAGTAGTAGCGCAAAAAATATTTTCATATATTTTAAATCCCTTTAAAAATAAAACTATCTTCCCGAACCACTTACCTCACTTAACAAAATATCCTCAACATAAATTCCTCTTGGTTTAAACACTTCTTCTAAAGACTTACGCATTTCTTCTTCAACTTCATCACGTTTTGCAGAAATAATTTCTTGCGCATTCCAATGTGAAGCACTTAATCTTAAACGAGAACGAATCGCTGGGCGAATAATTTTCATAACAAAATCCTCACCAATTGTTTGCCAAATAGCTGGAATCTGATGAATATCTAATCGCATTAACACAGAACCTTGAATCAACATTTTTTTATCATCTTTACTAGTAGCAGACAAAGGCACATCTCCAAGCGCATGTTCATTTGCTGGATTAAATTCTGTAGTAATACTATATTCCAAAGTTTGTGTATTAAATAATTTTGCTTTTTGCCAAAAAGGAATTTTCAAATGCAAACCTGGAGTTAAAACTTTTTTCAACACACCTCTACCCAAATCATAAACACAAGCAACATAACCCGGTGGCACATGAATAAAAACACCCTTGAGCACATCCTCAATTACAAATGAATACATTAATTTATCTAAAGATTCTGCAGACATAATTTTTTGTTTAGTGTTTAATGTTTGGTGTTTAGTATTTAACCCGAAGCTTTCGGTGCTTTAATAAAAATTTTTCTTACAACAATGAGGACAGCTGAAAACATTATTGATGTCATAAAGAACAAAGATTTTACCATTGGAAGTAGCCACAAGAAAAGGAAAATTCCTAATGGGAAAAATATCCTAAAATACATTTCTGATTTTGTCATTCGCATTCCTTTTTGCTCAAGCCAAATCACAATATACATTAAAATTCCAACTAGGCCAGACCAAATCATGCTTCGCTTTGCAATATCAAAACCATAAAAATCTGTACTAATCAATCCTGGATGATCAACAAACTCATACAACACTTGCGCAATTTTTTGATTATTAACTCCACGAATAAACACCCAATACAGCACAACAAAAATCAAACCTTGAATCAGTAGCAACATTGTTTTTGCCCAAGGGCTTACACCATGATCACGTGTCAGTTGTCTAATTCTAACTCTTTCACCCACTGGATCTTTATGATAATCTCTTTTAATTGAACCAATTCTTCGCTCCAATGATGCATATCTCAACTTGTTTCTTTCAGAAATAATTGAAAGCGGCAACATTGCAATACGCAACCCAACCGTCATAAAAATAACTGCCCAGCCAAAACTTTCTGCAGTATAATTATTATAAAGCCACACCAGCAAATTAAACAGTGGCTCATATAAAATTGTTGAAAAAAATTCTACTATCATTGGTGTTTTTTCCCTAAAATAAGGTTAATACAATTTTAGCACGGATATTTTATCTACACAACCAACATTCCAAGAATCAAAATCCCCAACAAAATCCTGTAAATTATAAAAATTTTAAATGTTTTTGTCTGTAAAAACTTCAATAAAACGCGAATTGCTAAAATTCCCATTATTAAAGCAACAAAAAATCCTATAATATTTACTAAACTTAAAAAATCTCTTAACTTCCCCTGCTCTATTAAGTCTAATATTTGAAATAAACTTGCTCCAAAAAATACTGGGGCTCCTAGTAAAAACGAAAACTCTGCTGCTGTTTTTCTGCTTGCACCCAAAGATACAGCAGCACTCATTGTCACACCTGATCTTGAAATTCCTGGAATCAAAGCTATAACTTGTGCCAACCCAATTAATAAAGCTTGTTTTATGTTTATTTTTTTTACATCAGTAATTGGTTTGCGATTTTTTTTCAATAAATAATCTGCTCCCCACAAAAACACTGAACCAACCAATAAACCAATTGCAACTATTTTTGGTGTATGTAATTGTGCTTCAATCAGATCTGCTAAAAAATATCCTGCCAAACCAGCTGGTATTGTTGCTACAATTAAAAACCAAGCTAAACGATTTTCTTTTGGTAATTTTTTTGGCGCAAAAAAACCTTTGATCAATTGCCAAATAATTTTTCTAAAAACAAAAATAATTGCTACTAGTGTTGCGGTGTGAACTAACACATCAAAAGCCAAACCCTGATAATCCCAACCAGCTAAATATGGCAAAAAAACCAAGTGTCCTGAACTAGACACTGGTAAAAATTCTGTTATTCCTTGTAATGCTCCAAGTAAAATTGTTTGTAAAATCATTTGGACTTAAAATTAAACTTAAAACAAAATTTCAAACAATCCATACACACCACCAACTAGAAAAACTAAAAATAACAACACTGCAACAAAAGACGCTCCATGTAATGCATAAGCACGAACTGACATGTCACCTTTTTTGCGCGCACGCCAAAACATCATAATTATCATAATCGCTTCAATGCTCCCAAACAACGCACCTGCAATTCCAATTGTTGCGATAAAATTTCTTAGCCCTAAAATAAAAATCAAAATTGGCACGCAAAGTGTTAGTAGTAATGCGATGATTTTTTTGAAATTAAAATCCCATTCATAAGTTCTTCTCAATGCAAAACCTAAAGCAAAAAAACTTGTCATCATTGCAAACAACGCAAACAGATTTCCAAAAACAATTGCTCCTGGGCCAAGAACTTTTCCAAGACCAACTGTTGCAATTTCAGTTGTGTTAATTCCAGTCACACCAACAACCGCAAGTGCAAATAATATATAAATAATTATTGGCAAAACTCCAGCCAAAATAATTACTTGTTTCATTCTTTTTTGCTGATTTGGCATTATCTCTTCAACTTCTGCAATTGCATTTGTTCCATGAAATGCAAATAACACAACACCATAAGGCAAAAAGAATTGCGCTAAATCAAACCTCATTAATTTTTCAACTTCTATATGCGGTGCTGCAAGTGCTGCAATTATTATTATGATCACAAAAATTACACTTGCCAAAACAAATTCAATATGTGCTAAAGTTCGCACACCAGCTATAACAACAATTGATCCTATTAACCATGCAATAATACTCCAAGCATATGCTGGAATATCAATTCCATAATTTATAAAAATTGCTTGAGCTGCCTCTCCCATTCCAACTATGTATGCTACTAATGCACTTGTGAGCATTAATAACATTAACAACTTCATAAAGCCACCTGCTTTTTTCCCAAGATATTTTTCACACAAACCACCTATTTGTAAATATTTTTTTGTTCTTAAAACTATTTCACCCAAAAACAAATGCAACAAAATCATTACAAAACCAAGACCTGCAATATAAAGTAATCCCACCCAAAAACCAACCTGCGCAACTACATACGGAATACCAAGAACGCCAGCTCCTATTACTGAACCGACGATTATCATTACTGCCTCAAAAAGACTTAAAGTTCGTTTTTTCATGATGTCCTCCCTATACGTTCACTGATTAACATTAAATAATCACCAAACCGCACGCCATTTAGCATTACAACAACCTTGGCTTTGTCTTTACGCATAAAAACAAATCTTTTTCTAGGTATTCCCCCACGCTCTTTTAAGCGTGTCCAAAGTTTTGTTGATTCATCTAAATGATCTATAGGTAGTATATCAAAAATTGTTTTATTACGCATTTCTTTTTGCGAATAACCGATCATCTTGCACATACTTCTGTTTGCGCTCATGATTTTATCATCTTTACTTACAATACAAACTGGCACTGGCAAAGCATTAAAAAAACCTTTGTACTTTCCATAACCTTCTTGCAAATTCTGCATAACCTCACGTGCACTTGTAATATCTTCACCAACACCTTGTGACCCAATAATTTTTCCTTCATTATCATAAACCGGATGAATATTCCATCTTATATGTTTTACAATACCTGTGCGTGTTACAATTCTGTTTTCAACAGTTCCAAATCTTTGATCATGATTTACAACGTGCCAAAAAACTCTCCAAAAAGTTCCAACATCATCTGGGTGCAAATACTGAACTAAAGAAGTCCCAACTATTTCAGCAGGACTCCATTCAAAAATTCCTAGGGAAGCATTATTAACATAAGTAAATCTACCTGTTGCATCTAATCTAAATGAAATCAAACTCATTGTTTCAATCAACCGCTGATAACGAAACTCTGATTCATGTGCATGCAATTCTGCCAACCTGTGCTCATTAACATTTTCAATCATTGCAATTATGCACGTCCCAAGATCTGGCAATTCTATTGGTAAAAATTTTCTATGAAAATATCCAGACAAACCAGTTACAGTCGTATGCTTAGCATACAAATCAATATAAGGTTTTTTAGATTCCATTACACGATCCATTGTTTCATCAAAACCAATGTCTCTTAAGTGTGAAAAAACTTCAAAAAAATTCTTACCAATCGCGTCTTTTTTTTCTATATGATTGGACAGTGCTTTTTTAGTAACACACAATATATTTTTATTTTTATCTACCAAAGCAAAATCCGCACCCAAATGTTCAACTAGAGTTTCATAATAAAGAATAGCTTCCTCAATTGTTGAAAACTCATGTGGAGAACATGATTTATTTTCTACGTCTGCGTACATATCTATTATTTACTTGACTTTCTATTTTGGGTTTTTGAAATGTTAAACATTTTTCATCTAAATCAACATTTTCTTGCGGTACTATTTTATTATTTGGAAATGCAAAATAACTCCAACCATCATGCCACTTAATATGTTTTGCATCTTTAATTTTTGTACAAAACTTATTCCCGTCTTTTGCATCTTTTGCATTAATCACTATTGATAAAAACCCTTGTCCATTAATTTTTATATCTTTAAAATCTTTTTCTTTTGGGTAAATTTTCCAGTAATATTTCTTATACTTATTACTATAACTTGCGTTGTTAATATTTAATTTAGTTTGCAAAACTGTTTGCATACCTGATCCATCTTCATAATAAAACCCTATTGTGCGATTTGTATATGGACTTAAATCTGTATCAAAAATAAAAGCCATATTATCTATTGCTAAATTTGTGGCTTGTGGATTTTTATTTATAATTTTATATTTTGCTATTTCAACTGTGGGGTATGGAAAAACATTTTCTAGTTCTTGTGAAAAATTTTTATCCCAATTAATATGTGGCGCATTAAATTCTACAGTAGTCATCACACTGCTAACTGCATGAGACGCTGCATCCTCTCCCCCATTATCATGAATTGTAGAAGTAGATATAAGACCAAAATCATTTGCACTAATTTCTGCCACAAATTTACATCCATTTAATTTTGAAGTTTCTGCTGGATTATTTTTTAAAGAATTAAAAAAACTATTTGCTTTCAAATTAAAATTCATTGTGCTGTTTTTTAAAATTATTGCACCACCTGCACCTTGTGTATCATCCGGATTAAAGTAAACATAAAATCCATTGTTTCCCACCGCAACATTACTGCTACCACTCCATTCATCTGAATCCAAAGTAAAACTATTTATTCCACAAGATTGTTTGAAAAACGAATTTGAAGTATTAGTATCTGCGGATTTAATTTTCACACCCACTTTATCAAAAACAAAATTTGTTCCAATTGCTTTTACATTAAACTTAAAAATTAAACCATCTTGTTCTTCAAAAGATTTGTTCAAAATAATGTCTTTTTCTTGTGGAGTATTTGCAGATTTAAAAATCTCTAAATACTCTAATTCTGAACTGTTTGTTTGGTTTATTGAAAAAGAAAAAATAAAAACAGCAAAAAATGCTGTCAAAATTATATATAAAAATTGAGTTTTTTTATTTGTTTTCCCCATATTTTGTTTTATTTTTGTGTGTAGGATTTACCTTACACTAACTATGGGTTTTGGTCAAGTTGAGCGCCAACAGGACGAGACTTTTAAAACCCTAATCTTTTCGCACAAAAACTGTTTGCGTTGGGAATGCAAACACAATTTCCTCACGTTCAAACGCACGATAAATCGCAATATTAATTTTTTGCCGCACTGACATATATTTTTTGTAGTCAGTAGTTTGAACATAATAAGACAACTCAAACATTAAACCAGAATCCATAAAATCAGCAAAACTACAACGATCAAATCTTACAAGACCTTCTTCTTTCACAAGATTTTTCAACATCCCAGGAATTTTTTTCAATTTTGTGTGTGGTGTACCATATTCAACTTGTAACTGCAAAAGCACACGACGCTCTTTCATTTGTTCAAAATTTTGAACCCTAGTAGTTGTCAACTCTTGGTTTGAAATAATTAATTGCTCTCCAAGTGGTGTTCGCAAACGAGTTGATTTCAGGCCAATTTTTTCTACCTTACCTTTATCTGTTCCAACAACAATTGTATCCCCCACTTCAAAAGGTTTGTCAATATAAATTGTAAACGAACTAAAAATATCACTTAAAATATTTTTTAAAGCCAGAGCAATTGCAATTCCACCAACACCTAAGCTTGCAATTAAAGAAGTGACATTTACACCCAAGTTAGACAAAATTATTGTAACCGCCAAAAACCAGACAATTATTTTCAAAGCAACTCTTGTAGCATTTATAATTGGTTTGCTTGTAGCTCTTTTTCCACCACTTTCTTCTAATTGTTTTTGATATCTTTCTAAAAGATGATCAATCACTCCATCTATTGCTCGAACAACTTCTAATGTCGCAGAAATTAAAAACAATATTGCAACCGCGCGATTTAGCCAAACAGGCACAACCAAAAACAAAAACGATAAGTACAACGCTGAAATAAAGTAAAAATAAGTTTTAACAGAACTAATAACATCTAGCAAAACATCATCAAACTTTGTTTTTGTGCTTTCTGCCCACTTACGAACTTTTACTAAAATTATTAATTGAAATAGTTTTAAAATTACTATGGTTGCTACAAAAGCTATCAAAGCATAAAAATATTCACGCCCTGAATTTCCAAAATAATTATATTGATCTAAAAATTGTAAAAATTCTTCCATAGTTTTTTGTTCTTATAAATTATAACAAAAAAGAGTGCGAAGTGCACTCTTTTTTTTTGTGTAATAGGCCGACCGCTCGAACAACCGACCTATTAAAATTTTTCTTTATAAAAAATTTTTACCACCAAACCTTAAACCCTAATCTACAAACTATCAATCACAGCTTGAAGTTGTACTGCTGGCAAAGCTCCAGACAAAGGAATTCCCTCTCCATCTGGTCCAATAATCACAGAATGAGGAGTACCTTGTACACCTGCAGCTAAACCAGATTTTTCATCTTCCTCAACAGCTGCTTTTCCACCACCATTTGTTAGACACTCTGAAAATTTTGTTTTATCTGCACCAGCTGTTTGTGCAATACTTGCCAAGTTATCATCTGTTTCTGATGCCACACCTTTAAACACGTCATCTGTAAACTTCCAAAAAGCATCATTACCAGCCACTTGAGCAACACATTCAGATGCTTCAGCTTTTCTTGCTGCCAAAGGATGTAATGATCTCAAAGGAAAATGTCTATAAACCCAATTTACTTTTCCTGCATTATCATTTACAACTTGTTCAACTGTTGGATGATGTTTTGAACAATAAGGACAATCAAAATCAGAATACTCAACAATTGTTATTTTAGCATCTTCATTTCCAAAAACATGATCACTGTCTGTTAAAGTAATCTTTACATTTGTTGGTTGTGGATTACTAGGCTCTATAACAGTAGGTGTTGGATCTTGTGCTTCAACCACATCTGCACCATCTTTGTTTAAAACAACTCCCAACAAAATAAAAAAACCAATTGTACATAAAACTAAAATCCCCCCAACAAATCCAAAAGCAGCACTTTTTTTATCTACATTTGTACCGCCTCTTGGCTCATGTGAATGTTCCATAAATTTTTGTATTAAATATTAAATTATTAATCCTTTTATTAAACCCCTTTTTTAAAACTTTTTTAAAACTCACTGGAAACTATATTTTACATTATAAAGCAATAACAAAGCAAGCGGTCACCAAAAACCCCCTATTTCCCACAAATTTTACTTTTTATTCTGTTTCTTTTGCTTTATTCCCTAGTAACTCTTAATACCTCACCAAGAGTTGTTGCCCCACTCAAAACCTTATTAATACCATCTTCCATCATTGTTGTCATACCTTCTGCTTTTGCAGCAGCAGAAATTTCATCACTTGAAGCATTTTTCAAAATCAATTCTTTAACACCATCTGTCATTTCCAAAACCTCAAACACACCAATACGACCTGTAAAACCAGTATCCCCACAAACTCCACACCCAGCACCTTTAACTTTTGCAACAAGCTCTTTATCTTTTTCAAGTTGTTCTGCTAAGTGTTCTAAATTTTCGGAAAGAGTTCCAGAAGTTTCACCAGCTTGTGTTGCACTAATAAATATTCCTGTAAAAACTTTTGGATGCCGACCAAACGCAACAGACAAAGGCTGACCAGACTCAACAGAAGTTAAAACACTTTGCAAAACTTTTTTCATTTTTCCTTGTGCTGAATCTTGAGAAATATTTAAAGCTTCTGCAATTGTTAAGCCAGATTTCAACATCACAGACAAATGTTTTGCAAAAACTGCTTTTTCTGCCAAGCTAGTTCCACCAATATTTATTTCCATTTTCAGGAAACTTTTCTTTTCTTTTTGTTTGGTTCCGGGTTTTTTTTGCATACTAAAAAATTATTCTTCACCAGAATAATTATACCATAAATTTAAGACCCAGCCGCTTGCGCGGCCGGGTCTATAAAAAAGTTTTTAAAAAAAATCCCAAATTTTTATTCGTAACGCAAAGCCTCCATCGGGCTTTTACTTGCAGCACTTTTTGCAGGATAAAAACCAAACACCAAACCAATCACAGCTGCCACAACCAAACCAATCACAGCTGCTGAAATTGGAAATGTAAACACCCAACCTTGAGCAACAAACTGTTGCATAATAATAGCTATCAACCACGACATAAACGCCCCAAAAAGTATACCAATCACTCCACCAATAATTGTTAGTAAAACAGCTTCCATTAAAAATTGATTTAAAATATTATTTCTTGTTGCACCCAAAGCTTTGCGCAAACCAATTTCTCGAGTACGCTCCGTCACAGAAACCAACATTATATTCATAATTCCAATTCCACCAACAACCAAAGAAATAGATGCAATCGCAATTAACAACGCAGACAAAGAATCAGTAACCACACTAATAATCTCAACAGCACTTTCTTGTGTCTCAACATGAAAATCATCTTTTTCTGGATCATCAATATTATGAGTTTCTCTCAAAGTAGCTTCAATTTCACGCACAGCTCTTGGTACAGAAACATCTTCAGAAACTTTTACAATAATATTATGAAAATAATCAATCCCCAAAAGTTGCTGTTGTGCAACTGTATAAGGGACTAAAGCAATTTTATCAAAATTAAAAAACGCAACAGTACCAACTTTTTCCAAAATTCCCACAACTCTAAAAGTACGGTTTTTAATTTTTACTTTTTGCCCAACAGCTTCAGATGTTCCAAATAATTCTTCGTAAATTTCATAACCCAACACCACAACATTTGCTCTTTGCCTAGCTTCTTCATCAGAAAAAACTCTTCCAACACCAACTGGAACTTTAAAACTTTCTAAATAAAAATCCGTACTCCCAAAAATTGTCCCGCGATAAGTTTCATTTTCATAAGAAATTGTAGCTGGCAAAATTACAGCAGGAACTACTTCTTCAACCCCTCTAACATTTTCAGCCCTTCTCAAAGCTGTAACATCTTTTTTAGTTAAAGAGTCTGTATAAATTTCAGCAAAATCAGAAGGTCCACTTGGACGCCTTCCTGGCTCAACAGAAATATTATGTGAACCAAAAGCACTAATCTCATTTAAAATTAAATTTTCCGCACCACGACCAACAGCCATCACAATTATAATTGCTGCAATTCCAATCACAATTCCCAAAATAGTTAACAAAGAACGCGACTTGTTTGTGCGTAAAGCAGTCACAGAAGTTTTTAATTGTGAAAAAAATTTTACAAAACTATTTTTCATAGGAATCGTGCGCATGTAACTGCCCTTTTACTTTTGTATCTGAAATAATTACACCGTCTTTCATTTTTAAAATTCTTTCAGCGTGCTGTGCAGTACTAGTTTCATGAGTGATCAAAACAATTGTGCGACCACCCTTACTATGCAAATCTTCAATAGCCTCCATTACCAGTTTCCCAGATTTTGAATCCAAATTTCCAGTTGGTTCATCAGCAAAAATTACTTCAGGATCATTTACCAAAGCACGAGCAATTGCTACACGCTGTTTTTCACCACCAGAAAGCTGTGAAGGCTCATGATCTAAACGATGACTCAAACCAACAGATTCAATTGCTTTTTTTGCTTGCTCATCCCATTTTGATTCTGGTATATCAGAATAAACCAAAGGTAATTTAACATTTTCCAAAACAGTTGTACGCGCCAACAAATTAAAAGCCTGAAAAACAAAACCCATTTTCTTATTACGAATATGAGCTTTTTCTTCTTCATTGTACTTCGCAGCTTTTCTACCTTCAAAAAGATAATCCCCTTTTGTTTGATCATCTAAAAAACCAACAATCTGCAATAAAGTAGATTTTCCAGAACCAGACGGCCCCATGATCGCAACAAACTCACCTTTCTTAATCTCAAAATCTGCACCAGCTAATGCACGCGCTGCAATTTCTCCATCTTCTGTATAATAAGTTTTTTCCAAACCTTGAGCTTTAAACAAAGCCATAATAATTTTCAAAATTATTATTTATTTTTCTTCTATA
This sequence comes from uncultured Gammaproteobacteria bacterium, assembly GCA_964627525.1. Taxonomy (GTDB): domain Bacteria; phylum Patescibacteriota; class Patescibacteriia; order Magasanikbacterales; family JBBTQS01; genus CAZKMQ01. The sequence continues at coordinate 104,647 of CAZVIA010000001.1, read as the reverse complement.
TAAGTTACAATCTCATCACCTTCAATTAAACCACTTATAATTTCTATCAAACCATCTGAACCGCGCAAACCAGTTTCAATCTCAACTTCCTTATGTGTTTTTGCACCATCAACAACCCTAATAAATCTTTTACCATCCTTACGAACTAATGCACGCTGTGGTACTGCCAAAACATCATCACGTCTATCAGTTGAAATATCTACATTCGCAGTCATACCAGATTTAATTCGTTCATCTTGTTCTGCAAAACGCAAACGCACACGATAAGTAGACAAACCCTCAATAACAGTTTCTGCAGGATCTACTGATACAACTTTTGCAATAAATTCCTGATCAACACCATAAGCATCTAAAGTCACCAGAGCTTCATCATCTACAGAAATTTTTGCGATATCAACTTCTGGAACAAATGCCTCAATTTCAAATTCAACATCTGAAATCATTGAAATTTGTTCTGTTTGTGCTGATACAATCTCCCCAACTTGCAAATCTTGTTTTGTAATTATTCCAGTAAACGGCGCACGAATTATTGTTTGATTATAAACTGCCTGCGCTTGAGTAATTGAAGCCCATGCACTTGAAAGCAAAGCTTGTTGAGATCTAAAATTTGCACGAGCTTGCTCAACTAAAGCTTCTTGAGCTTGAATCTCACCAGCAGTTGCTCCAGCTAAAACCAAATTCAAATTTTCTTGAGCAGCAGATAAAGTATTTCCAGCTGTTGTTAAACTTACTTGCGCAGTTGTAATGCTATTTTGATTTGTATTTTTTTGAGTGCTCACTAATTGTATTTGAGCTAATATGGCTGTTGTTTGAGTAACAGTTGTATTCATTCCAGTACTAACATTATTTTGATAAGTTGCTAAAGTTGCTGCATCAAAACCAGACGCACTATTCATTACAGTTGTTAAAGCATTAAAAAAATCACGTGTTGTGTTTAATGCTACTTGTGCACTTGTAAGTGCATTTATTTTTCCAAGTTCATCAGTTGGAATATTAGAAGTAATTGTTGCTAATTCAACCAAAGCTATCTCTGCCTTATGTCTCATTTGTTGAGCAAGACTTTTTGCACTTGAATTTGAAGTAGTAAAAGTAAGTTGTGGATTTACAGATGTATCTTTAGTAAACAAAGGATCTGTCAAACGACGCACTGCGTCATTAACTTTTGCATAAGCTGTATGTAAAACATCATCTATATCATCATAAACTTGCACTAAATCATCATCAGCTTTTGCCAAAATTGCATCATAATTATCTTGTGCTTGTTTTGCAGATTTTTCAGCATTTGAAACTGTTGTTTGAGCAACAACTATTGATTCAATTCTTGGACCAGATTTTAATTCCTTTAAATCAGTTTCTTGCTTTGTTAACGCCTGCTTATACTGATCAACCAAAGCTTGAGAACTTTGAGCACTTGCTTGAGCTTGTTGCAAACTTGCATAAGAGCCAGTACCAACTAAAGTAGCTAAAATATCTCGCTCCTTTACAACTTGCCCAACTTCTACATTTACTTTGCCAACTTTTCCAGATTGTTCAAAACCTAAACTAACTTCATCGGCTGCTTTTACATTTCCAGTTACACTCACCTCTTGAATTATGTAATTATTTTCAACATAAATTGTTTCGCGCACTATTTCTTCTCCACCACTAAACACTGACATTAAAATTAATATTAAAACTATTAACCCAACAATGCTTGTTTTTTTATATTTCTTTATATTTTCCCAAGTTTTTTTTATCATAGGTATTGATTGTATGCATATTATAACAAAAAGTCAAGTAAATTAAAAGCTAATAAACCCATTGAAATAGCACATTAGACTTGACAAACTTGGTGATTTTTGATAAGGTGCTATCTTCTCTAATTTCGCTTATTTTAAGCAAAATTAGAGCGTTAGTTACAACTGAACACAAAACCTGTGCAACCTAGAGGAGGTGCCCAATGAGTGATGTAAAAAAACCGCCTACTGATACAGACAAATCTGGAGTACCTCAAGATATGGAACCCAAAGAAGTTAAGATTAGGATTCCTGGTGAATCTGATCCAGAAAAAACACAGCTTATAATTCAAGAAGGTGAAGGTAAGAGCAAAGATGAGGATGAAGGTGAAGCTACTGAAGAAATAGAATCTCTTAGTGGTAGACTACACAAACCATCCGTAGTAAGAAAAGCTCTTAACTTTATTCTATATATTCTTGTGAGTATCTGGAAATGGAGTGGAAGAACTCTGCCTAGAATCTTGGATTCTGTAATTGGATTTTTTGTCTCTTGTTGGAATGCACTTATTGGTTCTGACAAAGAAGAAGATGAAAAAGGTGTATTTATACATAGCATATGCACTTTGTCCCACCTCCAAGAATGCGATGGTGGTCATCGTGTATCAATAACAAGAGCAGCTTATGATGCACTTCTTGAACGAAAAATAATTCCTTTCCAAGATCTACCAAAAGATGAGCGTGATGAATATACAAAACACTTAATAGCACTGCAAGAAAATAAGCGCAAACTACGCTTGTATTCTGGTCTTGCTGTCGGTTTGATTATTGGTGCTCTTGTGACGATTTATATTTCTGCGATTGTTAGAAGCGAAAATCAAGTTGATGAACCTCCTACTGACACTTCTGATGCGGTTTCAACAGAAGCTACTGATGAAGACATGAGCAATCCGTTCAAGGGTGTGAAATCAGAAGAACTCGTAGCACTGCTTCAAGAGAAAAGAGAAAGGGAATGTACTTGGGAATCTATCAAAGAAGTAGTACCTGAAAAAGCTGCGGCTTTTGAAAAATCCACACTAGCCACAACACCTGATCATGCCAATGCACAATATACAAGTAAGGTTGGCAAACTCCAAGAAATCGAAAAACTAGCTTCAAATATCACCTCAGAACCAGATACTAATCTCTATGCAGTAAATCCTGTAGCAATAAAACTTAGTTGTCCTACAATAAATTTTTCTGCAAAGCTAAATACTTCAGATAATTGTGAACCTGTGGCAACTCGTAGTTCGGTGAGCTTACCTAAAGCTCATTATAATGGCAATTGGAAATTTTTGCTTGCAATTGGTGTGCATTATTTCAATGGAATTGCTGTTGAGAAAACAGAAGTAGAAAAAGCTGGCAGAACCTGGGATCCTTACATCACACAAGTTAGAAAGATGATGCGTTTGTATGACATGATTCCTGAATCTGGGTGGCCTACTATAGCCAAAAACCCCTCTGGCACAACAAGACACAGCTTTAACAAGACATCACTAAATTCAGCATTTGTGAATAGTTTGTTTAACAGACTAAAAGATATTTCTGAAGATGAAATTCAGCTTGTGCAGCTGGCAAATTGGGCAATACCAATGTCAGCAACAATACTAAGTGAAGATGCAAAAAAAGAGCTATCAAGTTGGCTGGAAGAATGGTGGCTTGCTAGCATAGATGACTTTGCGCAGATTGAATCAAATGTTAGAGGTGATGATAGCTGGCTCAAAGCAAATCGGTCAAAACGTCAAGGCTGGTACATGCGCCGCTGGATTGCAAAGGGTCGTGGAGAAGCTGGCAATGATCACATAACATTGTTTCGCTATTTGATGGTTAAAATCGCGGTAATGCTCGAACATCAAAAAATCGCAGAATGGGTTGACTACAACCTAGAAGAAATGCGAGCAACTCGATTCCTATCAGGTAAAACTACTTACATTCTTGAGTTGGTGATATTGCGAGACTCTATTGAACCGACTTCTGAAGAAAATAAATCTGAAGAAGTGGTTGGTGGCATACCTGTAAAAACTACCGAGCCTGCGAAAACAGTTCGCAAGCCTTCCAAGCCCAAACATGGCAAAAGAGGTAGGGGTAGGGGTAGAGGTAGAAGCAGAGGCAGAGGTAGATAAGATTCTACCCCCCTCAAAAACAGACTAAGTCCTGTTGTTACTAGACGCATAACGCGTCAAAGTACAACAGGACTTTGTTTTTTTGGCAGGCCCACTTGGACTCGAACCAAGAACTTCGGTTTTGGAGACCGACATTTTAGCCATTGAAACTATGGGCCCAATTTTGGACAAATTTTTATTTTATTTTGAACGAACTTTTTCCAAATAATTTTTTACAACTTCTAAATACTCTGGAATCCAAGTGTCTTTTTCTGGCTCATAAGTATTTACATCTACCCACTTATATTCAGTGTGCTCTTCGCACAACTTTATCTCACCTTTATTATACTCCCCTTCGTAAAAAACCAAAAAGATATATCGCTTGCCATCTTTTTTTATAGACAAAGCAGTTGTAATCGGATTGGGTTCAATAGTGTATTCAACATCCTCGCCAACTTCCTCTAAAACCTCTCTATGAAATTCTTTTAAAAGCTCTGCTTGAGTTGGATTTTTAGTAACTGTTTTGTTCAAACGCCCTCCTGGAAAATCCCAAGCATCTCTTAGCTGGTGCTTTAAAAGCAAAAGCTTATTTCCTTGACGCAAAATAAGCTTTTGAGCAACATTAGCTTCTAGAGGATCATGAACAATTTCAACCATAATTATTTGGTTTCTTTGTGCGAGGTGTGTTTTTTACAACTTTTACAATGCTTTTTTAACACCAATCTTTCTTTGATTTTTTTCTTGTTTTTACGGGTGTAAATCATTACTCTTTTGCATTCAGTACACTCCATTTTTGTTAATGCGTCTTGTGACATAAAATTTTTATTCAATTTTTTCAGAGCCACCTCAGGGAATCGAACCCTGGACCTACGGTTTACAAAACCGTCGCTCTAACCAGCTGAGCTAAGGTGGCAGATTACGAGGGTATTGTACACTGAAAAACCTAAGTAGTCAATGTGTTATGATTTTAGCTTATTTTAGGCAAAAATTAAAGACGCAGTTGACAACCCGAGCTGGCAAAGCCAGTGAGGGTTGACAAAATCGCTAAAATATGCTATAGTTATCTGTTTAATATGTACTTTTTGGAGAGTACTGCATGATGAGCTGACGCAGAACAGATCATCAGTAGGGTTCTCTAAAACTGCACAAACGACCGTAAATCAAACCACAAGGAGACACCCTTCAATGAAGGCAATAGTGCAACTGATTTTTTCTTCGATCGCCCTTGCGGTGGTCATAGCTATTATCGCCCTCAACCCAGGCTGTGCCACGACGGCGACAGCTCAACCTGCAGGCGGTCCGACTCGGACAGCGACTCCGGTCGCTGGCGAGGAGACCGTGGACGTCGGGCGCGGCGATCCCACCCTCCTGGAGGTTCTGCGCTTCGCTCGCCAAACCGGCAGCGAGGTGGAGATCCAAGACAAGGAGGAAACCTGGGTTGCTGGCAAGACGCTGACGACCAAGGAATCCAAGCCCACCCCAAGCTCGAAGAAGAGTGGCGGCGTGATATTCACCAAGACGGTGCGCATCCCGACGATCGTGGTGTTCGAACAGTGCATGCCCGAGGTCGAAGCAATGGACTTGGGTGAGCGTACTGCCACGGACAACCTGGTGGAGTGGATCGAGCAAGTCCTTGTCAAGGCGAACTGTGAGGTGGGAAGGCACATTGTGTTGACCACCACTGAAGAGGTTTCGACCTCCTCAGAACACGGTGAGTTCTGTGTCACGATTCCGCGGAGCGCCATTCGGGTGCACTGCAACGTGACAGGAGCTGGCATGGACGACAACGAGGCGATCCACTAAGGACAGGCCATTTCGGCCGACTGACTCAAGATGAGTCAGAAACTTAAACAACAAAAAAGACCCACACGAAGTGAGGTCTTTTTTAATTTAAAAAATATTATTTATAAATCTGCTCATTTCTTAATTTTATACTATCTTAAACAATTTTTGTATTTGATCCATAAAAGCTTAAGTCATTTTTTTCAAAACTTTTACAAGATCTTTTGCTTTTATACCTTTACCTTTATTATCTCGGATTGCATCAAAAACAGTATATTCATCTTTTGTATTTATAGCTGATTTAAGATCAACAGGGCGCACCTCAAGCATTCCACCCTTACTTGTTACAAGATACTGATCTGTATTAAAAGACCTTCTCCATTTTGCAGGCAAAGTTATTTGCCCTTTTGTAGTAGCTTTTAAAATCACATTCATATTTTTATATAAGTAATAATTTCTTACATTCTTACTTTATAACTTTTTAAACCATGTATCAAATTTAATTTAAAAAAACAGAGAAGCGCCTAGTGTTACCTAGACGCTCTCGCGTGTTTTTCTGCTTCGCACTGTCTGTGCAGTACTAACAGAACACGATGTTGATTGGCACGATCGGACCACCCCAAGCCTTGTTCACCAGAATGAGATTCCCAGTACACGGTCCGATGATCAAGCTGCTCTGCATGATGAAGTCGCCGCTCTCCGCCGGCTTCTTCTCCATGATAAAGCACGTGCCTTCTGCTTTGTCGCACCACACGAAGAGCCCGTCGGGCGCCTGCATGAGAATACGACCTTGCCCATCTTCCCAGATCAGCAGTCCGACGAGTTTCTGGCTCATCAGCACTGCCAACTGGTCATACGGAACCTGGATCAGCCCCGTCACCATGAACAACCCGTTCTTGTCCTGCATCAGGATCTGCGGCGCGCTCTGATCATCGAACGTGAACAACAGATCACTGCCAGCAACCACGACCTCGTCGGGTGCTGACATGCAGAACGAAATCCCCGGCCAAACCTGGCACAACTGCTCTCCCGCGTCGTCTGACGGTTGAGATGCTGTTGCCAAGATTGGCCAGACCAGCGCAACGAGCGCTAGCCCTGCCAACAACAAGTAGGTTGCCTTTTTCATGGCTAACCCTCCTTTGCTTTTTTGACGTGTCCATTCACGCCAGTTGATACGAAGTATACACTTAATGTAAAAAAAACAAGTTTTAGTTAGTAAAATTGTTGTAAATTAATTTATTAACTTAAAAAACATATTATTTGTGACACTTACCCGTTGAGGGTCGAGTGCTAGAATTAGCACGGGATAGGAACAAATAATATGTTTTTTAAGTTTTGTGGGCCGGGAGGGATTCGAACCCCCGGAGGCACGAGGCCGTCAGATTTACAGTCTGATGCGTTTAACCACTTCGCTACCGACCCTAATAATAAAACTAAATTAACTGAAATAATGATATTATATCTGACAGAATTTGTCCAGATCTATATTACCCACAGGACAAAACCATGTCATTTACTTTTGCTTATACAAACCAAAATAAATTATCTGCTCCATCTGTTTATTTTTTTGTGACATGCCTTTGACACATGCTTCGATATACTTATTTTTTTGTTTTTTACTCCAATCAATTGGATTGTATCCAAATTTTACTACAAGCAAATCAAGAAAAAGACGAACAGCTCTCCCATTACCTTCACGAAATGGATGAATAGCATTGTATTCATTGTGAATAACAGCAAGTTTTTGCGCGAACCTTCTCTTTGTATCTTTTTCAACTGGAATATTTTTTCTCAAAATCTGTTCAAAATCTTTAAGCGAACTATCAATATATTTTACCGAGGCAAAAAACATTCCGTCTTTTGAAATATCAATAGTCCTAGTCTTTCCAGCCCAAGAATACAAAGTGTTTAAAAAAAATCTATGTATCTCAAATATCAGAGAAAAATCAAATTTAATTTCACCTTTTTCAAGCAATTCAAAAAAATGCGTATATGTGTCACCAAGAAGTATGGTTTCAGCATCATCCAAAATTTTCTGGTCTTTAATCTTGAGTTTATTTTTTAAAATACCATTTTGAACACCTGCATCCTTATCACTAACACTATATCGAGAAGGCTCTGCCATATTTTTTTAGTTTGCGGATGATAGAAGTATTTTTTTTTGCACTATTCCAACTAAGACCTTCGAGTTTTGAAGATCTAGATACTGCTTTTTTTAGTTCTTTTTTTTTGGCAATTTTTTCTCTCATATCACCTTTATTTTAGCAGATTTTTTGGATTTTATCAATATATTGTTTATGAGCCACAGTCCGGAATCGAACCGGAGACCTCATCCTTACCATGGATGCGCTCTAACCAACTGAGCTACTGTGGCTTAGCCCACCTTTTTAGCCCTCCTCACAACTTTTGCAAATCTTTTTTAAACTGCTCTAACTTTTTATTTTCTGGATTTACTTCTTGCAAACGCTTAATCATTTCCCTTGCCAAAACCTTATCTTTTACATCAAAAGCAAACTCAATTATCTGATCTAAAACCGCTGGATTTTTTGGCTCTAACTCAAACGCTCTGCGATACGCTGCAACAGCCTCACGTTTTTTATCTAACTCAATATAAACTTTTGCAATATCAATATGTCGCTTAGCCAAACCTCCATTTAATTCAATCGCACGCTTATAATGCTTCACAGATTCTTCCCATTTTTCTTTTGCCTTAGCAATCCTTCCCAAAAACGCATGAACAATATCATCACTCTTTGCCAACTTTGCCAAATAAGTAAAAGTCTCACGCGCATCATCAAACTTTTCTTGTGCAAAATAAACTTTTCCCAAACCTTTATAAGCACTAATACTTCGCGGCGCAATTCCAATCGCAGCAATATATTTTTCTTCAGCATGCACTAAATCATTTTTATGTCTCAATTCATCTGCTTCTTCCACCAAACGCGCAACTTCTTTTTTGCGCTCTGCCGGAGTTTTGGATTTTTGTTTTTTCTTGTGAACTTTTCCATGCTCTTCGCGATATGAATCAGCAATCCTATTTACATAACCACGAAAATCTTCTTGAAAAACTTTCATTCTTTCCAAAAACTTTCTACCCCAACCAATCCCACGTTTTTTCAAAGGACTCATTGCGCGATAAAATTTTTCCTCTAACAACTTATCTTTCTTTTTACGATCTTGTTCTTCTGGCAACTCATCTACATCCAAAACTTTTAATTGAGGAAACTTTCGTATAATAATTACAACTGCAATTGCCAGCCCAATTAAAATTATTAAAATCGGTAAATATCCGTACAGCATATTTTATTCTAAAGTTTCTATTATTGGAAACAAAGTTTGAGCTTTTGTTGATGCACCACCAATTAAAAACCCATCCACATTTTCCAAGTCACGATATTTTTTAACATCATCTGGATTTACAGAACCACCATACAAAACTTCAATTTCTTTATCTGCAATTTTCTCCTTAATATACGCGCACATTTTTTCTGCATCTTCTGGTGTTGCAGGATTTCCAGTTCCAATTGCCCAAACCGGCTCATAAGCTACAATAAAACTTCCACCTTCTACATCTCTTAAGCCAGCTTCTAATTGAGCGTTCACAACTTCCTCTTGCTTCCCGTCTGCGCGATCTTTTTCTAATTCACCAACACACAAAACAGGAACCAAACCACTGGCGCGTGATGATTTTATTTTTAAATTAATTTGTTCGTCTGTCTCCCCCATTGCCCGACGTTCTGAATGTCCAACCAAAACATAATGACAACCCAGCTCTTTTAAGTTGTCTGCAGACAGTTCACCAGTGTGTGCACCAACACCTTCCCAGTGACAATTTTGTGCACCTAAAACCACATCTGTTGATTCAATTATTTGATAAACCTGATCCAAAACTTCAGCAGAAGGAAAAACAGCAATTGCATCACCTTTATTTCCATGATTTTCAGCAATTTCTGCAGATAAAGCCACAGCTTCTTCAGAACTTAAATACATTTTCCAGTTGCAAAAAACTTTTTTCATATATTTGGGTTTATTTTATGGGATTTTTGCGCCAACGCAAAAATCCCATAAAAAATCACATTAATAATTTCTCAAATTTCTTCTTATCTTTAAACGGCCCAATCACCGCCATTTTAACTTTCTTAAAATCAAAAATCTCTTTGGCTACTTTTTGCACATCAGCACAAGTAGCTTTTTCCAATTCTTCTAATTTCTGCCCTGGTGTTTTAATTTTATCCAACAACAACTGTTGTCCTGCAAAATAATTTGCAACAGCACTTGAATCTTCTAAAGCTAAAATTGTTCCACCACGCGCATTACCTTTTGCATATTTTAATTCTTTTGATGTCACACCTTTTTCAGCAACTTTTTTTAATTCACGCACAATAACTTCAACCGCCTGATCAATTCTTTGTGTGTGCAAACCAGCATGCACATAAGTATTTCCACAATCACGATAAGCTTCAATATCTGTTCGCACACTATAAGCCAACCCTCTTTTCTCACGAACTTCTCTAAATAATCTAGAACTCATTGTTCCACCCATTATATTTTGCAACAAACTCAAAGCCAGCAACCTCTTGTCTCCTTTTTTATAAGCTGGAAACCCCAAAGCAATATGAACCTGATCTGTATCTTTATATTTCAAACGAACATTAACTTTACTTTTTCCAGGACGACTCAACTGAAATTTCGGCATTGCACCTTTTTTATTTCCTTTCGCAAAAAGTTTTTCAATAAAATCAATTTGTTTTTCAGAATAATTTCCAGCAACACAAACAACCATTTTATTATGATGATAAAACTTATCACGATACTTAATTAAATCGACTCGCTTTAAAGCATTTATTATATCTGGAGTTCCACCAATTTTATACCCCAAAGCAGAACCTTCATGCATCAAAACCTCAAACTCTTCTTGCACATCTCGCAAAGGAGTATCTTCGTACATTCGCAACTCCTCATTAATTACACCTTTTTCTTTTTCAAATTCTCTTGTGTCAAACTTACTATGAAACAAAACATCTTCCCACAAATCACCAGCTTCTTCCAAACGCGCTGAATCAATTTTAATATAATAAGCTGTAACTTCTTTACTAGTAAATGCATTCCATTGTGCGCCAGCTCCATCAATTTCCATTGAAATATCTTTTGTTGTTGGACGACGCTTAGTGCCCTTGAACATCATGTGTTCAATAAAATGAGAAGCACCGTTTATACGTTTTGATTCATAACGCGACCCAACTGGAAAACCAATAAAAATTGTTACTGATGAAGTACTTTTTAATGGAACAGTTATTAATGTTGCGCCATTTTCAAGACGCTTTTTATTGTATTCCATTTTCATACTTATGAAGCAAATTGTTTTTTAAGATAATCTAAAAGTTCATCAACACCAATTCTCTCTTGTTCCATTGTGTCACGATCACGCACAGTAACTTTTTTATCTTCCAAAGAATCAAAATCAATTGTCACACAATAAGGAGTACCAATTTCATCTTGGCGACGATATCTTTTTCCAATTGATTGAGTCACATCAATTTCAGTTACAAAATCTTCAGACAACTTTTGTGCAACATCATTAGTCAGCTCAACTAAATCTTGTTTTTTAGACAAAGGCAAAACAGCAACCTGAATTGGCGCTAAATATTTTGGAAACTTCATTACAATACGCTTTTCAGTTTCACCTTTATTCGCAGTTGGTGCTTCTTCTTCATTATAAGCAGACAATAAAACCGCCAAAATAGTTCTATCCAACCCCATACTTGGCTCAACAATATGTGGCAAAAACTTTTCACCAGTTTCTGGATCTGTATATTGTAAATCTTCACCAGAATGTTCTGTGTGTTTTTTCAAATCATAATCAGTGCGATACGCCAAACCATACAATTCTTTCCGACCAAATGGATATTCATATTCAATATCAATTGTTTTCTTTGAATAATGCGCGCGATCTTTTTCAGACAAATCATTGAAAAACAATTTTTTCTCATCCACACCCAACTTTGACAACCAATCTTTCATTGATTCTAACCACATGTCAAAATGTTTTTCCCATTCATCTTCTTTAACAAAATACTCCAACTCCATTATTTCAAATTCACGAACTCTAAAAATAAAATTACCAGTTGTGATTTCATTTCTAAAAGCCTTTCCAATTGCTGCAATACCTAATGGCAAACGCTTACGACTTGTTTGCAAAACATTTTTTAAATTCACAAACATTCCTTGCGCAATTTCACCACGCAAGTACGCAACACTTTGATCATCTTCAACTGCACCAATAAAAGTTTTGAACAATAAATTAAAATCACGCGGTTCAGTTAATTCACCTTCACATTTTGGACAATTAACATTTTTCAAATCAACTGGCTTTTCTTTTTCATAACCAGGCTCTAATTGTTTTGATTCCAACAAATGATCCGCACGAAATCTGTGATGACATTTTTTACACTCAACCAAAGGGTCACTAAAACTTCCAATATGCCCACTTGCCTCCCAAACCTTAGGATTCATAATAATAGCTGGATCCAAACCAACCATATCTGTGCGTGAAGTTACAAAATGTTTCCACCACAATGCCTTAATATTATTTTTCAACTGCACACCAAGAGGACCATAATCCCAACTATTTGCCAACCCTCCATAAATAGCACTTCCCGGAAAAATAAAACCCCGAGTCTTTGCTAAGTTTGTAATTTTTTCCATTAAATTTTCTTCTGGTGTATTTTCTGGCATATTATACTTTCATTATTTCTCCTTCTTTTTCTTTTCCTGTTTGTTCAATTTTTTGATTATAATCTTTTACAATTTCATCTAGCTTATCAAAATCTGAAAACTTTTGATCTTCTGAAATTTCACCATCTTTTTGCAACTTAGCAATTTTACTACGAATCTCATCACGCTCTTTACGGATACGAATTCTAGCTGCTTCAATTTTATCTTTTATTGTTTTGACTAGTTCCTTACGAGTCTCTTCAGTTAAAACCGGAATTGGAACACGCAAAACAACTCCATCATTAACAGGATTTAAACCACGATTTGAAATCGTAATTGCTTTTTCAATTATTGCAAGCAAAGTTTTGTCCCAAGGAGCAATCATAATTGTACGCGCATCTGGCGTAGTGATTGTTGCGACGTTTTTCATTGGTTGTTTTGAGTCATATGCCTCAACCTGAATGTCTTCAACAAGCATTGGGTTTGCACGCCCAGTTCTTATACCAGAAAGCTCCTGCTTTAATCTAGAAAAAGCAGCTTCGCCTGCCTCCTTGGCAGTTTCAAGATATTCCATATTTATTTTCTATTTAAAAATGTTGACCCTAAGTACACCACGTTTGTGTCTTCTTTGTCAACAAGTAAAGCTGTAATTGCACCATTGGTTGGGATCTTCTTTGTTTCCCAAGTTTCTCCACCATTTAAACTGCGATAAAATGCATTCAAAGTTCCATAATAAATATGGTTAGCATTTTTTGGACTTATTGCTAATGAAAAGATTAGAGCTTCACCTGGTGCTGTATTTAAATTAACAGCAACCCAATTATCTCCTGCATCATCTGATTTTAACAAACCATATTTAGTAGCAATAAACAAAGTTTTTTCTTTAGTTGCATCAAAAACTCCTGAACTATATTCATCTGAACCCCTAAACTCTTTTGAATTTGGAGAAATATCTTCCCAAGTATTTCCACCATCATCTGATCTAAATACCCCCTCTTCTGCAGTTGCAACTACAACTTGACTACCCAACTTAGGATTAACCAAAACTTCTTTTACAGGATCATCAAGTCTTGTCACTGATTTCCAACTTTTCCCAGTATCTATACTTTTTAAAACAGAACCACCAGATGTCCCAATATAAAGTTCATTTACATTGTGCGGATTTAAAACAACATCATTGATAACTTCTGCTGAATTACTAGATTCACCCTTACCTTCTTTTTTATAAATTCCATTCCATGTACGACCGCAATTTGTAGATTTTTGAATTGTGTTATCAATGGCAGCATACAAAATACAAGTATTGGACGGATTTATTGCAAGAGAACGGACTCTTTTGTTTGCTAAGTTTTCATTTCTAGGACGAGTCCAAGCAGCCCCCCCATTTATTGTGTACCAAATTCCATGTGCACGAGTTCCAGCATAAATTACTTTTGAATCTTGTGGATCTGCCACAAATTCCAAAATATCAACTCCACTTGTTAATGAAGTTTGACCAGCACTTGTTGTTAAAACCGCTGAAGCAGTTTGCCAAGTGTCTCCCCTGTCTGAACTACGATAAACTCCAGTTGAAACTCCATCACTTGAACCACCACAACTTGCACCCACAAGTGCAAAAGTAGCGACTAATAAAATCGCTTTAAATGAAAAATTACGCATACATTTTTATCATTATGTTTTCAAATAATAATCTAGGATTTACATTATTAATAATAGCATGATCTGCATACATTAGCGAACGCAAAATCTGCGCAAATTTCTTGTTGGTAAATTGCGCATTTTCTATTTTCTTAAAATATGGTGCGTAAATTTGCGGAACTAATTCAGGACTTGTGTTGTGCTTAATACACACATCAATCATACACTGCCAATTTTTTAATAGTTGAGAAATTTTTCTACGCTGCGCTGTGTGATCTTTTTTATCTCCAAAAATATGTTCAATTTTTTTGCGTTGCTCATGAATTGGCTGACCAATTAAATCAAAAAACAATTGTGTATTTTTATCAAACTCATCACGGAGCTCTTGATCAGTTAATCTTTTGTACGCATTTCCCAATAAACCAAAACTAGTATCAATAACATGTTCCGTAAAAATTGTATCTGTACTGTGCTGTTTTAAAACTTCTTTTGCCAAGTCTTTGTTTGTTGTTGTTAAGTGAAAAGTTTGGCATCTTGATAAAACTGTTTCAGGAAGCTCATGCCATGCATTTGAAAGTAAGAAAAAAATTGTGTCACGCGGTGCTTCTTCTAAAATTTTCAAAAGAGCGTTTGCTGCACCTGAACTCATTGCTTCAGCAGGTTGAATTATTATAATTCGTTTTTTACTAAAAAGTGAACCGCCCATTAGCATTGATCTTATGTCACGGATTTGATCTATTGTAATATCTTTGCGAGTTTTTTTAGTTTTAGATTGCTCTGCTGTTTGTGGATATATTTGAAACACATTTCCAATTTGTTCAGCTTTTTTTGGATAAAAACTATTGAGCAATTCTTGTGTTAACAACTCCTTCCCTGCTCCTGATGGGCCTGTAATACAATAAGCATGGGAAATTGTGTTTTCATCCCATGTTTTTTTAATGTGATCTTTAAGGTTTTTGTATGAAAAAGTGATCATAACTGCACATACTTTAGCAGAAAAACCAGCCTGACAACAGTCTTGACAAAATTAGGTACAAATGCTAGCATAATCTCTCGGGTGATTTTGCTCGGGTGTTTAAGAAGAGGGAAAAAAAGGGAGGGAAAGATGAAAGACCAGTACGATCCTTTGCATGCACTTATTTTGAGAGAACTTCACACAATGATCTACTCTCTAGTACGTTCACAAGTATCAATTTCAGGTAATGTTGAAACAAGTGTTGCGTTGATTTCTTCATCTGCAAAATTGTTGGCAAAAGGAAAGCTGAACTCAAAAGATATTGAAACATGTACTGCAGCACTGCTAGAACATTCAGATTCTGTGAGTCAGGCCAAGATAACACTTGCAGAAGCTTTGTTTCAAATTACTATGCTTGAGGGTAATTTGCTTGAAACAGCAAGAAGACTCGAATCTAGGCTTAGTAAAAAAAGTCATGAGAAAACTGAAGCTCCAACTGAACCTCCCAAACTTAGTGACGACGAACCTCCAGAGTGCCCCCAATGTCATGCTGTGATGGTGTACGACGCTACCAAGGGTTGGTACTGTTCCCAAGATGACACACATCTTGGGTCTCAAGAAGCTTCCTGATCCTTTCACAACAAAATAAAATCCTGAGATACATGAACGGTGTAATAGACCCTAGCTTCTCGGGACAAACCAACAAGAAAAACACCTGGATATCAGCTTCCTACATTAGGAACCTCTTCCCAAGTGTTTTTTCTTTTTATTAAATAGGGGGGGGCAAAATTTGCTTTGCAAATTTTGCCCATAAAAAATCACCCTTGTAAAATTCGTGCAATTTGTTCAGAAGTTTTTTCCCAAGAAAATTTTTCATGAATAATTTTTGAAAAATCCAATTTAAAATCTTTTTGTAAAATTTCCAAAATAGCATCCACCAAACTTTCAACTGAATCATCAACCAAAGTCACATAATCTTTTGCAATTTCTTCACAAGCACTCCCCTGCCTTGCAATCACTGGCGTACCACAACCCAAAGCTTCTAAAACAGGCAAACCAAACCCCTCATACTTTGTTGCAAAACAAAAAACTTTTGCCTCTTTATATAAGCAAGGCAAATCATCATCACTTACCCAACCCAATTCCTTAATATTATTTTTAAATTTAGACTGACTAATCACATTTTGAATTTTTTCATAACCATAACCTGACTTTCCACCTAAAACCAATTGCAACTCCACACCCAAATATTCACAAACTTTTTCATAAGCTTTGACCAAAGTTACAACATCTTTTTTTTCTTCCAACCTTCCAACAAAAAACAAATAAGGCTGTTGAACTTTTAATCGCCGCAAAACTTCCCCAACTTTTTCCGCACTTAACTCTGGATAAAAATTTTCATGATCAAAACCTTCAGCCACCACAACAATTTCTGCCCTATGTTTTGCGTCAAAAAAAATCTCAATTTCTCTTTTTGTAAAATTAGAAGGAACAATAATTGTGTTCGCACGCTTTAAAGCAAATTTCACAGAAAATTTGTTATACCACCTCTCAAAACCAGAATAAGATTCAGAAAATCTCATTGCTGCAACATCATGCACAACAACAACAGATTTTTTTGGACAAATAAATGGTAAAACATGCCCTGGCACAAACAAAACATCTGGACGACTAAACAACATTTCTAAAGACAAGCGCACTTGTGTCCAAAATTTATTAAACGGCGCGCGCAAAGTTTTTGCTTTCCAGTTTGTAGGCAACTTAGCTAACCCCCCTTGCAATGACTCGCGCGCATATAAAATAACTTCATGTCCAGACTCTGGCCCAATAATTTTTTTTAAATTTTGAATAACAAAAAAAGCATAATTTTCTACGCCTGTTCTTTGTTTAACATTTGCACGAGAAGCATCAATTGCAATTTTCATAAAAACCCAAAACTTAAATTCAACCAATCCAAAATCCAACCCAACTCAAAACTATCTAGTAGCCAAAATACTTCTCTTATAACTGTCTAGATTTTCCAAAGCAATACCAGTTCCTTTTGCAACACACAACAACGGCTCATCTGCCATATAAGTTGGCACACCAGTTGCTTGCGCCACTAATTCATCCAAATTTCGTAATTGAGAAGAACCACCTGACATTATCATTCCTTTATCCATAACATCTGCAGATAATTCTGGTGGAGTGTCATGCAAAACTTCTTTAATCGCTTGAATCAAACCCTGTAACTCATGTTGAATTGCATCAGTTACATCATGTGAAGAAACAGTAATTGTTCTTGGTAAACCACTCACCATATCACGACCACGAACTTCCATTGAAAGTTTTTTATCCATATACATTGCAGAACCAACTTGAATTTTTATATCTTCAGCAGTTCTTTCGCCAACAGCTAAACCATATTTACGACGAACATGTTCTGCAATTGCTGAATCAAATTTATTTCCACCAATACGCACACTTCCACTACTCACAATTCCACCCAAAGAAATCACAGCAATTTCAGCTGTACCACCACCAATATCTACAATCATATGACCTGATGCAGAACCAATTGGAATATCTGAACCAATAGCTGCAACAATCGGCTCTTTAATAATATAAGCAGCACGCGCGCCCGCAGCAATTGTTGCATCAATAACAGCACGACGTTCTGTTGAAGTAATTCCTCCAGGAACAGCAACCATAACTTCTGGTCTAAACAACCGAACACCACCCAAAGCCTTATTAATAAAATATCGCAACATTGCTTCAGTTGTTCTATAATTTGCAATCACACCATCTTTCAAGGGTCGTTCAGCAACAATTGTATCTGGTGTACGACCAATCATATCTTTAGCTTCTTTACCAACAGCCAAAACTTTGCGGTCAGCTTTTGAAATCGCAACAACAGAAGGCTCATTTATAATGATTCCTCTTTTTGGAACAAAAACCAAGACATTGGTTGTGCCCAAATCTATGCCAACCTTTTTTATAAACATATTTTATTTTGTTTTTTGAAACTCCACCCAGACATTGCGACTAACTCGCAAATCAGTCTTTATTTTATAACTTGTGTCACCCCATTGTGACTCATCTTCTCCAGGTGCAGCTGCAGTAATATTTTTACCAAAATCTAGAGCAATAGTCAATTCAGGATTATGAAGTCCAGGTTGCTTCTGAACAAAAAGTGTATACAACCCTGATTCTATTGCTTTATCAATATTTTCTGGAAGTTGATATTTAATCCTCAAAACATGAGTCTGTCCTGGCTCAACAGAAATAAAAGCACCATATACTTTTCTGCCAAATTCCTCACCCCAATCTTGAAAAGCACCTTGTTCATCACTTCTATCTTTTACCATAGCACCTTCACCATCAGCAAGATTAGCACCCTTTGGTAAGTAAAATCTTGTATAACTTCTATACCTTGTTGTACGCCAATCAAAAGTTCCATTGTGTTTATACGTCACTGTCAACTCACCATTCCACCTGTCTAATAACTCATCTTTTGAAACTTTATAATCATAAGATCTCTCAATTGCATGATCTGTTTTTAAACTTGCTAAGTTTGCATCAACCACCATAAAACCATCTTGCTTTTCATGCAACTTATGCACCTGACCTGAACCACCTTGCTTTAAAATATTTTCTTGAACTTCAGTATCTGCAGACCACAACAAAATATGATTATCCATTAAACTTTCCAAAGGCACACGCACAAGCATTGGCCACAATCCCATAGGATCCTCTTCAAACTTTTTTAAAATTTCTTCAAAAACTTTTGGAATAAAATTCTTTCTATTTTCAAAACTATGACCTCGTTGCTCATAACCATACTCAACTTCATACTCTAAACGCTCAATAAAATTATCTGCACGCAATTCAACACCTTCAACTTCTATATTTCCAATATATTCCATCATTCTTTCAAGTACAGTTGCATTGATTGCAACCACACCATCAAACTTTGTATCAGTTCCTGTTTCCTGATTATACTGAACAAGTAAATTGTTCACTGCTGTTGGAAAATCCGGAGACCAATTTCCATCTCTAAAATAATAAACTGGCTGAACCATATATTTTTCAAGTGGCTCTGGAGATTTTTGCAAAGAATCTGGATTTGCAGCACCATCCAAAATTTCAGTTCCTTGTATAAACCAATCTAATAATTCTCCATCTTTAATTTCTATAATTCCATATGTTCCAATAAAACCTCCTGTAGGCCGCAATTCAGTATTGTTTTGTAATAAAACTAAAATCTTTCTTTTCTGTCCACCTGTTCCTAAAAAATATGGCATTATTTCTTGCACAGAAGAAAGAGACTCACCATAATCCTCACCAATTAATTTAAACTCTTCCTTAAAATCATTTACCATATCTTTACTAAAACGATATCCCCAAATTCCCAA
This sequence comes from uncultured Gammaproteobacteria bacterium, assembly GCA_964627525.1. Taxonomy (GTDB): domain Bacteria; phylum Patescibacteriota; class Patescibacteriia; order Magasanikbacterales; family JBBTQS01; genus CAZKMQ01. The sequence goes on along the minus strand of CAZVIA010000001.1, from coordinate 85,311 downwards.
CCCAACAGCAAGTGCAATAAACAAAAAAACCAACCACATACAAGTGTGTGATTTTTGCTCTTTATATTTGTCTTTATGCTTGTCCTTGTTTTTGTTGAACATAATCTGTGTGTACTCCTAAAATTTTACGTTGTTTTTTTGAAACATCAAAACCTAAATATTTTCCAAACATTAATCTTGTTACAGAATCAATTGCTGGAATTGCACCAACTACTAACAAAGAAATTGGCAACAACACCCACTGCAAAACCATTATTAACATTTGTTTTGATCTAGCTGAATTTGGTCGTGGTGGTAACATTGCCAAACTATATGTCATTGAAACTAGTATACCAAGCATTGCAATTCCCATTAACCACTCTAAAATATGTGGTGTGTTTTGAAATAAAACTGTCTGACGAACTTCATCTCCAGCAACCCACAAAGGAAGACGACCAAAAACCAAAATCATTACAGCTGCAGTTGACCAAGAAAATTTTCCCTCAATCATGTTAAACAAATATTTGAATTTCCAAAACAAAGAAATTTTTGGTTTTTTTGGAAAGTGCCAAAGCAAAAAAGGAATATGTTCTGCACCCCATGCCCAACGACGTTGCTGTTTGTATAAGTTTTTAATAGAAACCCACCAATTATCATCACGAACAGTGTCCATTGAAACCGGCAAATACATTGGTACTGTTTGATAATCACCTTCATAATGCAAATAACATTGCCAAAAAATTCTTGAATCCTCACTCACAATTCTTTTTTCCCAAAAACCAACATCAACTAACGCCTTAAAACTCATACTATGAGAAGAAAAAGTAATCATGCGATCTGGTCGCGGTAATTCTGTTAACAACCAAAAAGTTGTACCAAAAGCCATCACTCTTAAAACTGACGGCGACTCCCACATATTATTATTATACAAAGGCACTGGCTGATAAGAAGCGCGAGTTGGATCTGGCTGACTTAAATATTTATAAGTTAGATAACTAAAATATTGTGGATGCGCAATTGTATCAATATCAAAATTACTCACAATTACTTTTTCATATGGGATACCCAAATCATCAATATAATTTTGAACTAAATGAGCTGCAAAATGTGTGTTAGAACCTTTTCCAGGAATCTCATCTGGCAAATCTTTTGGGTGAATTGTCACCATGAAATGTTTAAACTTATGACCATATTCTTTTTGCATTTTATAACAAAAAGTTTCAAAGTGTTCTTTTTTACGCTCCTCCCCTGCTAACACAACAATCATTTGTTCAGAAGGCATTGTTTCTTTTAATAAAGCTTCAATTGAAGAACGCACAACATATTCTTCTTCATTATAAACTGGCAAAAAAATACAATGCAGATATTCTTTCCATTCTGGTTTTTCTAATTTAAGTTTTTCGTGCCAATTTGTTTTTTGTGCTTGTTTGTATTTGATAATTGAAGTTGTCAGATAAACTGAAAAATATACAACTCTGTGCACCCAAAAAATATCAAAAATAATAATAAAATAAATTACCCAAAGTGGCTTTATAAATGAGAACACAAAACCACCAATCAAAACAGCCCAAATCAGCAACCCAGGTAAAGTCTCATAGATACGATATTTTGTATAATCTGAAATCATTTTTTTGCCTTTTTTATGGTTATGTTAGGCTCTGTATAATAACGTGTTTTGGCAAATTTTGCAAGGGCTTGAGAAGGTTCTTGGGGTTTTTGGTTTTTTGGGGATTTTGAGGCTTTTAAAGCCTCAAAATCCCTTAAATTAAAATTTTCAAGAGAATCAACTTCTTTAGCTAGAATTTGTAATGAATATGCCAACCCATTTACAAAGGTTGTGCTCATTCTATTTGCCATAAATGAACCTTTTCCATTTACAACTAAAATTCCACAAAGCTGATTTAATTTTATTTTATTTTTGTCTAAAAAAGTTTCCAGATTTTCTGCCAAAGACTGTGCGCGCGACTGAAATTTTTCATGAACAATTTTTGTATTCATGAACAAAAACAACTCACACTCATTATCTTGTGTACAATCAACACCTAGAAATATTTTTTCTGCCATATTATGGAGTGACAATTAAATGTGGATTTTGATAAATTGAATATAAAAACCTATCAACCACTTGTTGACGCTCTTGAAACTCTTTTGTAGACAAAATTGTGTAACGAATTACTGAACCAATTTCTTTTTCGTATTTTTTTAACAAGCGATTAAATTTTGTTTTGTCCACTGAACCAACTACCAACAAATCAACCGGAGCTTCTTCAGTTCCAACAAAACATCCTGTGAACAAAAGTGTGTGGACATTGTTTGCAACTTTTACAATCTCATCTGCCAAAGCTTGTTCATCTAAAACACGAGACTTCATAACCAAAGCTTTGATCTCCTCATGCAAAGAATATTCTTTATCAAGCTGATACCAAGTGCAACGATTTGATGCGTTGGTTTCTGTAACTGAATCTTCTGGAGGGTTTTCAATAATTTTAATTACACCTGCTTTTTGCAGATTTTGAAGTTCTCTACGAACCGCATTTATTTGACTATTTATCTGTCTGGACATTTCACGCACATAAAACGGCTGGTCTGAATTTCTAAAAAAAAGACGCAGCAAGCGTACCCGTGTCTTTGAACCAAATAAGTGTTCAAGCATATATTTTAAGTATTACTTTGCCTAATACAGTAAGTTTAGTATAATATCTATGACTTAAGACGTCAAAGGTATGAGAGCATTAAACTCAAAAATCAATATACACGAATTTTTCGTAGAAGGCCGCGATGCAGACAGTTCGCAGGTAATTTTACACATAACAGAACCTGCAAATGAAGAGGAATATCGGCGCGGCTACCTATTTATGGTTGCTGAAGCCAACCAAGCCACAGTAAAAACAGTGGATACAATCAATAAATGGATTGAAGAACTGGAAACTGGTTTTTACGATGAAGAATTAAGAGGTCGAGACATTGGGTCTCATTTTGAAAAATTATTAGAACGGATTAATAAACGTAGCTCTACTTTGTTGCGAGCAATGCAAATTGAGGAAGAAGAAATCCACATTATTCTTGGTTATGTAAATGAAGAAGATTTGTGTTTTGCAATGCGTGGCGATCCAATTGGTTGTGTTGCATATCAAGACAAGCATGGCTCTTACAAAACAATTGACATAGTTGAAGAAAATCGTGAGCAAGATAATGACTCACAAATGTTTTCAAACATTGTGTCTGGAGGAATTGGTGAAAACGATCGCGTGCTATATTGTTCACCTCATGTGGATGATGGTTTTTCTAAAAAACAAATCGAACAAATTCTTGCAAACAAGTTGCCAAAAAAATCTATTAAGCATTTCCAAAATATTTTGGAAGATGTTGACAATGGATTTTCTTTTGGTGGAATTTTAATTGAAAGATTAAAACATGATTATGATAACGAAGAACTTGTTTCTTCAAAAAATAAATCTGACGGAAAAAAACCACACGAATCTTTGACAGAGTTTTTAAAAACACAACAAGATACTGAAGAAATTCTTGCTCCTAGTTTGTTTGGAAAACTTAAATCACGGTTTGAAGAAAAAGCTGGTAAAAAAAGTAGTCGCGAACATGAAGATGACAATAGAGAAAATAATCATGACGAAAAACCAAAACAAACTGATAGGCGCAAACAAGTAAAAGGTATTTTGCATACAAGTGCCCGACACGGAACAAAATATGGATTACTTGGAGCAAATCTAATTTGGCGTGGAATTAAATGGACTGCAATTGCTTGTGTCACAGTTTTGCAAACCTTATATTTTCTTATTACAAACCAAGGTGATCGTAGAAAAGAATTTACCGATCATTGGAAAAAAATCACTACAGATAATTATGAACGCGCGCGCAAGTGGTTTGAAAAACTATCAACCATTAGTAAAATAGCATTTATTGTTGGACTTGTTTTGATTGTGATTTTTATTATTAGTATTGGTGTATTAAAACACCGCAAAACAACTCAAATCAAAGAAGCTGCTTATCAAGCGCAAATTACTAGCATTGAATCTAAATTAAGCGCTGCAGAATCTAATTTGATTTTTAATGAAGAAGATCATGCGCGCGAAATGATTATGGATGTTGTTGAAAAACTTAATGCTTTGCCAACAAAATCTCGTGAACAAAAAAATACAACTGAACGTCTTACAAAAAAAGTTGATGAAATGCGTGAAAAATTAAGACATGCTGAACATCCAGGAGTTACCATTTTGTTAGATGCTGTGGACCAAGGTTTGAATGAAGCAAATAATTTAATTGTTTCTACTGGGTTAGTTGTTGTGTCTGATGATTTGAAAAAATTAGTTGCTTTGGAGCGAGGTACTCAAGTTACAAAATTTGAAGAAAATATTGAATCTAGTTCTAGTGGTTTTAGTGATGCAAAATATATTGGTGTTGCAACTGATGAAGATCATATTTTCTTTGTTGGAAATGAAAATGCCGTGCAATGGAAATACGCTGGTGAAGATAAGTTGATGCAAGTTGATATTCCTGGTGGTGGTTTAATTAAAGATCTCGTGGTTTATAATGATCGTTTGTATTCTTTAGTACCTGAACAAAATCAAATTTTCAAACATGGTAGGCATCAAGAAGGATTTGATTCTGGCACTACTTGGATTAAAGGTGCAATTGATTTATCTGAAGCAGTTAGTGTGAGTATTGATGGCTTGGCTTGGGTTTTAATGGGCAATGGTGATGTAAAATCATTTAGTCGTGGCGAATTGCAAGAATTTAAATTAAGTAGTGCAGATCCTGTTCTTGAATCCCCTACTTCTGTTTGGACAAAATTTGAATCTGATTGGTTGTATGTTTTTGATCCTCTGAATAAGCGTGTGGTTGTTTTTGAAAAAGAAACTGGAAAATTAAAAGTGCAATATTTGTTTGATAATTCTGAAAACTTATTGGACTTTGCAATAGACGAAGTGAAAGGCCAGGGTTTTATTTTAGATGGCACACAAGTTAAACAATTTGTGCTGGGACATTTGGAGGAATAATTTTATAAAAAATAAAAAAGTATTACATCTTAGCACTGTTTGCCCATAGAGGGTCAAGCGCATGTTGGAGACATGTGCGAGATAGGTACGGAATGTAATACTTTTTTTACTTTATTTCAAATCGCAAGTACCACCTGCTTCTTCAATCTTTTTCTTAATTTCTTCTGCTTCTTCTTTTTTAGCCTTTTCCTTAATTACCTTAGGAGCGCCATCTACCATGTCTTTAGCATCTTTCAAACCAAGACCAGTTATTTCACGAACAACTTTAATAACTGAGATCTTATTTTCTCCAGATCCTGTAAGCTCAATATCAAACTCATCTTTTTCTTCTACAGTAGCTTCGCCAGCAGCTGGACCAGCCATCATTGCAACTGGAGCAGAAGCTGAAACACCAAACTTGTCTTCAAGAATTTTTACAAGTTCAGCTAAATCAAGTACTGACATTTTTTCAACCTCTTCAACAAGAGATTTGAATTTTTCTGGGACAACTACGTCCTTTTTTTCTTCTTGTGTTGTTTCTTCACTCATATCTTTATAAATTAATTTATGTTTCTTTTTATGCTTTATGCTTCTTTAGCATCTTTTATTGCAGATAAAACCTGTACAAAATTACGCGGTACACCTGCTAATACATTTACAAAACCAGACATTGGAGCAGCTAATGAACCTACCAACTTGGCAAGTAATTCATCGCGACTTGGCAATTTAGCCAAACTAATCACTTGATCAGCTTTAATATAACGTCCTTCTAAAATTCCACCCAAAATAGTGAAACCCTCATGGTCTTTGGCAAATGTATCTAATGTTTTTGCTGATGCAACCTCATCACCCATTCCAAAAGCAACACCAATGTTACCTTCAAAAGGAGAAGTGTCCACATCATCATAACCAGCATTTTTAAATGCACGGTTCATTAAAGTCTTTTTTGCAACTAAATATTTTACATCTACTTCACGACAGCTTCTACGCAATGTTTGCGCGTCGCCAACTGTGATGTTTTTAAATGATGCAAAAACAGCAGCTTTGCTTTGTTTGATAACATCAGTCAAATCTGCTACATCTTTTTCTTTTTGTTGTCTTGTTTTTGGCATATTTAAACAAAAAACTGTGACACATTCGCCACAGGAAACTAGTAAAAGTCGACCTAATTAATAGTCTTTTACCTCGGCAGGACTTATGAAACAGCCTGCTGTCTGTGGCATTTGAAATAAGTTTATCAGAAAAAAAATTATAAGTCAAGTTTATTTATAGTGCTTATTTTTTGGCTAAATTTAGCGAAAATTTTAAATTGTTCCTAAGGCAATTTGTATATCAGTTATTTCCGAATCATGTCTTTTGAGTGTTTTGTCTGAAAATGCTTTCCATTTTACTACCTTATCTACTTTTAAAGACAAATCATCCAACATCATAAACATATTATCAAAGACACGATCATGCTCTTCAAGTTTACCGAACACTAAATCAAACTTTTCATCATGCTCTTCAAGTTTACCGAACACTAAATCAAACTTTTCATCATGCTCTTCAAGTTTGTTTAAAACCCTATCTATATTTTTTTCAATCCTGCCTATATTATTTTCAATCTTGTCTATTTTATTTTCAATTCTTTTTTCCATATTTTTTACTACTTTTAACACTAGAGCTAGTTTAGTATATATTTGAAAAATTTAACGGTCAAGATAAAATCAGTTTATAAAATGTGCACATCCTGTTAAAAACTTTTAAATCAAAAAAACACAAACGCGCTGTCTGTTAAGACAACGCGCTGTCTACTTATTACTAACCCAAGTCCCTTTAAAATCCCCACCATTTAACAACTTTTTCAACTCCCCCAACTTCGCACCACTCACCATAGCCACATCAACGTCTTTTTTTCGTGCCAAAGCAGTAGCTACAGGATCAAATGGTGAATGCATTCCAGGAGACCATTTTGTTCCAACAATTTTTTGCATTTGATCCCAACTCAAAGAAGTAAATTTTTTAGCGTTAGGATTTTTTCTAGGATCTGCAGAATAAATATAATCAACATCACTTAAATTTACCACAAAATCCGCTCCAAATTTTTTAGCTAACAAAACCGCCATATGATCTGTTGAAGATCCAGGTTTATCACCACCAGCAATCATTATTTTTTTCAAAAACTTTTTCTTAGTGTTGCGGTCTATAATAATTTCTTTATCAGCAACTGGTTGTAAAGCACGCGCAATATATTTTGCATTTAAATGTGTTGCAAAAATTCCCATCCAATCTAAATCATCTCGCTCCTTAACACCCAACTTTATTAATCTATCCCTATATTCACGACAAGTTACACCACCACCAACAACCAAAATAAATTTATATCCTTTTTTACAAAACTCAAACAACAGTGCGCGCAAATTTTTTAAAGCTGCAACACCATCACCTTTTGCTGGCACAACAACTGAACCACCAACTGATATAACAATAGTTTTTTTCATAAAAATTTTTCAACCATAAACAATAATTTTTATTCTATAATTTCAACTTCAGTCCCAATTTCTGCCCAATGATACAACCCTTCCATTTTATCATAAGAAACATTTATACAACCACCACTCATTGGTGTACCAAAATTATCATGCCAAAAAGCTCCATGAATATAATATGAATACGGCGGAGTTCCATGAAAACGCATATTCCATTTTGTATTTGGGTAATAATAATTTGCACCTGAATATGTGTGCACAGGTAATTTTGTATTAATAGAAAACTTTCCCAAAGGAGTTGGTACTGTAGCACGCCCAGAAGAAATTAAAAACTCCCCCATTTTTATGTCATCCCAATAATAACGCAACATTTGTTCAGATAAATCCACAATAATTCGTTTTTTAATTTTCTTAGGAACAAAAATCCGCGGATCATAACTATACCTCAACTCCAAACCATCAAAATAACCATCACCATCAGTGTCTGGATTTATTAAATTGGTATGAAACGCAATTTCTAAATAATCATTCATCCCATCTTTATCAAAATCATTTTTAGACAAGCGAACACCATCACCCATGTGCGGCGAATAACCAAATTTTATTTCCTGACCATCAAAATAACCATCACCATCAGTGTCTGGATTCAGAGGGTTTGTATAATATAAATTTTGTTCATCATAATCTGACAACCCATCATTATCACTATCTTGTATCACAAAATCTTGTTCAGCACTCACATTATTTGCAAAAGCAAAAACACCAAACAAAATTATTATTAAAAATGCACCAAAATTTAAACTAAGTTTTACACTAAGATTCTTTGCGCTTGAACACATATAGTCCTGCAAAAAATAACACACACAAAGAAGAAACAACTGCTAGAAAAGTCAAAACTTTTTGCATTGACATTGACCCACCTTCACCTTCTTCATCTGGCAAATCTGGAACTGAATCAGCTGAATTTGGATCAGTACCCTCCTGAACTTCCACCCCATCACTAACACCATCTTCATCAGTATCTGCTTTCAAAGGATCTGTCAAAGTAACTTCAATCTCATCTTTGTCGCTCAAAGTATCATCATCAGTATCTGCTTTCAAAGGATCTAACCCCATCTCCAATTCCTGCACATCATTTAAACCATCATTATCATCATCTTCATCAGCATTATCTCCAACACCATCTTCATCTGTGTCAGCAGTTTCAGCTTTATTCATTGGAAAAGCATCGACATTATCATTTACCTCATCAGCATCTGAATCTTGAAACAAAGGACTTGTACCAGCTTTAACTTCATCACCATCAGCCAAAGTATCTTCATCAGTATCAACCATTGTTGCATCAGTACCTAATTCTTTTTCAGTAAAATCACTTAAACCATCACCATCAGTATCAGTTTTTTCAGGATCAGTTCCAAAATCTCTTTCTTCATAATCTGTTAAACCATCTGCATCAGTATCAGGTTTAGTTGGATCTGATTTAAAATCAATTTCTTCTTTATCATTTAAACCATCTGCATCAGTATCTTTTTTATATGGATCTGAACCATAATTTTTTTCATCATCATCAGACAAACCATCATTATCATCATCTGAATCTGAATTATCCCCTTGCCCGTCACCATCAATATCATTCCACTCTCCTTTGTTTGTTGGGAACACATCCTTATCATCATCAACACCATCACCATCAGTATCAGCACGAGTTGGATCAGTACCACGATCAACTTCTTTTTTATCATCCAAACTATCACCATCAGTATCAGTTTTTTCAGGATCAGAACCTAAAGTTTCTTCTTCTGCATCACTCAAACCATCGTTGTCATCGTCATCATCAACTTCATTTCCGACCTTATCGCCATCAGTATCTTTATCTACAAAACGAGAAGTTTTAACTTCAGAAGCACCTCCAGTAAAAGTCGCACCGTCAAAATTTTCTTTTGAACCATCATCATTAGTTCCAGTCACTTGAGTAAATTTTGCAACTAAATCATGATCACCAGATTGTGGCTCCCAAGTTGCTGAAATTTGTTTTGCTTCTTCAAACCTTATATTTGAAAAAACTGTCTCCACAATTAATTGATCATTATCATAAAAACCAATTATTCCAGAAAGTGATTTGTATGTATTGTTCACAACAACTGTATATAATTTTACAGTTTCGTTTTCATAAAAAACATCTTGCGAAAACCAAACTCCAGAACTTGGCACAAAACCAACTCCTGTATTTGCATTTGCTGGCGTAGCAAAAGGCATTAAAAATAATAAACACAAAAATACACTAAAAAGTGCGCTCAATTTGTATGTGCGATAACTCATATTTTTTGCTTCAATTGACACTAGTATAGCATAAAACTTATATCTCCCTCCATATCTGTCCTGTAAATCTGCACTTTATACCTATTTAATCTTGAAATTACTCGACCTGACGGATGTCCAAATTTGTTTTCCGCACCAACTGAAATTATTGCTTTTTGCGGTTGTGTTTTTTGTAAAATCAATTCTGTTGTTGAAGTTTTACTTCCATGATGTCCGGTTTTCAAATAATCAACTTTTAATTTTTCTGGTTCTTTGGATTTTTCTGAAAAACTTTCTGCAAGATATTTTTCCAAAGCAACTTCTGCATCACCTAATAATAAAAAACTCTGCTCCCCTGCTTCTACTTTTAACACAACAGAAAAATTATTATTAGTTTGATCTTTTTTTGGAAAAATCTTTTTGTTTGTTTTTAAATCCAAATCCGGAAACAAACTTTGAATTTTTATTTTATCTAATTCCCATTGTTGCAAATTTTTTATATGAATAAAATTTACGTTTTCAGCGCGGAGTTTTTCTATAAACTTTTTCCACAAAAAGTTTTTATTATTCAAACCATTATAAATAAAATTTTTGACTTCAAATTTATCCAAAACATCTAAGCAACCTCCAAAATGATCACGATCACTATGCGTCACAACTAAATATTCAATTGTGCGATCAAAATAATTCATTTTCCGACCAAGAGCTTCAATCACAATATCATTATATCCGCAATCAATTAACATCTGCTGATTATGTGGTGCATGAATTAAAATTGAATCACCTTGACCAACGTCTAAAAAATGAATTTGAGCATGAACAAAAAAGTTGTACAAGTAAAAACTCAACACACCTAACAACAAAATCAAGATTCCAACCAATCCAATAATTTGTTTTTTTGAAAAATTAAAATCCATAAAATTAAATAACTAATAATTACGACCCACAACGGCATTGCAAAACTTAGAGATGCAAAACTTAACTCGGAAAATATTTTTACAATCAATAAAACATACGAACTTAACAACCAGGCTACCACACCTAATAAAACTCCAGCTGGTTTTAAAAATAAACCAAACAACATCGCGACTCCGGACAGTAACATTAAAATTGGAATCACTGGTAACACCAAAACATTTGTGATTAAAGAAACAACTGTGACTTTTCCAAAAACAAAACTGATTAATGGCGCGGTAAAAATTATTGCACTCACACTTGTTGAAATTATTTCGCGCAACCCAAAAATCCCCGGGACCCATCGCAAAAATTTTTCAATAATTGGCGAAAAATAAATTAAACCAATTGTTGCGAGTACTGATAAATGAAATCCCACATCATAAAGCAAAACCATTTCATTGTGCAATGTCATAATTATTGAAGCTGAAATTATAAGAGCTGCAGCATTATTGCCACGACCCAAAGTCCTACCTAACAAAGCAACTACTCCCATAATCCCAGCACGTACTGCAGATGCGCTTCCACCAACCAGCACTACAAAAAATGCAACTCCAACTAAAACAAAACCAAATGCACGTTTTCTGCGCACTCCGATTGCTGCCAAAAAAGCCAAAATAATATTTGCAACAATTGTGACATTATATCCAGACACTGCCATGATGTGTGTTAATCCTGTTATGGCGAATTTATCTTTTAAATCTTTGGACATTCCTTTACGCTCGCCATACAAAATCCCAGCAATAAAAGATGCGTGTGGTTCTGGCCAAATATTTTCAACTGTTTGTGCAATTTTTTTACGCACAAAAATTACATAATATCGCAAAGACAGAATTTTTTTATAACCCACCCACTCAACTTCTGAATTTTTACAAACCCAATTAATCCCCTGCATTCGCAAATAACGACCATAATGTGCACCATCTTTATCTAATGCATCTGGAAAAAATCTTGTACATCTTATATTTATAATGTCGCCGTATTTAAAACTTGGATATTTTGGAATGCGCACCTGAACCAAACCTTCTTCTGAACGCACAACCAACTCTTGAGAATTATTTTTATCAAAAACTTCACGCACAACTTGCGCTTGAAAATCTATTTGTCTTGATCGCGGATGATTTTTTGCCAAAATTTGCTCTTGTATGTAAACTTTTACTCCAAAAAAAATTAACAACACTAAACAAGCCACAACAAACCTTTGCGAAGGTGATTGGATATTTTTTTTTAACATTTATTTTTGTGATTGTTGTAAAAACAAGTACAACTGCTTTTGTCTGATTGTTATTACCAACCACACACCTCCTTCGGCACGCTCATGCGCCCCAGCGTGGCGCACTTCGCTACGCGTTCACCTTCGCTCGTCCGGCGGTAAAGCCGGACACCATGCCCGCTTTCGGCTCACGAGTACCTTAGGTAGGTGTGCAGTTGGCAAACAATCAAACAAAACAATGTTTTATTTTTTAAAACAACAAAACCAAATTAGATGATTATACAATCACTTCACAAAATAAAAAAGATTAAATCTGTTGATTAATGGTGGAAAAATTGTGAATACAAAAACCAATAAGAACGTTATGTTACTTATCGGCAATTATTTTTTTTGGGGGGGGGACCCATTGATCAAAGCTTGTGAACTTCAACCACCGTTAGTTGAGAAATATTTATATCAAAACCCCTGACAAATATCAAGGGCTTAGCTTTTTATCTAATTTTTTATAAACCCAAATTAACCTCTAATTTCAGTTATTAACTCATGACTTATTGGTGCTTCTGGATATCGCTCTTGCAACCTCTCAAGACCTTTTAATAAACTTCCTACTTCACCTTTACATTCATTACTTTCACCCATTCCTACTGCACGCATTGCACGTATTATAACAAGTTGTTCATTAAAACCACGCACCTTACCACGAATGCTTCTTTGTTTATTATCTCGAAATCCCTTACGTGCACTCATCCAACTTGTATTTTCAAGTAAAGTTGCAAATGGACTTGTGTCCAACTTTTCACTACCTTCACTCAAAATTCTACCTTTTTGCTCAACAATTTTTGTTCCATCTTCAGCAAATCGATAAAAACGAGCAGAATAATCAATTTCATCACCTTTTATATCTGGATCACCTTCATCATGAACATTAACACCAGTTACAGTTTCTGTACCCACCATTTCACCAACTTTTGTTCCTTCAGATTTCTTTTGCACATACACAACTCTTCCTTCAGCTATTTCACCAGTCTCTTTAACAATACTACTTTGCAATTCTTTTGTTTCTGGTGTTTTTGCTTCCTTTGCTTTTGCTTCAGTAGTAATACCTGCATTCATTGCCAAAATAACTGCCATTGCCTCTAACATACGCATTTGCCTACCTCGCATTTTTTCTAAACCAACTTCACCTTTAAATTTTTCTCCCATATAAAACTAATTAAATATTTACTTAATATATAATTTTAATCAAACAACAACACTAACCATCCTCCCATTAACAACAATAACTTTTTTCGGCTTTTTACCATCCAACCACTTAACAACATTTGGCAAGCCTAAAGCCATTTCTCGCACTTCACTTTCTTTAGCACCAACACCCACCACAAAACTCGCACGCAGTTTTCCATTAACCTGCACAGCATAAGTTACCTCATCTTGCTCCAACATTTTTTTATCAAAATCTGGCCACTCAACTTTACTCACACTTACATCCTTATCACCAAACAAAGACCACAACTCCTCACACATATGCGGAGCAAGCACACTTAATAATTTTATTAAAATGCGATACACACTTAACGGCACAACTTTTAATTTTCCCAAATCATTTACCAACTCCATCAAAGCAGACACCGCAGTATTAAATCTCATAGCTTCAATATCTGCACTAACTTTGTGAATTGCCCAATGCATTTTTTTCAAAACTTTTTGATCAACTTTATTTTGCCCAGCGCCTATTTCACCCCCAACAACATCAACATCATCAACTTTTTCCTGCAACTTCCAAACCTTATCCAAAAACCGCTTCACACCAATCAAACCATTTGTATCCCATTCAGCTGTCTGATCAAACGGCCCCATAAACATTTCATAAACACGAAAAGTATCAGCACCATATTTGCCCACAATTTCATCTGGATTTATAACATTTCCTTTTGACTTACTCATCTTTTCACCACCCTTAGCTAAAATTAAACCATGGCTTGTTCTTTTATTATAAGGTTCACTCACAGGAACAACACCTAAGTCAAACAAAAACTTATTCCAAAAACGAGAATACAATAAATGCAAAACCGTATGCTCCATTCCCCCATTATACCAATCAACACCCATCCAATAATTCATTGGCGAGTTCAAATAATCACGCAAAAATTGTTTTTTATCATCATCACCTTCTTTTTCGCGCTCAAGATGTTTTTGTAAATAAGTATATTGATACAAAGCATGCCATGGAGAAATAGTTCGCACACTCACACCATTTAATGAACCACGCTCCACCATTTCCAAATCATTTTCCGCCATTAAAATTTTCTGACCATTAGAATAAACTGTATACACTTCACCACTCTCACAAAAAACTTCAATCAACTCAATATTTACTCCAGCATGTGTCATTGTAATTGAACCTTCACGCTTGCGATCACTTTCAACAAAACCTTTTGCAGTCATCACTTTAATCGCCCGATCATAATCACAACTTCGCACATGAACATCTAAATCATCCATGTGTTTCCAAATCTCTCTATTTAAAACATTCATTAATAAACTTCCACACACCCAAAAATCCAATTTATCCTCTGCAAAAATCTCACGGATTTTTAAATAAGTTTCCCAAACAACTTTGTCATGTGCATTTGGTTTTATTGCTTTACGTTTCCACAATTTTGTATGCTCAAAAATTTCATCATCATTTGGCGCACAATATCTTAAAAAATACCAAGAACTTCCAGCCCAATTCGGCATTGTGTCTGTCTCACGTTTAGCTGACCCACCACATTGAGGACATTTTGTATTCACCCAATCTTTAACCGCAGACAACGGAGATTCACCAGTGTCTGTTGGTTCATATTTTTCAACCTTAGGCAATTCCAAAGGCAATTCAGTTTCTGGTAAAGCAACCCAACCCTTACACTTCTCACAATTAACCAAAGGAATTGGCTCGCCCCAATATCTTTGACGAGAAAAAACCCAGTCGCGTAGTTTATATTTAACAGTCATCTCACCGCCAACTTTTTCAGTAATCGCACTCTTAGCTTTTTCAAAATTTATACCATCAAACTCTCCAGAATTTATCAAACCACCATCTTCGCCAACAACTTCAAGCACTTCTAATTTAAATTTCTCAGCAAACTCCAAATCCCTTTCATCATGTGCTGGAACAGCCATAATTGCACCAGTTCCATATCCAGTTAAAACATAATCAGCAATCCAAACAGGAATCTCTTCTCCATTTGCTGGATTTACACACATCACCCCTTTCAAAACAACACCTGTTTTTTCACGACCTTCAGCTAAACGATCCATTTCTTTTATCTTACAAGCATTAGCACGATATTTTTTAACTTCATCCCAATTTCCTATTTTCTCACGCAACTTATCAACTAACTCATGCTCTGGCGCCAACACCATATAAGTCGCACCAAACAAAGTATCTGCACGAGTTGTAAAAACACGCACAACTTCATCTGACCCAACAATTTTAAAATCAATTTCAGAACCCTCACTTCTCCCAATCCAATTTTTCTGCTGAACTTTTGCACGCTCAATATAATCAACACCATCCAAATCCTCCAACAAACG
Source organism: uncultured Gammaproteobacteria bacterium (assembly GCA_964627525.1). GTDB lineage: Bacteria > Patescibacteriota > Patescibacteriia > Magasanikbacterales > JBBTQS01 > CAZKMQ01. The sequence goes on along the minus strand of CAZVIA010000001.1, from coordinate 69,829 downwards.
ATCAGCGTATTTTGTAATTCCCAACATCCATTGTTCTTTATCTCGTTTTTCAACTTCACCACCACAACGTTCACAAGCACCATCAACAATTTCCTCATTAGCCAAACCAATTTTACAACTCAAACACCAATTGACTGGTATGTTTGCTTTATAAGCCAAACCAGCTTCAAATAATTTCAAAAAAATCCATTGCGTCCACTTATAATATTTTGGATCAGTAGTATTGATTTCACGAGACCAATCAAAAGAAATTCCCAAAGACTGAATTTGTTTTTTAAAAGTCGCAATATTTTCCGCAGTTACTTCTGCTGGCTGACGACCGGTTTTAATTGCGTAATTTTCAGTTGGCAAACCAAACGCATCCCAACCCATCGCAAACATCACATTATAACCTTGCATACGTCGCTTTCGCGCAACAATATCCAAAGCAGTGTAGGGGCGCGGATGACCAACATGCAAACCAGCGCCAGATGGATATGGAAATTCTACCAAAGGATAGTACTTTGGTTTTTCATCTGCAAAATCATGGGCATGAAAAGTTTTGTGTTTTTCCCAAAACTTTTGCCATTTTTTCTCAACATTTTTAAAATCAATTTTTTCAACTTTTGCCATATAATTTATTTTGGCGGAAAAACAAAGAAAAGTAAAGCTCAAACAAAATTATAATCTCGCTAAAATAGCTTTTTCCAATTTTCTCAAAGCCACGGCAAAAGCAGCTGTTCTAAAATTAATTTTCCCAGCTTCAAACTCTTTCCACACCTCATCAAATGCTTCTCCTATTTTTTTATTCATTTTTTCAAAAACTTCTGACTCCCCCCACTTTTGATCATTCATGTTTTGATACCACTCAAAATAACTAACCAAAACACCACCGGCATTTGCCAAAACATCTGGAATCACATCTACACTTTTTTCAAACAAAAACTGATCAGCTTCAGTTGTTGTTGGTCCATTAGCAACTTCCAAAATAGCACGCGCTTTAATTTCAGAAACATTTTCAGAATTAATTGCGTTTTCTAAAGCTGCTGGAACTAAAACATCACATTCTAATCCGAGCAACTCTTCATTTGTTAAAATTTTATTTTCCGAAATCCCAACTCCAACTCCACTGTGAAAATCCACAACACTTCCCTGCTCTTTTTTTGCTTGCAAAACTTTTTCAGGATCCAAACCTGCTTCATTAAAAATTCCACCACGCGAATCAGACACTCCCACAATTTTTAAACCAGCCTTATGTGCAATTTCTGAAAACCAATATCCTGCATTTCCAAAACCCTGCACAACAACTCGAGTTTTTTCAGGAACAAAATCACGAGCCAACATATATTTTTGCAAAACAGCAAATGCACCATAACCCGTTGCCTTATCACGACCTTCAGAACCACCAACCTCAATGGGTTTTCCAGTAATGACTGCTGGAGAAGGATAACCAACAATTTTTCCATACTCATCTGCAATCCATTTCATTATTTGCGGAGTTGTATAAACATCTGGAGCTGGCACATCTTTTTTCGGACCAATCACATCAGCAATCGCACGAACAAAACCACGCGTCAATCTTTCCAACTCTGCTTCAGACAATTTTTTTGTATCAACTTGAATTCCGCCTTTACCACCACCAAAAGGCAAATCCACAACAGCACATTTAATTGTCATCCAAAAAGCCAGCGCCTTAACCTCATCCAAATCAGTTGCAGGATGAAATCTCAAACCACCCTTAAACGGCCCGCGCGCATCATTATATTGCACACGATATCCCTGAAAAACTTTTAACTCACCACTATCCATTTTCACAGGAACACTAACTTGAACCACTCGTTGTGGTTTTTCTAAAACAGAAAAAATTTCTTTAGACAAATTTATGTGTTGCGCTGCTTGACCCAACTGCTTTAAAGCATTTTCAAAAACTGACATCAAATTTATTTTAAAAACTTTTACTTTAAAACTTTTTCAATCAGCTTTACCAACTGATCCTTAGTCTGACCACCAACAACTTCATCAATAATTTTTCCATCCTTAAAAACTTTAAACGCAGGAATACTCATAACACTGTACTGACCTGCAGTTGCATTATTTTCATCCACATTTAATTTTCCGATTTTAATTTTCTTGTCTTTAAAATCTTTTTCCAATTCTTCCATAATTGGTTTCATTGTCTGACAAGGTCCACACCATGGCGCCCAAAAATCAACAAGAACTGGCACATCTGATTCCAAAACTTCTTTTTGAAAATTTGCATCGGAAAAATCCATAATTTTTTTAGTTAAAATTTTTTTTAAAATCCCCCAAAAATTAAGTTAATTTAATTTGTTGTTTTTTTAAACTCAATTTTGCGCTCTTTAACTTCTTCTGTGTAAGCTTCCAAAATATCACCTTCTTGAATTTTTGCTTTACCAACAAAACGCATACCAAATTCTGTACCTTCATGTACATCAGATTCTTTTGACTGACCAATTTGCAAAGTTTCAATTTCACCTTTACCTTCAATATATTCACCACGCACAACACGAACTTTTGCACCCTTAACTAATTTACCTTCCAAAACTTTTGAACCAACAGTCATTGCGGTTTTATCTGTACGGAAAATCGCCAAAACAGCTGCCTTACCAAGTTCAGTAACAATTTTCTCAGATGGCAACATTTTTTGCAATTCTTTTTCAAGATATTCAAGCAAAGCATAAATTACCTCAAACTTCTGAACCACAACTTTAGTTTGTTTTGACCCAGCTAACTCTTCAACATTTGCAGGTACTTGAACATGAAAAGCCAAAACTTGTGCTTGTGTTCCTTCAGCTTGATCAATATCAGTTTCAGTAATATTTCCCAATCCCTTAGCCACAACCTTAATTCCCACTTCATCATGTTGAAACTTTTCAACAGACCCTAAAATCGCCTCTAAAGAACCTAACACATCTGCACGAATAATTAAGTTTAAAACTTTTTTCTTTTCCTCTTCATCTTCCTGTTCTGTTTGCTGCTGCACAGACTGTTTAGATTTTTCAGTTGTCTTTGTCTTTTTAATTTTTGTAGCTGTTTTTGATTGAGCTACATCTAAAATATCTCCAACTTGTGGTGCTGCTTTAAATCCAAGAATTTTTACAGGAGTTGAAGGGTCGGCAATATCCACATCCCCACCTTTATAATCTTTCATTGCACGAACTGTTCCATACAATTGTTCATTTACAACCAAAGGATCCGTGCGACGCAAAGTTCCAGCTTGAACTAAAATTGTTGCAACAGGGCCTTCACCTTTATCCACATGAGATTCAATTACAGTTCCTACAGCTTCACGATCTGCATCAGCTCTTATATTTTCTTGCTCAACATCTGCTACCAATAAAATAGTTTCTAATAAATCACCAATATTAGTTCCTTGCTTAGCTGAAATTTCAACCATAGGAATTTTTCCACCCCACTCTTCTGGAACAATATTACGTTGAGACAATTCAGTGCGAACTTTATCAACATTTGCATCTGGCTTGTCTATTTTATTTATTGCCACAACCATTGGTAATTTTGCAGCATTAATAATATTAATTGCTTCTTCTGTTTGTGGCATAACTCCATCATCTGCAGCTACAACTAAAATTGCAATATCAGCAATTCGCGCACCACGACTTCTCATAACTGTAAAAGCTTCATGTCCTGGAGTATCAACAAAAGTAATTTTACGTTTTTCATCAGAATCACGCATTTTATGTTCAACTTGATAAGCACCAATATGTTGTGTAATACCACCAGACTCTGTATCAATTACATTTGCGTTACGAATTGCATCTAACAATTTAGTTTTCCCATGATCAACATGTCCCATCACCACAATAACCGGAGGACGATACTTAAGTGATTCATCTTTTTGTGAAGACAAAGCTGTTTCCAAAGCATCCACAACCTCTGTGTTTGAATCATTTTCATCACCAGTTCCCTGCCCAACAGTAAATCCCAAATCTTCTGCTAAAACAGAAGCAGTGTCTTTATCAATATTTTCATTTAAATTCGCCAAAATCCCATTTTTCATCAGCTCAGTAATAACAGTAGTCACAGGCAAACTAAGACGCTCTGCAAAATCACGCACAGTAACAACATCAGGAATCACAACAGTTTCCCCTCTTTCTTTACGCATTTGTTTTTCAAGTTCTTTTTGTTTTAATTTCTCAACTTTTTTGCGCTTATCCAGCTCTTGTTTTATATATCTACTTTGTCTTAAAATCTTCTGAGCAACACGATCATCTACTTTAATAGCTTTTTTACCAATATCAAAACCAAACTCCGGGAGAATTTCCAGGAGTGTATGAGTGTTCATTCGCATTCTTCGTGCCAATTCAGTTACATTCATAGTGCTGGGATTATAGCAAAATGCGTAATTTTTGCAAGGTTTAGATAAATTTTGGATTTTTGAGGGAAAATTTTTTGGAAAAAGAGGGTTTAATCGGGCTTTTCTATTTTTTTGGGAAAAAATAGAAAAGCCCCACAGAATTGTTGTCCTGTGGGACTATTTTCAAGCATCAACGGTGTCGTTATCAAATACTCACTGTAAGATGCTTGTTTCTCTTTGTAGTTGTAAATCAAGATACTGCTCTTGCACCAACGATCGTTTCTCTGATCAGATTAAGGGCACTAGCTGGAGGAGATGCAGACCTAGCAGGCTCTACCTCCTTGTACATCGGAGTCGGTGGCCGAGGAAACTCAGGCTCAACCTCACTCTCCACAACAATTTCTGTTGAGAGGGGCTCCAGATGTTCATCCAGCTCTTCGGGAAAAAAATGATTTGCAGCCAAATTCAACTGACCAGCAAGTCCGTGAACCAAATCTTTTCTATCCCACAATGTAGAATCACCAAGAAAATTACCTACTCTCAACAACAAATTCTTGATTTTTCTCGTTAGGACTCCGCCTTTTTCTGCCTGCTGGTAAACAAATGCAATTTGCATCCGCATCCGCATGGCATCAGCATGACGCGAGCCATTAACAGTGCCTATTAGCACTGATTTTAGACAAATCCCTAGAAAGTACAGCTGACTTGCCATACAAACCCCAGGATTATTTATCAATCTCTGACTCACCATGATGCACTCCTTTGGGTCTTCTGACCCTATAGTGGTGATCGTTGATATATAAACATAGCACATACAGCTTTTATTGTCAAGGAAAATACGCTATATTAAAATAAATATTGTTAAATATAGGTTAATTGTGCACTAAATATGGGTTTTTTACTGATAAATAAGCCAAAAAATTGGACTTCACACGATATTGTTGCAAAACTACGCAATTTACTAGGTGAAAAGAAAATAGGCCATGCAGGCACTTTAGATCCTTTTGCAACAGGTTTGCTTATTATTGGTGTTGGCCGAGAATTTACGCGAAAATTAGATGAATTTAAAGCAATGGAAAAAGAATATGAGGTTGTGACTAAATTTGGTTTTGTGAGTGATACACAGGATATTGATGGGAAAATTTTGAAAACAAAATTTTCCCAATTTTCTGAAAATTCAGAACCTTCTAAATCTTCCCAAAAAACAAAACCCTCAACAAAAATAACTTCTCAAGACATTAAAAATATTTTGCCAAAATTCATCGGCAAAATCCAACAAATTCCACCAATGTTTTCAGCTAAAAAAATCAAAGGCCAAAAATTATATAATTTAGCACGCAAAGGTCAGGAAATCGCGCGCGAGCCAGTAAAAATTTTTATTAAAAAAATAGAATTACTGGATTTTGATGAAACCCGCGCGCGCTTAAAAGTTATTTGTGGTACTGGAACTTATATAAGAACTTTGGTACATGATATTGGACAAGAATTAGGATGCGGTGCTTATGCTGAAGAATTAACACGCACAAGAATTGGTAAATATAAATTAAAAGATGCTCAAAAAATTGAGGATGTAAAAGAGGGTGTAAAAAAGGTAAACTAATATTATATTGGGCGAAATTTGCTTTACAAATTTCGCCCACAAAAATCAAATAAAAAGAAAAAGCGTTCTGGGGCTGCGAGTATAATATAGGCTCGACTTATCCAAAACACTTTCTTGTTGTTCGGTTGTGGTGTTAGGGTGTTGGGAATCCAGTTCTAATTCAGAACCACCATATCCTCCACCACACCACCAATGTCCTACGGATGCAAAGCACCTCGGCTACGACGACGGTTGCCACCGTGACGCACCCTTGTATCAGAAACACGATCTCTGCGAACTCCCCGACGTGATCCCCTAGTCACTTTGCGAAGAGCTGCCATGAAATCAACTGGTTCACCCACGATCTCACCAAGATGCCGACGGCAAAACGCATTGTTGTGCACATCTTCTCTGGAAAGACCACTCTTCCTACTACCAACGATCGAGGTGATCGGTGGTGTTTGGAAATGGGAACCAGGGCCAGTGTAGTTACAACACTGACAACGAACTATTGAGGTTTGCTGTGCCAAGTAAACCCTCCTCTTTTTTCAGGCCGGCGCAACGTTTGGTAGTTTAATTTATTTAAAGAAGTTTGTCAAGTTTAGGTTGCTCTGGCGCACCCCAATGCCAAGCATTAGGGCTTGTTGCTTCGCTTAGTCAAGTAAAGAACCCTTACCTCGGTAGGATTATTTTTTATTAAAAAAACAACCGCCAAACACGACGGCTGTTTTATTAAACTTTCCTAACAATTATTTTGCGTACTCAATCACCCTAGTTTCTCTAATTGCAACAACTCTAATTTCTCCAGGATATTGCATTTCTGCTGAAATTTCATTTGCAATTTGTTTTGCTAAGTTGTAAGAACCATAATCATCCAATTTCTTTGGATCAATAAACACTCTAATCTCACGACCAGCTTGAATTGCAAAAGCTTTATCCACACCCTCGTGTCGCAAAGCAATATTTTCCAAATCTTCCAAACGTTGAATATATTGTTCATGAGAATCACGACGAGCACCTGGACGCGCACCAGACAATGCATCAGCAACTTTTGAAATAGACCCTAACAAAGTAGTTGGTTTATCCTCATGATGAGCTATGCAACAATATGCAATCTCTTCTGGATAATTAAACTTCTTCATTATTGTAAAACCTATCTCAGGGTGACCACCTTGAGTTTCATGATCCACAGCCTTTCCAATATCATGAAACAAACCAGCAATTTTTGCAGCTTTAACATCTGCTCCTAATTCCTTGGCCAACATTGCACACATGTATGCAACTTCTTTTGCGTGATTCAATTGGTTTTGTCCATAACTTGTACGGTATTTCAAACGACCTAAAATAGAAACTAATTTAGGATCAACACTAGTAATCCCCAACTCATACAAAACTTCTTCACCAGCTTTTTTAATATCAAGAGCCAATTCTTTTTTAGACTCTTCAACAAAAGACTCAACACGCGCTGGATGAATTCGCCCATCTTTTACTAATTTTTCCAAAGACAAACGCGCCACCTGACGACGAATTGGAGAATAACTTGAAATAGTTACAACTCCCGGAGTTTCATCAATAATTAATTCACAACCAGTCATTCGCTCAATCGTTCTAATGTTACGCCCTTCCTTACCAATAATTCTTCCCTTCATTTCTTCATTTGGGATATCCACAACTGTTGTTGCATTTTCAGAAACACACGAAGCAGCATAACGCTCCATTACTGTGCTCAAAATTCTATTTGCACGACGATCCATTTCTTCAGAAGTGTCATGTTCTAATTTCATTGTACGGGCAAGCAAATCTTCTTTTGAGTTTTTTTCTACCAAAACATAAAGCTCTTCTTTAGCTTCTTTTTGAGACAAACGAGAAATACCTTCTAATTTTTGAATTTCTTGTTCACGAATTGTTTCAACTTCTTTTGCTTTTGATTTTACCAACTCAATTTGATCTTTTAACTTGTCTTGGCGATCTTGAAATTCCAAAAGTTTTTGATCAAACATATTTTCACGCTTTTCCAAACGATCTTGTGTTTTACGCGACTCACGACGACGTTCTTCATCTTCTTTCTTAGTTTCATCCAAAAGCTTCATTGCTTTGTCTTTTCCATCAATCAAAATCTGTTGCTGTTTTGTTTTTGCTTGAGTAAGCAATTTATCTGCTATTGCTTCAACAGAATTTGCATTTGCAGCTGCAATTTGTTTTCTTAACAAATATCCAATAACAGCTCCAACTGCGGCAGCTGCTATAATAGATAAAATAATAATTGGGTTCATATTTTAGGTAACCCTAAAATAGAAAACTACGCTTTTTACAAAGCGGTTAGAGCTGAATTTTTTCCAAAATTTAGAATGTTTTTTAGCATATTCAATCAGATCCAACTATATCTTCTACTTCAGGAGTTTATATTAAAAATTAGTACTGGGACTATAACACATATGGTGAATTTTGGCAAGATATAGACTGCCATCTGCTAAATTTACTGTTTTATGATATAATCTGGGCACAATAATTTTTTATTAATAAAAGAAAATTATGAACAAAACACAATTAGCAGAAGCAATTGCTGCGCGCGTTGGCGTAAACAAAAAAGAAGCCGAAGACATGGTTGAGGCTTTTGTAGAAATCACAACAGAGCAACTTAAAAAAGATGCTGATGTTGTACTTGCTGGTTTTGGAACTTTTTCCGCTCGCGTGCGAAAAGGTCGTGTTGGAGTTAATCCACAAAACACTTCACAAAAAATTGAAATCAAACCAACTAAAGTTGCTAAGTTTAAAACTGGAAAAAATTTAAAAGATGCTTTAAAAAATTCTCAAGCTGGTTCTGGATCTACTACTCCTACCACCTCTACAACACCACCCCCTGCTTCAACTCCAACACCTGAACCAGATACAGAAAAAACTGAACCTGAGCCATCTGGCGAAACTTTGATGTAAAAATTTTAAAAACTAAAACTAAAAATAAAAATTTATACTAAATTAAAAAACCACCCAATACTACGGGCGGTTTTTTAATTCTTGAAACAGTTTTACAAAATTGCTTCTTTAGCTGCTTTTGCAAGACGGAACTTAGCAACTGTTTTTGCAGGAATATGAATTTCCTCACCAGTTGCAGGGTTACGACCCATACGAGCTTTGCGGTGAGCTTTTACAAGCTTACCCATACCTGGAAGCATTATTTCACCGTCTGACTTAGCGCGGTCAAATGCAAGCTCCACAAAAGCTTCAAACATTTCAGTTGCTTCTTTTTTAGAAACACCCCATTTTTCTGACAGCTCAGCCATGAACTGTGTCTTTGTAAGTCCTTTGCCCATAAATTTTTGGCTTAAAGGTTATTAACAATTACACGAAAAGTATATATAATGCTTTGTATTTTGGCAAGTAATAACTTTTATATATAATTTCGTGGGATTTTTTAAAAACACAAAACCCGCTAAATTAATAACGGGTTCTGTACACCCCTAGCAAGACAAGGAGAGAGTTGGGGGATATAAAGTGCACTTGCCTTGCTGGGGGTTTGGGAGGATGGTTCTCTGCATTGGCTACTAACTGACTAAACGTTATAGTCAGGGTTCTTCAAAGTTCAAACTCTCGTCTCCCCTAGGTATTTACCTTGTGTTCCGTCGCGGCCCCGTAGGACTTTGAACGGTCTATTGACGACGGAAGAGTCCGCCGGCGCTTTCGTGTGTGACATGCTTCCTCTTTCCCTAGATCGGGATGAGGATGCTACTGTCAGCAACATACCTAATCCGGTTTGAGTAATCGTGCAAGCACGACTGTAATCTCCCTCCCTTATTTTGTATGTGCTAGTGGCCTCTTGTTCAGGCGCGTTTTCGTCGTTAGCGCAAGAATCTGGACCTTGTCCTATCTACAGTGTATCCCTTGGGCAAACTTTTGGAGTGTTTTTTCCTCCAATTCCCTAATACACTACAGAATGGGACAGGGGTATACGCGTTAATCGTACACCCCATCCACGTTGTCGCAGACCTAGAACAGATCTGCTGTGAAATGATATGTAATATTTGGGGTATGTAACATATCACTTCACCTTCACATCCAAGAACTGGATGTGGACCACACTAGGTGTTCAAACCTTGAGCGTGTGGGATTATGAGCAGAGAGCGCGGATACCTAGCTTCGTGCTAGGCAAGAGAAGGACTACTTGTCCTTCTTACCCCCATTCTTCTGCTCCTTCGACCGACCCGTACGGCCAGTCTCGTCGCCCTTCTGCAGGTCACGGAACTCCTTGTCCGCACTCCGCTTCTCGGACTTGTCCTTGCGGTAGCTCGACGAACCCATGTTCGCCGCGTTACCGAAGGCACCGCCGGTCTGGTGACGCTGCTCGCGAGTCAAGCCCGAACTCGAGCCCTGGTCGCTTCCCCGGCTGCCGCGCAACTCGCGCTCCAGCCGGTTCCACGTTGCCGTGAACTTGAAGAACATTGGACCGTTGATGTCCCTGGCCTTCACGTTCTCCCAGTCACCCTCAGCCTCGCGCTGCTCGAGCCCGGACCGGTATTCCTTACCGGACTGGATAGCGCACTTCTTGCACATCATGTGCGAGAAGAGGTCGCGCTCGGACAGGATCACCACACCCTGTCGTTCGAACCACTCGACGGGCAAACAGTACCCGACGAGGTCCGACTGCTGGGGCACGTCGCCCTCACAACCGAAGATCCGAACGGCCTGCTCGTGACTGACCATCTCGTCCTGGTGGGGGAAGACTGCCCGGTCGCCACAACACGAGCACAGCTCCGCCCCGGCACCGCGCAGCAAACCGTTGATGTTGTTGCGCCACTCGCGATCCGCGAGCTCCTGACGCATCAACCCCAAGGTCGAGCTGGCCTTGTGCCACTTGCTCGACCCCTTTGCCAAGGTGTCCGCGTGACCTGCGCATCGTGCGCGGGAAACGAGATCCTCGACCGTCGCGTCGCGCTCCAACTCCTCACGGAGAGAGGCGAGACTCGGCACGAACGCCGGGTACAACCGCCGCGGGATCTGGTTGCCGAAAGTGGCCACCAAAACGTTCCGCGAGGGCTCCTCGACGTAGATCAGGCAGCCGCAATCCTCGTGCGTGCACTCGACGAACCCGAGTTCGTCCTTGAGTGCCACCCTGAGCTCTTCCGAACGAGCCTTTTTGGCCTGACGCGAGAGGATGCCTCCGACGATGCGGTCGAGTTCCTGGTTGTGCTCCTGCGTGGCGCAGGAACGACACCGTGCGAACTCGCTGATGTCGGTCACTCCGACCTCCACGCGCTGGCGCCCCCCACCATCCTCCTCAGCCAGTTGACTGAGGATGTCACCCATGCGGGCGACCGGCGGGAACAGGAACGTTCCTACGTAGCCGTCTCGACGGCTACGCTCGCAACCCTCTCCCGAGCACTCCAGCTCGGGGTCGATCTGCGCGCAGAGCCCTTCGACCTTCTGGCCGAAGGTCGGCTCGGACGCGTCTTGCGCCTCGAGCCCCTGGTCGTTCTGCATCACCTCGACGTCGGTGGTGGCCACGGTGGCCTCCACCTCGGTCGTGGTGGTGGTGTCGTCGGTCTGCTCGGTCACGACTACTGCGGTAAGGCTCGACATTTTGAAAGTCCCCTTTGACTCTCTGGACATGCGGACCAACGCACACCCAAAGTAACGAACGTACTTACAACTCTTGTTTGGTCCCAAGAGTCCATGTCCAATCGGACTAAGGAAGGTGCAGAAGAAGTTGCACTGGGATTAAGGCCGAAACTTTAGTAATATAAGCCTTCCTAGTAAAACATTCCCTCCTCTACACTTTCCTTATTCCGATTTTTCAAACAAAAAGCGGATTACTTGAGGAGAAACCGCTTTTTATTAGGCTACATAAAAACATAACCCTTTTTCTCTCTCCTCGAAAATTGTAAGTGTCATCACTTGATAACGTAGTATCATAGCACATCTGATGAATTTTGTCAAGCCCCTTGTAGACAGTTTTTTAAAAAATAGCTAAATTTAGCCAAAAAACAGACCTACTTTCACATACTTTTACAAAATGTTAAGATGTTTGTGCAATATAAAATTAAATAAATAAAAAAATATGGAAAACCCAAATCACCAAAATCCAGCAAACTTCCCTCTTGCACTTACATATAATGATGTTTTATTAGTGCCACAACGCACTCCACTTAGTTCTCGCTCAGAAGCAAACATAGAAAGTTTTTTCACAAAAAACATAAAACTAAAAAAACCTTTTGTAAGTGCAAACATGGCAACTGTTACTGAACACAAAATGGCAATTGCAATGGCACGTGGAGGTGGTTTAGGTGTAATCCATCAATTTGGGACAATTGAAGAAGAAGCTGCTGAGGTTGAGCTAGTCAAACGAAGTACAAGCTATGTTATTAACAAACCTTTATCTGTAAGTATTCATGCAACTATTCAAGATGCAGTTAATATAATGAGAACAAAAGGTGTGACAAGTTTGTTGGTAAAAAACGGAGATGAATTGGTAGGAATTTTTACTTCAAGAGATTATTTGTTTGAATATGATTTATCTCAAAAAATCACATCGGTTATGACACCTCGCCAAAAACTAATAACTGCTGCTCCAGGAATTTCTTTAGATGAAGCCAAAAAAATCCTACACTTTAATCGTATTGAAAAACTTCCTTTAATAGATAATCATGGAAAAGTAAGTGGTTTGATTACAACACAAGATATTAAGAAACTAGAAAATTGGCCTGATGCAACTCGTGATAAAAACGGATGTTTGCGAGTAGGAGCTAGTGTTGGTGTTAAAGATACTATTGAGCGGGCACAAGCAATGATAAGCGCTGGTGCTGATGCAATTGTTTTAGATATTGCTCATGCACATTCTGATTTAGTAATTAAACGCCTTAAGGAGTTAAAATCTATTTTTGAAATTGATGTAATGGTTGGAAATATTGGAACTGCTGCAGCAGCGCGAGATTTGATTGAAGCTGGTGCAGATGGTTTGAAAATAGGAATTGGCCCATCTCCTGTATGCACAACTAGAATTACAGCTGGTGCTGGCGTGCCACAATTTACAGCTGTTATGAATGTTGCTCGCGAAGCAAAAAAATATGGCGTGCCTGTTTCTGCTGATGGTGGTATGAAACTACCTGGAGATGCAGCTAAAGCTTTGGCTATTGGTGCGTCTTCTGTTTATTCTGGATCATTTTTTGCTGGAACAGATGAAGCTCCGGGAATGATTATTAAAAAAGACGGTCGTAATTATAAAAAATACATTGGAAGCGCGTCTTATGAAAGCTCACATGTGCGCAAAGAAACTCAAACCAATTCAATTATTCGCAAACGCATGAATGCATATGTTGAGGGAATTTCTTCTTTAGTTGATTATAAAGGCCCTGTACAAGATGTGATTGATTGGTTGGCACGTGGAGTTCAAAGTGGTTTAAGTTATTGTGGAGCACATTCAATTGAGGAAATGCAGGAAAATGCAGAATTTGTACGAATTACTCCAAGTGGTTGGACTGAAAGTGGTTCTAGAGGTATGAAATTGAGTGAATAGTTTTTTATAAAAATTTGTCTCGGACCACCTATTAAAGTATAATTGTCTCGTTAGCCGATATCATGGATAATGATTTTTTAGCACAAAGAAACAATCGCCAGAAAAGTCCTAAATCTGGATTTTCTCGTGTCCTTCGAAAGACAGGGCTGTTTTTTTCATTAGTGGTTGCTGTGTTGGTAATTGTAACATGGGTTGGTGGCGTTGTTTTTTCATCCCCTATTAATAATGATGAAGGTTGGTATCGTAAGGATTCTCACAAAGGATTTTTTGGAACTTTGCGCGATTTGATTTTAAGTGATGAAAAACGTTTGGAAGGTGTAAAAGCTGATCGTATTAATTTGTTGTTCTTAGGCATGGGTGGTTCTGGGCATGATGGTGCGTTTTTAACAGACACAATTATTTTGGCAAGTATTAAACCATCCACAAATCAAATTTCTTTAATTTCAATTCCGCGTGATTTGTCTGTTCCAATTCCTGGTTATGGTTGGCGAAAAATTAATCATGCAAATGCTTTTGGAGAAATGAAAGATCCTGGACATGGCGCTGATTTAGCAATACGCATTATTGAACAAATGACTGGTCAGCCAATTCATTATTATGTACGCATGGATTTTTCTGGTTTTGAAAAACTTATTGATCATGTTAGTGGTGTTGATATTAATGTAGATAATTCTTTTGTGGATAGTGCCTACCCTACTAATGATCATCGCTATCAAACTGTAAAATTCGATGAAGGCGCACAACACATGGATGGAGAAACTGCTTTAATGTTTGCACGATCACGACACGGAACAAATGGTGAAGGTTCTGATTTTGCACGATCACGTCGTCAACAAAAAGTTATTGTTGCTTTTAAAAATAAAGTTTTGTCTTTATCAACTTTATTAAATCCAGCTAAGTTAAATAATTTACGAAAAACCTTATCTGAAAATATTGATACAAATATTGATGTTGGAACTGGTTTGCAATTGGTGCGCATTGCAGATGATTTAGATACAGAAAATATTATTAGTTTTGGTTTGTCTGATGCTGTTGGTGGATTGCTAGCAAATGGTAGTGGTGCAAATTTGTATATGCTTTTGCCACGTGATAGAACTTTTAGACAAATACAACGTGTGATTGATGGAATTTTTGATGGAGGAAATTTAACTGGAAAAACTTCTTTGTCTGATCAAATAGTAGAATCTGATGGTGAAGTTAAAGCAGTTGTTTTGTCTGAAGGAAATGCTTTTATTGAAATTCAAAATGGAACTTGGGTTGTTGGTTTAGCTGCAAAAGCAAAAGCTGAACTAGAAAATCAGGGTTTTCAAATTACAAAAGTAGATAATGCTGATGATAGACCTTATAGTACGAGTGCGGTTTTTGATTTATCTAATGGAAAGCATGTAGATTCTGTAAAACAGATTAGTGAGGCGTTAAATATGCCAATTGCGTCAACTATTGATGAAATTTTGCAAAATTCTACTTTGCCCGCAGATACTTCAATGTTATCAGCCAACCTACCTACCCAAGTTGACAAAAATACTGATATACTCATAATATTAGGGGCAGACTACACAGAAACAGAATAAATTGAAAATTATGTCTCGTAGAAGAAAAAATCCAAATCCAACTATTGCAATTGTTGGTCGTGTAAATGTTGGAAAGTCCACTTTATATAATCGCTTGGTTGAAGACCACAAAGCGCTTGTTTCTGATATTGCAGGAACAACTCGCACTCGTAATATTGCTGAAATGAATTGGTGTGGTCGTAAATTTAATATTGTGGATACAGGTGGTTTAACTTATGATGACATTCCTTATGAAAAAGAAGTAATGGAACAAGTTAAACGTGCAATTAAAGAAGCTGATGTAATTTTATTTGTTGTTGACGCACAGGTTGGAATTTTGCCACAAGAAAAAGAATTGGCTAAACGTTTGCGTCGCAGTCAAAAACCAGTGGTGTTAGTTGGTAATAAAGCAGACACAGAACGTTGGCGTAAAAAATCTTTTGAAGATGCTTGGCACTCACTTGGTTTTGGTGAAATATTTTTGGTAAGTGCATCAAATGGAAGTGGAGTTGGAGATATGTTAGATGCTGCAGTTGAAGTTTTGCCAAAAAAACGTCGTGGTAAAAAAGTTGAGACTGATGCTGTTGGTGAAGTTGTGGTTGAAGGCGAAGCTGGGACTAAGGGCGAAGCTGGGACTAAGACTAAAACTGGGCAAGATTATATTGCGCGCGTTGCGATTTTTGGAAAACCAAATGTTGGAAAGTCTTCTTTGTTAAATGCTTTAGTTGGTGCGCAAGAAGCAATTGTAAGCGAAACAGCGCATACTACTCGTGAAGCTTTTGACTTAGACGTTGGTTTTGGTAAGAAAAAATTTAAAATTATAGACACTGCTGGAATTCGTAGAAAAAGCAAAGTCAAAGGTGGTTTGGAAAAAATGGGAGTTAGTGCAAGTATTGAATCTTTAGAACGTGCTGATGTTGTATTATTGGTTTTAGATGCAACTGACCCAGAATCTGTTCAAGAAAAACATTTGGCAAGTTTGTTGGAAAACAGACACGTTGGAATAATTTTGGTTTTAAATAAATGGGATTTGATTGAAGATCATTCTCAAGAAAATCGCTCACGTTTTAAAAAACTAATGGAACACTACTTTGCTTTTATGAAATGGTCGCCTATTTATTTTGTAAGTGCAAAAACTGGTTTTCGCGTTCACCAATTATTTGAAATAGTTGAAAAAGTTGCTGAAGCACGCAAATTAAGAATCGAAGATGAAATTTTGGAAGAGTGGATTCACAAAGTTACTCGCAAACACAAACCTTCTCGTGGAAAAGGAACTCGCAAACCACAAATTTTGTCATTTAAACAAATTGATGTTGAACCACCAACTTTTGAATTGATTGTTAAACACAGAACTTCTTTGCACACTTCTTATGTTCATTATTTGGAAAACAAATTGCGCGAGGAGTTTAATTTTGAAGGAACACCAATTGAGATTATAATTGTAAAAAGTAAACAATATTAAATTAGTTAATTAGGAGGCATATGCTATTAATTGTTGGGTTGGGAAATCCTGGAAAAGAATATGAGCGCACTCGCCATAATCTTGGTTTTATTGCGTTGGATCGTTTACATAAATTACATGAAAGCGATTGGCAATTATCTGAGTGGACTGAACAGAAAAAAAACAAAGCACTTGTAAGTGAAGGTCGTTTTGGTCGTGAAAAAATTATTTTGGCTAAACCACAAACTTTTATGAACAAGTCTGGTGAAGCTGTTCAGTTGTTGATGAAGTGGCATAATGTTGAAGATGATCGTTTGGTTGTTGTGCATGATGACATGGACTTCCCTTTTGAAGATATTCGCATGCAGTTTGAAAAAAATGCTGGTGGACATAATGGAGTACAGTCTGTAATTGATATGATTGGTACAAATGCTTTTTGGAGAGTAAGAATTGGTGTTGGTCGTCATGCAAAAATGCCTGGTGACAAATTTGTTTTACAAAAATTATCCACACTTGAACGTTTTGCATTAAGAGGTATACTAAAACAATTTCCTTTAATTGTTGAGAGACAATTTTTAAAGGAATGTTAGATTGAAAAATAATTGTGGGGCGAAATTTGCTTTGCAAATTTCGCCCTATTTTTAAAATAAAAAATATATGACTAAAAAATATAGTGTATTTAAGATACACAAAAATCAAACAGGTTATCCTGTTTTGTTAAAACAAATTCCTGATGCACCTAAAAAATTGTTTTATCGTGGTGTTCTAAAAGATGTGCCTTTGATCTCAATTGTTGGTTCACGAAAAGCAAGTGTGTATGGTAAACGTGTGATTGAAAAAATTGTTCCCAAATTAATAAAATATGGAATTGGTGTAGTAAGTGGTTTAGCTTATGGTATTGATGCACACGCACATCGTGTAACTGTTGAATGTGGTGGATATGCAGTTGCTGTTTTGGCTGGAGGTTTAGATAAAATTTATCCTATGGCAAATCAAAAACTAGCTGAAGATCTTTTGGATTGTGGTGGTGCTTTAGTAAGCGAACATGAACTAGGTATGCATTCTCAAAAATTTATGTTCCCAGCACGCAACAGAATTATTGCTGCAATGTCTCAAGTGACTTTGGTTGTTGAAGCAGCAGAAAAATCTGGATCTTTGATTACTGCTTTTCAAGCCTTGGAATATAATCGTTTGGTTGGAGCTGTTCCTGGATCTATTTTTTCTGATGTGTCTGTTGGTTGTAATGATTTGATTGGTCGTGGTGGTTTTCCTATTCGTAGCGCAAAAGATATTTTAGAATTATTTAATGTTGATTTTAGTGACGGTGTTTGTCGTGGTGAAAAGTTTTTGCAAAAAAATATTCCTAAAAAATATTGTGCGATTTATTCTTTGTTATCACAAGAACCCATGCAAATTGATGAATTAATTAAGTTGGTAGACTTGCCAGAGTCAGAAATAATGCGTAACATAATGGAAATGGAGATTGAAGAGTTTGTGAAAGATGTTGGAGGAAAAAGATACATAAAAAATGAATAACCCAGACAATGAACAAAGCAGACAAAGTTGCAAATGAATTAGTGGGCTTTATAAATTCTTTTGAAAAAAAGGAGTTTATGAAAGATCACACTGAATGCAAAATTTTTTTAAAGCGCACGCAGTGGTTTTTGGATTTGCTAAATAATCCTGAACGCAAAATTCCACACATGATTCATGTTACTGGAACTAGTGGAAAAGGTTCTGTTGTACAAATGATTCATGAGATTTTGTTGAGCGCTGGAAAAAAAGTTGGATCTACATACTCCCCTCACCCAACAACTATTTTGGAACGTATTCGACTTGGTGATAAAAATATTTCTGAGCGCGATTTTATTCGTTTGTGCAAACGAATGCGTCGTGCTTTAGAAATCTGTGGAAAAATTTCTCCGTTCGGCATGATATCATTTTTTGAAATGATGTTTTGCATGACTGTGGATTATTTTGCACAAAAAGGTGTGAAATATTTTGTGATTGAAGTTGGGTTAGGTGGTCGCTATAGTGCAAGCAATGTAATTCCTGTTCCTGACATAAGTGTAATAACAAATATTGGTTTGGATCATACAGATTTACTTGGAAATTCTAAAGAAAAAATTGCTTGGGAAAAAGCTGGGATTTTAAAGTCAGGAACTGTTTTTGTTAGTGCCGAACATGATCCCAAAGTTTTAAAAGTTTTTAAAAAACATTTGCGCGGGGCGCCAGCTAAAAAAGAAATTTATATTGAGCAGCCTGAAAATATTAAAGTTGATTTGGGCGGAACTGAATTTTTTTATAAAGGAAAAAAATATATTGTATCAGCTATTGGTGCACATCAAGCTCAAAATGCTGGAATTGCAATTGAGGTTGCAAAACAATTACGCATTGCGCAAAAACATATTGAGCTCGGCCTGTCTAAAACTGTGCGACCAGTTTGTTTTGAAATTGTGAACAAAAACCCTCTGATTATTATTGATGGGGCTCACAACACAGACAAAATGCGCACAACTCGAGATGCTTTAAAAATTATTAAAAAACTGAAACCTGAAGCTCGAGTGTTTTTGATAATTGGAATTTCTTCAAATAAAAGGTTGGGCTCTATCATGCGACTGATTGCTCCTTTGGCAAATCAAATTTATACTACACAATCTTTTAGTAATCCTTTTTGCCCACCTACTCCTCCAAAAAAATTAGCAGAGCTTGCAAAAAAATCTTGCTTTAGTGGTCATCCTAAAACCCCCCCCAAAGACCACCCCAAAATACGCGCTTTTTCAGATCCCAAAAAAGCTTTTGCTTTATCAAAAAAATCTTCAACAAAACATGATATAATTTTAGTAACTGGTTCAATATTTTTAGCTGGAGAACTAAGATAAATTTGACACAAAAAACACTATGCATTATGCTCATCAAAGACATATCTTTTTTATTTTATGAAAAGTTTAGTAATAGTTGAGTCGCCTACAAAGGCAAAAACAATTTCAAAATATTTAGGGAAAGGTTTTAAAGTAGAATCTTCTTTTGGTCATATCCGTGATTTACCTAAAAGTAAACTTGGTGTTGATGTTGAAAATAATTTTGAACCTAAGTATGTAATTCCGCGCGACAAATCTAAAAGAGTTAAGGACTTAAAAGAAGCTGCAAAAAAAGTTGATGAAATCTATTTCGCAACTGATGAAGATCGTGAAGGTGAGGCAATTTCTTGGCATTTAGCTTTTGCATTAAAAGTTGATCCTGAAAAAACCAAGCGCATTACTTTTCACGAAATTACAAAACACGCAATTGAAAAAGCTTTGGAAAATCCACGTACTATAGATATGGATTTGGTTAATGCACAACAAGCGCGCCGAATTTTGGATCGGTTGGTTGGATATAAATTATCCCCTTTGTTGTGGCATAAAGTTGCGCGTGGCTTGTCTGCAGGTCGTGTACAATCAGTTGCAATGCGATTAATTGTTGAGCGAGAACGTGAAATTGAAGCTTTTAAATCTGAAGAGTATTGGAGTGTTGAAGCTGAATTTTTGACTGCTAAAAAAGAAATGTTTTTAGCAAAATTAAATAATATTGACGGAAAAAAATTAGACAAATTGGAAATCAAAAATGAAAAGCAAGCTAAGAAAATTTTATCTGATTTAGAAAGTGCTGATTATAAAATTACAAAAATTGAAAAAAAAGATCGTAAAAAATCCCCTCACCCACCGTATCGCACTTCAACTTTACAACAAGATGCAAACCATAAATTAGGTTTTTCATCAAAACAAACAATGATGCTCGCACAACAATTATACGAAGGTGTTGAACTTGGTGCAGAAGGTCACGTTGGTTTAATTACATACATGCGTACTGATTCTACTAATTTGTCTGGAAAATTTTTAGGTGAAGCTTTAGATTTTATTAAAAGAGAATTTGGTGATGATTATTCTTTGAAAAAACCACGTGTGTTTGGAAAAAAAGCTAAGGGTGCGCAAGAAGCTCATGAAGCAATTCGCCCAACTGATATTGAACACACACCAAAATTAATGATGACTCATTTAAGTCCACAACAATTTAAATTGTATGATTTGATTTGGAAGCGTGCTGCTGCAACTCAAATGGCAGATGCTAAACTTGCACAAACTGCTGTTGATATTGAAAACTCTGATGGAAAAAAATATAATTTTCGCGCAAATGGTTCTACTGTTGTGTTTGATGGTTTTATGAAAGTTTATCCTGATTTAGCTAAGGATAAAATTTTGCCAGAACTTGATGAGGGTGAAAAAGTTGATGCAAAAGAAATTAAACCTGAACAACATTTTACTGAACCACCTGCTCGTTATTCAGATGCTACTTTGGTTAAGATTTTAGAAGAACATGGAATTGGTCGCCCTTCAACTTATTCACCAACAATTGCAACTATTGAAAAACGAAATTATGTTGAGCGTACTGAAAACAAAAGACTTAAGCCAACTGACATTGGAATTATTGTAAATGATTTGTTAGTTGAACATTTTCCAAAAATTGTTGATTACAAGTTTACTGCAAAAGTTGAAAAAGATTTAGATGATGTGGCAGATGGTGATAAGAAATGGACAGAAATTTTACAAGACTTTTATCCTGATTTTGAAAAAAATCTTAAAGAAAAAGAAGAAACTTTATCTAAAAAAGCTATGACTGAAGAATCAATTGATAAAAAATGTCCTGAATGTAAAAGTGACATGATCATTAAGGCTGGACGCTATGGCAAATTTATTGCTTGCACTGGTTTTCCAGAATGTAAATATACCGAGCCAGTGGATGGTGAGGAAAAAGAAGAGGAACAAGAAGCATTAGAAAGTAATGAGACTTGTGAAAAATGTGGCAAGCCAATGGCTGTAAAGCATGGACGCTATGGTGCGTTTCTTGGATGCTCTGGTTATCCTGATTGTAAAACCATTAAAAAAATTGAAAACAAAACCGGGATTAAATGTCCGAAATGTGGTAAAGGTGAATTTGTTGAAAAAAGAAGTAAACGTGGTAAGAATTTTTATGGATGTAATCAATATCCTGATTGTGAAAATGCTTTATGGTCTAAACCAACTGGAGATAATTGTCCAGAGTGTAAAAATTTGATTGTATATGGAGCTAAAGGAACTTTTAAATGTAGTAGCAAGGAATGTAAGTACGTGAAAGAGGCAAAGTAATTTATAACATAAATAAAAAATCCTGTCAACTTGCGCTTAAAAAGCACTAACAAAAAGACAGGTTTTTTTTATGTGGTCCCGAACAAGGTAACCTCAGGCCAATGGTGATGCTCAGGCCCTCTCGGGTGCCACGGATATATATTAGCACAATCCGCAATATTTTTTCAAGTCCTAAAATTAAACAAAGAAAAAACCGCCGTAGCCCGGCGGCTTTCCCCTAGCATTCGGTATTACCCGAACATCACCAGTTACAATATAGCACACCTGGACAATTTTGTCAAGAAAAGCTACGGTGGATATATGATATGGTAGAAATTACTGGAATAGAAAAACTTTTAGCAACAATTAAAGAGACCAACCCAAAAGCTGATCTAGAACTAATCCGGCTTGCTTATGAATTTGCAGAAAATGCGCATAAAGGTCAGAAAAGAAAATCCGGGGAATCTTACATAATTCATCCTTTGGCAGCTGCACAAAAACTTGCGGACATGCAAATGGATCAATCAATTATTATCACTGCCCTACTTCATGATGTACCAGAAGATACAAATGTAAGTATTGAAGAAATTGAACATAATTTTGGAAAAGATATTGCAGAATTAATTGAAGGAATTACAAAATTGGGTAAATTAAAATATCGTGGTGTTGAACGTTACATTGAAAATCTACGTAAAATGTTTGTGGCAGTTGCAAAAGATGTTCGTGTGATGATTGTAAAATTTGCTGACCGCTTACACAACCTTGGTACTTTGGATTCACTTCCACCAAAAAAACAATACCGCATCGCTTTGGAAAGTTTAGAAATTTATGCGCCAATTGCAAACCGACTTGGTATGGGAGATATGAAGGGTCGTTTGGAAGATGCATCTTTTAAATATGTTTACCCAAAAGAATATAAATGGGTTACAAGTCTAATTGAAGAGCGCTATAAAAAGAAAGAAGAATATTTGAAAAAAATTGGAATTATTGTTGAAAAAAATCTTAAAGACACACACATTCCATATAATGACATGCACGGTCGCACAAAACGTTTATATAGTTTGTACAGAAAACTTTTGCGATATGAACGAAGCATAGATCGCATTCATGATTTGGTTGCTTTACGCATTTTAGTTCCATCTGTTGCTGATTGTTATGCAGCACTTGGTGTGATTCATAAACTTTGGCGTCCTTTAAAAGGTCGTATTAAAGATTATATTGCTCAACCAAAACCAAATGGCTATCAATCTTTGCATACAACGGTTTTTTGTGAAGATGGTGAAATTGTTGAATTCCAAATTCGTACTACACAAATGCACGAAGAAGCCGAATATGGTGTTGCTTCACATTGGCATTATGATGAAAAAGGATCAAAAATTCCTGTTAAACGCTTGCAGTGGATTAAAGACTTGGCAGAAGTTCAAAAAAACATAGTTCACAAATTAAAAGACTTAGAATCAATTAAACTAGATTTTTTTAAAAATCATATTTTTGTTTTTACACCTAAAGGTGATGTAATTGATTTACCAGAAGAAGCAACGCCAGTGGATTTTGCATATATGATTCACACTGATATTGGAAACACTTGTACAGGAGCACGTGTTAATGATTCAATGGTTCCTTTGAATCAATCTTTGAAAAGTGGAGATGTTATAGAAATTTTAACAGATAAAAAAAGAAAGGGTCCAAGCCCAGACTGGATTAAGTTTGTAAAAACCAATCACGCGCGCAGTGCTATTCGCACTCACAGCAAACGCTCACTTGCGTCTTGGTTAATTACAAAAATTAAGACAGAAGAAGATCGCTAAGACTATTTAATTCTTCGTCTGAATAATATTCAATTTCAATTTTTCCCCTATTCCCTGTTCTAGTAATACGAACTTTTGTACCAAGCTTTTCCCGAAGCTTGTTTTCTTTATCAATAATATTTGGATCACGACGACGCACACCTCTTGTGCTTTGTCTTTTACGCGAAACCTCTTGCTCAACATCTCTAACAGTTACGCCAGCACCCATCATTGTTTTAAACATTCTTTTTTGCTCTTCTTTATCTTTCACACCTAACAATGCACGCGCCTTACCCATGCTAATTTGTTTGTCTATCAATGCTTTTTGAATTTGATCTGGCAAATTCAATAATCTAATTGTGTTACTAATTGTACTTCTATTCTTTCCAACTCTTTGTGCAACCTGATCATGAGTTAAATTAAACTCATTCATCAAACGTTCATAAGCACAAGCCTCTTCAATAATATTTAAATCATCACGTTGAATATTTTCAATCAAGGCAACTTCTAATTTTTCCTGCTGATCAGTAATTTCTTTTACAACAACTGGCACTGTTGGCAAACCAAGATTTTGTGCACAGCGCAATCGCCTTTCACCAGCAATTAATTCATATGTTCCATCTGCTTTTTCCACAACCAAAAGCGGTTGTAAAATTCCATGTACTTTTATTGATGCTGCTAAATCATCCAAAGCTTCTTTTGTAAAAACTTTTCGCGGTTGTTCAGGATTAACATCTATATCTTTTGTTGGCACATGCAAAAGCCCGTGTGACTTTACTTCAGTCACAGTAGTAGCAGTTGCGTTATTTTGTTTTTGTGGGATCAATGATCCTAGCCCTCTTCCTAATGCCATAATTTATTAACGATCAAGCACATCAAGCACTTCGCGAGATAATCTACGATATGCTTTTGCCCCCTTACCACTTGGGTCATAATTAAAAATTGTTTTTCCAAAACTTGGCGCTTCAGCCAAACGAACTGTTCTTGGAATTATACTTCTAAAAATTGTGTCTGGAAAATATCTGTATAATTCTTCAAAAACATCTTGAGACAATCTATTGCGAGTGTCATACATTGTTAAAATTGCTCCTAACACTTCTAGTTCTGGCTTTAGATTTTCTTTTACTAAATTAATTGTATGCAACAATTGCCCCAAACCTTCTAAAGCATAATACTCTGCTTGTACTGGAATTAAAATTTTATCTGAAGCAACTAAACCATTGATCGTTAACAAACCAAGTGAAGGTGGGCAATCAATTACTATAAAGTCGTATGCATGTTTTACTTCCATTAAAACTTTATAAAGTTGAAACTCTCTGTCCTCCACATCAACAAGTTCAATATTTGCACCAGATAAATTCATTGTTGCAGGTGCAAGTCTATAACCTTCGTGCGCTGTTTCTTGCACAACATGATGAATTGGTTTTGCGCCAATAATTGCATCATAAACTCCATGCTCAATAGTTCTGTGATCAACACCAAGACCACTTGTAGCATTTCCTTGTGGATCCAAATCAACAAGTAAAACAAACTTACCTTGCTGAGACAAAGCTGCTGCAAGGTTTACCGCGGTTGTTGTTTTACCGACTCCCCCTTTTTGGTTGACAACTGCAATGATTTGTGACATAATATTGCTGTTCAAAGTATATCAAAAAATTGCGTTTTGAGCTATGCTTTTCCACATTACTTTATAAGATTCACTCGGGCGAGTGGCGGAACTGGTAGACGCGCTGGACTCAAAATCCAGTGTTGGCAACAACGTGAGGGTTCGAGTCCCTCCTCGCCCACCATAAGAAACTACTTGACAACTTTTCACAGACATGCTAAGGTGCACACACCCTAGCAAACTAATTGTGCATCCTTGAATAGCCGCGTGCTTGTGGCAGACGTAATCGGGTTGTTGTCTGAGCCAGCAATAATCTTGTAAAAAGCGTCGGTGGGCATGGGGTGGTGTGCAATCCCATCTGATAGGCTCAACATTAGATTGTCCCAGAGGCCCCTTGGTATTCAACCACCAAGGGGTCTAATTTTTTAAAAAAGATTTTTAAAACTATATAGACAAAACCTTTTACAAATGTTAGACTTAATTTCGTTATGAAAGTCTCAATATTTTTTGACTTATTAATTTTACTTGGCACTGTTCCCACCACAATAGTAGGGTTTTTTTTGCTACGCGATCGTTTAAATAAAAATCTTTGGGCTGGCAAAAACAAAAACAAAAGTTTGATAATTGCTGTTGTACTTTTACTTGGGGCTATAACTATTATTTATGGAAGTTTTATTGAACCGCAAATAGTTTTTACAAAAAAAGTTGAAATAGATATTGCAGCTGAACTTAAAACACCTATTAAAGTTGCGGTTTTTTCAGATATACAAGTAGGTCCTTATAAACGTGAAAAGTTTTTGGAAAAAATTGTGGAAAAAGTTGATAAATTAAATCCTGATTTTATTTTGATCCCAGGTGATTTTGTGCAAAATAACGGAACACAAATTGAAAAAGAAGAAAAATTTTTAGCACCTCTTGAACAGCTTGCAAAAAAATACAAAGTGTTTGCAGTAAATGGAAATCATGAGCATGGTTTGGGTGGTTTGTATGGAGATATAAGAACTGGAACTGTTGAACAACAAACAATGGAAGTAATTCGTAAATTAGGTGTGAACCTCTTAGATAACATGCAAACAAACGTGCAGATTGGCGATCAAACACTGACTTTATATGGCAATGATGATGCTTGGGCTAATCAAGAAGACTTCACTGAATTTAAACCAACAAAATATCCAACAATCTTGATGACTCACAACCCAGATGGTTTATTTCATTTTCAAGAATACCTAGATAAAAAAAACATTGACCAAACAGTGGTAGATTTGGTAGTATCAGGACACACACATGGTGGACAAATTTACTTACCATTTATTGGTCCAATTGCACGTCCAGGCACTGTTTTAACAAGAAAGTATTTTGATGGCTTGTCTGTGTGGAATAATTTGCCATTATATGTTACAACAGGTTTAGGTGAATCTGGTCCGCGCGCACGTTTGTTTATTCCACCAGAAATTGTTCTTTTGACTATACACTAACTTATTTTTTAAGTACTGCCAGGGTAGCTCAGTTGGTTAGAGCGCGACACTCATAACGTCGAGGTCCCGGGTTCAATTCCCGGCTCTGGTACATTGTTACACAATTAGATGGTCACAAAAATAAAAACACTCTTAAGTTGGGGTGATTTTATGTTATAATATTTTATATGACCATACCGTTTTGGCTCATAATTGTTTTAATAGCACACCTAACTTATGCTGTGGTATTTTTGGCTGATAGATTTGTTGTTTCAAAAGCTGTAAAAAACGAATATGTTTATACAGTTTACATAAACATACTTTCGCTTTTTGCATTTATACTCGCACCTTTTGGCTTAACATGGATTTCTCCAAAAAATATTTTAATAGCATTGGTTGTTGGAGGAAGTTTTGCACTTGCCTCACTTTTCTTTTTTAAATCTTTACAAATACAACCTGCCACACGTGTTGCTCCATTTATTGGCGGCATAATTCCAATTTTTACATTTATATTTTCTTATTTATTTTTTCAAGAAACACTTTCAAACTACGCAAGCCTAGCAATTATATTACTTATAGCGGGATCATTATTAATTGCATATAACACTCGCGACAAAATCACAAAAAAAATCTCTGTACACGCACTTAAATATATGTTGATTGCAAGTGTGTTATTTGGATTATCATTTGCGACAACTCGACTTTTGTTCTTAAATGTAGATTTTGTAAATGGATTAATTTGGAGCAGAACTGGTTCAATACTAGTTGCATTGTTATTTCTACTATCCCCTACAGTTCGCAAGGCAATGTTTAAAGAAACAAAAAAACGCAGACCAAAAAAAGAATGGCTCATACTTTCAAACAAAATTTTTGGCGCAGGTGCATATGTATTACTGCTCTATGCAATTTCTTTGACAAGCGCGACTATTGTAAATGCACTTCAAGGTGTGCAATATGTTTTCTTAATTTTCTTAGTAATTTTTTTCCACAAAAAATATCCAAAACTTATTGATGAAAAACTTCTTGGAAAAAGTTTAATCATAACTGTTTATGCAGTTGCATTTATTGTGACTGGTTTAATGTTTATTTCACTTTAATATGGCGCATAAAAAAACAGAGACAAACCACAATAATCACACATGTAAAACTTGTAAGATACATGATCATGATGCATTAAAATTTCCAAAAGGATTTCTTTGGGGTGCTGCAACTTCTGCTCATCAAGTTGAAGGTGGAAATACAAATGATTGGTCTAAGTGGGAAGAAAAAAATGGAAATATTTTAGATGGCACAACTTCTTTCCATGCTGCTGATCAGTTTAATCGCTTTAAAGAAGATTTTGCTTTAGCTAAAAAATTTAATCACAAAATTCACCGACTTTCTATTGAGTGGAGTCGTATAGAGCCAGAACCGGGAAAATTTAATCACGAAGCAATCCGGCATTACCACAAAGTTTTTGATGAATTAACGAAAAAGAAAATAAAAATAATGCTGACTTTACATCATTTTACAAATCCTGTGTGGTTTTCTGAAATAGGTGGATGGAAATCTAAAAAATCTATTTTTTACTTTAATAGATTTGTTGAAAAAATGGCAAAAGAGTACCACAAAAAAATAAATTACTGGATTACAATAAACGAACCAAATGTTTATGCAAGCAATGGTTTTTTACGAGGACTTTGGCCACCACAAAAAAAATCTGTTTTTGCTTATAGAAAAGTTTTGCGCAACATGGCACGTGCACACAAAAAAGCATTTAAAACTATTCACAAACAGGACAAAATTGCATTTGTTGGAATTGCAAAAAATACTTTTTCAATTGAATCATACAGGTGGTGGTTATTTGAACATTTCATAAAACAAAAATTATTAAATTATGTTTGGAACCATTATTTTTTGCGCAAAACAAAAGGCTATCATGATTTCATTGGGATAAATTATTATTTTCACACAAGAATTCGTAAAAGTGGTTTGTTTGTAATCAAAACAGTTGATGCTCGTGAAGAACATCGCGAAGGTTCTGACCTTGGTTGGGAAATTTATCCAAATGGTTTATTTCAAACTATTATGAACATGAAACAATATAACTTGCCGATGTTTATAACTGAAAATGGTTTGGCTGCTTTAAATGATCATCGTCGTTGTAGATTTATTGTAAGTCACACAAAAGAAGTTTATCATGCAATTAAAGCAGGTGCTGATGTTTGGGGGTATTGCTTTTGGTCTTTAGTAGATAATTTTGAGTGGGACAAAGGTTTGGAACCAAGATTTGGTTTAATAAGCATTGATTACAAAACACAAAAACGTAAACCAAGAAACAGTGCGTATGTTTATGCAAAAATTTGTAAAGAAAATTCTATTGCACACGACTTATTAAGATATATTGGGCATGAAGCACGCGATGAAGAACCAGGCTTATGATTAAATTTGATAAAACAAAACACAAACACGGCTTAGTGTTGATTATAATTCTTTTTGTTGTTGGAATTTTATATGGCCTAAGTTACACACTTGATTTTACTCCTGAAAAAAAACCTATCTTTGGTGTAACTTTTAGTCAGCAATATGCAAAAAGTCTTAACTTAGATTGGAAAGAAACTTTTATTGCACTGTTAGATGAAATGAATATTCGTGAATTTAGACTTTCTGCTTATTGGAATGAAATAGAAAAAACCGATGATTATTTTGATTTCAAAGATCTTGATTGGCAAATTCAAGAAGTGCGCAAAAGAAATGGAAAAATAACTTTAGCAGTTGGTAGGCGTTTGCCAAGATGGCCAGAATGTCATGTGCCTGATTGGGCTAAAAGTTTAAACGAAAAACAACAACAAGAAAAGGTTTTGGAAATGATTCCTGAAGTTATTGAAAAATACAAAAATGAACCTGCAATTAATCGTTGGCAAGTTGAAAATGAACCACTACTTCCATTTTTTGGAGAATGTCCTAAACCAGATTTAGAATTTTTAAAAAAAGAAATTGAAATTGTGCGGTCATTAGATACACGACCAATTTTAGTTACTGCAAGTGGTGAATTTGGAGACTGGTCTGGAACTGGACAGCTTGGAGATGTCTTGGGTGTAAGTTTATATAGAATAATTTGGAAACCATTTTTTAATTATATTTCATATCCGATCTCCCCTGCTGTTTATTACTGGCGACAAAATTATGCACTTAATAATGGTGTAGAAGAAATAATTTTATCTGAACTACAAACAGAACCTTGGACTGAAAAATCCCCTGTTACTTCAACTGTGCAAGAACAATACAAAAGCATGAACCCAGAATTATTTAAAGAAAATATTGAATATGCGCTTGCTGGTGGATTTTCTGAAATTTATGTTTGGGGTGGTGAATGGTGGTACTGGTTAAAAACACAAAAAAACCTCCCAGAAATGTGGGAGGTCGCCAAAGAACTTTGGGACTAATTAAATATATTTAATGTTCCAGAAAAACCAAGAGTAATTATCAATACAATTAAAGCAGACATACAAAGTCCTAGGATCATTCCTGGGATTGCGTATTTAGGACGCATTGCAAACAACCAAGCTGCCAAAGCTCCTGTCCAAACACCAGTAATTGGCAAAGGTATTCCAATAAACAAAACTAAAATTAAAAATTTTGAAGTTGTGTATTTGCTATTGAATTTTTTTCTTGTACGCTCAAACAACCATTCAAAAAATTTTCTAAAAAACTCTAAGCGAGACAACAACCTACTCACTGGATCAATCAAAAAATAAACAACTAATCCTGGAATAATATTTCCTATTATACTAAAGAACAATGCATGCCATACTTGCATATCATAAACAGTCAGAGCAATTGGCAACCCTGCTCTTAACTCACCTATGGGTAAGCTGCTTATTAACATAACTAAAAGCCAGTCTGGAAAAAACATAATCAATATTTATAATTGCTTAATATTCTGGGTCATCTGCCCAATTATAATTTTCAAAAACCCAATTAACTAACATGTCAGATTCTGTAAACCTATCATAATGATCATCTGCACCAAGTACTATAGATGAAACCAAATTATTTTCATATTTATACTGTGCCACAAAATTATATTGCGCTGCCTCATTAAAACCTGTTTTACCTCCAATTACTTTTGCATCAGAAAATCTTTTAACTTGTCCAGTAAGCAGCCAATTTGTTGCATAAATTTTTCTTTTTGTACCACTTACTTTAATTGAATATGCTGATTGACTCACTGCATGTTTTATAGGTTTTTGGTCTAAAGCAAATTTTAACAAAACAATCAACTCACGTGCTGTAGAAACATTATCATGATCCAAGCCAGTTGGCTCTACAAAAACAGTTTGCATCAATCCCATTGCTTTTGCTTTTTGATTCATGCGAGCTACAAATTCCTGCTCACTCAAACCTGTTGCCCTTGCCAATGCCATTGTTGCTGTATTTGAAGAACTAATCAACGCAGCCCTAAACAATTCGCGAATATTTATTTTATCTCCAGAATATAAATATTGCCTTCCTGTTTTTAAATCTGAATCTTGTATTATTACCTGCTTATCCCAACTAGAAATATTATTCATTGCAACAAGTGCACTCATTAATTTTGTTACACTTGCAATTGATCTTTGTTCATCAATGTTTTTTGAAAATAAAATTTCATTACTTGCAAAATCAACCACCAAAGCACTCTTAGCTGTTAAAGGTGTTGAAAAAATCACATCTCCTATCATCCGTGGAGGTAAATATTTTTTATGCTCAATTGGTAAGCCTGTTCTTGTTATTACCACATCCCCACCCTTTTCTATTGCACGCACACCTTCTGCTAAAACAAAATGCCTTGCTAAATCAGGTGCTGGCTCATCTTGAAAAACCAAAAAAACATCTGCAACTGGTGTTACAGCAACTATCAAACCAATTACTACTGCAATCAAAGCTGAAATCATTCTTTGTTTTCTTTTAAACCTGCAACAACATCCTCCACATATTCATGTTGTCTTAATTTTTCAAAATCTGGCAACTGTTCAACAGATTCCAATCCTAATAATTTTATAAAATCCATTGCAACACAATAAACTGTTTGAAGTCTTTTTGAATCTTCTTTTTCTGCAACCAAACCTCTTAATAATAAATTACGCAAAATCAAACTGCAATTCACTCCACGTATTTGTTCTAATTCTGGTTTTGTAATTGGCTGGCGATACGCAATTATTGAAAGTGTTTCTAATGCGGGCTTTGTTAATTCACCAGAAGTTTCATCTTTTAAAAACGCTTGCACAACTTCTGTATTTTCTGAACTAGACATTAATTGCACTTCTTCTCCATTTTCTATTAACTGAACCCCAGATTCTGGAGTGTTCCATTTTTCTTTTAATTTTGTAATTAAATCTTTTACTTCAGGTTTTTTCAATCCTAAAATCTTGACTATTTTTGTCATAGACAAAGCTCCACTACTTACAAATAATATTGATTCTATTTCAGATTGTTTTGACATGTTAGTATTATATCTTATTTTTTAAAAACTTGCATTTTTCGCTAAATTT
Organism: uncultured Gammaproteobacteria bacterium; assembly: GCA_964627525.1. Classification (GTDB taxonomy): domain Bacteria; phylum Patescibacteriota; class Patescibacteriia; order Magasanikbacterales; family JBBTQS01; genus CAZKMQ01. The sequence continues at coordinate 37,933 of CAZVIA010000001.1, read as the reverse complement.
AGCCAAAAAATCTTACATGTGTAAACCTAAGACTTGACAAAATCATCAAAATATGCTATAGTATTCTGTTTTGCAGTGGAAAGGCCGTTGCACGACGATCACCTCAGCTAAGTTTCTATGGAGGGAAACATGCTGAATCCGCTCGCAGGCAACCTGCTTGTCGATCTGTTCATTTTGGCACGAGGGACTGCCCAGTCCCTTGGCGAGCCGCGCTTCGTAGTGCAGCTCGACACAGACAGGGATTTCGTCCCTAGTTCTGTGGGTCAGAGTACTGATCTGGAAGAGTTCCATAAAGGAATGGAAATTCTTACGGAACGTTCGATCATCGAGCGTGTCCAAGGAGCGACCATTCCCGGAACGGCACTGTTCCGATTCAAGATGGCAGAGCGAGAGCTCTTCCAGCTCCAAATCGACGAAGCAGCCTAACCGCCGATATCCGCCCCCCGAGCTCCGAGGATCCACAATGACCCTTCTAGCACCCAGCGACTCACAACGAGTCCTTGGGTGTTTTCTTTTTAAAAAATTAAACTTTTTCCAAACTGATTTCTTCAAACAAATCTTCTTGCTCAACTTTTAATTCTTTTTGCTTAACTAATTCTAACATCGCCAAAAAACTCACAATCACATCTGTTTTATTTTTATCCTTACTAACCAAATCTCTAAATTTTCCTTTACCAACTTGTGCAATCCTATCTTTAATAAAACTAATTTTTTCTTTGATAGACATCACGCGCCTCATTGCAGCTTGTGGTAATTTTATTAAAGGTTTTAATTTTTCTATAACTCGCGCAAATGCACTTTGCAATTCATCTTCATCAACATTTTGAGGTGGATAAAAACCTTGTTCACGCTTTAAAATAATTTGCTCACGCGAATACATAAATTTTTTCTCAGAAATCTTTTCTTGAATCTGCTTGCTTGCATCAACAAAAGCTTTGTACATTTTTAACTGATTTTCTAAATCATCTTCTTCAACATTTTCTTGCATCCAAACAGAAGGCAAAATTGCACGCGACTTATGATATAACAACTTTGATGCAATCACTAAAAAATCAGCCAATTCTTGTGCTGGCATATTTTCATGTTCATCCATATACTGCAAAAACTCATCTGCAACATCTGAAATTGAAACCTGAGTAATTTCTAATTCCTCTCTTTCAATTAAGTGAAGTAACAAATCAAGCGGACCAGAAAACTGTTCTTGCTCAATTTTATAAGCCATATTGCTTTAAAATATCTTTTGGAAGTTCAGATGGCGCATCCATAACAGAAGTATTTGAAGAACCAGACATTGGAAATGCTTGCACTTCTCTAATATACTTTTCATTAACAAAATTCATAATATTTCTTTCAACACCTACAGCAATTCCTCCATGTGGTGGTGCACCATATTCAAAAGCCTCTAAAATATGTCCAATTGACTCCTGAATTTCTTCATCAGAATAACCCATTGTTTTATATGTAGCTTTTAAAACCTCTGGCTTGTGCGCACGCATTGATCCTCCGGCTGATTCAACTCCATTACAAATCAAATCATATTGAGTGGTTAAAATGTTTTCAATATTTTTACCAGCCAAATGATCTTTTAAAAACTCATCTTTAGGTTGTGAAAATGGATTATGTGTAAAAGTCCAACCACTGCCTTTTTCATCTTTTTTAAAAAACGGAAAATCAACAACCCATGCATAAGCTAACACACCTTGCTCTTTTTCTTCTTCAGTTCTTAAATCAAACTTATCATCTTTATATTTTTCCATTGATTCTTTATGTGTAATGCGCGGAAATGGTTTTTCTTTAATTTTCAACCCAAGTTTTTCAACTGAATGAATAATCATTTCTTCTGCTGTTTGCATTACAACTTCCTGATCAACAAAACTCATTTCTAAATCAACTTGTGTGTGCTCAAATCCCCTATCTGCACGCGGATCCTCATCTCTTAAACACCGTGCAATTTGGAAATATTTTTCAAAACCAGCCGTCATTAATAATTGTTTGTACTGTTGTGGTGATTGTGGAAGCGCAAAATATTTTCCTTTTTGTAATCGCGAAGGCACAACAAAATCTCGAGATCCTTCTGGTGTTGATTTTGTTAAAATAGGAGTTTCAATTTCAGTAAAATCCTGATCAAATAAATATTCGCGACAATACCTCACAAAATCACTTCGCATTTTAATATTTTTTGTAACACGTTCTGAACGCAAATCTAAATAACGATATTTCATTCGCACTTCTTCACTTATATCAGATGTATCGCGATCAATTTCAAATGGCAAAGTTTTTGCTTCGTTCAAAATCTCAATTGATTTTGCCAAAACCTCTACAGTGCCAGTTACCATGTCCTTATTAATTTGTTTTTCACCTCTTTTTTGAACTTGACCCTTAATAGACACAACAAATTCTGGACGCAAAGTATCTAATATTTTTTGTGATGCTTCATCTAATTCTGCAGGCACACAAACCACTTGCAAAACCCCTGATGCATCGCGTAAATCCAAAAACACAATTTTACCCATATTTCTACGAGCATTGATCCAACCTTGAATTAAGACCTCTTTTCCTTCCTCTTGTACTGTATTTTTAGATAAAATTCTTTGCATAAATTTAGGTTAAATTCCCTTATATTTTACCATTTATGGCTTCAAACGGTAAATAGTTCTTGGAAATGGAATTGTTTCTCTCACATGCTTAACCCCACAAACCCATGCAACAGTTCTTTCCAAGCCAATCCCAAAACCAGAATGAGGAACTGAACCATACTTACGCAAATCTAAATACCACTGAAAATCTTCTTCACTTAAATCATGTGCTTTTATACTTTGCAACAATGTATCATAATCATCTTCACGTTGTGCTCCCCCACTTATCTCACCAAAACCTTCAGTAGAAATTAAATCAGAGCCCAAAACCAAATCAGAATTTTCAGGATCTTTTTTCATGTAAAAAGCTTTGATTTTTGCAGGCCATTTTTCAACAAAAACAGGTACATCAAATTCTTGTGTTAACAAGGTTTCATCTTCCCCACCCAAATCATCTCCATCTGTAATTTGTGAACCTTTTGTTTGCAAATACTCAACAGCCTGCTTGTGTGTCATGCGTTTAAATTCTGAATCCACAATTTTTTGTAAATACCCTGTGTCACGCTCCAAAATTTCCAACTCTTTATAATTTTTTGCCAAAACTTTTTGAAAAATAAATTTAATTAAATCTTCCTGCATTTGCATATTTTCTTCATGCTCTACAAAAGCCATTTCAGCATCCATCATCCAAAACTCTGTTAAGTGCCGACGAGTTTTAGATTTTTCTGCCCTAAAAACAGGACCAAAATCAAACACACGCCCATGCGACACTATCAAAGCCTCAAGATACAATTGACCTGATTGAGATAAATAAGCATCACCCTGATCAAAATACGGAACCTTAAACAAAGTTGTTGTTCCTTCACAAGCATTTGGTGTTAGAATCGGTGAATCAATTTTTATAAAATCACGCTCATAAAAAAATTCATAAATCGCACTAATCACTGTATTACGCACACATTGAATTGCCCACTGTTTTTTTGAACGCAACCACAAGTGACGATTTTCCAAAAGAAAATCTGTGCCATGATCTTTGTTTGAAATTGGATACTCTGGCGCGATCTGCAAAATTTTTAAATCTTTAACTTGCAATTCATATTCATCTTTTTTGGGATGCTTACTAACTACACCAATTAACTCAACAGAACTTTCCTGAGTAATTTTTTGAGCGTGTTCCCACAATTCATCTGTGGCTTCATCTTTGACTAAAATTGCTTGAGTAAAACCAGAACCATCACGCATCTGCAAAAACATGATTTTTCCAGAAGATCTTAAATTAAAAACCCAACCAGACACGTTGACTTCCTGACCTTCAAATTGTGATAAATTTTTTATTAAAACTTTATTCATATTATTAATTATGATCTAAATTATTTTATCAGCTCTAAAATTTGCAAAGACCTGATTGGTTTTTCAAAAAAATATTGCAATTGTTTTTTTAAAGAAGTTGTTTCAATAGGCTGAAAACCAGAAACTTCTAATAATTTATAAACAACAGACTTACACCACTCTTTTATATTCTGCTCCTGCTCTTCTGATACATCAAGAACTTGCAAAGCACTTACAAGCATCTCAAACTGCCCATCATTTACGTCACCATTCTTACTTATCTCTTTTACTAATCCCATTAAAAATTGCAAAGCACATAATTTTTCAAAAGACTGACGACTCTTAACTCCAATCCATAAAGGATCAGAAGTTGTAACTTTATCAAATCGTCGACCCTTAGCAATAGTCAAATTAGTCACAACACCTTGCTCTAATCTTCCACGCTGCTTGCTTGTAATTTTTTTTACACCAATTGCTACAGCATCTTGCAAACCATTTTCTAGAGAATAAAAAATAATTCGCTGATCATTTTCGCGAAAGTCTCTATTATCTATAATTATTGCTGTGTATGTTTTAAGAGACATTTTTATTTTGCTCTAAATTGTTTTGCTCTGCTTTATTTTGTTCCATCCAATCTTCTAAAACCACCATTGCAGAACGTTCATGAATTGAAACATTATCATATAATTCATTTTCCGCAGCTTCAACACTTGAAAGTGCTTCATTTGTAATTTCAACTTTTGTTTTTAAATCCCCCGCCTTAATAGCGTCGCCCAACTCCTGCACAAACTTTTGTGTTTTACGAGTTTGATCTGTCTCCATTCCAGAAACTGCCCAAGGCATTCCAACTACAACAACACCAATTCCCTCTTCCTTAATAATTGATTTTATTTTTTCAATCAAACCTTGTGCACCCACTTCACCAAAAGGAACTGCAACATCAGCATCACTTGTCTTAAAAGCAAAGCCGATTTCTTTTTCTCCATAATCTATTGCTAAGACATTCATATTTTTTCACTTGGTCTTTGTGTTGTAATAAAATTCCCATTCTCCTCAATCACAATTGTATGTTCAAAATGCGCCGCATAAGTTTTATCTTTTGTAACAACAGTCCAACCATCATCAGCAGTTTCAATCTCAGCAGAACCAAGTGTGATCATTGGCTCAATTGCCAAAACCATTCCTGGTTCAATCTTAACTGCTTCATTTTTTTCTTTATACACATTTGGTATTCGTGGATCTTCATGCACTTGATAACCAACACCATGACCAACCAGAGCCACAACAATTCCATAACCAAATTGTTTAATATGATTTTCAACAGCGCGACCAATATCTGCAATTGAATTTCCAGGCTGTGCAGCTTTTATTCCTTTATACAATCCTTGTTGAGTACGCTCCATTAATTCCTGGTGTTCTTTTTTAATTTCACCAATAGCAAGTGTGGCAGCTGTGTCTGTGTAAAAACCATTTTCAGCAGGCCATTTCATCCCTAAATCAATTCCAAGAACATCACCGTCTTTTAAAACACGACTACCTGGAATTCCATGGACAACCTCATCATTAACTGATGCACAAATTGTACCTGGAAATGAACGGTAACCTTTAAACGAAGGCACACCACCCAATTCTTTAATTCTTTTTTCTGCTAATTGATCTAACTCAAGAGTAGTGACACCTGACTTTGCCACACTGATTACTTCTTCAAGAACTTGACCAAGTATTTTACCACCTTTTTTAATTTGTTCAATTTCATCTGGTTTTTTAATAAGCATAACCATTTAGTCTATCCAATTATTCGCTTTTTAAAATAGATTCAATTTCTGCATAAACTTTATTTGCTTCTTTTGAACCATCTAACTCATGAACAATACCATTTTCCTTAAAAATGTCAATTATTGGTTGGGTTTCCTCATGATAAATTGCCAAACGTTTTTTTACAACCTCTTCTGTATCATCATCACGCTGTATTACTTCTTCATTATCTTCATCACAAACTCCCTCAACTTTTGGTGGACTAAATGTAACATGATAAATATGACCTTGAGAACATTGGCGTCGACCAGAAATTCTTTTTACTGCTTCTTCATCTGAAATTTGCAAAACAAAAACATGGTCTATTTCTGTAATATTTTTTAAATCATTAACTTGTTGTTTGTTGCGGGGATAACCATCTAATAAAAAACCACTTTGCGCATCTGACTCTTTTAAACGCTCTTGAATCACCTGCTTAGTTAAATCATCACCAACCAAATCTCCAGCTTCAACAATTGCTTCAGCTTTTTTACCAATTTCTGTTTGATCTTTTATGTGTTTGCGGTACAAAGCTCCGGGAGAAATTGAGGGAATAGAAAAGCGCGCAGAAATTTTTTCACCCTGCGTGCCTTTGCCTGATCCCTGCGGCCCAATAAATACCATTCGCAGTTTTGGCATAAAATTAAATTAAGAAAAAATACTTAAAACTCTATCTCGAACTAATTTTGCCGCACTTTCACTTTCACAATACTTTCCAGTGATTTTTAAAACAGCATTTGATCTGCCTTTTGGATCACGATAACGAATATCTCCATTTTCAATTAATCCACTTAAATCAGAAATCATTGAATCACGATCTCCTGAACTTATTTTAAAACGACCACTTGAACACAAACCACGAACCTCACGATTAATACTTGCTCGTGCATCTTTTGTATCAAATTTTCTAGAACCTTGCTCTTGAGACGCACTTTTAGAAGAACCACCTATAATTGATTGTAATAATCCCATATATTTAATTTTATAAAACTATTATACCCTATCGTAGCTATGCATTGTAATCTGCGCATCAATTTGTTTCCAAGTTTCAATTGCAACACTAACTACAATCAACAAACTCATACCACCAACTAGCAATGTGTTTGTACCTGTAAATGCCTGAACAATTAATGGCAACACAGCAATACCTGCCAAAAACATAGCACCTGTAAAAGTAATACGCGTAATCACATGATGCAAATATTTTTGAGTATGTGACCCAGGACGAACTCCTGGAATAAAAGCACCTTGTCGTTGAAGATTTTCAGCCATTTGATCTGGATGGACAACAACTGATGTATAAAAATATGTAAAACCAAACACTAACAAGAAATACATAAGTCCATATGCTGTTTGATTTTGGAAAAACTGAATTACCCAGTTTGCAAATGTTGCTACCCAATCTGTTTGTGCATTTACAAAAAACTGTGCAATCAAAGGCGGAAACAAAACCAAAGAAATCGCAAAAATAATTGGAATCACACCAGCCATATTCACGCGCAAAGGCAAATGGGTTTTAACTCCACCAGTAATACGAGTTCCACGAACCTGACGTGCATGTGAAATTGGAATGTTTCTTTGGCCTTCAGTAATAAATACAACACCTACAATTGTTACAATTGCCAGACCTAGTAAAGTCAGCAACATTGGAATTTGAGTTTTATCAAATGTAGCAAAAACTTGCTGAGCTGCAGTTGGAAATCCAGCCACAATCGCAGCAAAAATCAACAATGAAATACCATTACCAACTTTTTTCTCAGTAATTAATTCACCCAACCACATCAAGAAAAGACTTCCTGCTGTTGCCACCAAAAGAATCACCATGGTTTGGAATGCACTTAAATCAGGTAAAATCTGTAATGGTGACTGTCGCAACAAAGTTAAAAATGCGTAAGCCTGCAAAGCAGCCAAAGGAACTGTTAGCAAACGAGTGTATTGATTAATTTTTTGACGACCATGATCACCTTCTTTAGACATTTCCTCTAATCTTGGAATAACCATTGTTAGTAATTGGAAAATAATTGATGAAGTAATATAAGGACCAACACCCAGCATCACCACTGAAAAACTTTGCATTGTACCTCCTGAAAACATATTCAACAAACCAAGTACTTGGTTAGATGAAAAAAATGCCTGCAAATTATCTACATCAACTCCAGGTACTGGCACATGAGCCAACAGTCTAAATAAAACAAGCATCGCTAAAACAAACAAGATGCTATTTCTCAAGTTTTTTATTCCAAAAATCTTTTTCAGCTTATCCATAAAAATGGTTTGCTATTATTTTGCTTTTTTAACTGCTTTTTTCTTTTTAACAAGAATTTCAACTTTTCCACCAGCTTTTTCAATTGCTTCTTTTGCACCTTGTGAAATCTTACAGCCTTTTACTGTAATTTTTTTCTTAAGTTCACCGCGTGCAACAATCTTTACTCCTGTTTTAATTGTAGCAATCACTTGTTTTTTAAGCAATGTGTTTGGTGCCACAATATCTCCTTCGTTAAAAATACGTTCAATTGTTTCCAAAGTTACAGTTGCTGCAGAACCTCTCTGACTTTTGAAACCACGACTCTTTGGAATGTTAATCAAATTTTGCATAAATGCGCGTCTTGCCAAACCACTTTTTCCACCAGAACGAGAGCGCTGACCTTTTTGACCGCGACCACTGTATGTACCACTACTTGCATCACCACGACCAATACGGCGTCGCTTTTTGCGAGCAGTACTTTTTTTCAATGTGTGAGCTAATGTAGTCATACTTATTTTTTATTACTAAAAAGACTTAATTCCTCTAAAGCTTTAAAAGCTGCTTTCACATTACTAATCTTATTATTTGTTCCTAAAATTTTTGCTGAAATATTTGGCACACCTGCATATTCAAGTACAGTTCGCAAAGCACCACCTGCAATAATTCCACTACCTTTTGGGGCTGGTTTTAATAAAATTCGTGCAGCTGAAAATTTTGCTTCTAAAGGAAAAGCAATAGTTTCATTAACAATAGGAACTTTAATAACTTTTTTCTTTGCTTGACGAAAAGCTTTGCTAACAGCAATTTGCACATCAGCACCTTTGGCAACTCCATACCCTACTCTACCTTTACGATCACCAATTACAAGAAGTGCACGAAAACGCAAACGCTTTCCACCTTTTGTAACACGAGTAACACGAGCAAGTTGTACAAGAGTTTGGTCAAATTCTTGTGGTTCACGTTGAGGCCTACGACCACCTTTACCACGAGGATTTCGTCTACGATCTCCACCAAACTTTTTATCACCAAATTTCTTACCCCCACCAAACTTTTTTGGCGCTGGCGCCGAGGCTGGTGCTGGAGCAGTTGCTGGCGCAGCTGAAGTAGGCGCCTCTGTTGGAGTCGCTGACGCTGGTGCCACTGGTGTTGCTTGAATTTTTGTATTCTCTTCTGTCATATTTTTTAAAACTTTAAACCAGCTTCGCGCGCACCTTCTGCTAAAGCACGAACACGACCATGATAAGCACTTCCACCTCTATCAAACACAACATCTTCAATTCCTTTTGCTTTTGCTTGCTCTGCTAGTGTTTTACCAACTGTATATGCAATTGCAATTTTTCCTTTACGCTCACCAACATCTTCAGGTTTAACTTTTTTACTATGAATAGCAACTAAAGTTTTTGAATTTACATCATCAATTAATTGTGCATAAATAGTTGCCAAACCACGAAACACACATAAGCGAGGACGTTTTTCTGTACCAGAAACCTTGGCTCTAATTCTAGCCTTTCGTCTTAATCTCTTTTTTAATCTATCACTTGTATGTTCTTTTGCTTTCATATTATTTTATTAAGCAGCAGCTTTAGCAGCCTTACCAGCTTTACGTCTCACAACTTCATCACTATATCTAATTCCTTTTCCTTTATAAGGCTCTGGTTTACGAAACTTTCTAATATCAGCTGCAGCTTGTCCAACTATTTGCTTACTGCTTCCACTGATTGTGATTAAATTTTTCTCAACTTTTGCTTCAACACCTTCTGGTAATTTAAATTCAATTGAATGTGAAAAACCTAATTCTAATTTCAAAATATCACCCTGCAAAGCAACTTTATAACCAACACCATTTACTTCTAATTGCTTTTCAAAACCTTGAGTCACACCTTGAACCATGTTTTTTATCAAAGATGCAAACAATCCCCAATAAGCTCGCTCTGATTTTTTCTCTGGATCTGCAACTTTAACCTGAAAACCACCTTCAACTTTTTCAACTGTTACACCTTTGCGAAGTTCTTGTTTTAATTCACCTTTAGGTCCTTTAACTACAACAACATTATCAACTACTTCTAAGCTGACTGCTTCTGGAATTTCAATTAATTGTTTTCCTATTCTAGACATATTTAATAAATACTACACAAAATTTCTCCACCAACACCATCTTTTTTGGCTTGCTTATTTGTCATCAAACCTCTTGATGTTGAAATTATTGCCATACCAAAGTTATTTCTTACAACTGGTAATTCATCTTTTGTTGCATACTTACGATGACCTGGCTTACTTACCCTATCAATCGCACTAATCAAACTTTGTTTTCCACTATATTTTAATCTGATCTTAATCATTGGTCGAACATCTTCAACTCTTTCAACTGTCAAAACATAACCCTCTTTTTCCAAAATCTGAGCTATAGCAAACTTAATCTTAGAAAAAGGAACTAAGACTTCAGGTTTGCGCACTTTAGCTGCGTTTCGGATTCTTGTTAACATGTCTGCAATCGGATCTGTATACATAATATTACCAACTAGATTTACGAACACCTGGCAAAAGACCATTGTTTGCCAATTCTCTAAAGCAAATTCTACACACGCCAAAATCTCTCATATATCCCTTATGTCTTCCACACTTAAAACACCGGTTTAACTTTCTTGAGCTAAACTTCGGAGTTTTTTTGGCTTTTGCTATTTGTGCTTTTGATGCCATAGATCTTTATTACTTATTATCCTTCTTATCTTTCTTAAAAGGAAATCCCAATTCTTCTAACAGCGCTTTTGCTTGTTCTTGGTTTTTTGCTGTTGTTACAACTGTTATTTCCAAACCATGCATTCTGTTTGCATCTTCACCTGAAATTTCTGGGAATGCAATTTGTTCTTTAAAACCAACTGTAAAATTTCCTTGTCTATCAAAACCTTTTTTACTAATTCCACGAAAATCACGCATGCGTGGAAATGTAACTCTTAACAACTTCTCAAGAAAATCATACATTCTTTTTCCGCGCATAGTTACTTTCAAACCAACAACTTGTCCTTCTCTTAATTTAAAGTTTGAAATAGAAATTCTTGATTTTGTGCGGATTGGTTTTTGTCCTGTAATCACAGTCAGAGATCGCTCAACTTCATCAATATAATTTGAATCTTTTGTATATTTTCCAACACCAACATTTATAACGATTTTTTCAACACGAGGCACAGCCCAAACATTACTGATATTTAATCGCTCTTTTAACTTTGGAATTATTTCTTTTTGATAAAACTCTTTTAACATACTTTATTTTTTCTCTGACTTTTTATCTTTCTTTTCATCCACTTTACCTTCTTCAACTTTTACAACATTAGAAACATGAATTGGTGCTGCTAACTCAATACGTTGTCCTGGTTCATCTTTTTTTCGTGAACGCAGATGTTTTTTCATCATATTAAGTTTTTCAACAACAACTTTTTCCTTTTTTGGAAATACCTGAATAATCTTGCCAGACTTACCTTTGTCTTTTCCGGCAATCACTTTTACCATGTCTCCAGTTTTTACTTTTAACTTTTTCATACTCATACTTATGCTACTTCAGGTGCTAATGAAATAATTTTTTGAAAACCTTTTGTACGTAACTCACGTGCAACTGGTCCAAAAATACGTGTAGCTTTTGGTTCTTTAGTTTTTTTATCAACTACTACTGCTGCATTATCATCAAATCTCACATAAGTTCCATCAGTACGACGAACCTCTTTCTTCTGTCTAACAATTACTGCGTGTATAACTTCACCTTTTTTAACAGCACCACGAGGAGCAGCAACTTTAACAGAACAAGTGATTATATCACCCACTCTTGCATAGCGCTTTCTATAACCTCCAAGTACACGAATACACTTGAGCTTTTTAGCTCCGCTATTATCTGCCACATTTAACATTGACTGATGCTGAATCATACTTATTTCTTAGGATAAATCGCGCGCCATCTTTTCAACTTACTGTATGGACGTGCTTCTTCAATTGTCACTTTATCCCCTACCTTGAACTGACTTTGTTCATCGTGTGCATGATAATTTTTTGTCACACGAAATCTTTTCTTATAAATTGGGTGCATTTTATGTCTTGCAACCTGAACAACAACTGTTTTATCTTTCGCAGTCTTAACAACACCTGACAACTTTCGTTTAGGTTTTTGTTTGTTAAAAACTTTTGTTGTTTTTTCTTCTTCCATATTATTTCTCTTTTGTCTTGCCTTCTTCTGTTTTGACTTCTTCTGCTTTATTTTCAAATTGCTTTAAACAAGTCAAAACTCGTGCAATATCTTTTTTCAAACTACGCAATTTTCTAACATTGCGCTCTTCAGCTGCATGAACTGCAAACTGTAATTTTGTACGCTCAGCTTTTAACTCTTCTAACAAGTCAATCAATTCCTTTTTTTCTTTTTTTTCTAAATCAACCATCTTCATATTATTCCTTCGCTAAAAACTTAGTCTTAATTGGCAACTTATAAGCTGCTAATTCCATTGCTCTGCGTGCTACATCTTTTTCAACACCAGCCATTTCAAATAAAACAGTTCCAGGTTTAACAATTGTCACATAATGATCAACAGCACCTTTACCACTTCCCATAGGAACTTCTGCACCTTTTTTTGTAACTGGTTTATCTGGAAAAACTCTAATCCAAATTTTTCCACCACGAGCAATAAATCTTGTCATCGCACGACGAGCTGATTCAATTTGTCGTGAAGTAACCCATGCGTGCCCCAAAGATTTTATAGCATAAGTACCAAAAGCAATTGTAGTACCACGAGTGGCTACGCCTTTGTTACGTCTTCGTCCTTTAAAAGACTTTCTATGCTTTACTTTCTTTGGCATTAACATAATTACTGCTTACTTGTTGTTTGTTTCTTGATCAAACTTATCTTTTTGACCAAACACCTCGCCTTTGTAAATCCAAACCTTCACTCCAATAACACCATAAATAGTGTTAGCTTCATGTAAAGCATAATCTACATCAGCTCTAAGTGTTTGCAAAGGAATTTTTCCGTCAGACAAAGTCTCACGACGTGCAATCTCGTTTCCGTTTAAACGACCAGCTACACTTACCTTTACTCCTTTTGCACCCGCCTTCATCACCCGCTCAATTGATTGTTTAAGCACACGTCTAAATGGCATACGTTTTTCAATATCTTGTGCCATTTGATATGCAACAATTGCTGCAGATAGTGAAGGTTGGCGTACTTCATACACCTGTACTTTCACTTGTACATCTTTTGCAAAAAACATTTTCTGAATATTTTTCTTTAACTCTTCAATTCCAGCACCACCACGACCAATTATCAAACCAGGTTTTGCAACACGCAAAATCACATTTACTTCTTTTGCACTACGACGAACAGAAATACTATCAAGACCAGCTTCCTTAACTTTCTTTTTCAAATAATCACGCAATTCAACTTCTTGTTTCAATTTAAACTTATAGCTCCCACGACGAGCATACCATCGTGAATCCCATGGATAAATTACGTTTAATCTATGTGCTGTTGGATGAACTTTATGTCCCATATTATTTCTTTTCTTCTTTAGTTTCTTCAGCCTTTGGTTCGGCTTTAGCTTTTACGTTCTCAACTTTTTCTGGTGCTTCACCTTTTAAAATAATATGCACATGACTTGAACGTTTACGAATTGGTGCAGCAGTTCCTCTAGCACGAGCTCTCCATCTTTTAAAAGTTGGACCTTCATCAGTTTTGATCTCATGAATAACCAAACCACTTTCTTCTGCTTTAAAATTATTTACAGCATTAGCAATCGCGCTTTTTAACAACTTACGAACTGGACGTGCAGCTGCTTTATTCATAAAAGCAAGTTGTGCATCAGCTTCTTTTACTTTCAAACCTCTCACAGCATCAACAATCAAGCGCACCTTTTTTGGAGACATCTTCAAGTATCTAAGTTTTGCGTGTACTAATACTTCCATAATTATTTTTTACCTTTTTCTATTGTTTTCTGCATCTTACCACCATGTCTATGAAACTTTCTTGTTGGTGAAAACTCACCAAGCTTATGACCTACCATATCTTCAACAACCAAGAATTCAATAAAATCTTTTCCATTATGAACCGCAAACCTAATACCCACCATTTCTGGAGTAATAGTTGAGCGACGAGACCAAGTTTTAATAGCTTTAACACTTCCTGTAGCTTTAGCTTCTAAAACTTTTTTTATTACTTTCTCATCAACAAATGGACCTTTTTTTAAACTTCTTGACATACTTATTTCCTACGCTTCTTAGGTCGGCGTTTAACAATTAATTTACTACTTTCTTTTTTCTTTTTTCGTGTTTTAACACCCAAAGCTTTTTTACCCCAAGGTGTTTTAGGTGCTTTCATACCAATTGGCTGACGACCTTCACCACCTCCATGAGGGTGATCACAAGGGTTCATAACTTTACCACGAACTGTTGGTCTAATTCCTTTGTGTCTCATTCTTCCAGCCTTACCCCAACGAATCAATCTATGATCTGGATTACTTACCATTCCAACACTAGCTAAACAGTTTTTCAAAACTTTACGAATTTCACCTGAAGGCATTTTCAACTGTGCATATTTTCCTTCAACACCCATAAGCTGAACTTGTGTTCCAGCTCCACGAGCAATTTGTCCTCCACCACCTGGGCAAAATTCAATGTTATGCACAAAACTTCCAACAGGGATAAATTCAACTGGCATTCTTATTCCAACTTTTGCATCCACAGCTGTGCGAGATGATACCACTTTATCTCCATCTTGTAAACCGTCTGGAGCTAAAATATATCGCTTTTCCTTATCCTCATATTCAACCAATGCAATACGCGCATTTCTATTTGGATCATATTCAATCCCAAGCACTGTAGCTGATTCATCATAACGTTCTTGTTTAAAATCTATCACCCTGATAAATCTTTTGTGTCCCCCACCTTGATGGCGAACAGTAATTTTACCTTTTGAACGTCCTGCTTTTTTCTTTTTAATTTTTAATAAACTTTTTTCCGGTGTCTTTTTTGTAATATCAGAAAAAGTATCAACACTAATGTTGCGACGGCCTGCTGTATTCTTTTTTAACTTTTTTACCGGCATATTTTTCTAAAACTTTTATTAGACTCCTTTATGCAAACTCATTGTTTGTCCTTTTTTCAAACTTACAATCGCATACTTTCTATCTTTACGATTTCCGTAAAACTTTCCATATCTTTTTTTCTTTCCTTTTCTTTTAATAATACGAACTGCTACTGGTTGCACACCAAACATTTTTTCTACAGCTTGAGCTACCATATACTTATTTGCAGCATCAGAAACCTCAAAAGTATAAACGCCTTTGTCTTCTCGTTCAGCTGTTTTCTCTGTAATATGTGTGCTTAGCAAAATATTATCCATATTAACTTAACTGTATTTTTTTTCTAGCATTTTCAAAGCTTCCTTACTCACAATCATGTATGGGCTTTCAATCAAATCAACTACTCCAAGTTCACCAACAAATGTTGTTTTTACACGATCAATGTTTTTTGTAATTCTTAACAAAGCCTCATCTTTTTTATCACTTATGATAATCACACGCTTTAAACCACAAGGCAATGCTTTTTTCATTTGTGCAAACAATTTTGTTTTTGGTTGATCAAATTTCAATGTATCAACTACAACCAAACCATCTGCTGCCAAACGATCTGTTAAAATCATTTTAATTACAGATGTTTTAACTTTTTTATTAATTCGCTTTTTGAAATTACGTTCTTTTGTTGGTCCAAAAGTTACTCCACCACCTCGCCAAATTGGAGAACGTCGTGAACCATGTCTTGCACGACCAGTTCCTTTTTGTTTCCAAGGCTTGCGTCCACCACCTCGCACATCACTTCGTCCTTTTGTATGTGCTAAAGTTTGACGCTTGTTTGCATAACCAGCAACAACAACTTCATGAACTAATTCAGGATTTACTTTTACAGCAAAAACATTGCTATTCAACTCAATAGTTTCAATTTCTTTTCCTTGTTGATTGTATACTTTTGCTTTTGCCATATTATCTCTTTTTCATTTCACCTTTTGAAAAAATCATTATCAAACCACCTTTAGCTCCTGGAACAGCACCTTTAATCATGATTTCATTTTTTTCAGGATCAATTTGAACTACTTCTAAATTTTTTACAGTTACTCGCTCATCACCCATGTGACCACCCATTCTTGTTCCTTTAAAAACACGGGCAGCATCTGTTGCACCAATAGAACCTGGCATACGCAACTGATCTTTATGACCATGTGATGCTGGAGAACCATGAAATCCATGTCGTTTTACAACACCCTGAAAACCTTTTCCTTTGCTTGTTCCAGTTACTCCAACTCGCTCACCCGCTTCAAAAGAATCCACACCAACAACATCACCGCGATTTAATTCTTGATCAGTATTAAATGAACGCAAATGACAAACATCTGGCAAATCTTTTAAATGACCCTTCATTGGTTTTTTCAATTTTTTTGCTTTACCAAAACCTAATTGAACTTGTTTTTTCCCATTTACTTCACTAATTTGCGCTACAACACAAGGTCCAGCAGAAATACGTGTAACAGGAACAACTATTCCACTTTCTTGGAACACTTGAGTCATATTAAGTTTTGTACCGATTATGAATTTCATATTCTATCTAGTCTAGTGTATTTTGTAATGTGTATGTGTAATGCAAAAGACTAGAAACTAGTGTTTTTGTTACTGCAATATTTTATCACAAAAAAACATTAATTTCTAGTCTTCCTCAATAAAATTATCTGAAGAAGTTTTTTTAGTATTTTTGCTGGAAAAATCCTCTAGATGTTAGACGTGCCACAATGTTTTCCTTGCTATCTATAAAGACAGCTGGATCTTATTGCATTACAACTCCCATCTGGTTAATTACATCTTCATCTCAATATCCACACCTGAAGGCAAATTTAAATTCATCAGTGAATCAATTGTCTTTGGTGTTGGACTCAAAATGTCGATTAAGCGCTTATGTACTCGCACTTCATATTGTTCACGTGATGTTTTGTGAACAAAAGTAGAGCGGTTTACAGTGTACTTACGCTTTTCAGTTGGCAATGGAATGGGACCAACGACAGTTGCACCTGAACGATTCGCAGTTTCCATGATTGTACGAGTAGATTCATCGATCACACGAGAATCATACGCACGAATCTTGATACGAATTCGCTGCGCAACTTCTTCGGTCGCTTTTTTAGTTTTAGTTACTTCTGTTGCCATTTGGGTTTTGTTTTTAAAAAAACCAGAAACCTGCCCTTTAAAAGGGCAGGTCAACTGCTTATTTCAAAATTTTTGTTACTGCACCTGCACCAACTGTTCGTCCACCTTCACGAATAGCAAATCTTTGCTTTTCTTCAAGAGCAACTGGAACGATCAATTTGATCTTCAAGTTTGCAGTGTCACCAGGCATAACCATTTCTGTTCCTTCTGGAAGTTCTACTTCTCCAGTTACATCAGTTGTACGCATATAAAACTGAGGTTTGTAACCTTTGAAAAAGGGTTTGTGACGTCCACCCTCTTCTTTGCTTAAAGCATATACTTCTGCTTCAAACTCTGTATGAGGTGTAACAGATCCTGGAACTGCCAAAACCTGACCACGCTGTACATCTTCTTTTTTAACACCACGCAACAAAATACCAGCATTGTCTCCAGCTTGACCTTGATCAAGTTGTTTATTAAACATTTCTACACCAGTAACTGTTGTTTTGTTTACTTCCTCACCCATTCCAATAATTGCAATTTCTTCACCAACTTTTACAATTCCACGTTCAATACGACCAGTAACTACTGTACCACGCCCTTCAATTGAGAAAACATCCTCAATTGGCATAAGAAATGGTTTATCTACATCACGTTCTGGTGTTGGAATAAATGAATCCAAAGCATCAAGTAAATCTGTAATTGGTTTTGCGTGAGCTTCATCCCCTGGATTTTCAAGAGCTTTCAAAGCTGAACCACGAATAATTGGTGTATCAGCTCCTGGGAATTCATACTTATTTAACAAGTCTCTTACTTCCTCTTCTACTAAGTCAAGCAATTCTGGATCTGAAACTTGATCAACTTTGTTTAAAAATACAACAATGTGCGGTACACCAACCTGACGTGCAAGCAAAATATGCTCACGAGTTTGAGGCATAGGACCGTCTGCTGCTGAAACTACTAAAATAGCTCCATCCATTTGCGCGGCACCTGTAATCATGTTTTTTACATAATCTGCGTGTCCTGGACAGTCAACATGAGCGTAGTGACGTGCATCACTTTCATACTCAACATGAGCTGTAGCAATTGTAATACCACGCTGGCGCTCTTCAGGCGCAGCGTCAATTTGATCTACTGATTTATCCTGTGCAATCTTTCCTTGTGCACCAAGCACTTTTAAGATAGCAGCGGTTAAGGTTGTTTTACCATGGTCAACGTGACCAATTGTACCTACGTTAACGTGTGGTTTACTTCTGTCGAACATTTCTGCCATATGAATGGTCTTTATCTTACTGCGACGGCATTGCCTAAGCTTGCCTAATCGCTTATTTAAGTTAATAAAAGCTTAATAAAAGCGGTGGGATTATAGCATTTTGGAGTATATGGTGTCAAGTGCTTTATGTGTGAATGATTTTTTTGCTAAATTTAGGGAAATTTTTAGAAAAACTTTTTACATAATTTTTTTAAAGGTGCACCAATATTTAAATTCTAAAAACCCAAAGTTCAAAATATAAAAAAGAAATCCAAGGTTCAAGTTACAAGAACCAAGGATTTCCAAGTTGCTAGTTTCCTAGCTTCAAGTTCTATATTACTCCCCTAAATCGCAACCACCACAACAGCCCAACCCTGGTTGCAGTAGCCATCCCAGCTGCAGCCGATCCTGAGCCTGCGATCGTGCTGATGGAACCAGATGTGAGGCACGTACTGCCACGAATCACCACTTGGAACAGTAACCTGATACCCAGGCATAAACACGTATGGGATTTTATCTCCATCCATGCTTGTTGACCAGTTGGTGTGAAATCCTGCTGCAGCTAGTACTGCTGCATGAGGACTGTTCTCATTTCGCACATCACAAGGCTTTTTTCCTCTATTTGCACCAAGATCTACGATTTCCCAACGAAGACACTTTCTTGGATGTTCAATACCTGGGAGAAGACGGATTACATCTTTTTTGGTCAAAAGATCATTATACCCTTCCCATTGGTAGTAGTTCAGCCCGAGCTTTTCCATTTGGCTTTGAACAAAACCCAGCAAGAACGCAATGGTTTTTTCTACTGTTTCTTGATAAGGAACGAGCTGGACTACCGTGAGAGGACTTGCGTCTTCTGGTAGTTCAGGTGGATTAGGATTACCACCTTCCATACAAAAAGCCAAAAGTTCTTCTTTGGTGAATCTCAACTCATCAGGTAGATTCTCATTGTACTCAAGAAACAAGGACCACTGCTCCCCAGGAGAAAGGAACAACTTATCCATGCGCACAGCAGGTTGTTGAGCTTGCTCGTCTTTTCTCAAAGACACTGCAATCAAATCCTGTGTTGTGATCTTTCCATCAATCAAGTACTGCAAAGCAACAAAAAGATCAGCAGGGTCAAATATACACCCTTTCTTTTGTCTGAGCATTCGCTTGAGCTCAGACATTTTTGCATCAATTCTCTTGTAAAGATCGCCGGAGACAGGATATTTCCTTGTCACAGCAAACTCTCCTTTTTCCAATTAATGTCACCCGCCACTTACTAATTAGCAACAGACGACTATACATAGTAACAAATACTAATAAATTAGTCAATAAAAACAAAAGCACACAAATAAAAAATACTTCTATCGGGACACTCACGCGCACCTGCGGCGCATTCGCTCTTTGCTCGTGGTCACCAGTCCGACCTACGGTCGGACACCATGCTGGCGACCCTACGCAGAGCCCTTTAGAAGTATTTTTTATTTGTGTGCGGGTTATTTTATGTTGGCTAATTTATTCTACAGGTTCTATATAAAACCTATCATCATCTTTTCCCTCAACTTTTTCAGCTTCTGCTTGTGGAATTTCCTCAATTTTGATTTCTCCTTTAATTTCATCATCTTGCCTTACACTTGAAAGTGCAATCTCAAATGGTTCTTCAGAGTCAGTATCTTGTGCTGCCAAAGCTTGCATTTGCTTTCGCCATTCTTCCAAAGCATTATTTCCATTTTCTTTTACTTCATCAACCACCTGATCTTCAACATCATCACCAAATTCCCATTCCTCATCATAATCCTCTTCTCCTTCGGCTTCATCATCCCACTCTAAATCAGAAGCAGCATCAGCCAACATTTCATAATCCTCAATTGCCATCACAACATAAGCATCTTCTGTCTCTGGGTGAACTACTATACATCTATCCCCTGTTCGCCCAATTAAATCTAAAATTTTTCGCATGTAATCAGACATATTTTTGTTTTTTAAATTATTTTTAAAAAAAATTATTGAATTTTATTTTTTACCTTCTGCAATTGCTTCAGCAACATTTTTTGGAACCTCTGTATAATGTGCAAATTCCATTGAATAACTTGCACGCCCTTGTGTCATACTACGCAAACTTGTTGTGTAGCCAAACATTTCAGACAAAGGAACCATTGCTTTAACAATTTTTACTTGACCACGATCACTCATTTCTTGAACTTGCCCACGCTTTGAGTTTAAATCACCAATTACATCTCCCATATACTCTTCTGGAGTTGTTACATCAACTTTCATCAAAGGCTCAAGAATGATTGGACTAGCTTTTTTTGCAGCAGCTTGAAAAGCCATTGATCCAGCCATTTTAAATGCCATTTCTGAAGAGTCTACTTCATGAAATGAACCATCATAAACAGTAACTTGTACATCTAAAATTGGATAACCAGCAACAATACCGCGCGCCATTGCTTCTTTCACACCTTTTTGAATAGCTGGAATATATTCCTTAGGAATAGTACCACCTTTAATTTTATCAATAAACTCAAAACCTTTTCCTTGCTCAAGTGGCTCAACTCGCAACCAACAATGACCATATTGCCCACGACCACCAGACTGTTTAATATATTTACCTTCTGCTTCAGCCAATTTCTTAATAGTTTCTTTATAAGCAACTTGCGGAGCACCAACATTTGCCTCAACTTTAAACTCACGCTTCATGCGGTCAATAATAATTTCCAAATGAAGTTCTCCCATTCCTGCAATAATTGTTTGCAAAGTTTCTTCATTAGTTGAAACAACAAAAGTTGGATCTTCTTCAGCCAACTTAGCCAAAGCCATTCCCATTTTTTCTTGATCAGCTTTTGTTTTAGGTTCAACTGCAACAGAAATAACTGGCTCTGGAAATGTAATTGACTCCAAAACAATTGGATTATTTTCATCACACAAAGTATCACCAGTGCGAGTTTCTTTTAAACCAACTGCAGCAGCAATTTCACCCGCATAAACTTCATCAACATCTTCTCTATGGTTTGCATGCATTCGCAAAATTCTTCCGATACGCTCTTTTTTTCCTGAAACTGTATTTAAAACATATGAACCTGATTTTAAAATACCAGAATAAATACGGAAAAAACTTAATTTACCAACAAACGGGTCAGTTGCAATTTTAAATGCCAAAGCTGAAAATGGTTCTGAATCATCTGCTTTGCGCTCAATAATTTTTTCTTCATCTTTAACATCATGTCCTTCAATAGCTGGAACATCCAAAGGTGAAGGCAAATAATCTATAATTGCATCTAGTAATAGTTGCACTCCTTTATTTTTCAAAGCAGTACCACATAAAACCGGAATCATTTCATTCGCAATTGTTGCTTTACGCAAAACTCTTTTCAAATCTTCTACAGAAGGTTTTTTTCCATCTAAATATGCGGTCATTAATTCCTCATCATTTTCAACAATTTTTTCAACAAGTTCTGAATGATATTTTTCAGCTTTTTCTTTTAATGCTTCGGGAATTTCTGTTTCTTCAATTTCTTTTCCTAAATCATCTTTATAAATAAAAGCTTTCATTTTGAGCAAATCTACCAAACCTTCAAATTTATCTTCTTCACCAATTGGCAACTGAACTGGAATTGCTTTTTTTGTTAAACGATTATGAATTGAATCTATGTCCTTATAAAAATCTGCACCAGTTCTATCTAATTTATTTATAAAACAAATTCTTGGAACTTCATACTTATCTGCTTGATGCCAAACTGTTTCAGATTGTGGTTCAACACCAGCAACACCATCAAAAATCACAGCACCACCATCAAGCACACGAAGACTACGTTCAACTTCTGCTGTAAAATCTACATGACCAGGTGTGTCAATAATATTAATTCTTTTGCCGCCCCAAAAACATGTTGTAGCTGCTGAAGTAATTGTAATTCCACGTTCTTGCTCTTGTTCCATCCAATCCATTTCAGCTTCACCTTCATGAACTTCTCCAATTTTATGTTTTT
Organism: uncultured Gammaproteobacteria bacterium; assembly: GCA_964627525.1. GTDB lineage: Bacteria > Patescibacteriota > Patescibacteriia > Magasanikbacterales > JBBTQS01 > CAZKMQ01. The sequence goes on along the minus strand of CAZVIA010000001.1, from coordinate 15,571 downwards.
TTCCTGTATAAAAAAGTACACGCTCGGTAACTGTTGTTTTACCAGCGTCAATATGCGCAATAATTCCTATATTACGTGTGTCATTTAAGCTATATTCTCTCGGCATAATTTAGTGAGTGAAAAAATGAGTGAAATTTGTGATTAATTTAATATCGAGCAAAATGCGCAAAAGCTCGGTTGCTTTCTGCCATTTTGTGAACATCTTGTTTTTTCTTTACTGCCGATCCTTCACTATCTGCTGCTGCCATGATTTCATCTGAAAGTCTAATACACATTGGTTTTCCTTTTCTTGATTTTGCTGCTGCAATTAACCAACGAAAAGCAAGTGCATTTCTTCGGTCTCCCCTAACAGGCATTGGCACTTGATAGTTTGCCCCACCAACACGTCTTGAACGAACTTCAAGTTGTGGTGTGATATTTTTTAATGCTTCTTCAAAAACATCCATTGGTTTTTTCTTTGTCTTTTCTTCAATACGATCAAAAGCATCATAAACAATTGTTTGCGCAACACTTTTCTTTCCTCTTTCCATTAAATAATTTGTAAATTTTGCTACTAAAGTACTTGCGTAGCGAGGATCTGGTGTTAAAATTCTTTTTGGAGCTGATTTACCGCGCATAATTTTTATTTAGGTTTTTTAGTACCATACATTGAACGACTCTGCTTTCTTCCTTCTACACCAGCTGTATCATAAACACCACGAACAATGTGATAACGCACACCTGGTAAATCTTTTACACGACCACCTCTTAATAGTACAATACTGTGTTCTTGAAGATTGTGACCTTCACCTGGGATATATGCTGTTACTTCCATTCCATTACTTAAACGCACACGAGCAATTTTACGAAGAGCTGAGTTAGGTTTTTTTGGAGTAACTGTTGTTACTTTTACACAGACTCCTCTTTTAAATGGAGCACCACGTTTTAAGTAAGTTTTTTTACGTCTGATTGAATTAAATGTAAATTGCAAAGCAGGCGACTTTGATTTAGTCGTCTTTGATTTGCGTCCTTTACGGATCAATTGATTCATTGTTGGCATATAAAAAATAAGCTATTTAGCCACGGGGATATTGTATATTAGTGCGTGAAATTAGTCAAGCTTACTTATTTTAATTTAAAGCACCCCAAATTTGATCTTCAGAAAAACCCCACTTTAGTAGTTTTTTAAAAATTTTTATATTAATAAAAGGGTGGCACACTAAAATATGACTTCCTTTCCCTGATTTTGTTTTAATCTCTAGTCCTAATTTTTTACATGCCTTTTTCCATTGTTTTTGAGATATATCAGAAAAACTACGATTAGACATATACATGTTGCTTCAAGACAACTGGCTCATTATTTGCTTTTAATAAATTATCAACACACAAATAGGGAGGAACTCCAAAATAAGTAAAAGTTGCATCCCTAATAGATTCTGGAATATTTTTTATATAAGTGCCACCTGTAATAATACCGTCTACATTTGTTGATTCAGCTGCCCAAGACCCATCTGGATATTGTTCAATTTTAAAATCTATACCACCCAATTCATTTAATTTTTTTCTCATTTGGATAATATGAGGATCTTTTTGTTCATTAAAATTAACACCAAACTTCCGTGCCAAATTAGCAAAATTGAAACTATAACACAGCTTAACAAAACGTCAAGAAACATTAAACATAAAAAATAACTCTGTAACCCACTTGATTATTGGGCTTAAAATTTTGAATAAAAAGAAGACAAAAAAGAAAACTAAGATTATTCCATATCGATCTAATACTGCTTTTATGTGCTGTGCTGATGTTGGGAGAAGTGCGTAGAGAATTTTTGAACCATCTAGCGGAGGAATTGGTACTAAATTAAACACTGCTAGCAATACATTTATATTTACAATAATATAAAGCAATCTCAATAAAACAATATCAGCAGTTAAGCTTGCAAGAAAACCAAAAACCAATGCTAAAAATAAATTTGATAATGGACCTGCCACCCCAACTATTGCCGGCCCCCATTTGTGATATTTTAAATTATAAGGATTATATGGAACTGGCTTTGCATAACCAAAAACAAAACCACTAATTAGGTATAAAAATATTGGCAATAAAATTGTTCCAAACAAATCTATGTGCTTTCTTGGATCTAAAGTTAATCTGCCAGCATATTTTGCAGTTGCGTCACCTAATTGATTTGCTGTCCACCCATGCATGTATTCATGAAAAACAGCAGAAAAAATAAGTACGGCAATGCTAAATAATGTTAAATATAATTCCATAATTTATTGGTAAGCCGAGCGCCGGTGGCACGAGGCTACACAGAGACTTGACTTTGTATCTCTAATATTGTAACCTATAAACACTGTTAAATCAATTATATGTCTAGAACTTGTGATGTCTGCGCCCGTGGTCCTCGTCGAGGAAACAATCGCAGCAAATCAATGCGCGCTACTCCTAGAAAGATTAATATTAATCTTCAGTCAAAAAAAGTTGAAGGTAAAAAAGCAAAAATTTGCACAAGTTGCCTTCGTACAATGACTAAAAAAGCTGTAGCCGCTGTATAAAAAAATTGCTCTAGAATCTGAGCAATTTTTTTATTTAATAAAGTTTGAAAAAGCTGTTTCTCTTAACACAACTTCTCCTCTCTTAACTTGCTCTTTGAAAAAATCTGAAATCTCAGAAGCTTGCGCAATTTCTCTTAACAACTCTCTGCGCTTATCACCTGTTGTTTCATGAATTTGAATATCAATATTTTCCAAAGTAATAAATTGATAAGTCACTTGTTTTGGTTCAATAATAATTCGCACACCCAATTCCTCCCTTACATCATCTGAAAACAACTGATCAAAAACAAAATTCCCCAGAGAATAAAAAATAATTTTCCCTTTATAAATTTCAATCGGCTGAACAACATGCGGATGCATTCCAACAACCGCATCTGCACCCTCCTCAATTAATTGATAAGCTGCAGCTTGTTGTGCATCTGAAAAATTCATGCGCGCATATTCAATCCCCCAGTGTGCGTACACAATCAAAAAATCTACTTTGTCTCTAAGTCGCGCAACTTCATTTAAAACATTTTGAAAACCTGTATTACTTAACTGATGATATCCAACAAAACCAATTTTCGTGCCAGAATAATTTTCAACATGCGAAATTTCATTTTTATTAAAATAGTCGCCAAAATAAGCAATGTTATTTGTTTTCAAAGTTTCTTTAGTTTGCTGTGCACCTGTTGTCCCAAAATCTCTTGAATGATTATTTGCCAAACTTGTAATTGTAAAATTCAAATCGCGCAAAGTTTCTGCATGTCTTTTTGAAAAAGTAAAAGTCGTGTCATTTGGTTGAATTGATTTTGTTGGAAAATCCGTGAGAGTACCTTCTAAATTCACCACATTAAAATCTGCCTGATCAAGCAAGTCTTTAATATTCTCAAATGGATATTCTGAACTGTGATTGTTAATAGTTTTTCTAACATAACGATCCAACATTAAATCACCAAAGGTTTGGATTGTAATTTTTGTTGGGTCAGGGCGATCTGGTTTTTTATTTTCTTTTGAAATTAAATTACCAAAACCTGCTTTTTGTAAATAAACTTTTTGAGAATAAAAATTCAGACCTTGTGTTTTTACAACAAACAAACTTACAGCTATTGCTGCGATCATTAGTAAAATTGTTAGGAAAACTTTTTTCATTTTGTTTGTAAAAATTTTTGTGTTTTTAAAATTATCTATTATCTCCACTTCCATGAATCATATTTCTTTTATCTCGAGATGCTAACTTATCTATATTCATCTGCGCAACATCTTGCATTGAAAAACCTATTTCAGAAGTAACAGCTGCAACATACCATAAAACATCTCCAAGTTCTTTTGCAATTTCTTGTCTGTGCTGATCAGTCATTATATTATTGTGGTCGCGAATAATTTTTTTAGCTTTTTCTGCGACTTCACCTGCCTCACCATTTAATCCCAAAACCGGATAAGCCAAGTTATTGCCTTTGTCAGCATATTTTGCAGTTGTTGCTGCTTTTTCTTGATATTCATCAAAATCCATAGGTTTTTATATATTTTACAAACAAAAACACTTACTTAATTTCTAAAATATAATTATTTATTTTCTGCAATAAATCCAAAGTTTCAATCACTGACAAATTATCAGTTTTTTTAACTATAATATTATTTGAAAAATCTTTTACTAAAATAGTTATAAATTCATCTGCCCACGAAGGAGACAAGACATCAACTCCCACAAAATCCAAAACAACCTCTTCTGATTCACCAATATTTTGCATTGTTGGCTTAAATGCATTATATGCTTCACGACCAGATTGCCTAGAAATCAATATGTTTCCAAATTTTTTTAATTCAATTTTCATATCAATAATTAATAAAGGATAAACATCCTTGTATTTTATTCTTTACTTCCTTTATTTTTAATTCCTCATTACCACCCCCAATCTTTAAACGGGCATTTCCTGACTGAAAAACCAAGTCTAGATCATAATCACAGACATTTTTTTTAACCCACTTTAGACCATTACCCCTATGTTGAGGAGCTCTACCAGTAACAAATTCAGTAAAAGCAACCTTTAAAGCATCTTTTTCTATTTTCAATTCAGGTCTTACCCTACTTAATGTTGTTAAAACCCCTTGACCACGATCTGCTAACACAATTTGTCTTTTTTTTGTATGATAACCAAAAAAAATTCCAGCTTTATCAGGCCAATTCCCCAAATTATGATCAAAGGAATTATTACCTATCTCACCTGCAGATGCTGTAATTAATGATGCTAAATTTCTAACACTCAAATCTTTTTGTAACTCTGTTAACATTTTGCCAAGTCTTGCTTTAAACACTGATGAATCAGAACAATAAAAGTGTTTTAATATATTTTCACCAGTATCTGATAATGTCCAATTAAAAGCCAATTTAAAAATATCAAGACTATTGCAATATTCCCTAATTTCGTCTTCTTCATAATATCTATGCCCTCCTTTTGAACGATGTGACATTAACAAACCAGAAGCCTCCCACCTCCTTAAAGTTTGTGCAGTTACACCCAATATTTTTGCTGTTTGTCCGATAGTATACTTCATATAAATACCTTAACACACATTTCAAACCTATACAAATACGAAATTTTATTTTGAATTAAAATCCTAGTTTTTTTTGCTAAATTTAGCCAAAAAATAAACTTCTCAATTAAAAACTTATATCTTAACAAAAACCAAACCTATACATTTTAAAAAATCTAAAAAACAAAAAACCACTCTGTTGCGGATCTACGACTTACCCCCGCTAAATAGGTGGTTCGTCAGTGCTTTTCACCACAGTGATAGCGATCCCGACAAACTCTAGGGATAAGGTTGTAGAGGAATATCATAGATCCGCTCTAGAGGGTCAATTTCAGTATAGCACGAGCTTGGTTTGATACAAAAAAGCCCGACCACTCGGAGTGGTTGGGCTTTTTAAAAAATTTTAACAAAATTATTGATCTAACTCGTCTTCAGTATACACAAACAAGTAGTCAGATTTTTGATATTCAAATAATTCTTCTTCTTTAAAAAACCTCTGTACTTCAACTTTTGCATTTTCCAAAGAATCTGAAGCATGAATTACATTACAAGCAACACTCATTGCTAAGTCACCCCTAACAGAACCAGCTTCTGCTTCACGTGATTTTGTAATTCCAGTAATCAATCGTACAGCATCAACAACCTCTAAACCTTCCCAGCACATTGCAATCACAGGAGAACTCATCATAAATCTTTCAACACCTGGATAAAAATCCTTATCCTTAATATGTGCATAATGTTCTCTTAGCAAAGCCTCATCTAGTTTCATCATTTTTAAACCAATCAACTTAAGACCTTTTCTTTCAAAACGATCTACAATCTCACCAACCAATGCTCTTTGAATGCCATCTGGTTTAATAAGCACTAATGTTTTTTCTTTTAATCCTTTAAAATCCATAAATTATAAATTAATTTGGCAAAACTATAACATTTTCTCTGTAATAAGTCAAGTAAAAACCCGACTGGCTGCCGGGTTTTTGGTTTTTATTTATTTTGTGCTTAGTACCTAGATGCTCTTGAAACTCCTAGCAACTTAGAAATAAAGCTGTCCCATTTAATTCCAAGTCTTTTCCAAAAACCTGTGTCATTATAGCTTTGTGAATCACATTCAGAATAATTTTCTACACAACGACCATCATCACAAATATGTTCTGCATAAGCTGGACAACACCATCCATTTGATACATCAGCACACCAGTCACCTTGAGCACAAGTATTTCCTGTACCACATGGTGCACCACCATCATCATGGTAGTAATCAAAATCATCGTCGTGGTATTCGTCATCATAATGATCACCACAATCAGACAGGCTATTTGTACACGCACCACTATCACACAACACTGAGGTACCTGTTGGACAACACATACTTCTTGAAGAGTCTGCACACCAATCAGTTGATAATCCGCAAGTTGTTGAGCCACAAGATTCTCCTTGACTAGTATTATCACTATCATCCGAACTAGACACACTACTTCTTGAATCAGTTATAGCAGCAGTACCACTACACACTCCATAATTATTTCCATGGCACAACATTATTGAATCTCCAGCACTTACTGAAAATTGATCCAAAGGCTGTGTAACCACAATTGAGTCACCCATTGTGCAATAATAATTATATGATGTTGCCATTCCAAAGCTGGAGAATAATAAGTGGGCACAAGTACTAAAGTTCTTAGAATAACTAATCTGTAGACCACTGTCTGTTATTGTTGCCCCATGCAATGTAACATCATCATATGCTGCACCAGAATCTACAACATTACAGTCTTCTGGACAACTTGAACTATTCTCATCTGATTCACATACTCCATTGTAATCACAACTACCTCCTGTACCATACATTGAGTCACAATCATGACCACAATTCATACTATCTTCACCTGATTCACAAGTTCCATCATTATCACATGAACCACCACAATCATATCCACAATTTCCCATATCTTCGCCTGGATCACATGACCCATCATTATCACAACTTCCTGAACAATCTGATCCACAACCTTCAAAAGTTTCACCATCTTCACAAGTACCATTATTATTACAACTACTTGTATAACTTGAACAATCTGGACAATCTGACGGAGTCTCACCTGTGTCACAGTATCCATCATGATCACACTGTCCTCCAGAATATGTTCCGCAATCTGATGAACAATCTTCATAACTTTCTCCTGGATCACAATACCCATCATTATCACATTGTCCTACTTCTCTACAAGCCATTGGACAACCATCTCCATCATATTCACACCAATAACTATCATTCATATCACCTTGTGGACAAGCACCACAAACACTACTATAACTTGAACAATTTACACCTGGACGAACACATGACTCTGTATCACTATTCCAATTCCAACCACCCCCACAGTCTTCTGGGGCATATGTATATGGTTGATTAGTAGTAGGGTGATCATCATCATGTTCATGTGGGATACAACGTGCTGGACAAGCACCTTCATACTCACAACCATCTTCACACACATCATAATTACAATTTGATGTTCCATTTACTGCATAGGGGTTATTTGTACAATTTTGAGATGAATTATCTGGCGCACAATATCCATCAGTTGGTTTTTCTGGAAAAGCTACCCAACGATAACCTACATCACAGTCACCACCTGAAGTACCTGTGCTTGTCACACAGCCCTTAGGACAACCAGAACTCCAATATTCACATTCTTGATTTGAACTACAACTATCACAAGCTTCTGGTGAATTACAATTATAACCATCTCTTATACAAAGATTTACTCTGTCATCAAAATGCCAACCCCAAGGACAATCTACATGCACTTCTTGTTCAATATCAAATTCTGAACAATATGACCTACAACCCTCATCATCATAAACACATTTTGATTCTGTACAACCTGTGCAAGGATCTACTGAATGTACTTCACATTGTGTGTGATCATCTTCGTCATCATCGTCACCACATTCAGAATAATTTTCTACACAACGACCATCATCACAAATATGTTCTGCATAAGCTGGACAACAGAAACCATTATTATCATCAGCACACCAATCACCTTGTGCACACCAATTTCCAGGTCCACAACCTACACCAGCGTGCCCTGAATCATCATCTACATCATCTTCCATGCAATATAGTGGACATCCTTGTGAATCAAATCTACACCATTGCCCATCATCCATATCATTTATTGGACAATCTCCACACTTTGACTCATAACTTTCACATTGTACACCGTCTTGAAGACAAGATTGTGCTGCACCATCCCAGTACCAACCCTTACCACAACCACCATCTTCACCATAATCAATTGTTTTACAATATTTACCTACTGAATCCCACTCTTGACCTCCAGTACAATCTCCACGACATTCTTGGTTAAATGAATCCCACATCATGTTATAACCACAATCTTTCCATGACAAACGACATGTTTGACTATTTTCATCCCAATATTCATCATGATCATTACATGATTTACGTTGGTTACATTCACCATAGTAAGCTACTGTTGCACCTGAAGCACGTGCCACACATTCATTTGTATGTGTACGAGCTTGTGTATCACAAACCGGATCAAAATGACTTGGACAAATTTCTGGCTGCGGTGGTTCTGGTGTATCATCAATTCCATGACATTCTTGTACATCAGGATTCCAATATTCTTCATCACCACACCGTTCCCAAGGTCTTGGATCATTACTTTCTCTACATTCTCTATCGTTAAAATCCCAGAACATTCCAAACGGACAATCACGCGGCCTATCAATCAAAGAAGCATCATCCACACATGTGTTTCTTTCAAAATCCCAGAACTGCCAAGGAGCACATGATTGGTAATAATCTTGCTCACACCTTTGCATGAAGTGATCATAATAAAATCCTGGCCCACAATAAACAGTTTCTTCTGGATCAACCCAGTTTGGATCTCTTACACATTCACCTTTTTGGAAATCAAGATAAAAACCTCTTGCACAATCAATTGCCCAAAAACCTGGATCAACTATTACTGGACTTATCTCAGTTTCTTCATACTCACAATGACTGTATCTTTCATTCCATTTCTGCCCATAAGGACAATCTGTGAAAGTCTGTGGTGGTACCCAATAAGGGTCAAACACACAACCACCTCTTCCAAAATCATAGTACTGACCTTCTCCACAATTATTCATCTCTTGCTCACGTCTACGACGATCTTCTTCATCACGCCTCATGCGCTCTTCTTCTTGTTGCCTATACCATTCATCTTCTTCTTGTCGCATTTGCTCTTCTTGTCGCATTCTTTCCTCATCCTTTACTCTTCTCCTATATTCATCTTTAGCATCTAACTGTCTGTGATCATATTCTTGTTCCAAGAAACTTAGCTGAACTTGTTGACAAACAGCATCACAAAATGGATCATTAGCAAAGCGTTCTTTTGAAATTCTCATTCGTTCGTTTAACTCACTTTCAAGAAGATCCATCTCACCATCATACCTATTATCAATCAAATCAACTCTCTTATTAGTATCTGAATTGTTATAAACATCCCAAAAATCATCTTCTGCTTGTCTACGCATTCTATCCATTTCATGAAAAATTTCATTTTCTTCTAATTGTAAACGCGCCTCTTCAATTCTTCGTCGCTTGTGTTGCAAAGCATCATCAAATTCTGGTTCAAACCTTCTAATGTTATCAATAACATTATTATCAACATGATGGAACCTATCCATAACACGATCAAAATGATCATGATTGTTTACATTGATATCTCTTGTAAACTCTTTAAATACCTCTGCTTGTTTACCAAGTATTCTATCTGTAATATCTGAATCAAACCTTCCCTGACCTTCCAACTCCATGAAAAATTCCATGTCTCGCGGATCTAGAGTTACATATCTATCTAATGCAAAATCACCTTCTCTTCTAAACTGTGCCTCAAGTTTTGAAGCCATTTGATCACCAATTTTTTCAAACTCTCTGACAAACTGACGATTATCTAAACGTTGCTCAATATCATTAAGCAATCTATGAGCTTTTGGATCACCAGGACGTTCTAGTAAAATCTTTTGCAGATATTTATAATCATCTACTTGCTCAATTGATTCAGCTTCAGCAAATTTATGTGCAAAATTTTGAATTGATCTATCTCCAAATTCCATCATCATCATGTCCATGTTGTCGTCAAAGAAATCAGTACGATCTGAAATTTCTCTCATCATCAACAGATCTCCAACATCATCACCATCAAAACGATTAAACATTAAGTCACGCAAATCATCATCTCTTTTGTTGAAAGTATCCACTTTGTGCTCAAACTTTCCAATCGCAAACTCTTTGATTTTTTCAATACTTTCCAAAATATCTGCAGGAATATCACCTTGTTTTAAATCATCTAAAAAGCTAATGTGATTTAATTCATTTCCAGGAGTGTGTTCAACATAAGTTGCAAATCTTTCAGCACGAACACCTGCTGGCAATTTTTCCAACATTTTTTCAAATGCTGTTTGTGTTTTTAATTTAGCATTTTCAATCGCAGCTTTAGCACTTTCAGGAACTAAATCAGACATGTCCTCCAACAATTCAATGTGTCGGAAATGTTTAAACTGACTTCCTACTTGTTCATCTAATACTTCAGTAATTCTATCAGCAATGCTTTCTGCATCTTCCTCAACTATTACCAAAACATTACCAACAGCTTCGGTTGTAACTGCAGTTACTTCTTCAGCTGCCATGATCAAGTCTTCTAATTTTTTATCTTGTGATTCATCAATTTCTTCAGCTTCATAATCCTCTACCAAACCTTCCATTTCCTCTGTTTTCTCTTTAGTATCTTCTTGGTCTTTCAAATGCTCTGAAGCTTCAGCAACCACCCTATCTATAACCTTTTTTTGCTTAATTTGGCGATCTAACACCTTATTCATTATTTCATCAACTGCCTCTGGATTGTCTACACTTTCTTCTTTTAGATCTTCAGCAATATCACCAACATCACCAAACTTATCTGCAATTCGCTCCATTGAATTTGCAATCAAATCTGGATTCATGTCTTCAACACCTTCGTTATCTATTTCTGCTTTCATTTCATACAAAAGCTGACTAGCATGATCTAATTTAAGATCAGCTTTTTCAACTGGATCAAAAGTAAATGCTTCTTGCATTCCCCATCCAATTCTTTTTACAAAATGAAATGGACTGCTAATTCCAATCACAGGATCTACAGCATCAAGATCATCTCTTGTAACTGTTAAATCTAATTCAAGTTCAGGTGGAAGTTCTTCTCTTAACTCCTCCCCTTCTTGACCTTGTCTTTGTTCCTCTTCTGATATTACAGCTGGTTCTGCATTGGCTGACATTGTTTGTTGATCAGCTTCTTGAGCCCTTACTGTATAAACATAAGTCTGCGCATTTGCAGTACTTATAAAAATAAAAAATGCAGCAATAAATGCAGCACTAAAAAATATGGCGAGTCTGAAAATCCACCGCCCGACCTCAAGCGGTTTCTCCCCACACTTCGCAGAGTGTGTGTTTTTCATATATACCCTCTTAATATTATTCTAAATTTAAATAAAAGAGACCTGAGTTAATCTCATATATATTGTACTCTGTTTTACAAACTTTTCCTAATTGTAAAGATGTTTTATCCACAGTTTGTAATTTTGTTCAAAGTTCATCAATATTTTTTAAAAAACTTTTACTGCGCCAATCCTGATCTTCTGAAATATATTCTATTGTGTCATTGTCTCGATTATCATTATTGTCATCATAGGAATCGTCGGCAGTATCATTATAAATTGTAGTCGGCCTCACATATTTAGAATCCTGATCCATTAACTCTGAATCAATTTCATTTAAAAATTGTGACGGCTGTTCAAACACTGTTGTCTCCCTACCAGTAGACATTGGATATGTAAAATACAATTTACGCTGTGCTCTTGTGATCGCAACATAAAACAATCTACGCTCTTCTTCTAATCCACTTGGCTCTTTTATTGCTCTTTCATTTGGAAAACCTGGTGATAATAAATGTATTACAAAAACCGTATCCCATTCTAAACCTTTAGCCTGATGTATTGTTGAAAGTATTAAACTTGGCTCATCATCTGGAGTTGTATTGGTTTGGCTGGTATTAGAGTTGGCATTAGTATTAGTATTAGTATTAACACTAGATTTTGCTGAACTAAAACCTTCTTGCAAACTTGCTTCTGCTAAAAACCCTTCTAAGTCACCATTTTTTTGTGCAAAATAAGCTAATTGATTAAGATCTTCTATTCTATCTCGCCAATCTGTGTGTTGAGTTTCTAAATAATCCCTATATTGATCAGATTTTATTATTGATCTTATTAGTTCTGATGGTGTACGTGGTGTGGCATCTAACATTGCATTAATTGTTTGTATTAAACTCCACCAACCTTGCTTAGCTTTTGCACTAAGTTTTACATCTTTTATTTTTTGTAATTGCTCAATATTATCGCAAGTTCTAACTATTTCCATTATTTTTCCACTTGTTGCTGGTCCAACCCCCTCTTGCATTGCCAACACCCTATACCATGCAACTTGATCATTTAAATTATGAAACAATCTTAAGTATGCAATTACATCCTTTATGTGAGCTCTTTCAAAAAACTTTAACCCCCCACGAAAATCATAAGGTATGTCATATTTATTTAATTCCAATTCCAACATTTGGCTGTGATGTGCAGCTCTAAACAAAATTGCAATCCTATTTAATTTAACTCCAGCATCTCTTAACTCCAAAACCCTTGTTGCAATAAATTTTGCTTCTTGTATTTTATCTTGTGCTGGAACTATTCTTGGTTTAATGTGTGGCTCAATTACACTGTGTAATTTTTTTTGATATTGTTTTTTATTACGCGAAATAACTTGATTTGCAACTTCAAGAATGTTTGGTGTAGATCTGTAATTTGTTTCTAATCTATAAATTTCCGTATTTGGAAAATCTTTTTCAAACTGGAGAATATTTTGTATATCTGCTGCACGAAAAGAATAAATACTTTGTGCATCATCTCCAACAACTAAAATATTTTTATGTGTTTGTGCCAAAGCTTTTACAATGCGTGCCTGAATTGTATTTGTGTCTTGATACTCATCTACTAAAATATGTTCAAATTGTTGTGAAAGTTTTCTACGAAGTGCATCATTAGTTTCTAATAAAACAAGAAGATTCGTTAAAATATCATCAAAATCCATTACATTTGCTTCTTGTTTTTTGTTTTGATAACGACGGGCAACTGCAATTATTTGATCTGCAATTGGAAAAAAGTTTGGGTATTTTAAATCAAGAACATCATGAATAGTTGTATCTGCATTTGTTGCATAAGAAATTATGCTGTGTAAAACTCGTGGAGCTGGAAATCTTCGCCCACTTGTATCTACCCCCTCTTCCTTTATACAAAGTTTTATTAGCGAACGAGAATCATCACTGTCCAGAACTGTGAAATTTTTTTCATAAGTAGTGTGTAGTGAATATTTTTTCAAAATCCTAAGCGCGATGCTATGAAAAGTTCCACCCCACAATCCTTTGACACTGCGACCAACCAACAACTCAACTCTTGATAACATTTCGCGCGATGCTTTGTTTGTAAAAGTCACCAAAAGTATTGAATCTTCTGCAACACCATTTTCTATAAGAAAAGCCACGCGATAAGTTATAACTCTGGTTTTTCCAGAACCTGCTCCAGCCAAAACAAGAGCTGGACCTTTTCCACGAGTCACAACCTTAAACTGCTCTTGATTTAATTCTTTTTGATAATTGATCATTTGTCTTGGTATTTATATCAGGGGCAAGAGTTTGACTTATTGTACCCCACTTCTTATACTCCCCACAAATATGTTTGAAATAAAAAATAAATCTTCTAAATGCAGGGCTCGAACAGGTGTAATCCACACTGATCATGGTGATATTCAAACACCAGTTTTTATGCCTGTTGGAACTCAAGCTACTGTAAAATCTTTGGATTGGCATGATTTACGTGGAGCTGGGGCTGATGCTGGGACTAGGGCTGAAATTATTTTGGGAAATACTTATCATTTGCATTTGAGACCTGGCGAGGATTTGATCGCTGAATTGGGTGGTTTGCACAAATTCATGAATTGGGATGCACCTATTTTAACTGACAGCGGTGGTTTTCAGGTTTTTTCTTTGGGTGCAAAAATTGATAATGCTGGTGTGGATTTTCGTTCGCACATTGATGGTTCTAAACATCGGTTTAGCCCAGAAGTGGCTATTGATATTCAAAAAAAGTTGGGTGCAGATATAATTATGGTTTTTGATGAGTGTACTCCTGACAAAGCTGATCGAATTTATGCGCGCGAAGCTTTAGATCGTACACACGATTGGGCTAAACAATCTTTAAATTTTTTTGGAAAAATTCCACAACGCTTTGACCATCGTCAATTTTTGTTTGGAATAATTCAAGGTGGTCGTCATGATGATTTGAGAATTGAATCTGCAAAATTTATTTGTGATTTGGATTTTGATGGAATTGCAATTGGTGGTGAATCAATTGGATATAATATGGAAGTGACTCGTTCGGTTTTAGAATCTTTGGGTGAATATTTGCCAGAGGAAAAACCCCGCTACACAATGGGTGTTGGTTTTTCTCCAGAAAATTTATTTGATGTTGTTGAACGTGGAATTGATATGTTTGACTGTGTTGCTCCAACAAGATTAGCTCGGACTGGTGCTTTGTACAGTCGTGATGCTAGATTAAATATTTGTAACGCGCGTTTTGCAAAAGATCTTGAGCCAATTGATTCTTGGTGTGATTGTTTTACTTGTAAAAACCATTCACGCGCTTATTTACACCATTTATTTTCTGCAAAAGAATTAACTGCTTATCGTTTGGCAACAATTCATAATGTGCATTTTATGTTGAAGCTAATGAGTGAAATGCGTGAGGCAATTGATGCAGATAGATTTTTGGAATTTAGAGGAAAATTTTTGAAATAAAAAGAAGACTCTGGCTTTGTTACAAGTCAGAGTCAAAAAAAGGGAAAAGGGATAAGTATTAAAGAGTGAAGAGGGTCAAAGGGGTAATGTTACTTAATACACTTCCGACACGAAGCCGAACCATCACGCGAGTACGCATTGACATCCCAGTCCCAGCCCAACTCCGGCCCGTCGAGCCACAAGCCGAGGCACGCAAAGTTCTCGCGATTGCCACAATGGACAGAACTGGGTAGATCCACGTAGTGATCTTGCAGAACCTTTCTATTCTGGGCAAACAATGCAAGACCTTGCATCGCATCAAGTCCGATTTCATTTTTTTCAAACTCTTTGCGACAAGTTTGGACATTCTTTCCTAGATTGCGCTTACCATCTTGGCACCACATCCAGTACACATCTTCTTCTCTGACATGTTCTGGAGTATGTGGCTCAAACGTAGAGTTGTTTCCATTGAAAATGACTCCTAGAAGTTCGCAGACTTTGACTAGTCCTCCGAATTTGAAGCTCTTTCCATCCTCATCTTTAGTACACGCGATGCGTGCATCTACGAGGATTAGTTTGTCCAAGTAGTCTGG